>CADBXF010000010.1:66667-163423 GCA_902798585.1 uncultured Lachnospiraceae bacterium
CGCGGATGTTATCGCTCTTACCGTACTCGTCCTTGCATGCCGCAAGAAGCGAATCCTCAATCGCCTTGAGAAGTACGCTCTTGCTGATATCGCGCTCCTTCTCAATCAGATCGAGCGCAACAATCAGTTCCTTAAAGTCCTCCTTCTTCAACTCCTCTGCAGATTTCTTAGCTGCCTGTTTCATGATATTCCTCCTTCAATAAGTTTCGATAGTATTTGATTGATTTCCAAAAAGAAATCAGATTTCATCCGTAAACGCCTGTCGTATATAACGGATATTTTTCCTCTCCGCACGCATCTGCGTACCGTCCGCAAGCTCCGCGGTAATGTCGTCGTCGGAAAACGCCGTAAGTTTCGCAGTAAATTCCTTGGTTCCGTTAACCGCAGTAAACAAACCGAATTCAATCATTTTCCCGAGATTTCTTTCGAAATCCTTCGGCTTCTTAAGCGGCCTTGTCAATCCCGGCGAGCTAACCTCGAGGATATACGCTTCCTCGATGAAGTCCTCCTCGTCGAGCCTGTCGCTCAATGCTCTGGAGACAACCTCGCAGTCATCGATCGTAATTCCGCCCTCCTTGTCGATATATGCCCGCAAATACCGTTTCCCGGCCTCCTTGACATACTCGACATCCACCAGTTCAAATCCGTGTTCTGCAAGAATCGGGAGCAGAATCTCCTCGGTCTTTGCCTCACAGTCCCTGACTTTCGCCATACAACCTCCGTATCAAACACCGTTTTGCCGGGAGCCTTGACCTTCCCGACGCCGCCGTATTCGACCACTTACATAAAACTGAGAGTGGGCCGTTTCGGACCCACTCTCACATTGACAACTTAGTTACAAACGAAGTGTATCACTCTTTTTCGGAAAATGCAAGCACATTTTTCGAAATTGCGCCATCCTTCGAATTACCGGCCTGTTTCACTCCATCGTATCGGCGCCTTCGGCCTGCGCCTTCTTGCGATTCTTACGGGCGCGAAGCGCCTTTCCGGCCAAAACGCCGCATATCGCGACGGCAATGTAAAATACGAACAGGGCGCCCTGCCGCAAAAACTCCAACAAAAAATCCATATTGCAACCTCCTTAGGACTTCCGCCGGTTGGCGAGCTCTTTCACGATATCGTTCCAGTCGACATCGCACTCCACCATGAGAACCATGAGATGGAACAGGTAGTCGGCAATCTCGTACTTGAGCTCCTCGGCGTCGGGATTTTTCGCAGCAATCGTAATCTCCGTCGCCTCCTCGCCGCATTTTTTGAGAATTTTGTCGATTCCCTTGTCGAAGAGATAGTTCGTGTAAGACCCTTCCTTCGGATTGACCTTGCGATCCATGATTACATTGTAATCTTCCGTGAGCACGGTGAGCGGATTGAAGTCCGCGAATTCCTTCCTGCAGAGCTCCGTAAAGAAGCACGAGGTCTCTCCGGTATGGCATGCGGCGCCGAGCTGATGCACCTTAGCGAGCAGCGTATCGTTGTCGCAGTCGATGCGAAGCTCCTTCACAAACTGGTAGTGACCGCTCGTCTCACCCTTGACCCAGAGCTCGTTGCGGCTTCTCGACCAATAAGTCATGCGCCCGGTCTCAATCGTCTTATTGAAGGCCTCCTCGTTCATGTAGGCGACCATCAACACCTGCAGGGTGCGGTAATCCTGTACAACCACTGGAATCAACCCGTGTTCGTTCGTCTTCATATCGGCGAAACTTACGGAGGATTCCAGGCAAATCGTCGCAATGCCCTGATCGCGAAGCGAGCGCTTCACCTTGAGGATGTTCTTGCCCTCGTAATAATTCGTCGCGATGCCGCAGCAGTTGGGCATCGAGAGAATCGTCGCGATATCGTTTCGCACCAGAGAGTCGCGCACAATCACCGGCAGCGGACAATTCTCGAGAATGCGGTTCATCGCAGGCGACACGGTCACATGCTTTAAAATAAACTTCGCAACCCCGAGGTCCTTAAGTTCCTCCAGAAGGCGAACGCTCTCATATGCATGGTCGGGCTTGTCGATGTCGGCGTTGAATTCCACGATGATGCGGTCGCGGCCGAACCGGTCGATTCCCTTGCGCACCTCTTCCTTCGGAAATGTCTTCTCGTACGGAATCACGACATAGGACGCGCCGGTATAAAGCGCCTTCTTGATGTCCTCAAACCGCTCGATATGACATGACCGTCTGAAGAAAATGCATCTGCGTGGTCTCATTGTCGTCGTAATTGTAAATGTAAAGCCCGTCCGCACCGTTTTGCTCATAGCTCATCGCAAGCTCCAAAACAGAGGCGGAGAAAGCATTTTCCGCGTTGATATAGGCAATAATATTTTTCTCCATACGCTCTCCCGTCAAATCGTTCCCTTAGTAGACAGCACGCCCTCGATGCGGGGGTCAACCCGTGTCGCCATGTCCAAAGCCTTGGCAAACGCCTTGAACATCGCCTCAAGAATGTGGTGGTTGTTGTCGCCGGAAATCATGCGAATGTGCAGATTCATTCCTGCGCTGTACGAAATCGCATAGAAAAATTCCTTCGCCATCTCGACATCCATCTCGCCGAGCTTGTCGACCGTCGTCTTCACATCGTATACGAAATACGGGCGCCCGGAGAGGTCGATTGCACACTCCACAAGGGTCTCATCCATGGGAAGCAGGAAAAAGCCGTAGCGCGTGATGCCTGCCTTGTCGCCGAGCGCCTCGCGGATTGCCTGTCCGAGAACGATGCCGACATCCTCCACGGTGTGGTGGGAATCCACATTCAAATCGCCCTTGGCCTTCAGCTTCAGATCAAAGAAGCCGTGTCTTGCAAATCCCTCCAGCATATGATTGAAAAAACCGATTCCGGTATCCACATCATATACGCCGTTGCCGTCGATTTTGAAATCGCAGACAATGTTCGTTTCCTTGGTGTCTCTTGCCACTTTCGCCCTGCGTTCCGTTTCCATATTCGCCTCCCGTGGGTTATCTGTGTGTATTTTACCGCGATTCTTCCGCGCGGTCAAATGAATTCTGTGAATCCCTATTTTTCGTTCTCAAAGCGGACATAAATCGAGTTTGCATGTGCCGTCAGCCCTTCCGCCTCGGCAAATGTCGTAACCTTGCGGTACACCGGACGAAGCGCGTCTCTGCTGTAGCAGATTACGCTGCTCTTCTTGATAAACTCATCGACCGAGAGCGGCGAGAAGAAGCGCGCCGTGCCGTTTGTGGGAAGGATGTGGTCCGGCCCCGCAAAATAATCGCCGAGCGGCTCGCTCGAATACTCTCCGAGGAAAATGGCTCCCGCATTTTGAATGTGCGACATAGTCTCCCACGGATCCTTCGTGAGAATCTCAACATGCTCGGAGGCGATGTCATTCGCAGCAGAAACGGCATCCTCCATCGACTCGGCGACAAAGATTCTTCCGTATGCCGCAAGCGACGCCTCGATGGTCTCTTTGCGGGACAGCGTCTGCGTCATTTTCTCAACTTCCCGGCTGACATTTTCCGCAAGCTCCGCGGATGTCGTAACCAGAATCGCAGATGCCATGACATCATGCTCCGCCTGGCTGAGGAGGTCTGCCGCTACAAAGCGGGGCGTTGCGGTCTCGTCCGCAAGCACGAGGATTTCGCTCGGACCTGCGATGGAATCGATGCCCACGCTTCCGTAGACCGCCTTCTTCGCAAGCGCCACATAGATATTGCCGGGTCCTACAATCTTGTCGACTCTCGGAATGCTCTCAGTTCCGTATGCAAGCGCTGCAATCGCCTGCGCGCCGCCGACCTTTGCGATTTTCGTTACACCGGCCTCAACAGCCGCGACAATCGATGTCGGATTGAGCGCACCCTCCTTCTGGGGAGGCGTCACCATGATAATCTCCGGCACACCGGCAACCTTCGCAGGGATGATATTCATCAAAACGCTCGAAGAAAGCACCGCGCGTCCGCCGGGCACATACACGCCGACCTTTGCAATCGGGGTTACGCGCTGCCCGAGAATGATTCCGTCCTTTGTGTCAAACCAGCTGTTTCTGCGCTGGCGCATGTGGAAATCGCGGATGTTTGCCGCCGCTTCGCGGATTACGGTAAGCAGCTCCGGATCAATCGCCGCATATGCGGCATCGATCTCCTCCTGCGTCACCCACAGCGTGTCCGGTGTCATCCTTACGCCGTCGAACTTTTCCGTAAGAGCGAAAACCGCCTCATCGCCGCGCTCGCGGACATCGCGGACAATCGCATCAACCGCCTCCTGCTGTTTTGCAAACGCATTCGTGCTGCGCATCGCAAGCGTATCCAGCAATTCCTGTTTGGATTCCTTTGTCAAAGGGATAATTTTCATACTGCGCACCTCAGTTTCCTATTACACTTCGCACATCCGCAATCAGCTTCTGGATGCGCTCCTGCTCCATCTTCATGCTCACCTGGTTCACGACCATACGCGCCGAGAGCGGTACAATCTCCGTCAAAACGGACAGTCCGTTCTCACGGAGTGTCGAACCGGTTTCCACGATATCGACAATCACCTCGCTCAGCCCCACAATCGGAGCGAGCTCAATCGAGCCGCCGAGCTTAATGATTTCAACCGTCTGATGGAGAACATTCGTAAAATAATCCTTCGCGATGTTCGGGTATTTTGTTGCGACGCGAATGCGTCTGCCGCTTCCGAGTAGTTCCCTCGCGCTCTCCGGACCCGCAACGCACATGCGGCATTTGCCGAAGCCGAAGTCAATCACCTCGTAAAGCTTCTTGCCCTCCTCGAGAATCGTATCCTTTCCGACGATTCCGATATCGGCGGCGCCGTACTCGACATAGGTCGGCACATCTCCCGCCTTCGCAAGGAAAAATTTGAATTTGTGCTCCTCATCCGTAAAGATGAGCTTTCTCGTGTTCGGGTCATTCATCTCTTCGCAATGGATTCCGGCTTTGCCGAGCACCTCCATCGCCTTCTTCGCAAGACGCCCCTTCGCGAGGGCAAATGTTATATATTCCATACGATAACTCCCTCCTTCTCAAGCGCATCCTTAACTCCGCGGCCGTCCGGCACAAGCGCAACGGGAATACCCTCCACGCGCTTTCCGCAGGCCATTGCAATGGCTTCCGCAGCCTGCTCGGCGCGGTATACAATCGCATACCGCTCCGACGGTTTGCGCTCCTCAAGCCCCATGCGCTGAAGCACGGTAAGCAGAGAATCAAGCGTGATCGACATTCCGATGGCGGGAGTAGGCTCGCCGAACTGGCCTGCCAGCGAATCATAACGGCCGCCCGAGGCAATCGCCTCTCCGGTACCGTAAGTGATTGCGCGGAAAATGATGCCCGTGTAGTAGCGATATTTGCTGAGCATCGCAAGGTCAAACGAGACAAATTTCTGCACGCCGTATTTGGTCAGGCAATCCCACAGCGACTGAAGTCGTGCAATCGCCGCAAGAGCCGCCTCATTGTCCGTCAGGGACGAAGCCTTCGAAAGAATCTCCTCGGAGCCGAACAGCTCGGGAAGCGCAAGCAACAGCTCCGCCTCCTTACCTGCGATATTTCGCTCCGCCAAAAAGTCGGAGATACCGAAAAGGTTTTTGTCCTTGATTCTTCTGCGAAGCTCTTCCTCATCCTCCGAAGTCAAACCGCAGGAATTCGCGATGGCGCGGAAGAAACCCGCATTGCCTATTTCAATCTGGAACTCCGTCAGACCCGCGGCGCGAAGGCATTCCACGGTCAGCGCTATCACCTCGGCGTCCGCAACGCAGGAATCGTCTCCGAAGATTTCCACGCCGGCCTGCGTCGTCTCCTTGAGGCGAAGCTGGTATCCGGAGTTGTTGATAAAGGTGTTTCCGATATAGGAAAGGCGAATCGGGGCCGGCGCATTTTTCCAGTAGGTAACAGCAGCTCTGGCGATCTGCGGCGTCATATCCGGACGCAGCACAAGCGTGTTTCCGTCGCGATCGATGAACTTGTACATATCCTTCGAAGGAACGGTGCCTCGCTCACTGGAAAAAACATCAAAATACTCAAAGGACGGCGTCTGAATCTCCTCAAAGCCGAAGTTTCGCATACAATTGCATACGCAGTCCGAAAGAGCCCGAAGCTCTCTTTTCTCCGAACCGTAAATATCCCGAACACCTTCCGGCGTATGTAACAAAGGTATCATAGTATTTCCTCTCCTGTGTTGATTATCCGTTGTTTCGATACAGCGAAGCCGAATTCCGCGGACGCTTTATTGCTGTGAAGTGCTAATTTGCTAATCAGTTAGCACGATGAACCGAATTATACACGGTACATATGCACTTGTCAACCGAAAAATCAACGAATTTCAACTTTCTTTCCCGTGATTCTGCTCATCCTTCCAATCGAGGTAGTCATTGATGTACTCGAGGTAATTGATGTACGGCTCCGCAGGCATGTCATAGAGAAAACGCGGATTCAGCTCTTCGAACCGGAAACTCCGTCTGCCGTCCTCCTTATGCATCCCTTCCTCCGTACCGCGCTCGTAAAAGCGCGCCATCTCCTCGCAGTTCATGAAGTAAATCTTCTCGCGATGGCTGTAATAAATCAGCAGAAAGGCCACTCCGCCCTGCTTCTCGAACGCTTTCATGAAGCTGTATTGGTGCTCGTGAATGTTTTGGAGTGCAAAGGTGTCCGCAGCGCACTCCTTACAGTCAAAGCAAAGCGCGATGCCCTGCGCAAGCCCGATATAATCGACCGTACTCTTTCTGTCGAAATATGCGAGCGTAATATGGCTGGTCTGCCGATCGATGTCAATCGGCGTAATCGGTGTCGGAATCTTCTGCACAAGCGCGGTTCCGCGGTCGCGGTACAGTTCATTTGTGCGGTTTATGATTTCCTCAAACAAAGATCCGCGAAGACCCCGGGATTTCCAGGTAGCCATGTTCTCCCTCCTTCTTCGGCAGCTCGCCGCAGAGCAGCTCGGCAAATGTGTCCGGCACGATTCCCGTGATGGTTTCGCCGGACAGCTCCGAGAGCACCTCCGGCACATTTTCCGGAAATACATACGCATATGCGAACAATTGCTGTCCGTGCAGATGGTATTTGCTGCGGAAATAAGCGACCGTGTCCGCATCCTCCGGCATATATTTCGGATCTCCCAGCACGGGATGGCCGAGATGTTTCAAAACCGCGCGGATCTGATGGGATTTTCCCGTATACAGCCGGATTCGGACGAGCGTGACTCTCCTGTTGTGCGTAACCGGCTCGATTCCCGTGTGAATGACCGATGCGCCCTCCGAAGGCTTTTCGGAGATTGTGACAACATTCGTCTCCGCATTCTTTTGCAGATACAAGACCGAGTCGACCGGCTTTTCAAAAATTCCGGTTGCAAATGCAAAATAATACTTCGCAAGCGCTCTTCCGCGAAGTACCTCCGACATCGCCTGTGCGCCGGCAAGCGTCTTCGCCGCCCAAACGATTCCTGCGGTGTTGCGGTCCAACCGGTTGCATACGCCGGGCTTATACCGGCGGATGGAATCCGGCGTCAGATCTCCGCGGTCCGCAAGATATTGAAGCATCGCCTCGTTCAGCGATTCCTCACCTTCCGCATCCTGCTGCGACAACACGCCCTGCGGTTTGTATACCGCCATGACATGCTCATCCTCGTACACAATCTGTTCCTCGTTGACGGGATGCAGGGAAAATCTCGGCAGCGGCCGTTTTGCATCCGCCCCGGCGCCGCTCATCGCCGCGAAGGTCTCATCGGAGAAGTAGATTGTGACTACATCGCCCTCGCGGACGGTCTCATTTCCTTCGGCCTTTGCATGGTTCAGGGTTATATTTTTCTTTCGAAGCATCTTATAGAGAAACCCCGACCCTGCTTCGGGCAGCATTCTTCCCAGATATTTCGAAAAACGCTGTCCCGCCTCCTGCCTGGCAATCGTAAATTCTTTCATCGCATCCCTCTGTCAAACAAGAATCATACGCACAAAAGCTGTAATTTCCACGGGAATTTCCGGGGATTCCCCGCTGAGATCCCCGATTCGCGCGGTCATCTCCGCCGCGCGCTCAAAGATATGCATATGCACGGAACATCCCCGTTTCTTCAGGGATTCCGTAAAATAAGCCAGCACATTTTCCTTTTCCTTCGGCTTCATTTTTTCGGCATATCCCACGAGCTCCGTGCCGTTTATATACAAAGCATCCAGATGCATGACATTTTTCTCGGAAGTAAACACGAGATCGGAATAGAGCTTCCCGCTCCCGCCGGCCGCTTCAATGAACCTGCGGTAAACATCTTCCTCGAGGGAACGATACGGAAACAAAACGATGCATGCGACAAGCGATTTTGCGGCCGGCAGAACGCCCAGCACGGAAATGACCGTGAGAAGGTTCCGCGTTGTTCCCTTCAGATACCATCCGATGAAGAACAATCCGAGGGATACCAAAACAATGCAAATCGTCCAAAGAGCCGACAGCATTTTCCGTCTCCCGATATAACCGTTTGTACCTTTACCTGCTTTCATTCAATGCCCCCTCGTCCTCCAAAAGCTCCGTAAAATCTCTGATATGATATTCCGACTGCGCTATGATTTCGTCCATCTGCGCCTCCGCATGCGCATCGTATACGGAGCATACGCGCATTCCCGCATTGTGACCGGCCTCAATCCCCTGAAGAATATCTTCAAACACCATGCAATCCGCGGGATTTACACCGAGATCGTCGGCAACGAGCAGATAAATATCCGGGGCCGGCTTTCCTCGTGTAATCTCGCATGCGGTATGAATGCTGTCCATATATTCGCGAAGCCCCGTCGCGTCAAGCACGGCGTCGAGAAGCTCCCTCGAGTTCGATGTCGCAATCCCCGTGCGGACTCCCTTCCCGCGGAGCGTTCGCAGATACGCAAGAACGCCCGGTTTCAGCGGAACCTTCGTGCGGTAATACTCCATTGCCATATTGTTCCACTCGGCCTGAATCTCCTCAATCGAGTCTGTAATTCCGTAATTTTCCTGAAAATATACAGCGGTTTCACGAAGGCTCATCCCGCCGATTTTCGCCTGAAGGCCTTCGTCGTAAGGAATTCCGTGCCTTCCCATATAGTCCATATCAATATCTTTCCAAATCCACATCGAATCGACAATCGTCCCGTCCAAATCAAAGATTGCCGCCGAAAAATCCGTCTTCACTCAATTCTCCTCCGAAATACGAATCCGCGCAATTTCCGCGGTCGTCAGTTCTGTATAATGCCCTGCCGGCAAATCGTCCGGCAGGGAGAGGCCTCCCATCGAAACGCGACGAAGCGCGGTCACCTCGCTTCCGACCGCCTGTACCATACGCTTCACCTGATGGAATTTTCCTTCGGTTATCGTAAGAAACAATACCGTCTCCGTATCTCCCTTACGCAAAATGCCTGCCTTCGCGGGAGCCGTGACAAAATCTCCCAAATCGATGCCTGCGGACAGTTTCGCACAGTCCTCCTCCGTCAAAACGCCGCGGCAGACAGCGTGGTAGGTCTTTGGCACATGCTTCTTCGGTGAAAGCAGTTCGTGGGCAAGCGCGCCGTCGTTGGTAATCAGCAGAAAGCCTTCCGTATCGATATCAAGACGCCCGACCGGAAAATATTTCTCCGGGTCGATTCCCGGAATCAGGTCAAGCACTGTCTTTTGCTTTTTATCCCGCGATGCCGACAGTACCCCGGCAGGTTTGTTTAAGAGAAAATACCGAAACCGCGCATAGGAGAACGCAATCCCATCCAAAGCCACGGTCTCCGCTTCGGGATCGGTTTTACGCTCGGGATCCCGCACGGCTGCACCGTCCACACTCACACGGCCGGCGCGTATGGCGTCACGACACTGTTTGCGGCTCATCTTCGGTGAAAGCTCCGAGAGTAAGCGGTCAAGTCGCATTCCCATGGCATCTCCCTCCCTGCGTTTATTCCCGGTCAATTGCCCCGGAAAATCATTGTTACAGCATTCGCCATCCCGACAGATAGCGGTTTTTCAGCACGCCGTCCTTTGCCTTGGCGAAACCGAGCGGAAAGCCGTTCACACAAACCAGGACAAAACCGTCAGCTACCGCTGTGTCCGTCTCTATTGTCTCGCATTTCAAATAGCGAATCACATTCGGATCGTCCGCCTCGAGGTTGCATACATTCGGATATTCCGAAGCCGCAAGCCCCATCGCACAAGCCTGGCTCGGCTCAAAGCGTTCCTTGCGGTAATCCCCGAGGTACCATCCGGTGCGGAGCACGCGCAGCCCGGAGACATCGGGCATCAACCTGGGAACCATGCATACGCGCTCGCCGGAGATGACAAGCTCCGAGTTATCCCATTTTGCGGAGGTTTCGGGCGTTTTTGCAAGCGACGAGAGCCAGTCGGAAACCGCAGGCGGAGTCTTCGGCCCCGAAACGGTTCTCACGGCTCCGCGGTTGCCGGAATTTGCTTTTGAGCGATTCCCCTTTCGCCCGGAACAAGCGCCGTCTGCGGCACCTGAAACAAAGCCAGCGCCGTACGCGTCATCCTTCTTTCGGAACAATGCGACAAAATGTCCCTCACCCTCAAGGCGATGCGGGAACAACCGCGCACACTTTGTCACCTCGGGAAGCGGCGCCCTCATCCACTCCTGATGACCCGTGTCAAAGCCGCATGCGGCGTATTCATCCTCGCGCCCTTCCGGAATCACCGGGAGAAGCTCCATCTCCGGATAATTGGCAAGCACGAATTCCACCGCTTCCTCGTCCTCAAGCGCGGAAAAGGTGCATGTCGAATACAAGAGCATTCCGCCCGGTCGAAGCATTTGTATTGCCTGCGGAAGAATCTCATGCTGAAGCTTACTGTAATACTCCGTGCCGTATTGCTCCCAGTTGCGCATAATCGCGGGCTGTTTGCGGAACATTCCCTCACCCGAACACGGTGCATCCACCAAAATCTTGTCAAAGAAACCCGGGAAACGGTCCGCAAGCTTGTCCGAGGATTCGCTCGTAATCAAAATGTTCGGAGCCCCGAACACCTCCAGGTTTTTCAGAAGCGCCTTCGCTCTTGTCGCCGAGATATCGTTCGCCACCAAAAGGCCGGTGTCCCCGAGCTTTGCGGCAAGCTCCGTGCTTTTGCCGCCGGGAGCTGCACAGAGATCGAGCACGCGATCTCCTTCGGAAATCGGCAGAAGACTCGCCGGCGTCATCGCCGAGGGCTCCTGCAGATAATACAGCCCCGCATAGTAATACGGATGCTTCGAGGGAGCATCCGTATCCGCATAATA
Source organism: uncultured Lachnospiraceae bacterium (assembly GCA_902798585.1). GTDB lineage: Bacteria > Bacillota > Clostridia > Lachnospirales > Lachnospiraceae > ISDg. Next base: position 77,819 of record CADBXF010000010.1, read on the forward strand.
ATATCCGTTGGAAATCCACGGAACGCGCCGGAGTGTGAAGGGAGATATCTCCGCAAACCGCTCGGGCGTTATTTTCCGTGTGTTTACGCGAAGCGCCGAGCTGACACTTCTCTCAAGGCACGCCTCATACGCCCGGAAATCGTCCTCTCCGAGCATCTCAAGCATCCGTTTTGAAAAGGCTTCCGGCAGCCGCATGGTAATCCTTTCCGGACGCGGGCAAATCAGACGGTGGTCTGAGCCCGGTATCCTTCCGCAATAATGTCAAGTTCCGTCGCAAAATGCTTCAGCTTCTCGATGTCCTTTTCCTCATAGATTCGGAAAAATTCTTCCTGAATCCGCACGGCCTCGCGGTGACTAGCAAAGCGATACAGGTTCTGAATCGTAAGCAAAATGTCGTTCACAATACGCTCTTCCTCAAACCGAAGCTCCCTCGCGGCCGTGATCTCGTCGCGAATCTCGGAGAGCTCGCGGTCGGTATTGATCATCTCGTCCGCAACGCGCACAAGGCGTTCCTTGAGTTCGTCCGGAATGTTGCTCCGATATTTGTATTGCAGCGAATGCTCGATGGTCGACCAGCAGTTCATACCGAGCGTACGGATTTGAATCTCTGCGTTCAAAGTCTTCGGACCGTCAACCATATGCACCGTATACCGGATTTTCATATGATAGCTTCGATAGCCGCTCGACTTCGGCGTCGCGATATAATCGCTCTCGCTCACAACCTCCATGTCGGAGCGGCGCTTAATCATATCCGCTACGACATAGCAGTCCTCCACAAACTGGCAGATGAGGCGGATTCCGGCGATATCGGCCATCTCCTCCTCAAGCCGCTCCAGAGGAATCTTCTTGCGGCTGCATTTTTCTACAATGCTCGCAATCGTCTTAACACGCCCCGTAACAAGCTCAATCGGGCAGTAATCATCCTGTTTTCGCAGGGATTTCTGGATGTGCGTAAACTTGACGACAAGCTCGTCAACCGCAAGCGAATACGGCTCCAGAATCTCTCTCCACAATTGTATCTCCATCTCTTCTCCTTACTCGCGCCGCATCAGTTCTTGAAACTGTGAATCGGCGCAGGGATACGACCCTTCCTCGCGACAAATGCCTCGCAGCTGAACCGATTGACCGGCATAATCGGCGCATATCCGAGCAAACCTCCGAACTCTGCCTGTTCCCCCACAGTCTTACCGACAACGGGGATCAGGCGCACCGCCGTCGTCTTTTGATTGATCATACCGATTGCCGTCTCGTCCGCAATGATACCCGAGATTGTCGCGGGCGTCGTATCGCCGGGAATCGCTATCATATCAAGTCCTACCGAGCAGACACAGGTCATCGCCTCGAGCTTTTCGAGCGTAAGGCAACCGGCGTTCACAGCGTCAATCATGCCCTGATCCTCACTCACCGGGATAAATGCACCGCTGAGTCCTCCGACATAGGACGAGGCCATAACTCCGCCCTTCTTCACCTGATCGTTGAGAAGCGCAAGCGCTGCTGTTGTTCCGGGAGCTCCCGGATACTCCAGTCCGATTTCCTGTAAAATCTCTGCTACGGAGTCTCCGACTGCAGGCGTCGGCGCCAGGGAGAGGTCGACGATGCCGAAAGGCACCTGCAGCAGCTCCGATGCACGCTTCGCAACGAGCTGGCCGACTCTTGTTATCTTAAATGCCGTGCGCTTTATGGTCTCGCACAGCACCTCGAAATCTTTGCCTCTTGCAGATTCCAAAGCCTTCTTTACAACTCCCGGACCGCTTACGCCGACATTGATTACGGCCTCCGCCTCGGTGATTCCGTGAAACGCGCCCGCCATGAACGGGTTGTCATCCGGCGCATTGCAAAATACGACAAGCTTTGCGCAGCCGATAGAATCGGCATCTTTCGTAAGCTTTGCGGTCTCGCAGATCATCTCGCCCATCAAACGGACGGCATCCATATTGATTCCTGTTTTTGTGGAGCCCACATTTACAGAGCTGCATACACGCTCCGTCTGCGAGAGCGCCTTCGGAATCGAGCGCATCAAAAGCTCATCGGATTTGGTCATTCCCTTTGCGACAACCGCGGAAAAACCGCCGATGAAGTTTACGCCTACCTCCTTCGCGACATCGTCCAAAACCTTGGCAATCGTCACGAAATCGTCCTCGGTCTTACATGCCGCGGAACCGATAATTCCGATGGGCGTCACGCTGATTCTTTTGTTGACGACCGGGATTCCGTATTCCCGGCCGATCTCGTCACCGGTCTCGACAAGTTTTCCGGCGAGACGGACTATTTTATCATGAATCTCCCGACACATCACGGTAAGATCGGAATCCATACAGTCAAGAAGACTGATACCCATCGTGATTGTGCGGACATCGAGATTTTCCTTCTCGATCATTTGATTGGTTTCCCATATTTCACTTCTGCTGATCATGCAATTCGAAGCTCCTTTAGCCTGTTTCCTGTGCCGCGCATTTCCGACTCCCTGCAGAACGGACAAACTGTCCCGCCCGCGCAAAATCAGATGCGGTGCATCATATCAAAGATATCCTCAAGCTGAATGCGAATGACGCAATCAATGCTCTTTCCGACCTCGGAAAGGCCGTTGGCAATTCCGTCGAAATCGGTCTTCGCATCGGCGACATCAACCACCATCATCATGTTGAAGAAGCCTCCGACAATTGTCTGTGAAATGTCAAGGATATTGATTCCGCTCTCCGAAAGATACGTGCATACGCGCGCGATGATACCGACACGGTCCTTTCCCACTACCGTGATAATCGCTTTCTTCATAAAAAATCCTCCGTCAAATCGTTATACATTCTCCGGGCATATCCCGCGGCGCTACCATAAGGCGCGGGCACGGCTCCGTGTAATGCCAGTTTTTTTCAAGCGTCACAAGCGCACATTGGTACGCAAGCTCCGGGTAATTATTTTCTTTGCTCAGGTGCCCCAGAATGACATACCGAAGGCCCCTGTGCAGCAGCGATACAAGCAAGCTTCCGCAATCGTCGTTGGACAGATGTCCGTAGGTGCCGAGAATCCGCTTTTTTAAGTGGTACGGATACGGTCCTACCAAAAGCATATCACGGTCGTAGTTGGACTCCAAAAGCACGGCATCCGCGCCGGACAAATGCGCGACCACGGTACTGTCATAGCAACCGAGGTCGGTCGCCATCGCAAGCTTTTTTCCGCCGCTTGAAACCGAATAACAGACGGGCTTCGCTGCATCATGAGAAATGTAGCAGGCCGAAATCTCGGCGTCACCGATTTTCGTTACCCGGCCGGGTACAATCGGATGAAACAACTCCGGTGACAGCTGTCCGGACCGGTCCGCATTCATGACCGCCTGCAGTGTCTCGTGCGTACCGTAAACCGGCGTCCGGTACTTCTTCAGGAAGACCGTTAGCCCTGCGATATGGTCGCTGTGCTCATGGGTGATGAAAATCGCATCGATTCGTTCCGGCTCGACGCCGCCTCCCTGCAGTCCGTCGACAATCCGCTTGGCGGATATACCTGCATCGATTAATATCCCCGTCTCTTCGGTTGTGATGCAGGTGCAGTTCCCACTGCTCCCGCTGGCTATGCAAAATGCTCTCATGGAATCGCCTATCTTGTGTCTGTCTTTGTTTAAAGCGGCTTCAGTATACCATATCTTCCTTCTGCCTGCAACCGATAGAAGGCGATTTTCCGGCAATCCATACGGCGCGTCCGACGGCATTGTCGAGATAATGCTGCAATTGATGCAGAATCAAATACCGGTTGTTATCCCGGTCATTGACAATCATCGGCATGCCGGGCGTAATCAATTGCGACTGCGGTGTCTGCGATGACATCACGGCATCGATTCGCTCCTCCGAATACCCGCGAAGACGAAGTCTTCTTCTGCGGGTTTCCTCCGAGGCAATCACAATCCAGAGCGCATCGCAGAAGTCACGGTACCCGGCCTGATCGGCCAGCGCCGATTCCACGAACGCAACCGGATATCCCTCCTCCTCATACTGGAAAAGAAGGCGGCGAATCTCCCGTATCGTTGCGGGATGCGTGAGCGAATTCAGCAAAGAGAGCGCCCTGGCATCCGCGAACACCTTAGCCGCAAGTTTCGCGCGGTCAAGCGTCCCGTCAGACGCAAGGTAATCCTCGCCGAAGACGCGAACGACTTCCTCATACACCGGCTGTCCCGGCATCATCAATTCCTGGCACACGGCATCGGAGTCGATTACCGGGCAATGCGTGAGATCGATTGCGCATTTACACACATAACTTTTTCCGCTTCCGGCATTTCCGGTCAAACCGATTACATACATAGCCCTCACCTCCCTTTGTAAACTCAGCATTGTTCCGTTATTTACGAAAAATAGTAACTTTTACTGTCAATCAGCCCTTCGCTTCAAGCCAGTTTGAGCCGAGATGCACTTCGCACTCAAGCGGTACCGCGAGATCGGCGACCGACTCCATGGCGTCCTTCAGAAGGGAGGAAACCTTCTCCGCCTCGTCCTCCGGAACCTCAAGCAGCAGTTCGTCATGCACCTGAACCAAAACTCTCGCCTTGAGATTGTTTTCACGCAATGCCCTGTCGACGGCAATCATCGCAAGCTTCATAATATCCGCGGCAGTACCCTGAATCGGTGAATTCATCGCTACGCGCTCGCCGAAGGCACGCTTTTGGAACGAGTCGGACGACAGCTCGGGAATCGGACGAATGCGTCCGTACAATGTGCGAACAAAGCCGTTTTTCTTCGCTTCGGCAACGGTCCTGTCCAAATAGGTCCGCACACCGGGGAACCGCTCAAAATAATCCTCGATGTATTTTTCGGCCGCAGCCCGCGAAATCCCCAGGTCCTGCGCGAGCGAGAAGGAGCTTATTCCGTACAGAATTCCGAAGTTGACCGCCTTGGCGGCGCCTCTTTGCTCCGGCGTTACCTCCTCATACGGAATGCCGAGCACCTGCGAGGCAGTCAAACGATGAATGTCCGCAGCGTCGTGGTATGCCTTCTGAAGATTCCGGTCGCCCGAAAGATGCGCCATCAGCCGAAGCTCAATCTGCGAATAATCGGCGTCTGCAAATATGCAGCCCTCCTTCGGAATAAACGCCTTGCGGATATCCCTTCCGAGCTCTGTCCGCACGGGAATATTCTGCAGATTCGGATCGACGGAGCTGAGTCTTCCAGTAGCCGTAACGGTCTGCGTAAAGGTTGTGTGTATTCTTCCGTCCGCGGCAATATAGGCGTGCAGTCCTTCGGCATAGGTGGAATACAATTTGCTGTATTGCCGATAGGTAAGAACCGAATCAACAATCGGATAATCCGGGCGGAGCATCTCCAAAATGTCCGCATTTGTGGAATATCCGCTCTTTTTCTTCTTGTCCGGATACGGAATATGCATCCGTTCAAACAGCACCTCGGCAAGCTGCTTCGGCGAGTTGATATTGAATTCGGTGCCGCTCTGCTCATAAATCAAGCGCGTGAGCTTGTCAATCTCGGTGCGCAGCATCGCGGAAAATGCCCCGAGCTGTGCCGTATCAACCGCAATTCCCGCGGATTCCATGTCCGCAAGCACATAACACAACGGCATTTCGGCCGTCAGAAACAGCTCTTTCATGCCCTGCTCGTCAAGCTTTTTCGAAAGCTTCTCACCGAGCGCAAGTGTAGCCTCGGCAGTCAGCTCCGGCGCCGGCACTTCGCCGTTCCACTCCGTAAAGACGGCATCCGCATCATGGGATTGCGCCAACGGGCGAAGCAGATAATCCATAAGCGCGACATCCTGCAGACCGCTTCCGCGCGAAAAAATCCCGCACCAGTATTCCTTTGCGCCGAACACATAGACCGTAGAGCCGGATAGCTCGGACAGCGCCCCGGTAAAGCCGGCCTCTTCATCCTCCCCTACACGGAAAATATATCTGACGGAGTCCTGCGCCAGCGTGTATCTCGCACTTGTTACCGCGAGTCCGAAAGCAACCTGCCAGTCCTCCGCATTGTTCTCCTCCGCGACCTTTGTAAGTCCGATCGGCAGATTGCGTGAACCGATTTCCTTTAAAATTTTCGCCGCATCCGCAGTGCTGCATTCCTTCTCTTTAAATGCAATCTTCACCGACGCTTCCGCCTCGGGAAGCGGTATGGTACGAATCTCAAGCTCCTCGAAAACCTTCTTTAATTCCGCGTAATCAATCGCCACGGCAAGGTCCTCAAGCGACTCCGCAATCGGAATGTCTCTCTTGATTGTCGCAAGTGCGCGGCTCAATTTCGCGGCTTCCTCACCGACCACGGAATCCCCGTCCGTCTTGATTAACGCGGGAATCGGATTTTTCGTGATGCCGAGATCGTTTTTCCAGGCGGTCGCAAGCGCCTTCGCGCCCTCCTCTCCGGCCTCGTGAACCGCCTCATACAAAGCTGCAACAGTGCGGTAATGCGAAATCAGCGAAAGGGCTGTCTTCTCGCCGATTCCCGGCACACCCTTGATGTTGTCGGAGGGATCGCCTGCAATCGCCTTCAACTCGGCAACACTCCCGGGATACACCCCGTACTCCGCGGCGATACGGTCGGGCGTCATCGGAAACGCCTTCTCCGCAACAGTCGGCGCCTCCTTGCGGATTCCGTATTTCGTGAACAGCTCATCCGCCTTTTTCTGCGCCTGCTGAAGCAGCCAGATTACCGTGTATTCATTCGCCAACTGCAGATAATCGCGGTCCTTTGTAAGAATCCGAACAGGAATCTCCCGCTCGAATCTCGCGGCAAGCGACCCACTGAAATCATCCGCTTCAAAGTCGTTCGACATATACTGCCGCACGCCGATTCGCGCTAAAATCTCCTGACACAGTGCAAATTGTTCGCGCAGCGGCACAATTGTCTCGCTTCGGTTGGCCTTGTAATCCGCGCACATTTTGCGGCGGAAAGTGTCCCGCGTCAGGTCCCAGGCAACCGCAAGATGCGTCGGCTTCTGCTGGCGAAGCACCTTCAGCAGATACCGAAAGAAGCCGAAAATTCCGTTTGTGTAAACACCCGAAGATGTCTGCATAATCCGCGGAAAATACTTCTCCTTCTCCTCCGGCGTCTTTGCATAGGTGATCGCCGGCGGCAGATTGCCGTAAAACTGTGTCGACAGAAGACTCGAACCGTCGATAATCAACAGATATCCGTCATTCATTTTCCGTCCTCGTTTCGTGTATTGTCCCGAAGCCTTCGAATCGCTTCGTCATTGTATCTGCGAATGGTTTCCTTGACGGGATCGGCCGACTCGTCGATTCCGTAAAACCGAAGCTGAAGGGATTCCTCTCTCCCCTCCGGCAGAAAATATTTCTCCTGTGCGGGCAGTCGCGTCGCAAGAAATACGGCGATTACCGCAATCAAACCGAATACGACCGCACGCTTGAACACCTGAATACGAATGTGCCGCAGTATCGTCTGTCGCGACCGCTCAAGCTTTCCCTCAAGCTCCCTTGTGTAATCGGTCGAAAAATCCTCGTTCCGGTTAATCTGGTCAATCGCTCTGGTGAGGGAGTAATCCGTTCGGAGGTTCTCCATACAGTGCTCGCAGGTGCGAATATGTGCGAGATACTCCGGCAGAATGTCCGTGGGCAGCTCGCCGTACAAATAGCGGTCACTCCATTTTTGTGCAGTTTTGCAATCCATGGACGCTCCTTTCAAATTAGTGCTTGATTTTTCGCGGAAACCGTGATAAAATCAGGTTCGTTCGCGGATGTGGCGGAATGGCAGACGCATCAGACTCAAAATCTGACGGGCTAACACTCGTGCGGGTTCAAGTCCCGCCATCCGCATTGCCGGGGGTATCTCCCCCGGTATTTTTATTGCCCGAATATGTGCCGTCGAGAATGTCGTTGTAAAGCTCCATTCCGTATCCGGTAGTTCCGGGCTCGCCGTGTCGCATAATGTATGTGCGCTCGCCCTCGCTCGTGCGCTCCGCCTGCAGAAACTGCGTGCGCGGACGCTCCTCATCGTACGCTTTCTTCGCAAACGCGTAGATGTGCGTCACGAAAAATGTCGTGACCTCATTGTCCGAAAATGCCTTTAGAATATCCTCGGCAATCGCCGCTCCGTCTCTCTCCGAGGTCGTCGCAAACGACTCGTTTAAGAAAATCACGGACTCTGCCTGCATATGGTCGACAATCTTCGACAGACGCTGCAGCTCCTCCTCGAGCTTGCCGGCGTTCATCGTCACATCCTCATTCCTCACAAAGTGCGTATAAATCCCCGGGAAGATTCGCGTAATCATGTCGTGCGCAGGCACAAACATTCCGCTCTGCGCCATCAGCTGCGCAATCGCGGCGCTCCGGATAAATGTCGTCTTGCCGCCGTGGTTTGTTCCCGTGATCAGATATGTGAGCGTGTCATCCCCCTCGATATCGTTTGCCATCGGCATCTTCAAATCCCGGATGGCAACACCGAGGTCGTAAATCCCGTGCCCCGTGATGGCGTGCTTTTCCGCCGTGACCTCGGGGAAACATACGGGGAAACACATATTCTTCATATGGTTGTACAGGTTGCAGCAGCCGTGGAAGAAGGCAAGCTGCTGACGAAGCGTATTGAACAGCTTCATGAGTCCCATCGAAAAACCGTCGAAGGTCGATGCGACATGCAGCAGGCCCGCATTTTGCAAATCAATGCAGTCCCGATAAAGCTGCAAATCCTCGTACGAGATGCGAATCTCATTTTTCTTGATTTTCGTTGAAAACAGCGACTCCATGATGTCGAACTTGCGCTTCGTTCGGTACTCCGAAAGCGCGTTTACCACAAGTCCGTCGGTCTTCAGCCCGTTTCCGATGGTTCCGCTGATCTGAATCTCACCGCCCTCGTCAATCGCCTTCAAGAGCGCAGCCTTCTCGTGCACAAGCTGCACGAATTCGGCGTTGAATTCCATCAGAAACTCATCGTAGAAATCACGGAAAATCGTTCCGGTAAAATGTCCGTAAGTATTGACAATCTCGCCCTTTAACCGCTCCAGGCCCTTCGCTAAGACATCCAGCTGCTCAATCGCCGTCATGAGGCGCACGGACGGCAGCGGGTTCCCGTTCTTTCTCTGCGATGTGCGGAAATTGCTGATGTCCGTGACAACCTCGGCCACGGTAGCGTACAGCGAAAGAATCGTCTTTGTGTTGCGAATCGCGTCGCGGAGCGCGCTCTGCCGGTGAAGCAGGTTTTCACGGTCCGTAAGCGGCGAAAGAAGGATTTGTTTGCACTGCTGATAGACATAGTTGTCGCCCTTGGCCATTGCCTGTAAAATCGGCTCAAGTACAAGGTCCTGACACAGATCGTTTTTGAACGGCGCGATATCTCCTTCCTGCGTGAAGCCCGGCCGGTTTAACAATTGAACTTTCATTCTCTCCCCCTATTTTCTGTGCAACCGGTAGTTAATATGGCTGTAATCAAGCTTGTATTTGCTGACGATGGAATTCGCATAGGCTACACCGTCGGCGCGTTTCCGAACGATTCGATAGGTTCTCCGGCAGGTTCCGTCCTCCACGACGGTTGCAACCAGGCTGACATAATCCTCGGAATCAAGCGCAATCTCATAGGTGTGCGTGACATAGAAGCAAATCGCATTGTTTGCAAGAAGACGCTTCAGCAGATCACGGCTCATCGCAAGCGCGTCAATCGTCGGAGCCGAGGTAAACAGCTCATTCAAAATGACGATGCTTCGGTGGTCAACCTGAGACAGCATGTCCCGAATTCTGGTGATTTCGTTGGCGAGCCGGCCGTCCACGCCGTCCGCGCCCTCCTCGTTTGCAAAATGCGTGAAGATGTTCGTGATATAGGGAAGCTTACATACGCCGGCAGGTACAGGCAATCCCATCATACCGAAATAAAAGCACTGACCGAAGGCACGGGCAAGCGTCGTCTTGCCGCCCTGGTTCGGGCCGGTCACGATGATGGCCTTCTCGAAATTTGCCTTCATGATATCGTTTAAAATGACTTCCCTCTTCGCCTTCGTGTTTCGAAGAGCAAGCACGAAATCATAGCAGTTATCGAGATACAGCTCCTTGTCCTTCACCAGAAGAGGCATGACAATCGGAAGTCCCTCGTCCTTCATTTTGTTTAAGAAATTGAGATTGTCGCGGAAAAACCGGATCTCGCGCAGAAGGTCGAGAACATCCTGCGAGAGCACATTGCCGCACCGCTCGCCGAACGAGGTCAGCTGTAAAAACACCTGACGGTTCTCTTTCTCGAGCTGTTTGAGAATAAAGCTCTCAAGGGGCGATACATCCATCGCGGGGAACGGATGGTCGCGGAACGGTACAAACACTTCATCCTCTGCAATCGTGTTGGCGAGCGCCAGCCTGAGCGGCGCGCAATAATCCGCCGGATTGTAGGAAAGGTCAAAGGTCGCTTTATCCTTGTTAATGCTGATGTGGAAACGCATCTTTTCAAACTCGTCATGGATTGTCTTCGCGGTCACGCGAAGGCGTCTTACCGCAGAGGTGTTGAGCAGGCGGAACAATTCCTGGTGAAGCGCGTAAAACGCCCTGGATTTGGGCGGTACGCGGTTAAACGCGACACAGAGATCCTCCATCGCCTGATAATACTGCAAAATGCAGTCCGTGTTCCATTTGTATTTCTGCGAAGCCTCGAGCACATTGTCGGCACACTGGCGGCAACGCACCGCCTCACCGATTTTCGAAACGAAATCATCGATGATTTCCGAGATTTCGGGATCGGACAGGTCGCGAATAACCTCCTGACGGTATTTTGCGACATCATAGGACTTCGCTTCGCAGTAAAAGTACGGAATCAGCTCCCTGTCATCGTACGACTCCGCCCATTCCGCAGCATATTGATCGAGATTCAAATCACGAAAAAACGAAGGCTCGGGAATCGTGCATACATCCTCGTATGTCATCGTATCCTCCGGCCAGAACAGACTGATCATAGTAACCTCCCTTACACCGTATTGCCTCCCCCTGCAGTCTCATCGCAGAGAAAGAATCCCCACACCACGCAAATCCTTGTGCGTCAGAAGCGATGTATCGCTCCACGCCGTAATCGCGTCACGGTTCTCAGCCGTGTATGCATCGTTGACCCGGATATCAAATCCGATGTCGTTGCTTCTCCTGTTGGAGGGCAACACAAACCGTATTGCAATCTCCATCCGGTATCCGCCTTCGGTTTCGACGACAACAAACTCCGCATTGTCCCCGTCAGCGCCGTTACCGCATACGCAGGTACCGTCGCGCAGGAAAATGAAATGGCAGTCGCCCTCCCCGTATTGTCCCGGGCGAAGCCCGGACTCGTTGATAAATATCTCCACGCCGTCTTTTCTCGTCGGAACATCCCCTGCCGTATGTCTCGTATTGTCAAACACTTCGACGAGGAGATAGAGATGCGTGTTATCACAGCAGGCGCGGAAATCAGCCTGCGTCGGCTTTCCGAAGATTCCGTTGACAAGCAAGTAGGTTTGACTGAGGTCATACAGCCGGTCCGCGACACCGTCAATTCGGATGCCGGACAGCCTTGCGGAGCCTGCAACCTTGTCGGAACGCTGCGCAAAATAGGCGTCTTCCGACTCCTCCACCTCAATTCTTCCGTATCTTGACTCCGTGATGTCCGAACCCGGAACCGGTGTCACGGTCACATCGCGGGGAGGTCTCTTCGTCGGCGCCGGAGTCGGTGTCGGAAGATCGTTTCTGTCGTCATAACGCTCGCCCGAGCACGGAGTCGGCTTTGCGTTTGCATTCATACGGCTGGAAAGCGATGCAACAAGAATAAACAGTACAGCTGCGGGCAGAACGAAACGCATTTTCCGTGAAGCTTTCATCTCTTTCCTCCTCTCCGACGATTTTTTCGACAGTTTAATCCATTCGAACCGTTCCCACACCGGTCATTGTAATCTCCGTTTTTCCGCTGGTATCCGCCCATTGCACAACATGCACGCATTCACCCTCGAAGGCATTGTTGATTCGAACATCAAATCCGATCTCCCGGTCATACCGTCCCGTCACCGAGCGAAGCGGTATGCGAAACTCCGCATAATAGGCGTTTCCCTTTGCCTCGGGATCCTCATAGACCGAGCAGACGAAGCCTTCCTCCGCGCCGCCGCGCCCGACATATCCTCTTCCGCTCCGATCCACAGCGTAAAATGCATCTCCGACCGCATACCGGAGGTTCTTCCGGCCGTCCTCGTTGATGTAAATGACAACGCTGTCACGCTCGTACACATCATCCGCTCCGGTATCGAAAGTGTTGTCGTTCACCCGAACCAAAACATAGACCGCATCCTCCTCCCAGAGAAAGCGAAACCATCCGTCCGTTCCTCCGTCGCCTGACACCGTCTGCGTGATCGGATTGTCCTTCGCAAGGTTCCAGACATTCTGCCGGTGTCCGAGAAAAATCGGGGAAACCGGCTCCGCAAGCGCATGCAGATTCGTCTCCACGGGATTGCGAAACGGCGGTGTCGGCGTCACGACTGCGGTCGGCGCAGGCTCCGGCGTAAGGTTCTTATCAGCGGAAGTACAGGCTCCGAGCATCAAAAGCAAAACCGTCACTGCTGCGAGCAGTACGATTGTCCTTCGAATTCGGTTGTGAAGCCCGTGACTCATCTGTCTGTCCTTTACTTCTGTTTCTCCGCAGCGATAACCGTCCGCATGACATCACCCGGTTCGGGCGCAATCTCCGTCCGGATTCCGACACGCATACCGGGATGCGGACAGGAATCTATCTCCGCACCGTCCCCGTCTCTCATGGCAAGCACGCGGGTCGAAATGTTTCTTCCGTCCGTCTTCATAAACGCGACGGTATCCCCGACACAGAACTTGTTTTTCTGCGTAAACTCCGAATATCCGTCCGAAGTTACAGTGTCTACGGTGCCGAGATAAACCGCGCCGGTATCGGCCGTCGCAGATTCATATTTCATGGATTCCTCTCCGGGGGTTCCGAAGAAGAAGCCGGTCGTACAGTCCCTTCCCTCGCACAGGCGAATCTCCTCCGCAAGCATCGGAAGCATCGCCCGATACTCCTCCGGGTCGCGCTTTGCGGCGTCGATTGCGAGGCGATAGGCCCTTGCAATTCCCGCGATATACAGCGAATGCTTCATGCGGCCTTCCACTTTCCAGCTGTCGATTCCCGCGGCAAGAAGCTCGGGAACATTTTCAATCATACATAAATCGCGGGAGTTTAAAATGTATGTCCCGCGCTCGTTTTCCTCGACCGGAAAATACTCACCGGGCCGTTTTTCCTCCACAAGCGCATAGCGCCAGCGGCACGGATGCGTACATGCACCGAGATTGGCATCGCGCCCCGTCATATAGTTTGACAAAAGGCAGCGCCCGGAGTAGGAAATGCACATCGCGCCGTGGACGAAGGCCTCAATCTCCTGCTCCTTCGAAAGCTCCGCGCGAATCTGCGCAATCTCCGCAAGCGACAACTCTCTTCCGCAGACGACGCGGGATGCACCGAGGCGGTACCAGAAGCGAAATGTCTCAACATTCACATTGTTCGCCTGCGTGCTTATATGAATTGCAATCTCCGGGCGAAGCGTCTCCTTCGCAATAGAGAAAACACCGGGATCCGATATAATCACCGCATCCGGCACGATTTCATTCAATTCCGCAAAATACTTCCTGACACCGCTTAAATCCCTGTTGTGCGCCGTGATATTGGCCGTCACATATAGTTTCCGCCCGTTTGCATGGCAAAATGCAATACCTTTGGCCATATCCTCCGGGGAGAAATTAATCGCTTTTGCACGCAGACCGTACTGCTCGCCGCCGACATATACAGCGTCAGCGCCGTACCGGACGGCAGTCTTAAGAAGCGGAAGGGAGCCTGCAGGCATCAACAATTCCGTCATAGTACTCACAATCCCCCTTTCCGGTGTAATCGTCATTTTGCTTTCCGACTGATTGTCATCCCGTCTCCGACCGGCAGCAGCACACTCGTCAAGTCGGAATCTCCGAACAGTGCGTCAACATACTCGCGCATGCGCATATGAATCGTCCTATCCCGCCGCGGAACCGTGAATTTCGAATCCGCAAGGCTGCCTTCCTGCAGAACATTGTCCGTGACCAGAATGCCGCCCGGAGCAAGCATTTTTCGAAGATGCGGCAGATATACCGGATACTGCGCCTTCGCCGCGTCAAGGAAAATGAAATCATATTGTCTTCCCTCCGCGCTCAACCGCTCGCACCAATCGGCTGCATCTCCCTCAAGAAGCGTGATACAGGAGCGCAAATCCTCCCACTCCGCGAGGAGCGCATGCACGGCCGCAATCCGTGCCGGAACTTTTTCAATCGTCTCTATCGGCACCCGGTATCCGGTATAATGCGCCATGAGCGAAGCGGAAAATCCGACGGCGGTACCGATTTCAAGAATGGATTCCGGCTGCTGCCATTCCAACAAAAAGCGAAGAAGTCCCTGTGCTTCTTTGCGAATGATAGGAACTTCCTCTTGCTTAGCTCTGCTTTCCATTGTCGACAGCCGATCCGGCAAATCCGGTACGAGTGAGCTCACATATTCGGCAATATGAGGCTGGACCAGCAGGGAGTCAATCATTCAGCAACTCCTCCTCTTCGAACTTCTCGGTCGAGACGGAAATGATATTCAATATTTCAGTATAGTTCATGTTTGTGTTGAGCTTGTATGTCCCGGGGATGATGTTGTATTTGTTGATTTTGACCTTGACATAGAATGAAAGCTCGTTGACGATGATTCCCTCGCGTTCGAGACGCTTCGCGACATCGCGAGTCGAGTCGCCGGCTTCGATAAAGATTTCCTTCTCCTCGCCGTCCTCATAGGAAGCCATCGTCACATTGCCGAACAGCTGATAGCAAAAATCCTTGGCGTAAAAGCTTGCTCTTACGATGAAAAATGCGACAAGCAAATAAAAGACGACATCGATGATGATTCGGATAATCATCGTCGAACTTGAAATAACAAGCCGTCCCGCCTGATTGGTTTTGTTTGGTTTCTTTCTCATATGCATTCCTCCCCGGCACCCGCGAAATGTGCCGTCTTATTCCGCCTCGACGATGATCGGAAGAATCATCGGCCGACGCTTCAGCTCACGCCAGATGAATTCACTGAGCGCATTGCGGATGTCCGCCTTAAGACGCCCGATATCCCTGCTGTGGCTGTCGGAAAACATTTCCATGCACGAGACGACAATCTCCTTCGCCCGGTTGATTATCTCCTCGGCATCCTTGATATACACAAAGCCCTTCGTCACAATCTCGGGCTCGCTCACGAAATACATCTCGTCGGTATCCATGCAAAGCGATACGATAAGAATACCGTTTTCGGAGAGATACTGCCGATCGCGAAGCACGATGTTGCCGACATCTCCGACACCGAGTCCGTCGACAAGCACCCCGCGAGCCGGAACAGTCTCCGTAATCTCCGCCTTCTTCTGTGAAAGCGAGAGCACATCGCCGGATTTTAATACAATGACATGCTCCTTATCCCAGCCGAGATCCAGGCAGAGATTTCTCTGTGCGAT
This sequence comes from uncultured Lachnospiraceae bacterium, assembly GCA_902798585.1. Lineage (GTDB taxonomy): Bacteria > Bacillota > Clostridia > Lachnospirales > Lachnospiraceae > ISDg. Next base: position 93,239 of record CADBXF010000010.1, read on the forward strand.
GCGATGACGGAACTCGCCGTGAATCGGAATCGCATACTTCGGGCGAATCAGGCTGTACAAAAAGCGAATCTCGTCCTGGCATGCATGTCCGGATACATGCGTATCCTGGAAAATTACATTCGCGCCGAGCACCGACAGATCGTTGATTAACCGGAATACGCTCTTCTCGTTGCCCGGAATCGGCGTGGAGCTTATGATTACAACATCTCCCGGGAATATCGTAATCTTTTTGTGCGCCGAAGCGGCAACCCTCGAGAGCGCTGCCATCGGTTCGCCCTGGCTTCCCGTCATAATCAGCACAAGCTGTTCCGACGGATACCGGGAGGTCTCCTCAAGCGGAATCAAAACATTTTCCGGAAGACGTATATAACCGAGCTCGACGGCTGTATTGACAATATTGACCATGCTTCGTCCGTCGATGGCAACCTTGCGGCCGTACTTGACGGCACAGTTGATAATCTGCTGAATCCGGTCGACATTCGATGCAAATGTGGCCACGATAATGCGGTGGTTCACATTGTCGGCAAAAATGTTGTCAAAAGTCTTGCCGACTGTGCGCTCTGACATCGTCATGCCGGGCTTTAAGGCGTTCGTGCTGTCGCAAAGAAGCGCCAATACGCCCTTCGTTCCGAGAACACCCAACCGCTGTAAATCGATGGTATCGCCGTAAACCGGCGTAAAGTCGATTTTGAAATCGCCGGTATGAATCACGGTTCCGGCGGGAGTCGTGATGGCAAGTGCACTTGAACCGGCAATGCTGTGATTTGTGCGGATATATTCCACGGAGATGCTTCCGCACGAAATCGTGTCTCCGTAATCGACAACCTCAAGCGGCACATCCACCTCGCGGGGCGCCTCCTCGAGCTTGTTTGCGATAATTGCAATTGTAAGCTGCGTACCGTATACCGGCGCGGGAACATCGCGGAGAACATACGGGAGCGCTCCGATATGGTCCTCATGACCGTGGGTGATGAAATATCCTCTGACCTGCTCTTTATGTTCACGCAAAAAAGTCACATCAGGAATGACCAAATCGATTCCCAGCATGTCGTCGCTCGGAAAAGCAAGACCGCAGTCGACAACAATAATATCCTCTCCGTAGCAGAAGGCCGTGATATTCATGCCTACCTGCTCCAGTCCGCCGAGCGGAATTATACGCATTGTTTTTTTCGTACCTTTAGAACTCATAAATTCCTTTCTTTACTCTTCATACTCGAAGTCAACATCCTCGAGGATGTCGTCGAACGCTTCTCCGAGCTCGCGCAACTCGGCATCGTCATCGACCATTCGATAGGTGATTGTGTCCTGTGCGGACCCGTTTGCCTCGAGAATATAAGCCATGTCGTCCCCGGGCTCCGTAACCAGAAGATATTCCTTCCCGTCGCGGCTTGTCGACGCAACCACGGTAAACGACACCTTGGTTCCGTCCTCCGCCTCAAACACCACCGTTGACTCCGTATTTTGTAATTCCCTGTTTTCCTGTTTCATGTAATTCTCCTTAACCGAGCCGGCTCAAGGCAATCCTTGAGAGCAGGCTCTCCTTCTCCTCCGGATGATTTGACACAAATTCCATATAGGATTGCAAAATCACCACTGCCGCAAGCTTGTCAATCACCGACTCCCGCGTCTCGCGCTTCACACCGGCCGAATTCAATGCCCGTCCGGCCTCCACCGTGGTAAGTCTCTCGTCCCACAAAACAACGGGCAGCCCCGTCCGTCTCTCCAGGTCTGCCGCAAAAGCCTCCGTCTTCTCGGCGCGCTCGCCTACGGAGTTATCCAGTCGTTTCGGGTAACCTACAATAAGCGCGTTGACACCGCGCTCCGCAACAATCTCCTCAATTCTCGCATAGGTCTGACGAAGCTTCGACTCATGCTTACGGCGAATCACCTCAAGCGGCTGCGCAGTAAGGAAGAGCCCGTCACTGCCGGCAACGCCGACCGTGGCCGCTCCGAAATCCAATCCGAGTAATCGCAATTCTTCCATTCCGTGTCCGGGCATAGCATGCCCGTGCCTCCGTACTAAAATTCAATCTGATTGATGTACATCTTCACGAGCTCTTCGATAATTTCATCGCGTTCGATGCGCGCAATCGCGCTGCGGGCATTCATATGGCTCGTAATATATGTGGGATCCCCGCTCATCAGATATCCTACAATCTGTGCAGTAGGATTGTATCCCTTCTCTCGGAGTGCCATATATACGAGATCCAGAACCTCATGAATTCGCTCGTTGGAATGCTCCGGGGATGTAAAATGTACTGTGTTGCCGTTCATATTCTTTTCTCCTCTCCTTCTTTCGACATTAAAATACGCACATGGCGGAAAGATTTGCAACGCAACTCCCGCATCTTCCGAAAGAAACCCTATTTATTTTACCGCAAACACCGTCAAATAGCAACTGTTTCTTGCGAAAGTACCGTGCCGTCGGAAAGCAGCGAAACGCCGGTCACCGTGCGCACCTCATTTCGCGGGTCGTTGTCACATTGCATCGCATACGGCACATAGTTCTTTCCGTAGCCGATGTAATATTCCGCACCGTCAATCACCGCCGTCTCCTCAAAAAGCACTTCCGCCGTCTCACCGATTCTGCGTTGCCGGTAGGAAAGCTTCTCCTCTTCTGAAACCGCAATCATTTCAGCGGCGCGCTCCTTCTTGACCGCCTCCGTAAGCTGTCCCTCCATCCGGTCGGCAACCGTTCCCTTTCTACGGGAAAACGGGAACACATGCACCTGCGCAAACCCGATTTTCCGCACAAATGCTGTCGATTCGAAGAAATCTTCTTCGGTTTCTCCCGGAAATCCGACAATGATGTCCGTCGTAATCGCCGGGTTGGAAAATGCTCCGCGAATCCTGCTTACGACCTCCGAATACTCTGCGGCCGTGTATTTTCGGTTCATGGCGCGAAGCGTCCGGTCACATCCGCTCTGAAGAGACAGATGGAACTGCGGGCACAGCCCGCGTATTTTCGCCAGCGCCTGTACGGTTTCCTCCGTCATCGCCCGCGGTTCGAGGGATCCGAGGCGGATTCTCCCGATTCCCGGCACCTCACTCACGGCCCTCACAAGCGTTATCAGCGGAAGCTCCCCGTCCTTCACAACCAATGACGCCTGCTCCGAAACGCTTCGGGTCTCGAGCCCGTAGGAAGAGAGATGAATACCGTTCAAAACCACTTCCTTTGCGCCCTCCGAAGCCAATTGCCGAACCTCAGAGAGTACGGATTCGACGCTTCTTGAGCAGATTCGACCTCTTGCAAACGGGATGATGCAATAGCTGCAAAACTGATTGCAACCGTCCTGCACCTTCAAAAATGCCCGTGTCCGCTTCGAGCAATGCAGCGGCGGCAGGTCCTCAAACCCGGTCGAAGCCTCCGCAAAATAAAAGAACGGCCCCGATTCGCCGGCTGCAAGCCCGGAAAAAACCTCGTTGACAAGTTGCGTTATCTCGCCCTTTCTCCGGTTTCCGACGAAGACATCGACCGCCTCGTCGGGCGCATTTTTCGACTGCTCCTGCACATAGCATCCCGTGGCGACAATAAGCGCATCCGGGGAAAGCGTCCGTGCGCGGTGAAGCATCTGCCTCGATTTCCGATCTGCAATATTGGTCACTGAGCAGGTGTTTACGAGGTAGAGGTCGGCCGCCTCGTCGAAGGCAACCTCCTTTGCCCCGCATGCAAGCAACTGCTCGCGAATCGCCTCGGATTCACAGGTGTTAACCTTACAGCCGAGCGTATGAATCGCAAATCTCTTGTCCTGCAGATGATTTTCCATAAAAACTCCGAAAGCCGCGTGCAAAGGCGCGGAAAATAGTGCATAAAAAGCGAATAAAATGTCGCAAAATCATTGACAATCGCAGTCCGAAAAGGTACTATGAATACAGCATCGTACAAGGAGGAAGCTTCATGAAAACAGTTACGATTACACTGAATTCCATCGACAAGGTGAAGAATTTCGTCAACGACATCACGCGGTTTAATTCCGATTTCGATCTGGTGTCGGGACGCTATGTCATCGATGCAAAGTCCATCATGGGAATCTTCAGCCTCGACCTTTCCCGGCCGATTACGCTGAACATCCACAACGAGGACGAAATCGAAACCATTCTCGACGTTTTGAAGCCGTATTTGTGCTGATTTGCACAGCGCGTAGCAATTGTTCTGACGATACCGGGCGCAATCCCTTCACGGGATTGTGCCTGTTTTCGTATTCGGAATGATTCAGGCGTTATCTTCCGAGGAGATGCGAATCACCTTCCGCTCCGCGAGGGCGCGCTCCGTCATCTCGTCAATCTGATCCGCAAGAAGCCTCTCCGACTTCTCCATCGCTTTTACAATCGGCTTGGTTACGGGATGCTTGGCCACATAGATTGTGCAGCAGTCCTCAAACGGCAGAATGCTCGTTTCGTAAGTGCCGATTTTCTTGGAAATCGCGACGATATCCTCCTTGTCAAACGCAATCAGCGGACGGTATACCGGCAGCGTGCATACTGCGTTGGTCGTATTGAGGCTCTGCATCGTCTGACTCGCCACCTGTCCGATGCTCTCGCCGGTCACAAGCGCAAGGCAGTCGTGTTCTTTGGCAATCCGCTCCGCAATGCGCATCATATAGCGGCGCATGAGAATCGTAAGCTCGTCGTGCGGACAGCGGTCGTAGATAAACATCTGAATCTCCGTAAAATTCACGACATTCAGATGAATCGGTCCGGTGTATTTTGCGATGATTCGCGCAAGGTCAATCACCTTCTGCAAAGCTCGTTCGCTCGTGTAGGGCGGCGCATGAAAATAGGTCGCGTCGATATAAACGCCGCGCTTTGCAATCATATAGCCGGCAACGGGGCTGTCGATTCCGCCGGAAAGCAGGAGCATCGCCTTGCCGTTGCAGCCTACCGGCATTCCGCCCGGTCCCGCATAGGTATCGGTATAGATATAGACTCTTCCGCGAACCTCCACGGTAAAACTCAGCTGCGGATTCACAACATCCACCTTCATCTCCGGGAAGCACGAAAGCAGATGTTCTCCGATGTCAGCGCAAATCTCCGGCGAAGTCTTCGGATAGTTCTTATCGCCTCTTTTGCAAAATACCTTAAAAGTCACATTGCGGTCGGCAATATGCTCCCTGATATAGCGCTCGCAGGCAGCGAGTATATCCTCCCATGCAGTGCTTTTCTCAATCTCCACGGGGCAATATCCCGACACGCCGAACACACAGGAAATCGCCTCAACGGTGTCATCATAATCAAATCCGTCCGGACATTCCACGAAAATTCTTCCGGGCTCCTTGCGAACCTGATAATCGCTTCCGACACGGCGAAGACTGTACCGAAGCTGTTTCACGAGGCAATCCTCGAAATAAGCCCTGTTGTTTCCCTTGAGGCCGATCTCTGCGTATTTGATCAAAAATGCATGGTACATATAGCTCTCCTAAGTCTGTTTTCAGTGGTTTTTGTATGTATATTCATGTTTTGCGCGCGATATTCAACGGCACATTTGAATAATCTGTTATATCGGTATTATCCTCTGCGGTATCTCGACAAAACCGGCACAAGCTCGCGAAGCGCCGCCGCCGCAAAATCAATCTCCTCTTCCGTCGTCGCCGCGGAAAAGCTGAATCGCAGCGTACTGTCGAGAAGCTCCTTCGCGACGCCGATTGCGGACAGCGTGCCGCTGATTGCCGGATGGTTGGAGGAACATGCGGAACCGGAGGAGACATACACTCCCTTCTCGGCAAGCGCATGGAGAAGCACTTCGCTTCGCACGCCCGCAAAGCTCACGCTCACAATATGCGGCGCTGTTCTGCGAACACGCTCGGCCAGCGGAGCATTTTCCGCGGCAAAAACTGCATTCACGGTGGCGCCTGGAACATCCTCCATCGCCTTAATCAACTGTTCTTTTCGCTTATACATCGTCTCGCGGATTGCGTCCGCATTGCTGAAAAATGCCCGAACAGCGGTTCCGAGGCCTGCGATTGCAGGGACATTTTCCGTGCCGGAGCGACGGTCCTTCTGCTGTCCGCCGCCGTAAATCAGCGGCTTCATGCTCAGCTTGTCGCGGATGTACAAAAAGCCGCTTCCCTTCGGCGCATTCAGCTTATGTCCGCTTACGGACATCAGGTCAATACCCATACGCCCGGGAAAAATCGGAATCTTACCGTAAGCCTGAATCGCATCGGTGTGAAAGAGAATGTCCTTTTTAAACGAGTGCGTGATTTCCGCAAGCTCCGCAATCGGTTCCACCGCTCCGATTTCGTTGTTTACCGCCATAACCGAAACAAAAATCGTGTCGTCGCGAAGCGCTTCGCGCAAATCCTTCGGGGAGACAAGTCCGTTCCCGTCAACCGGCAGAAAAGTCACTTCATATCCGAGCTCCTCAAGCTTATCAAGCGTTCCGTTCCGCCGGAGGTGAAAACAATCTCGCTCTCCGACACTTTAAGGCTCGCCGCAACGGCTCTCCGCGCATCGGTGACATACTTCTCCGCCTCATAGCCCTTCGTATGCAGAGACGAGGGATTCCCGTAGTCCTCCGTCATCACTTTCATCATTACTTCCGCCGCTTCCGGAAGCACCCGTGTGGTAGCGGCATTATCCAGATAAATCTCTCTCATCTATTGTCCTCCGAAGCCTCCTCCGTAAGCAACATCAATGCCGAAAGCGCCGTAAGTCCCGCTGTCTCCGTTCGGAGAATCCGTCTTCCGAGACTTATAATGCGCGCGCCTGCTTCGTTTGCAAGCTCTACCTCGGATCGTTCAAAACCACCCTCCGGGCCGATAAATATCCCGACGCTTCCCGACGAAACCGCAGCCGTCAATGCCTCGCGCGTCTCCTTCATCCCGAGCGCATTTTCGTAAGGCAGCAAAATGACTTTGCACTCCGTTGCCGCAGCTTTGATTGCCTCTTTGAACGAAACCGGGCTCGATACCTCGGGCACAATTCCTCTTCCGCTCTGCTTGGCAGCGCTCTCGGCGATGGCACGCAGCCGCTCGGTCTTGCGCTCCTCGCGCTTCTGGTCCTCAATCTTCACAATCGTTCTTTTGCATACTACGGGAACAATTCGCGCGGCCCCGAGCTCCACTGCCTTTTGAACAATCAATTCCATCTTGTCCTTCTTCGGAAGCCCCTGGTACAGCGTGATAGCAACCGGAAGCTCCACCGCGGAATCTTCTCGGGCAAGAATTCTGAGCCGGCAAACGCCGTTTTCGTAATCGTTCACTTCGCAGCGATAATCCGTCCCCTCGCCGTCACAGACCGTGAGCGATTCCCCGATATGCATTCGAAGAACATTGCGAATATGGTTATAATCGCCCTCCGTGACTGTGATATACTCCTCCGACACAGCCTCCGGAGCAACAAAAAAGCGCGGCATGGGACCTCCTATCGAACCTGCGCAAGCAGGCTCACCCAATCGTTTTTACGGCGAACTCCGATTACTTCATAACCGTCTTTTGCAAGCGAAGCCCGCACTTCCTCTTCCCTCGTATTCAGTATTCCCGAGCACAGAAACACGCCGCCGTCCCGCAAAAATCTCTTTACAACCGGCGCAAGCGGCATTATTACATCCGCTAAGATGTTTGCCACGACAATCGGATATTTCTCAAGTGTTATCGCTTCGCAAAATGTCTCATCCGAAAGAACATCCCCTGCAAAAAACGATACGGTTCCCGGCGCAATCCGCGGTTCGTCACCTTCGTCAAGGGAAAGCCCGTTCTGCACGGCATTATCCGCGGAAACCGCCACGGCAATCGGGTCGATGTCAACGCCGACGGCATAGGGCGCCCCGAGCTTTTTCGAGACAATGGAAAGAATGCCGCTTCCGCACCCGATATCGAGCACGGGTGTCTCCTCCGTCACAAGACCGCGAAGTCCTTCGATGCAAAGCCAGGTGGTCTCATGCGACCCGGTTCCGAATGCCGTTCCCGGATCGATTTCAATCACCATATCGCCCTCGCGAATTTCCGCATCTGTCTCCCATGTCGGCTTGATTACGATATCCTCGCCGATTCGGAAGGAATGAAAATACTGTTTCCAGTTGTTAATCCAGTCAAGATCCTCCGTGACCGAGGTGTCCACGCGAAGATTGCCGAGATTCACAACCTCCGAATATTCGTTGATTGCCTCTAGAATCTTTTGCACATTTTCCGCGGTTTCCGCTTCGTCCGCCTCACCGTCGGGCAATTCTTCGTAACAGCGAACATGCGATGTTTTATCGTTCTCATCGCACTCAAGCGGAATATCGATGAACTGCGCCTCGGCCTCCTCTTTCGTAAGCGGAACGCTGTCCGCTATCTCAACGCCCTCATATCCGAGCGACAGCAATGCCGCGCATACATAATCCTCGGCCTCTACGCTCGTTGTCACGGTATATACCGTCCATCTCATAATTATCTTTACCTCCGGTTGTCAAAACCTCCTAAAGAATACCACAAACCGCGTTGTGCGGCAAGTCCCAACTGTATACGAAGCGGAGACTGAGAGAGCCTCTCTCGTTGTGCAAATACACACAAAAAGTGTGTGCCGCATGCGCGACACACACCGTTTCTCATTTGCCGAAGAACTTGTTTTTCTTCTTTTCGGAATCGCCTCCCGGCGTCTTTCCGTTGAGCGCATCATCGAACGCGCGAAGCAATTCCTTCTGCTGACTCGTCAGCTTCTCCGGAACCTGTACAACAAGGGTCACATAGTGATCGCCCCGCTGATTGTCCCGATGCAGCACCGGAACACCTTTGCCGCGAAGGCGAACCTTCGTGTCGGTCTGTGTGCCGGGCTTCAAATCATAGAGAACATCGCCGTCGATTGTATGAATGCGAATGTCTCCGCCGAGCGCTGCCTGAGCGTACGAAATCGGCATCGTGGAATACAAATCGTAGCCATCCCGCTGGAACACGGGGTCCCTTGCAATCACAACATCCACAAGCAGGCTTCCGCGCTCACCGCCGTTTGTGCCCGGTTCGCCGAGGTCGCGCATGCGGATGCTCTGTCCCTCATCGATACCTGCCGGTATCACGACCTTGATGGTCTTGCGCGTCGTAATATATCCCGTGCCGTAGCAATCCTTGCATTTGTCGCGGATTACTTTGCCCGAGCCCTTACAATCCGGGCAGACTTTTTGATTTTGTATCACGCCGAGAATCGTCTGCTGGGTAAAGACGATGGAACCGCTTCCTTTACATTTGCTGCAGGTCTCTGCACTTGTTCCGGGCTTTGCGCCAGAACCGCCGCAGGTCTTGCAGGTGTCTTTGAAATTGAGTTCCAGTTCTTTCTCACATCCGAAAACAGCCTCGCGGAATGTGATTCGAATCGTTGCGCGTACACCCGCCCCTCGATTGCGAACGCCGACCGCCGCCGAACATGTCTCCGAAGCCGAACATATCGAAGATGTCGCTGAAATCGCCCGTAAAATCAAATCCGCCGCCACCGCCCTGTTCAAAGGCGGCATGTCCGAAGCGGTCGTATTGTGCGCGCTTGTCTGCATCGCTCAATACGGAGTACGCTTCGCTTGCCTCCTTGAACTTGGCTTCTGCAGTCTTATCCCCTGGATTCACATCCGGGTGGTATTTCTTCGCGAGATTCCGGTAGGCCTTCTTTATCTCGTCTTCCGTTGCCGTCTTCGAAACGCCGAGGACCTCATAGTAATCTCTCTTAGTGTCTGCCATATACAGCTCCTGTCAGCTTACGCTGATTTATACCTCTCTGTAATCTCCGTCGACAACATTGTCATCGCTGTTGCCGCCCTGCTGCGTGTATCCTCCCATATCCGGGCCGGCGCCTGCAGCTCCGCCCTGAGCTCCCTGCATCTGCTCATACATCTTAGTAAACAGCTGTTGTGCGGAGTTCATCAATTTCTCCTTCGCCGCCTTGATATCCTCAACCTCGCCGTCGCTCATAACTTCGGGGTTCGACTTGGCGATGAGATCCTTCAGGTGGTTCAAATCGGCCTCAACCTGCGACTTCTGCGTAGGATCAACCTTGTCACCGACCTCCTCCAAAGCCTTCTCGGTCTGGAATACCATAGCGTCGGCATCATTTCTCGCCTCAACGGCTTCCTTGCGCTTCTTATCCTGTGCCTCGTACTCGGCTGCTTCCTTCACGGCGCGGTTAATCTCATCCTCGCTCAGGTTCGAGCCTGCGGTGATGGTGATATGCTGCTCACGACCGGTTCCGAGATCCTTCGCGGAAACATTTACGATACCGTTTGCATCGATATCGAAAGTAACCTCAATCTGCGGAACACCGCGGCGTGCCGGCGGAATACCGTCCAGACGGAACTGTCCGAGGGACTTGTTGTCCTTGGCAAACTGACGCTCGCCCTGAACGACATTGATATCCACTGCGGTCTGATTGTCCGCAGCCGTGGAAAATACCTGGCTCTTCTTGGTAGGGATGGTCGTGTTTCTCTCAATCAGATGTGTTGCTACGCCGCCCATCGTCTCGATGGAAAGGGTAAGCGGAGTAACATCGAGAAGGAGGATGTCGCCTGCACCGGCATCGCCGGCGAGCTTGCCGCCTTGGATGGAAGCGCGGTAAGCATACGAACCTTCTCCTGAACCGCAGGAATACGGGTCGAACCGCCGACAAGCAGCACCTTACCGAGCTCCGAAGCCGTGATTCCGGCGTCGCGAAGCGCGTTCTGAACAGGCGTCGTCGTGCGCTCAACCAGGTCGTGCGTCAGCTCATCGAACTTCGCTCTGGTGAGGTTCATATCGAAATGCTTCGGACCCTCTGCGGTCGCAGTGATGAACGGAAGGTTAATGTTTGTCGTCGTAGCCGAGGAGAGTTCCTTCTTTGCCTTCTCAGCCGCTTCCTTCAATCTCTGAAGGCTCATCTTGTCAAGCGAGAGGTCGACGCCCTCCTGCTTCTTGAACTCATCAATCATGTAGCGTGTGATACGCTCATCGAAGTCATCGCCGCCGAGACGGTTGTCGCCGGAAGTAGCAAGAACTTCGATAACGCCCTCGCCGATTTCGATGATGGAGACATCGAAGGTACCGCCGCCGAGGTCGTAAACCATGATTTTCTGCTCTTTCTCATTGTCAAGACCGTATGCAAGCGCTGCAGCGGTGGGCTCGTTGATGATACGCTTTACCTCGAGACCCGCAATCTTGCCCGCGTCCTTGGTCGCCTGACGCTGAGCGTCGTTGAAGTATGCCGGAACCGTGATAACCGCTTCGGTAACCTTCTCGCCGAGATATGCTTCGGCATCGGCCTTCAGCTTCTGCAGAATCATCGCGGAAATCTCCTGCGGCGTATACTTCTTGTCATCGATGGTAACACGGAAATCCGTGCCCATATGTCTCTTGATGGACGAGATTGTCTTGTCCGAGTTCGTAACTGCCTGACGCTTCGCAGGCTCACCGACGATACGCTCGCCGGTCTTTGTGAATGCCACAACGGACGGAGTCGTTCTGGAACCTTCCGTGTTGGCGATGACGGTGGGCTGGCCACCTTCCATGACAGCTACACAGCTGTTGGTTGTTCCCAAATCAATACCGATAATCTTGCTCATGTTATTGCCTCTTTCTGCGTTGCTGTATCTCGTGCATACGGCGGGCAACGCATCCCCGTATGCAGAAACGTCCGTTGCCGGACCGGGTTTCCTGTCTTATCCGCAAACCGTTAAATCAGTTTGCTACTTTAACCATGCTGTGCCGAAGCACTGTGTCGTGGTAGAGATATCCTTTCTGGAATTCCTCGACAACGACATTCTCGCCGAGAGACTCATCCTCGACATGCATCACCGCGTTGTGAAGGTCCGGATTGAACGGCTGTCCGACCGCTTCAATCGGCTTCACGCCGGCTTCCGCAAGCGCGTTCATCAGCTGCTTGTATGTCTTGTCGATACCGCTTGCAAACGGCTGCTCACGCTCCTCTTCGGAGAGCGTCGCCAACCCGCGCTCGAAATTGTCAATCACGGGAAGTATTTTCTCAAAAGCGCTCTTCGCTCCGACTTCGAACATCTGGGCTTTCTCCTTGTCCGTGCGGTTGCGGTAGTTGATGAACTCCGCCTGCTGCCGCAGGACACGGTCGGAAAGCTCTGCAATCTTCTCGTCGCGAGGGTCTTTCTTTTTGTCGTTCTTCTTTTTCTTTCCGCTGTCTTCGGATTTCTTCGCGATTTCCGCCTCACCGGCTTCCTCCGCGGCGTCATCCGCCGTTACTTTTTCGGCATCTGCGCTGTCTCCGTTTTGTTCCGGCTCCTTCGCTTCCGCCGTGTCGCTTCCTTCGGCTTCTGCAGAGTATTCCGCATCACCCTCGGCTTCGACTTTCTCCTCGTTCTCCCGGAAGAGATCTACGGTCTCATCCTCCGGCGGAACGCCTTTGTTCTTTTCTTCCTCTGTCATGCTAACCTCCGTTATATCGCTTACTTGCCCTTCTTGAAAATCTGGTCAAGTTCCGACATCAAATTCTGCAAAGTCCCCACGACTTTCTTGTAATCCATACGGCGCGGTCCGATGATACCGATTTTGCCGTAAACACCTTCCTCGATATGATAGGTGGCGGTAACCACGGAACAATCCTTCGTCGCCTCAATCGGGGATTCATCGCCGATGTAGACCTGAATTCCGCGGTCGGAGTCGCCCTCCTGGTACATGAGTTCGGTCAGCTCCTTCTTCTCCTCGAGCGCCGTCAGAAGATTGCTCGCTTTCGCGGAATCGTTCAGCTCCGGGTATTTGAAAATGTTGGTCGAGCCGCTTGTATATGCCTCAACCTCCTCGTTTTCAAGGCTCGTCGCGATGACATCCAAAATGTCGGAAATCAACGGGGCGTAGCCGCCGGACTCCGTGCGAAGCTTCTGCATCACGCTTGCGTTAATCTCCTCGATATCAAGCCCCTGAAGGAAGGTATTCAGCATCAGATTGAGCTTGAGGAGCGTTTCCTGCGTCAGCACCTCATCCACATGAATAAGGTTGTTCTTTACAACATTTCCCTCGAGGATGACGACCGCAAGAAGGCTTGCGTTGTCGACCTGCGTGAGCTGAAGGAATTTAATCCTTCTTCTGTGGTAGCGGGGCGCCGTGATCATCGAAGCATAGTTCGTATTGACCGCAATCACTTTCGCCGCTTCCTTCAAAATGCTGTCGAGCTTCTCGGATTTGGCGTTAAGCTCAAGTTTTAAGTTGTCCATCTCCATCTGCTTGTCCTGCATCAGCATGTCGACATACAGACGGTATCCCTTGTCGGAGGGAATACGACCCGCCGATGTGTGCGGCTGGATAATGTATCCCATCTCCTCGAGATCGGACATCTCGTTTCGTATCGTTGCAGAGCTCAGATTCAGATCCGTATACTTGGAAATCGTACGGGAACCAACCGGTTCGCCGGTTTCCAGATAGTTCTGAATGATGGCCCGCAGAATCGTCATTTTCCGCTCGTCCAATTCCACGATAGTTCCCGCCTTTCCAAATTATTAGCACTCAAATTGCCTGAGTGCTAACATCTATCCAAAATATACACCCCCGCAGGGGTGTTTGTCAATACATTTCCGTAATATTTTTCGAAAAATGTCGATTTAATTTACATAATCAGCCCGGCGATAACCGGATTGCTCACGAGGAATCCGCGGACCGTGAAGAACGCGCGGTCACCCTGTTTTTCCATGAGCCCGAGCCGCGTATAATCGGCGATTTTTTCCTCGATGCGGCTGCGGCATTCGATGCCGAAACGCTCCTCTAAGCAATGCAAATCAAGCCCGTCCGAAGTGCGCAGCGAAAGCATTACCGTCTCCTCAAGGATGTCATTTTCCGTCAAAGTCGCGTCGGAATCATACCGGAGTCCACGCAGATAATCTTCAAAATCCCTCGTGACCGAAAGTCTCCGCTCCCCGATCAGGCTTGCAGCACCGAGGCCGATTCCGAGATACTCCTCGCGCGTCCAATAGCCCTTATTATGTCGGCACTCTCTCCCGTCCCTCGCAAAATTGGAAATCTCGTATTGGCGATATCCCGCATCGGCAAGCATGCGAACCGCATTTTCGTAGGTTTGGCATGTCTCGTCCTCCGTCGGAAGCAGCTCGGGATTTCCATCGTATTTCGCAAAAAACGGCGTGCCTGGCTCGATAATCAGGCTGTATGCGGAAATATGCTCCGGAGCAAGCGCAATCGTCTCCGAAAGTGTTCGCTCGAAATCATTCCACTGCCGCCCCGGGAGATTCATCATGAGATCAATATTGATATTTTCAAAGCCCGCCTCGCGCGCCGCGCGAAACGACTGCACTGCCTCGTCCCGTGTGTGGATTCGACCCAAAAGGGAAAGCTCGCAATCGTTCATCGACTGTACGCCGAAGCTGATTCGGTTGATTCCGCATCTTCGGTACTCCGCAAGCTTTTCGCGGTTCACCGTACCCGGGTTACATTCGATGGTGATTTCGGCATCCGGGGAAAGCGAAAAATTCTCTCTTACACAGTCGAACAGTCGCTCATAAAAGCCCTGCGGCATCAGCGAAGGCGTTCCGCCGCCGATAAAAACCGTCTCCGTCCGGGGCTTCTCTTCGCGAAACAAAATCCCGCCGCGCGAGGAAATATCCCGAATAAGAGCGCGTCCGTATTCCTGCTGCCGGTCTTCACGGTCCGCGAAGGACAGGAAATCGCAATAGGCACATTTGCGTGCGCAGAACGGAATGTGAATATACAGTTCCATGAAATCCCCTTTTTGAAGAAAACGCCGACAATGCCGGCGCTTTCCCATTAATCATTCCTCATCCAGTTTCAATACGCTCATGAAGGCTGACTGCGGAATTTCGACATTTCCGACCTGTCGCATTCGCTTTTTGCCTTCCTTCTGCTTCTCAAGAAGCTTCTTCTTTCGCGTGATATCACCGCCGTAACATTTTGCAAGCACATCCTTGCGCATTGCGCGGACCGTCTCGCGTGCGATAATCTTGCTTCCGACTGCCGCCTGAATCGGAATCTCGAAGAGCTGTCTCGGAATCTCCTCCTTTAACTTCTCGCACATTTTGCGGCCTCTGTCGTAGGCAGTCGCCTCGTGTACAATAAAGGAAAGTGCGTCGACCTCCTCGTGATTCACCAAAATGTCAAGCTTGGCAAGCTTTGACGGTACATATTCCTTAAAGTCGTAATCAAAGGAGGCATAGCCTTTCGATCTTGACTTGAGCGCATCGAAAAAGTCGTAGATTATTTCATTTAACGGAAGCTCATACTTGAGGAGCGCCCTGGTCTGCTCAAGATATTCCATCCCGAGATATACGCCGCGGCGATCCTGACACAGCTTCATGATGGAGCCTACATACTCGGTCGTCACCATAATTTCCGCGCTTACGAAAGGTTCTTCCATGTGGTCGATCTCCGAAGGATCCGGAAGATTCGCCGGGTTCGAGATGTCAAGCACGGTTCCGTCGGTCTTATAAACTTTGTAAATAACGCTCGGCGCTGTCGTGACCAGATCGAGGTTGTACTCCCGCTCCAGTCGCTCCTGGATAATCTCAAGGTGAAGCAAACCGAGGAAACCGCAGCGGAAACCGAATCCGAGAGCTATGGAAGTCTCGGGTTCAAACTGCAGAGAAGCGTCATTGAGCTGGAGCTTCTCAAGCGCATCCCGAAGATCCGGGTATTTTGCGCCGTCCGCCGGATACATTCCGCAGTACACCATCGGGTTGACCTTCTTATATCCTGGAAGCGCTTCGGACGCCGGTCGCGCCGCATCGGTTACGGTGTCGCCGACCCGCGTATCCTTGACATTCTTAAGGCTGGCGGTGATATAGCCGACCATTCCGGCGGAAAGCTCGTCGCAGGGAATGAATTTGCCGGGACCGAGCGTACCGATTTCGACAACATCGGCCTCCGCCCCGGTCGCCATCATTCGGATGCGGGTATCTCTGGTGATACGGCCTTCCTTGATTCTGCAGAAAATAATAACTCCCTTGTAAGAGTCGTATACCGAATCGAAAATAAGTGCCTGAAGAGGCGCCTCGGGATCGCCCGCCGGTGCCGGAATCTTCTTGGTAATCTGCTCAAGCACTTCCTCGATATTGATTCCCATCTTCGCCGAAATCAGGGGCGCATCCGACGCCTCGAGGCCGATAACATCCTCAATCTCGTGGATTACACGCTCCGGCTCCGCGCTCGGAAGGTCGATTTTGTTAATGACAGGCATAATCTCAAGGTCATGGTCGAGCGCCAGGTACACATTGGCAAGTGTCTGCGCCTCGATTCCCTGCGCCGCATCCACAACCAAAATCGCGCCCTCGCAGGCAGCCAGTGACCGGGAAACCTCGTAGTTAAAGTCGACATGGCCGGGCGTATCGATCAAATTGAAAATGTATTCCTTCCCGTCCTTCGCGCGGTATACGGTTCGAATCGTCTGCGCTTTGATGGTGATTCCCCTCTCGCGCTCCAAATCCATATTGTCTAGAACCTGTTCCTGCATCTCGCGCGATGTAAGCAGACCGGTCTTCTCAATAATCCGGTCCGCCAGCGTCGATTTGCCGTGATCGATGTGCGCGATAATGCAGAAATTGCGGATTCTGCTCTGTTCTTCGTTCGCCATAGTTCAATCCTTCCATCGGCCGTTTCCGCACAGCAGCGCGTGTTCGCGAAAAATGTAAATTCCGCGGAAACTTTACTCTTGCCAAACGCCGACTTCTATAGTATAATGCAACCGTTGTCTTTGGAGGAGTACCCAAGTGGCTGAAGGGTCTGGCTTCGAACACCAGTAGGTCGGTAACACCGGCGCAAGGGTTCAAATCCCTTCTCCTCCGTCTCGCCCCGCACATCCTGCGGGGCTTTTTTGTTGCCTTTGTTTCATTTCATGACGGGCAACCCGTCCGCTTGAATCTTTGTAGAAAAAAAGCGGGCCAGATTTCTCTGTCCCGCCGCTTACTTTCAACATTAAGCCATTGTATTGACCGCGCGCTGAAGTCTGGAGACTTTTCTGGCGGCATTATTCTTATGGAAAATGCCCTTTGCGGCAGCCTTATCAATCGCAACAATCGCAGTCTTAAGATTGGTCTCAGCCAAAGCCTTGTCACCGGCAGCCACGGCGGCATCTACTTTCTTGGTCAGAGTCTTAATCTTCGACTTGATAATCTTGTTGCGCAGCGTCTTCGTCTCAATAACAAGAATTCTCTTCTTCGCAGATTTGATATTTGCCATATTCACACCTCCTATACGTAGTCTGGTTCTTCGCATGAATTGTGAACAGATCCGGACACGGACGCTCTGAACACACCGCATGAATTGTATTACACAATCCGGCGTCTGTCAATAGCATTTTTCAAAAATTACCTGCGATTTTTCGGAAAACATTTATGCATTTCCGCATTGCTTCATCACAAACAGCTCCACTGCCATCCGGTCGGGCAACAAACCGTTTTTCACTTTGGCTTCCAGTTCCGAGCCGTACGCCACCGCAGCAGTCACGGCATCGATTGACGCGCCTCTTGCTGCTTTGACATATTTGCCGACGACAAAGGAACTCATCTTGAGCTGCTGCGCGATATCAAACGAGGACAGTCCCTTGCGAAGCAGCCGAAGCACGAGGGAAAACTGATAAAAACTGTTCGTGAGATTATACAGAATGACGGCCGGAGGCGTCTGTGCCGTCAACAGATCCCGGTACAATGCGACAGCCGCTCTTCGGTTCTTTGCCACAATCGCATCCACCATTTTAAACATCTGCGCCTGCGTAACAGCGGAGCTGAGCGTCAGAATATCATCCCTTGTCACCTCGTTGCGCCCGTAGCAATAGGCTGCAAGCTTGTCGGTTTCATTGGCGATGGAATGCAGATCGTTGTCCGCGATATCCGCAAGCAGCTTTGCATCCGCATCGGAAATCGCAAATCCGAGCCGTTTTAACATATTGGCGGCAAATGCAGCCGCATCCTTCTCCTGAAGCGGTTCAAAGGTTGCGATATGACCGTTCTCCTCGGCGTATTTGTAGAGACGGTTTCTCTTGTCGCACTCCTTTTCCGAAAACAGAAAATAGGTTGTCTCGGGGATTTCGTCGAGATGATCCGCGAGTGCACACGAGGATTTCAGCCAACCGCTGTCGCGTATGATAATCAATCGTCTTTCTGCAAGAAACGGAAGGGTTACGGCGGCCTCGAGCACTTCCATCGGATCCGCTTTGTTTCCCTCGAACACCGTGCGGTTCATGGTGTCGTCCTCCGGCAGAAGGGCGCGCGACAACCTGCTGAGGTAAACACGGCGAAGATAATCCTCTGTTCCGGTCAGAACATAGATTCTTCGCAGATTGCCCGATTGTAAGTCATCGCGGATAGTTCTCATCCTTATCGACCTCCGATGCGCTCTCCCATCTTGACGATTGTTTCGAATCCTTCGCCTGTGTTGTTTAACAGGTCCTCGCACGGCTTATAGCTGTCGGCGTCGACCAGTACAAGGATTGTCGACCCTCCGAATTCAAAATGGCCCTGTTCTTCGCCCTGGTAAACCTGCGCCGCGCCCATTTCGTCATTGACAATTTTGCCGACGCCCAGAGCTCCGACCTGCATAACGGTTACGCGGGCCCCGTCCAGGGTGATAATCTCGCAGCTCTCCCTTGCGTTTTCGCGGTATACCGCGGCATACCGGTGAATCAGAGGATGAACGGTGTACAATTTGCCGGGGATAATCCGATCGGACGATTTATAGCCGCTCACGGGATACATATAATGGTGATAATCATCGAGACTTAAGCGGAGCAGGAACAGATATCCGCCGTCATAAGCCTGTGCCGCCACCGGATCATCCAGGACTTCCGCAACCGTATACGGAATACCTTTGATGGAAAAGCAGGAGTCCTGCGAAATCGGATACACGCTTGCCTTGCAGTCGCAGGGCGACAAAAGCGCTTTGTCGGAAACCCTGTACGGGCGTGCCGACGGTTTAATCTCACGCTTGAAGAAATCGTGGAACGAAGTATACTTTTTCTTCTTATACTCCGAAAGACAGATTCCGTTCTTACGCACGAATCCGCTCACGAAAAACGAGGATACAAAAGAGCTCATCACTGCCCTCTGCGCATTCGCATACCAGCGTGAAGAGACAAGCTTCATGATTCCTCTCGTGAAAACATTGGAGAACATCTTCTCAATCAGAGCATTATTAGAAACCGGGATCGGCACTTCTCTGCCATCCCGGCCCTTATAACATTTCGGTTCCTTATCCGTGTTACTCATACAATCAATACTCCCGCAAAGAGTGCAAGACAACAAACAATCATAATCATCATTCCGCGTTTGTGAGGCTTGCGCACCGGAAAATTAAAGATATACAAAAATGCAACAAACAACATGAATGCGCTGAAGAACAGCGGCAATGCATTCGTTTCGGAAACAAGCTTAGTCAGAATTCTTCCCACGATAAAGGCTACGGGGACACCGATGGCCGAAGCCGTAATCGGCATACCCTGATAGTACTCTCTGCGCTCGCTCGTCTCCGCCTGACGCTCCTCTTCCGTGACATTGAAATAGGCAAGTCGGATGACACCGCAAATCGTCAATACCCATCCGGCAACGAGACCGAAGAAGCGAAGGTCATCGCCGAGATACAGCATAAAAGCAATCGTTGCCGGCGTTACACCGAAGCAAACGATATCGCACAGCGAATCCAGCTGAATTCCGAACTTCTTTTCCTGCTCCGTCCGCTTGACCCGGCGCGCTACGGTGCCGTCAAACATATCGCAAAGACCGGCAAGCATCAAGAAAAAGATGCTCCATCGAAAATCCGTCTGTTCGGTGGCACTCCAGGCGAGATACATGCTTACAAATGCAAAAGTAACTCCGATATAGGTCAAAATAACCGAGGGATTGTAAAAACCAACAAATCGATTTTCTTTCATGAGACTCACACATCCTCTGAGGAAATATTTCTGACACGATTTTATCATCATTTGCCGTAAAAAGCAAACCTTATTTCCCTTCTCCGGACAAATAGGAAGTCACAAATATGCCTCCCCTGGTAAATGAAACCGTGACCTGACCCGAGGTTTGTGTAATATACACTCCGGCTCCCGTTCTCCGCAAAGCTTCCGCAACAAGCGGCGAAGGATGCCCGTAGTTGTTTCTCCCGCAGGAAATCACGGTAACCTCCGGATGAACCGCTTCATAAAACTCCTCCGACAGGGAATGAACCGAGCCGTGATGCGCTACCTTCAGATACCCGGCGCGAAGTGTGGCTGAGCCGTATCGCTCCGCAAGACATTCGAGTATTTCCGCGTCGGAGTCCGCCGCAAATACGGCTTCCCCGTAACGGTCCGAAAGCCTCAAAACCAGATTGCCGTCATTCCGATTCTCACTTCCCGTTTCCCCACAGGGCCAGAGCACTGTTATCTCAAGCGCGTCCGACAAAAAGCCGCAGGGCACCTTCAGGGTATCGCCCCCGGCAACCGTATGTATCCGCTCCGAACGCACCGGAATTTCCGAAACGAAATCACTGTCTGCTTCCGTAATCGGGAATACCAGTTCTGCGGATTCCCATTTTTCGCTCAAGAGCGCATTAAGGCCGTTGACATGGTCGGCATCCGTGTGTGTCACGAAGACTGCCGACGGCTCTTCGTAGCCGTGGTACTCAAGAAACGGTTGAAGCACTCTTTCCCCTACTTTTGACCGGCTTGTGCTGCCGCAGTCGATTACGATACAGGCCGGGCCTTTCATAATCACACAGCAGTCTCCCTGCCCGACGGAAAGGTTTGCAATTTTAAGCACCCCGGAATGAATCGGAATAAAGCACAGAAAGGCTGCTGCCGCAATCACCGTCGACAGCCGCGATTTCTTAAGGACAAGCAGCAAAACAAGCAACGCCGTCGCTGTGTAAAAAACAAGGGAATACCACCGCGGAAAGCCTGTGACAACAACTGCAAACGGAAGCTTGCGGACATGCAGGCTCATCCCGTGAAGCATCCGCAGCCCGAAACAAGCCGGTCCGGAGATGAATTTCCCGACGGACAGGGCTATTCCCGACGCAAGAATCCCCGCGGCCGCGCTTACAAAAATGATGCTTATCATCGGAACGAAAGCCGCATTCAACACAAAGCCGTAGGGTGAAATCTTATGAAACAATGCAATTTGTGCCGGCATCAGAAGAAACTGAAGAAAAATCGTAAACCGAAACGCTTTTCCGACCTTTTTCAACAACCGGTACTTGAAAGAGTCCGGTTCTCTCCCGCATAAGCTTTTCTCCCGGTATGTTTCCATCCGCATCAAAAGCAAAATCGCATAAGCGCAGACAAAGGACAACAGAAAACCGCTTTGGAGACAAAGTGTCGGTCTTCGTATAAGCATAACCGCCATAACAAAGGTAACGGAGGTAATACGGTCCGCGGTTCTTCGCACGACAATTCCGAAGCTCACGAACAAATAGCACAACACAGCGCGGACGCAGGACGGCGGAAACCCGGTCACCCATCCGTAGACAAGAAGCCCCGCCGAGGTCGTCAGTCTTGCGTAGGACTTCCTCTGAAAGCGGGAAAACAGATAATAAAGCGCGCCTCCCAAAGCAGCGACATGCATTCCGCTCACAGCCAGAATATGCGCCATTCCTAGTTCACGGAACCGTTCCTCCTCCGACGGTTCCATCGCATCCCGGTCACCGCACAAAATACCGTTCACAATCCCCTGCAGGCTCTCGGGAAAAAGCAACGCAATCCGCTCTTTGATCCGCGCCCGGAATCCCGCGATTTTTTCCCGAATACCGCTTACCCCGCGACCGACAATGTGATACCCGGACGCAGCAACCGTCACACCGAGACTTCGATAATATGCTGCGGCATTCCATTCGCCGTCATTGGCCGGACCTTCAATCTTAACAAAAGGCCCCTGCAAAACAACAACAGCGTCAGCGGACGGAATATCATTCCCGCAGTATGCAAGTACTCCGAATCGTCCGCTCAATCCTTCGGGATAAGCAATAAACCAGGCCTCCCGCACTTCCCCGACGGATGCTTCAATCTCTTTTTTATCAAGCATCGCGTCGGCATACCGCGTCTCCGCCTGCGCATAGAGCGCACCGTAAGAAGCCCCCAGGAGAAAACAAACCGGAAGGCAAACGGTGATTGTCGGAAATGTGTGCAACACATGGGATAAAGCAACAACGCCTGCAAGAAGAAATCCTGCGGTCATCGTCTTCACAGACTGCAGAAACAAGCCGGAGACAATTCCTGCAACTGCACAGAGAGACGCCCAAAACAAAGGGCGTTTCATGAAACTGTCCTTTCACCCGCATCGCGGGCACCTATAGAAAACCAATCGTGATTTATACTCTCATCAATTCATGGCAGCAGCGATGGATGCCACGCAAACCGCAGGAAGCTCATACTCCCGGTATGTCTGAAGCCTGATGCCTTCCACGCTGTATACCACACCTTCGATATCCGGTCCGGTTCCTCCTGCGGACGACACGATGATGGATGTCGTTATCGCCTGAATCACGGAAGCTCCCGATACGGGAACCGGATTCTTCTCAAACTCCTTCGAGAAATCCACATAGCATATACCGTCACGGACTCGCACATCAAGAATGCGGACACCATCGGGCGTAACTTTAACAAACCCTGTCTCGTTCTCGGCTGGGCCGGCAAGAAGCGCCTCCAAAACATATCGCGGGCGCAATTCGTAATCGTTGAATAAAACCTTGCGGAATACGGTCTTAAGCTCGCGTCGGTCTGCCGTGGCAAACTGCAGGGCAATCTCCGAGACCTCGGTCGTATCCGTGACATTCAGATAAAAATCGCTCGCATGGAATTCAACCGGGCCGTATTCCGTCTTGAACAACGGCTCCCCGTTCAAAGTAAGCAGGAAGCGGTAGGTGTCGGGAACCTGTGAAAGCGTGCGAACCACGGCCGCCCTTACCAGTATTTCCCGAAGCGCGTTGCTCTTGTTGTATTTCGAAAAATCAACACTTACCAATCCGGATTCCAGCGATACGGAAGCAATTTCAAAATCATCCGAAAGCACGGAATAATAACCCTTGTCCGGATCCCCCTCGTCCAGCTGTACCGCCAGTTCCCGAAGAATTGCGGATGAGTTCGCTGCCACCGCGGAATACGGCATGGCAATCAGTTCTTTTTCGCCTCTTCGACAACAATATACCGCGTATTCGCCTTCCGCGACATCACGGGACTGCGTCTTACCGCACGAAGCTGCAACAGCGGCGGAAAGAACAAGCAAAACAAGTAACCAGAGTCGTTTCATTGATTCCCACCGCCTTTCTGCTGTCTTGCCAGCGGGATTCGTATGGAAAATGTCGTTCCCTCATTTTCCTTGCTGAAGGCCTTAATCTGACCTCCGTGCGCGGAAATAATCTCCTTTGTGATTGCAAGGCCCAGACCGGTTCCGCCGGTCGCACGCGAACGATCCTTGTCCACACGGTAGAAACGCTCGAAAATATGGGAAATATGCGGCTCCGGAATGCCGTAGCCGGTATCCTGAACCGTGACAAAGAAATAGGTCATATTGGCATTCAGCGTCACAAATACATTGCCCTGCGGTCTATTGTACAGGATGGCGTTCTCGACAATATTGGTGATTGCCGTAAGAAGCTTTGCTTCGTCGACATCCGCATAAACATCGCGGTAGCTCTCGTAAACGACCTCCACCTCATGGCTCTCCGCAAGAGGACGGATTCGCTTAAGAATGACATCCAGCAAATCGTTGATGTGCGTCCGCTCGAAGCGCACGACATCGGTTCTCCGGTCGAGACGGGCCAATGCCAGCAAATCGGAAATGATATGGTTTTCCCGATCGATTTCGGAATTGATGTCCGTGAGGAATTCCCGGACATCCGGAGAAAACTCCTGACCGGATTGCAGCAATGCATCCGAAAGAACCTTCATTGAAGTCATCGGCGTCTTCAACTCATGGGAGACATCGGAGATAAAGTTTCTTCTCTTCTCATCGGTCTCCTGCGTCTGCTCCAAAAGCTCGTTCACGGCATCGGTAATCCCTGCCACCTGTCGGTTTTGGTATACGGAAAGACGGTTATCCCGATTGCCGGAATTGATGGCAGCCAATTGGTCTTTGATCTCCCGCAGAGGCTGCGTGAAAAAATATGCCCGGAAAATCGCATATGCCAGCGTTACAATCAAAACACAGAGACAGACAAGAATGACAAGCCTTCGAAGCGTGTTGTAATGCCCCAACTCCTCTCCGATGGGATATGTCATATAAAAGACTCCGGCTGCGCCTTCCTTGGAGCGCATGGCAACAGGCTTGATAATCGTTGCCGTGCAATTCGACTCGTCGACATCGAAATAACTCTTGCCCGAAAGCGCCGACGGCACATGCGAAATCACGAGATAACGACGGTTGTCATCCGTTCCGAAGCGGGTGCGAAAAGAATCATAGACGATGCCGAGCTGACTGTCCGCCAGAATCACACGGCCGTTGTAGGTGTCCGCCAGGAC
Organism: uncultured Lachnospiraceae bacterium; assembly: GCA_902798585.1. GTDB lineage: Bacteria > Bacillota > Clostridia > Lachnospirales > Lachnospiraceae > ISDg. Next base: position 117,575 of record CADBXF010000010.1, read on the forward strand.
ATCGAGCTCCTGCCTGGTAAAATCGTTCGGCGCCACGGAATAACCGCTGAATTCAACGGCTGAAGACAGAGCTGAGACATAAGAAGATATGCGATTATGACTGTTGTCATACGCATGACGATGGGTATATTTGACGATAATCAGCGAAATCAAAACACAGGAAGCAATCCCGCACACAATCGTGGCGAGAAACAGAGAAAATGTCATGCTGGTTTTGCGTCGCAGCTTATTCATCATTCATGATCGGAAAAATAGTATCCCACTCCCCACTTAGTGTGAACAAAAATCGGTTCGCTTGCATCCGGCTCAATCTTCTCACGGAGACGCCGGACATGGACATCCACCGTACGCGCGTCCTTGAGATAGTCGTAACCCCATACGATATTCATCAGATTCTCACGGGAATAAATCTTGTTCGGATGTGTCAGAAGAAGCTCCAGAACATCATACTCCTTCACCGTGAGCCGGATTTCGTTGCCGTTAACGAAGACCTGACGGCTCTCCGGAACAAGGCGCAGTCCGCGGTATTGAATCTCCTTCGATGCAGATGCATCCGAGGTAAGCTCGCTTCTGCGGAAAATCGCCTTCATGCGTGCCTTCACCTCAAGAATATTAAACGGTTTCGTGATATAGTCATCGGCGCCGTACTCCAGACCGAGAATCTTGTCGGAGTCGTCTCCCTTGGCCGTGAGCATGATAATCGGCACCTGCGAGGTCTCGCGAATCTTACGGCACACCTCATAGCCGCTGAGCTTCGGAAGCATGACATCAAGCAAAATCAAATCATAGGAACCGCTCGCAACCTTCTCTACCGCCTCCTCACCGTCATAGGCGCAGTCAACAATCATGCAATCGGACTCAAGACTGAATTTGATTCCCTTGGCAATCAATTTCTCATCATCAACGACCAAAACACGCTTTCCCATAGCACCTCCGCCTGCGCGAATTCCGTCACCGGTCCGGGACTACCTTGCGCAGATATGATTTTGTATCCTGTCAAACAGCGCCGACTTGATTCCCGGCACTTTCATAATGTCCTCCGCATTGCGAAAAGGACCGTTCTTCTCACGGTAAGCGATAATGTCTCCTGCCTTCTTCTCCCCGATTCCCGGCAGTGACATGAGCCGGGAGACATCAGCCGTGTTGATATTCACGGGTCCGACCTCCGATTCCGGCTCCGCCGCAACCATCGGAATTGCAACCACTTCATCGGCAAACGGGACATAAATCTTCATCCCGTCCGATACCGGCTGCGCGAGATTCAGAAAGCTTGTCGCGGCCCCCTCGGAAAATCCGCCGGCCGCTTCGAGAGCATCGGCAATACGCGCCCCCTTCGTCAGGAAGAAGATTCCTTCTTCTCCAACCGCTCCACACACATGGACGCAAACGGAAGAATCTTCAGCAAAAGCAGAAACGCCCTGACCGCGGTCTTCGTCAGTTTCCCGAAGAGTTTCGCCAGGATTCGAAGGAACGAGCGCTTCTTCGGCTTCTTTTGTTGTTTTGCTTTGGATTGCAAGGCCTTCCCCTCTCCCGTGAATAAACAGATAGACTGCCCCGGCCAGCAAAAAGAGCGCTGCGGACAGCACTGCCGGGACTTTTTTTGATTTGAAATGCGTCATATCGAACTCCCTTCCGACGCACCTCACACAGTACTGTTATTATATCCGATTCCGGTTTGACTTACAATAAAAAAAGCGCGGAAATCATGCCAAATTCCGCGCTTTACTTTTGTACAATTCCTATAGTCCCGACCCGGAGACGGGAAATTCATTTCCGAGTTCCCGGGTACAGCCGCATTCAGCCGACAACCTTGCGGATTGCCCTGCGAAGCTTTTCGGCCATCTCATCCACATGCGCCTCCGTCACTACAAGCGGCGGAATAAAGCGGATTACATTGCTGCCTGCGGCAATCAATATACAGCCCTCGACCATCGTCGCCTTCACGATGTCTCCGACCGGAATGCTGAATTCGAGGCCCTGCATCAGTCCGATTCCGCGGTGGTCGGTAATCACGGAAAATTCTCCGCGAATCGCCTCGAGCGTGTCCCACAGATATACGGAAACCTTCTTCACATTGTCAACTACGGCAAGTCTCTCAAACTCGTCGAACACCGTCTCCACCGCGCGGCATGCAAAAGGATTTCCGCCGTATGTGGAGCCGTGATCTCCGGGGACAAGCGCCTCCGCAGCCTCGCCTCTTGCTGCAAATGCGCCGACCGGAACGCCGCATCCGAGAGCCTTCGCCATCGTCACGACATCCGGAAGCACACCGTACTGCTCATAGGCAAACATGGTACCCGTACGACCCATTCCGCACTGAATTTCATCGAGAATCAGAAGAATATCGTTGTCATCGCAAAGTTTGCGGACGCCCTGCAGGAAGTCTTTGTCGGCAGGATAAATACCGCCCTCTCCCTGTACGGTCTCCATGATGATTGCCGCCGTACGGTCGTCGATGAGGGCCTTCACGCTCTCAAGATTATTGTATTCTGCGAACAGAACGCCTCCGATCAAAGGCTCGAACGGCTCGCGATATGCAGCTTTTCCGGTTACGGCTACCGCTCCGAGCGTGCGGCCGTGGAAGGAATGATTCATCGCAATTATCGTGCTGTCCGCATGACCGTGCTTGTTGTAATAGAGCTTTCTCGCAACCTTGATTGCACCCTCTACCGCCTCGGCGCCGCTGTTTGTGAAAAATACGCGGTCCATTCCGGATGCCTTGCACACGCGCTGAGCAGCCACTGTTGCAGGCACATTGTAGTAATAGTTGGAGGTGTGAAGAAGCTTGTCAACCTGATCCTTCAGCGCCGCTTTGTAATTATCATTGCTGTAACCGAGCGCGAACACGGCGATTCCCGCCGCAAAATCCAGGTATTTCGTCCCGTCGGTCTCATAGAGATACAGTCCCTCGCCGTGGTCGAGCACCATCGGAAAACGCCCGTAAGTATGCATGAGCACGGACTCCGCCGTATTCATTATCTGCTGTTTATCCATGGAAATCTCCTATTCTGCGGACGGAATCCACAGCAGGCAGTCTGTGCTGCCGCCCGGTCGCATCCGCCGAAGCCGTTTACCTACAAATCCGCGCGATTGCTCTGCCAGCCTTCACGGACATCGTCGATAATCGCCGTTCCGATACCTTTCTCGGTGAAGAACTCAAGCAGAAGGCAATGCGGGCGTCGACCGTCCAGAATATGTACGCGGGATACGCCGCAGTTCACTGCATCGATACAGTTTTTAAGCTTCGGAATCATTCCGCCGCCGACATAACCGTCCTCAATCAGCTTCTCCGCATCCGAGAGCGTCAATACGGACAGTAGCGTGGACGGGTCCTTGGGATCCCTGTAAACGCCCTCGATATCCGTGAGGAATGCGAGTTTTTCGGCGCTCAAAGCCTCTGCAATCGCACATGCGGCATCATCCGCATTGATATTGTAAGTCTGAAAATCGTCGTCCATACCGATCGGTGCAATCACCGGGACATAACCGTTCTTAATCAGCGTGTTAATCAGATTCGCATTAACGCTCTTAACCTCGCCGACAAAGCCGATATCCTGCCCGTCCACGGTCTTTCTGCGAACCGTAAGCATGTTGCCGTCCTTGCCGCTGATGCCGGCCGCACGCACACCATTGGCCTCGAGAAGCTGCACCAGACTCTTGTTAACCTTGTTGAGAACCATCTCGGCAACTTCCATTGTGTCGGCATCGGTCACACGAAGTCCGCTCACAAACTGCGGCTCCTTGCCCATAAGGCCGACCCATTTGCTGATTTCCTTGCCGCCGCCGTGTACAATCACGGGATGCATTCCGACGAGCTTAAGAAGCGCTATATCCTGGCTGACCTTCTTTTTGAGCTCCTCGTCCAGCATCGCGCTGCCGCCGTATTTGACGACCACGGTCTTATTGCTGAATTCACGGATATAAGGAAGCGCCTCAATCAGCGTCTGCGCCTTGTCCATCATACTGTCGATCCTGTCTGCCATATTTCCTCCTAAACCGATTACGACCGGTAATCTCCGTTGATTTTCACATAGTCGTAAGTCAAATCGCATCCCCATGCAGTCGCCTTTTCATAGCCGTCGTTGCAGTTGATGCGGAATGTCATCATTTCCTTCGAAAGCAGGCGGGTTGCCTCCTCCTCGGAATAATCGACCGCCATACCGCCTTTTACAAGCAAATACCGGTCGTCACCGTCCTGCAGATAGATGTCCACCTTATCGGGGTCGAACTCACCGCCGGAGTAGCCCATTGCGCACAGAACGCGTCCCCAGTTGGCGTCGCTTCCGTAAAATGCAGCCTTCACAAGGTTCGAGGAAATCACGGCCTTCGCGATTTTCACGGCGTCCTCATGTGTTCGCGCATGGCGCACCTTGACCTCGAGAAGCTTCGTCGCACCCTCGCCGTCCTTCGCCATCTTCATCGCAAGATCCTTGCAGACGAGGAACAATGCCAGCACAAAATCCTCGTAAACCTTATTTTTCTTCGTAATCTTCTCGTTTCCGGCGAGACCGTTTGCGAGCACGATAAAGGTGTCGTTCGTCGAGGTGTCGCGGTCAACGGAAATCATGTTGAAGGTGTCTGCAACCACCTGCGAAACAGCTTCCTGCAGGAGCGCTTCGTCGATGTTAATGTCGGTCGTCACAACCGAGAGCATGGTCGCCATGTTCGGATGAATCATGCCGGAGCCCTTGCTCATACCGCCGAGCGTTACCTCAATCTCATCCTCCGCGGTAAACTGGCACGCCACGGTCTTGCAAACCGTATCCGTTGTCATAATCGCCTGCGCCGCATTCAGACCGTCCTCCTCAGCGCTTCCGAGGGAAATGCACGCCTCGTGAATTCCCGGTAGAATCACATTCATCGGCATCGGCTGACCGATTACTCCCGTCGATGCGGTAAACACCTGATCCGCAGTGCATCCGAGTCCTTCCGCGGTCGCTGTTGCCATCGCAAGGTCGTCGGTCACGCCCTGCGCGCCCATGCAGGCATTTGCAATGCCGGAGTTGAGCACAACCGCATGCTTCGGCTTTCCGTTTTTAAGAATTTCGATATCGCGCACGACCGGCGCCGCCTTCACCTTGTTCGTAGTGAATGTCGCGCCCGCAACGCACGGCGTTTCGCTGTACACAAGCGCAATGTCCTTTTTATTTTTCTTACGGATCCCCGCGATTACGCCGCTCGCGGAAAATCCCTTCGGTGTCGTAACATTTCCTTTAAACTTTCTCATATCCAAACCTCCGCCTTACGGCTTTACTGAATAGGTATTATACTCCGCATTTACGGAAACTGCAATCCGCATTTTCCATAGAAACATGCGGAAAATAACTGTTTTCCCTATCCAATCTTACTACAGGTTGAGTCCTTTGGCCTCATCTGTCCCGAGAACGATGTTCATGCATTCGATGGCCGCGCCGCTCGCACCCTTCCCCAGATTGTCAAACCGCGTCGCTGCAACGATTCGATCGTCGTTGCCGGTCACGAGAATTTCCATGCCGTCCCAACCCGCGCAGGCGTCGGAGAAAAGCGCTCCGCCGGCCTCGACATCCGCACCGAACGGAAGAACGCGGATGAATTTCTCGTCCTTGTAGTAATCCGCGAAGAAATCACGAAGCTCCGCGGGAGTAATTTTCTTTGCGAGACGGTCGGTGAAAAGCGGTACCTGCACAATCATGCCGCTGTGGTAGTCCGTCGTCATCGGGCAGAACAACGGCTCCGCCGCAAGTCCGACAATCTGCTTCATCTCCTTCAGATGCTTATGGCTCTGGCCCCATGCATACATCCGGGCGGAACTGAATTTGTCTTCGCGGTTCTCATCCTCATACGCAGCAATCAGCTTCTTGCCGCCGCCGCTGTACCCGGACACAGCAAATACGGAAACCGGATAATCCGCAGGGAGAATGCCCTTTTTCACCAACGGATAGCCGATTGCGATAAAGCCCGAGGCATAGCATCCGGGCACGGAGATTCTTTTGCCGGAGCGGATTGCCGCTCTGTGCTCCGCAGACAGCTCCGGAAAACCGTAAGCCCAATCGGGGTTGGTTCTGTGCGCCGTCGAGGTATCGATAATCACCACATCGTCCTTTGCCATCGCAGCGGCTTCAACGGCTGCCGCATCGGGAAGGCACAAAAAAGTGATGTCCGAAGCATTGATGTATTCCCGGATGGTATCGGGATCCTTCCTAAGCTCCGAGGGAATCTTCAGAAGCTCCACATCATCCCTTCCCTCGAACCGCTCGAAGATGCGAAGTCCGGTGGTTCCTTCACTGCCGTCGATAAACACTTTTGTTTTCATATTTGTACTCCTTTTCATGCATAAAATGAATTAATTTGCGCATTTTTATTGTTCGGTCAAAACGCCGAGATTTCGCATTCTGTTGTACAGCCCGCACATCGGCAGCCCAACCACGGTGTAAAAATCACCGTAAATCCCGGTAATAAACCGTCCGCCGAGCCCCTGTACCGCATAAGCGCCCGCCTTGTCCATCGGCTCTCCCGTGCTTACATACCATCGGATTTCCTCGTCGCTCATCGGCGCAAACGCGACATCCGCCCGCTCGTAAAATGTCTCCCGGTGCACTTTTCCGTTCCTTTTCATAATCAGGCACACGCCCGTATACACGGAGTTCGTATCGCCGGAGAGGTCCGAAAGCATGGCCTCCGCCGCTTTACAATCTGCCGGTTTCCCGAGCATCTTACCGTCTTTCCACACGATTGTATCGCTTCCGATCACAAGGAAATCCTCCGAACTGTGCCGGGAAGCCACGGCTTCCGCCTTGCACGCAGCGAGCTCCGAGACGATGCGTCCGGGTTCCGTTTCGCCGGTCGTCTCCTCGGTGTCGGAAACCTCGACGGTAAAGTCGACGCCTAACATTGTAAGAATCTCCCGTCGCCTCGGCGAGGCGCTCGCAAGGATAACCGGTATTGTCTGTCGCATTGCCGTCCCCTCCGTTTCGTGAAAGATGTTGCCATTCTAAACCCGTTTTATAAAAATTGCAACATATTTTTGTGAATCTTTTGTAAAATTATGCAGATTGACGGTTTTTCATAAAATTGCGAAAAATACTTGCTTTTCCGTGTCGTTTGATGTACCTTTATCATCAAGCGGCGGCGCATACCGTTTGCGCGGGTATTTTACGGCGGTTTCCGTGGGAATCGCGAATCACCCTTACGCCGACATTCTATTGAAACTTTGTGTATAGGAGGCTTTACCAATGAAAGAGAAAGTCATTCTTGCGTATTCCGGCGGTCTGGATACCACCGCGATTATCCCGTGGCTTAAAGAAAACTATGATTATGAAGTAATCTGCTGCTGCATCGACTGCGGTCAGGAGAGCGAGCTCGACGGTCTTGAGGAGCGCGCGAAATACTGCGGTGCCGAGAAGCTCTACATTCTCGATGTCAACGATGAGTTTGCCGAGGATTACATCGTTCCCTGCGTTCAGGCGAACACCGTATATGAGAACAAGTACCTTCTCGGTACCTCGATGGCGCGTCCTTTGATTGCCAAGAAGCTCGTTGAGATTGCCCGCAAGGAGGGCGCTACGGCAATCTGCCACGGCGCTACCGGCAAGGGCAACGACCAGGTTCGTTTCGAGCTCGGCATCAAGGCTCTCGCTCCCGATCTTAAGATTATCGCTGCATGGAGAAGTCCTTACTGGACCATGAACTCCCGTGAGGAAGAGATTGAGTACTGCAAGCAGCACGGCATCGATCTTCCGTTCAGCGCCGACAACTCCTACTCCCGCGACCGCAACCTGTGGCACATCAGCCATGAGGGTCTCGAGCTCGAGGATCCGGCCAATGCGCCGAACTACGATCATCTCCTTGTTCTCGGCGTTTCTCCCGAGAAGGCTCCCGAGGAGGGCGAGGTTATCTCCCTCTCCTTCGAGAAGGGTGTTCCGGTTGCCATCAACGGTGTTAAGAAGAAGGTTGCCGATATCATCCGCGACCTCAACAAGCTCGGCGGCAAGCACGGCGTAGGCATCATCGATATCGTTGAGAACCGTGTCGTAGGTATGAAGTCCCGCGGTGTGTACGAGACTCCCGGCGGAACCATCCTCATGGAGGCGCATCAGCAGCTTGAGGAACTCATCGCCGACCGCGATATGATGGCTTTCAAGAAGAACATCAGCAACCGCTTTGCCGACCTCGTTTACGAAGGAAAATGGTTCACTCCTCTTCGCGAGTGCCTGCAGGCATTTATCGAGAAGTCCCAGGAGTTCGTGACCGGTGAAGTTAAGCTGAAGCTCTACAAGGGAAACATCATCAAGCAGGGAACCACTTCTCCGTACAGCCTTTACAACGAGAGCATCGCTTCCTTCACAACCGGTGACCTTTACAACCACAAGGATGCCGAGGGCTTCATCAACCTCTTCGGTCTCTCCCTCAAGGTTCGCGCCATGAAGCAGGCTGAGCTTGACAAGAAGAACAAATAATTTTTGCAGATGCGGGCTTTCCCGTGTCTGACAATCTCAAAATGCACAAAAGAAGGAGGATTCCGAAGAATCCCCCTTCTTTTTATTGTACGGTAATCATTCAACAGTCTTAGTTTTCATTCAGGTCGATTAGGCGATGTAACAGCTCTATAAGCTCCTCCGCATCATAATCGTCAACAATTCCCTGTGTGACACTGTATTCATAATCCATGGCATCGTTAATCGAAATTATACTGCTTGAGAACGGAAGCAGGAAAGCATCTGCCGAAAGCGCCCGCTTTATTCCCGCAACAAAATCTTTGTTTTCAACGGGAATTACATCGAATTTCCAAGTCGGCATCATATACGACTCGCAGGCATACCGGCTCACCAGTTTTGCAAGCGTAAACGCATATTCCGCAAGCTTTTCGCTGTCTTCGGAATTCGCATTTACAACAAGTCCGGTCTGCGGTCCTCCGACATATTGTCTGGCAGCGGAATCCCCTCCCTTTACGGACGGAAATGTCATAACCGTTGCGCGTTCGCTTCCTGCCAGAGCGGAGCTCGCAAGATTCCAGCTGCCGTCATACATAAATCCGCAGGCATTCTGCTCGAAGATTTCTTTGGATTCGTCGATTTGTACGACTTTGACATATTTTCTCCGGAACTCCGTGAACTGCGTTACGGCAGCTACGATCTCCGGGTCATTCCAGGAAACCTTGTAATTTTTGAGGTCCGTCATCTTCTCATAGCCGCAATACCGCATCAGATAATCCCGGAAAAACATATCAAGGATAAAGTCTTCGCAGGTAATCGGCGTGATTCCGGCCTGCTTCAGCTTCTCGCAGCATTTTACGAATTCTTCATATGTTGTCGGCGCGCTCTCATATCCTACGGACGAAAGCACCTGCTTATTTGCAAAGACAGCCATATAGTCAATCCCGTACGGAATCATATAGCTTTTCCCATCGATTTTCATACAATCAATCATGGAAGCGGGCAATTCGTCCCTGTAAGCTTCGTAACAGTCACCCAATTCAAATGCGCTGCCGTTCTTCACCACATCCGGTAAATAGTTGAATATAACATAGGCAATTTCCGGGAAACACCCGTTATCATGAGCAGCAAGCACCCGCGTCTGCTCATCCGAGAGATCTTCTCCGACAAGCAAAAATTCCACATCCGGATAGGCGGTCTTTAAATCCGCAATGGCTTTTTCATACGGCTCCGTATACACATCGGGCCCGTATGCCGGAGTCCAGATACGAACAATCTTCTTCTCAAAAAACTCATGAATCGAGGCTGCCGCTGTCAGATCTTTCATCGCGGTAACAAGCGTTTTGTCCGCATTTACATATTCCCAATACAGTGTGTCATCCTTCATCAGGGTTCCGCGCAGCTCGCCCGTCCCGGCGGTTATTAACTGTTTCTCCGAAAAATGATAAACTCCGGTTTCCTCGGACACATCGCACTGTCTGCACCATTCTTTTACAAATTCAATGTCCCGCTCGAGATAAGTCGGACCCGTAACCGAACATCCCTGATAAATAAGTTCCGCCTCACCGTTTTCGATACGGATCAGAAAAACCACACCTGCGGGAAGCTTGCGGTTGGGATCGATTGCATTCTTTTCGGCTGCAAGCATGATTTTCCGCAATGCGGCAAGATCCCCTTTAAGCTCCGCCTTCGGCTGTTCCGTCGGCGTCGCTGTCACGGTCGGCGTCGTTTTCTTCGTATCCTTCCCGTCGGACTCCTGCTCGCACCCGGCAAGGCACAGCAGGCAGACGATAAGCAATACCGCAAGAATCGATTTCATTGCACCACAGTTTCTTTTCATTGTTAACCCCCTTGATTTGCCCGTTTTTACTTCACGGTACCTGCACATCATATCACAAAAATGTAAATTGTGTCAACTGTAAATGTAATTATTATTTACCTCTCAGTGATAAAAACATCCCGGAGCGACGGTACCTCTGCTCCGGGGTGCTTTTCGGCTCATCTCAGTCTTTCGCATCGATTCACCGTTGTCTTTGCTTTTTCTGCTTTAGGTTATCTCGCACGGAAGCTGTTCATCCACTGCGTGATTACAGTCTCGGCTTCCGCCCGGTTGTCTTCGCTGTAGGTGATATGGAATGTGAAGACAATGTTGTCCTCTGTAAGGAACACATCCGTAAACAAAAGCTTCTTTCCCGAATCCGGCTCTTCAACATGCAGCAGACTGAAAGTCCTTCCGCCTGCAGTGCGCTCCTCGGTTGCAAGCTTTGCCTTCTCCGAGAGCCCGATTCTCGTGCTGCACAACGGGCCGGCATTTTCCGTGAAAAATGTCGCCCAGCTCTGGCAGAAACAGTCGGAAGCGGAGTCGTACTTCATATCAACCATCAGAGTAAACATTTCGAGAGAATATTCCTCTTCCGCTTTTGCTTTCTCGTATTCCGACGAAAGCATCGAACCCTGTTCGGACAATTCCGCATCCACCGGAGAATATCCCTGGATCTCAATTCCGATTCGTTCCTTCGGATATTCGAGATTCGGATACACCATACCGGCATAGCCGATGTAATCGAGCGCTTCATCAACAGTAGCAAACGACTTGTACAGCGATGTCGGAAGCTTGCTGGACGCGAATCTCTGCATCTCCGGAAGCTTCAGGAAATCATCATACTGTTTCTTGATTTCCTTCGGTGCATTTTTGATTTCACCGTGGAATGCCGACATCGGAATCTTGACATCCTCAATCGTTGTATACTCTACCGTCGTTGTTCCGTCACCGTCTGTTCCGTTCTCACGCAGGATTCTGAACAAACCTTTCACACCTCCCGCCGCGTATGCTGCAATACTGCTTAACAGCAAAACCGCACAGACTGCAATCAGGAACATATTTCTTCGTCTGCGCGGTGACGACATTTTCGTCTCCCGCTTCGCTTCGCCCTGAATCACAACCGACGGGCCTGTTTCCGCAAACGGATTGGACTCTGCGATAAATGCATCGTCAATTTTGCCGAGCGCATCGATCAATTGCTCTTCTTTCATGACATAAAACCCTCCTTTTCCAAATACTCCCGCAGTTTTCTCCGGGTTCGGAACAACACGGTCTTGGCGTTTGCCTCACTGATTCCGCAGGACTGTGCAATTTCCCTGACCGGACAGAACCAATAGTATCTGCCCAGAAACAGTTTCCGCACTTCCGCTGTCTGCTCAGCCAAAAACCGTTCAATCGCCTCGGTAAGCAGCGTCTCCTCGAGCGCTCTCTCCGGCGACGAATCCCCCGCGAACACTTCCGAGAGTTCCTCAAGAGAAACCGCATATTCCTGCGCCTGCCGCTTCTTTCTTGTATTGTTTCGCAAACGGTCGATTGCTTTCTTCCGGGCAATCCGACACAGAAATGCCCCGAGGTGCGCAGGCACTGCGGAAGGCACCGCATCCCATGCCGCCAGATAAGTGTCATTCACACACTCTTCCGCGTCTTCCCGGTCATTCAGGATTTGCATCGCAACACGCATGAGCATGCCCTGATATCGCGCGGCCGTCGCTGAAATCGCAGCCTCATCGCGGTTTTGATACAAATCCGTTAATTCCGCATCTGTCATAGGCGCCTCCTTTCTTTGTTTCTCACCCCATATGTCGACAAAACCGGCGCCGGGGTTACAACGGAGACGGCAAAATCTTTATTCGGCAAAACATTTTCCGAAGCATTCGGCCTGCATTATCTTCCCTGTGTACCTACGAAAAATGCGGTGACTCTCCGTTCACCGCATTCGGGCTGTTCTTACAAAATATTCCTCGCCTTCATGCAAACAGCTCCAAACGGTCATCCGATATCCGCACACCCGAAGTTCGTCAAACGGTATCGTGATTCCCTTTCCGAGCAGTTTCGCAATCGCCTCTTTGGCCGTCCATACATCTGCGAGATACCGGGCCGCCGCATGGTCCGGCAACGCGCGGTATGCAGTCATTTCGGCTTCATTTAGAATCTTTCGGGCAACCTTCGTTCCGGTAAACCGCGACACCCGCTCAATATCAAGTCCGACCGGCTCCTCTGCAATCGCACATGCAATCAGCTCGCCGCTGTGGGAAATGCTGTAGCACGGGCCGTCTGCGAGATACGGCTTTCCCTCGTCGGTATATCGAACCGGCAGCGGTCCCTCCGGAACCGCAAACGAAGACTCTGCGAGCGCATGCCGCAGAAGCCCCGCACCTGCCAGGATTTCCCGCCGTCGTACAGAGCTTTTCGCCCTCGCGTATTCCTCCGCGCGCCGCTCGTCCGAAAGCGCGGGATCGGTATTCGCAAAATGTTCGATTGTCGAAAGAAAGATTCGCATACCTCTCCTCACTTTGCGTCCGTTATCTTGATTACTACATATTCGGACTTTGTCCCTGTTTTTATCGAGCAGCCCCAGGTTCCGACGCCCGTGCTCACGACAAAGGAAGTGCCGCCGACGGTACGGGTCCCCGCATAACAATCCGCATCGCCGAAGAAACCGGTCATAACTCCCTGCAACATCCGAATCGGCATCAGATAGCCTCCGTGCATATGTCCGCACAGCACAAGGTCCGCGCCGCTTTTTGCTTCTTTTTCAAAATCGTTCGGCTGATGGTCGAGGACAACAATGAACTTTGACCGGTCAAGCTCCCGCGTCAGTTCCGAAATTCCGGCTCTTTCCTCTGTTCTGTCCTTCCGCCCGACGACATAATATCCTTCATCCGCGAGGACAACCTCGTCCCGAAGCACTCTGACGCCGGCACCTGTCAGCGCCTCGTACAATTCCTCCGCGGTAAATTCCGCATTTTCCGGATAATCATGATTGCCGGCTACATAATATACCGATGTTTCGCCGGTTATTTCGGAAAATGCCTCACAGGCTTTCCGCATCTCCTGCTTCTTTGTATTCTCGTCGACGAAATCGCCCGTAACGGCAATCATGTCGGCATGCTCCGATTCAATCCGCAGCAGCAATCTGCGAAAAGCCGCGCTGTCCGCAGTCGTCCCGAGATGCACATCGGAAATCTGCACAATCACAAGTTCTCCGCCCGGAACAGGCTTCGAAGTCACAAAGCCGTACTCAGTCCGCAGTACGGTCTTCGCACACAGAAAGCCGAGCGCAAGATATACAAGGCAGCCGAACGCAGCCGCAGAAAACACTCTTCCGAGGCGTGCCGCACGCGTCTCGACATCCCCGCAGTCTCTGTCGTTTTTCCTCTCCCGCTTCTTTTGCACTGCGGCAATCACCGCATCGGCAAGAAGCGCAAACAGCGCGAATACCGTCAGATGAAGCGCCGCCACGGCACCGTTTAAGGGCAGCCGGACGGTAAAAACCATGGTCGGAACAAGAAACAAAAACGCTGCCATTCCCGGAAACACCCGGCGCAGATACGCGCTTTGAAACACCCTCTGCGCAATCAGGCAAAAAACGCTGACACCGAGCGTGAAAAGCAAAATAAGAATCCAGACCGCTGTTTCCACGAATTATCCTCCAAAATATTCCCTTCCCCGATTCCGGGGCGTCGAACAATCACTCCTGCTCCGCATCCATGCGGACCTTCGCGAGCAAATCCGGATCAAACACGCCGCTTCGAAGCATCTCAATCTCTCTGCGATACGGCGAATATGCGCGCTCCTTCTCGCCGTCTTTCGGCACATACGGTGTCTCCAGAATAATCGGCGTATCAAGGAATTCGGGCATTTTCGTGATAGCATGCAACCGTTCGAACCCGATGGTGCCGAAGCCGATATTTTCGTGCCGGTCCTTCCCCGCTCCCTGCTCGTTTTTCGAGTCGTTAAGATGAATACAGGCAACCTGATTCAGCGGGAAATACCTTGTCAGGCTCTCGAGAACCCCCTCGAAATCGTCCTTTACGGGGTATCCCGCATCGTTCAAATGGCAGGTATCCAGGCAGAGACGCAGCTTATCGTTGTATTTAACTCCGTCGTAAATCCGTGCCATCTGCTCAAAGCTCGTGCCGAGCTCACTCCCCTTGCCGGCCATCGTCTCGAGCGCGATATGCGCCTCCGTATCCGCGTCGAAGATGAGGTTGATGCCCTTGATAATCTGCATAATTCCGGCATCCTCGCCCTCTCCGACATGAGCGCCCGGATGCAATACCATCGTCCTGCTTCCCATTGCGGCCGTCCGGCGAAGCTCTTCCCGCAGGAATTCAACCGCAAAATCAAACGCCTCCGGCTTCACGGTATTCCCGAGATTTACGATATACGGCGCATGAACGACGAACTCCCGGATTCCGTTTTCCTTCATAAGTGCCGTTGCCTCGGGAATGCGCATCTCCGAAAGGTCTTTGCGTCTCGTATTTTGCGGTGCTCCGGTATATACCATAAAGGTCTCGGCCCCGTAGGACAGCGCCTCCTTTACCGAGCCTTCAAACTGTTCTTTTCCTCCCAAACCGACATGTGAACCGAGCATATCAATCCTTTCCGCAGGCTTCCGTATAACGGATGAGGAACCCTGCAATCTCTCCTTTTTCACGCATCGGAAAATGTTCCGAAACCGTGAGGTACTCCGGCAGTGTCGCCCGAACGAGCGCGGGATTGTGCGATACCATTGCAATCACACCGCTCTTTCTGAGAAACTCCGGAACCTTTGCGAAGAACCGCCGATACAGAACCCTGACCGCATCAGTCTCTCCCTCGGCGTCGAAGGGCATGTTGGTGATAATCTCATCAAACATATGATCCTGGGTATAATCGAAAAAGTCGCGATGCACAAACCAGACATCGTCCGCTCGGACATTCCGTCTCGCCTTTTCAATCGCCTCCGCGAAGGTATCAACGCCGAATGCCGAACGAATCTTTCCGGCTTTCCTGCGCTCTGCAATCATAGTTCCGACTCCGCAAAACGGATCGAGCACCTGCGCATCCTCCGCGAGATACGGCTTCGCGCGAAGCATCAGATACGCCGCATCGGTAGGATGCAGACTTCCCGCGACCGCTTCCCTGCGGTACGAAAATCTCCGGTCATCAAGCCCGGAAAATACGACTCCGAGGCGGCACTCGCTTCCCTCGGTCTCCGAGATTCGGAAGGTTATCTCGTAATCGCCCGGCGAATTAATCAGTCTTCCGCCGGATATCCGGTCCGTCTCCAGCGAGAGGCGCTTGATGAATTTTCCTTTGACGGATTCATCCCTACAGCGAAAATCGATTCGGTAGGCAAATGCGCCCTCCCCCTTAAGCCGGGCCGCCAAATAGGCGTAGACCGCATTTCCCGCAAGCACTTTTGCGGCCTCGTAGGGCTCCGACGGAATCGACATCGCCTCCGGGATGCGGAACACCGCTTCCCGCCATATACGGTTCGGAAGAATCTCCGCCGATTTCGTCGTTCTCACAATAACACCGCCCGCCACAATCTTCTTGCGCATCCCGCCCAAAGTCTCGCTGAAGGCTTCGCGGTAGCACGACTGTGTGACAAAAAGAATCGTATTGTCGAGCGCATATCCCGCAAAATGATGCTTTGCTTTCTCGGAAAGAAGCTTCGCAAGAACCTGCGTCTCTTCGTTCACATGCTTTCGGTCGGCCTCTTCGACCGCAGTGTTTCGAAGGCTTTCAAGGCGCTCCGAAAGAAGCTCCTTCCATGCGGAAATATCTCTTCCCGCCATAGCTTCGGGATACGCGCTTCGCACATACAAAGTCTGCTCCGACTCGTAGGCGCGATACAGAGCGGCAATCGTCTCCTCCGGGCTATCGTCGAATTCCGCAGAAAGCCGGAGAAGCTTGGCCGCATTTTTGCGAACCTTCGGATCCTCGTGAGAAAGAAGCGTCCTTCCCAAAGCCGGAATCTCTTTTTTCTCGGCTGCAGTCAGCGAATACGCTCCGTTTTTTCTCAAAAAATCGCACAAAGGCGCAAGGTTCTCACGAACCCCGCGCCCTTTTTTAATATTTTCCAAAAATTCTTTCATAAAAAACTCCCGACGTTGCTGTCTATCACTGGTTATGTCATCCTCGGTGCACATTGCGCCCGTTTAGTTTCAGTTCTTCTCGCGGAGAGCTTTTGCGGCCGCATCGGCAAATGCCTTATTTTCCGCTTTGCGCTTCTCCATCAGAGCATAAAAATCCGGTCCCGGAGGCCATGCCTTCGGCTTGTCGTCCTTATGGACTTCAATCAGCTCGTACTCCTCGCGGTTTCGGACAAGATTGATATAGTCCTCAATCGTCCGGATCGGCTTTGCGGTACGCATTCCGCATCCGACGCTGTCGATTCCGTGGATGTCCGACCCCGCCGTCATCGGCTTGTCAAACTGCTTCGCATACCACTGTGCCCGCTCGTTCATGATTCTCAGCTGTGCCGCATTGATGCCCTCAACGGCATCGGAATACATCGGATACAACCCGAATCCGCGCAGGTAGGACGCTTCGCGGAACGGATGCGCCTGCACCATATATCCGCCGTCTCCGTGTACATGCTCGTACTCTTCCCACGGCGTCCAGGTCCGCATATCGGGATGCTTTAAAAGCCAATCCTTATCCAGACCGTAAATCAAAAACTCCGAGCCCTGATAATTGTCCTCGAGACCGAACAAAACCGTCAAACCGATTTCGTCACCGCGCTGCTTTGCATGCTCATAACCCGAGCAAAACTGCTCTACATACTCCTCCCAGGGAAGGTCGCGCTCCGGCCTTGTGTTCCCCCGGAAGAAATGATCCGTGACGATGATGGTATCATAACCGTCGGCAAGCCTTGCCTCGGCCTGCTCGACTCCGGTTGCCCAGCCGCACTTACTTCCCTCTGCGGTGTGCAGGTGCGTCTCGATTTTGTATTGCAGCATAAGAATATTCTCTCAGTCCTTTATAAATTATAACCTGCAAGGAAAGCCGTCTTGTTGAGCTCGACGGTCTTCGGAGGAACCGTTCTCTCAATCACCGAGAGCCACGCCTCCTTTGAGAAATCCATATGCTTTGCCGCCATTCCGAGAACAATGGTGTTGAATGCGCGAGCATTGCCGAGCTTCTTCGCCTCGCTCATCGCATCGATTTTCAGCACCTTATACTTCTTTTCAAGGTTCTCGAGAATATTTTCCGGATACTCTGCAGCGCCGATCACGACAGGCATCGGATCGATTCTCTGGTCGTTGGCAATCAGCACACCGTCCTTCTTCAGAAAATGCGCATAACGGAGCGCCTCGAGACGCTCGAATGCAATCAGAACATCCGCGCAGCCCTCCTCAACGATCGGCTCGGCAACGCTGTCGCCGTAGCGCACGAAGGTAACTACGCTTCCGCCTCTCTGTGCCATACCGTGCACTTCCGAGAGCTTGACATCATACCCCGCCTCGCGGGCAATACCGCCGAGAATACGCGAGGTAAGCAAGGTTCCCTGACCGCCGACACCGACGATCATAATATTTTTCGTATCCATACTTACACCTCGACTTTCTCAATCGCACCGAACGGACAGAGCTGAGCGCAAAGTCCGCAGCCGTTGCACATCGTATCGTTGATTACAACCTTGCCGTCCGCGCCCTTCGTCATTGCGGGACAGCCGGGCTTCATACAGGAACCGCATGCGCGGCATGTATCCGGATTCACTTTGTACTGCATCGTAATCTTTGCCTTGTTAAGAAGTGCGCAGGGCGCCTTTACGATGATTACGGAGAGTTCGTCCTTCGCAACCTCTTCCTTGATGGCTGCCATTAGCGCCTTCACATCAAAGGCATTCACGGTGCGCACATTCGGAACGCCCATGCCCTCGCAGAGCTTCGTCACATCGATGGCATTGACGATGTCGCCCTTTAAGGTCTTGCCGGTTCCCGCGTGATCCTGGTGGCCGGTCATACCGGTCGTGGAGTTGTCGAGAATCAAAACGGTTCCGGTCGCCTGGTTGTAAACCATATTCATAAGAGAGTTGACGCCGGTGTGCATAAATGTCGAATCACCGATTGTCGCAACCCAGTTCTTAACATATTCTTTGCCGCGGGCTTTCTCCATACCGTGGAGTGTGCTGATGCTCGAGCCCATGCAGACCGTCGTGTCAACCACGGAGAGCGGAGCTACCGCGCCGAGCGTATAGCATCCGATATCGCCGGCAGCGTGCAGACCCAGTCTCTGAATTGCGTAAAATGTCGAGCGATGCGGGCAGCCCGGGCACAAAATCGGAGGTCTCTGCGGTGCAGCCGCAGGCGACTCGAGTTCCAGCGTCTGACCGAGGATTTTTTCGCGAAGCATATTCGCGCTGTACTCGCCCTGAACGGTGAGAAGCTCCTTGCCCTTGCAGGCAACGCCCCATGATTTCACCTGCTCCTCGATAATCGGATCAAGCTCCTCCACGATGTAGAGCGTCTCAACCTTCTTTGCAAAATCGAGAATCAACTGCTTCGGAAGCGGGTTAACCATTCCGAGTTTGAGAACCGAGGCGTCGGGCATGGCCTCGCGCACATATTGATACGGAATACCCGAGGTAATCACGCCGACCTTCGTGTCGCGCATCTCCACGCGGTTAATCGGAAAATCACAGCCGTCAACAGCCATCTGATTCTCGCGGGCTTCCACATGAAGGTGACGCCCCTTGGCATTGCCGGGCATCATGACATTCTTGCGAAAATCCTTCACATACGGCTTCAGTTCGCGCTCCGCGCGCTCCTCGAGAGTAACAAGACCCTGGGAATGGGAAAGTCTCGTCGTCGTGCGAAGCATGACAGGCGTATCGTATTTTTCGCTCAGGTCGTATGCAAACTTGATGAACTCCTTCGCCTCGCCGCTGTCCGAAGGCTCGACCACCGGAATCTTCGAAGCGCGCGCAACCGCACGGCTGTCCTGCTCGTTCTGGCTCGAGTAAAGGCCCGGGTCATCCGCGGCAACAAGCACAAGTCCGCCGTTTACGCCGATGTAGGAAACCGTATACAACGGATCCGAAGCCACATTGACGCCGACATGCTTCATCGAGGCAAGCGCTCTCGCGCCGGCCATGGACGCGCCGATGGCAACCTCCATCGCGACCTTCTCGTTCGGAGACCACTCCGCGTAAACTTCATCATACTTGACAATCGACTCACTGATCTCGGTACTCGGAGTTCCCGGATAAGCCGCACTCACCGTGACGCCGGCTTCCCATGCTCCGCGCGCAATCGCTTCGTTACCGAGCATAATTTTCTTCTCTGCCATATGCCCTCCGTTATTCAACTTACATTGTCCGCGACATCGCTGTCGCATGCACCGCAGATGTATAAATCTCCGGCGCTCTATCCTAAAAATATACGATATTTGGCTCCTGTTGTCAATTCTTTCAGCCGCAAAACGCGAAAGGTTCCGAAAAACCTTTTTGCCGTTTTTCGCAAAATGCTCTTTTTCATTTGACGAACCCTGAGAAATCTGCTACAGTACTGCTGTGAATAAGTATATTCGGATTCGGAGGACACGCCCATGAAACTTTGGGGAGGACGCTTTACGAAAGAAGAAAACACGCTGGTTAACGAGTTTAATGCCTCGCTTCGCTTTGACCGCAGATTTTACTCGCAGGATATCCGCGGCAGCATCGCACACGCAACGATGCTCGGTCGTCAGGGAATTCTCACCGACGACGAGTGCCGTGCGGTCTGCGAGGGGCTCCGCAGGATTCGCGAAGAGCTCGACACCGGCGTTTTGCAGTTTGATGAGGACGCAGAGGACATCCACAGCTTTGTCGAAGCCACGCTCACTGAGAGAATCGGCGATGCCGGCAAGAAGCTTCACACCGGTCGCTCGAGAAACGACCAGGTTGCGCTCGATATGCGCCTCTATATCCGCGACGAGCTTGACGAGACGAGAAACCGCGTGATTGCACTGCTCGGAACGATTCATCGTCTGATGAAGGCTCACATCAATACGATTATGCCCGGATTTACGCACCTCCAGAAGGCGCAGCCGGTGACGCTTGCACACCATCTCGGTGCTTACATGGAGATGTTTAAGCGCGATTGCAACCGCCTTGCCGACATTCGCGCGCGCATGAACTACTGCCCGCTCGGCGCAGGCGCTCTCGCCGGGACGACATACAATCTCGACCGTGCATTTACCGCAAAGCTTCTCGGCTTCGACGGACCGACGGCCAACAGCATGGACTCCGTATCCGACCGCGATTATGTCATTGAGTATCTCGATGCCTGCGCTTTGATCATGATGCACTTGAGCAGATTTTGCGAGGAATATATCATCTGGAACACCGACGAGTACCGCTTCATCTCCGTTGACGACGCCTACTCGACCGGCAGTTCGATTATGCCGCAGAAGAAAAACCCCGATATCGCCGAGCTCATCCGCGGCAAGACCGGTCGTGTCTACGGCGCTCTCACCTCGATGCTCACGACGATGAAGGGGCTTCCCCTCGCCTACAACAAGGATATGCAGGAGGATAAGGAGCTGACCTTCGACGCGGTTGATACCGTAAAGGGCTGTCTTACACTCTTCAACAACATGCTTGCGACCACGAAGTTCCGCACCGAAATCATGGAGAAAAGCGCAGCCGGCGGATTTACAAACGCCACCGACGCCGCGGATTACCTTGTAAAGCACGGCGTTCCGTTCCGCGATGCCCACGGAATTATCGGTCAGCTCGTTCTTGCCTGTGAATCGAAGGGATGCGCGCTCGACACGCTTCCGCTCTCCGACTACAAGGCCATCTGTCCCGCTTTTGAGGAAGACATCTACGAGGCGATTTCGCTCGCTGTATGCGTTTCCAAGAGAAATACCACCGGCGCTCCCGGTCCTTCCGCCATGGAGGAGGAAATCGCCGCAGACGAGGCATTTCTCGCTTCGGTCGGCGCCAATGTGAGATATTGACGGAGCGTTAACCTCGAAAACAGTTCCGATGCCCGTTAAAAGAACAGACGGCAATCTGCCTGATATTGCAGCAAAAGCCCCGGTAATCGCCGGGGCTTTCTTTCGTTCCTGCGGTATGCAGTTGTAATATCCGTTCCCGAAGCCGGGCTGCTGTCACACAAAGAAGCAGGCGTCGCCGAAGCTGAAAAACCGATACCGCTCCTTTACCGCTTCCTCGTAAGCATGCATCACATGCTCCTTGCCTGCAAATGCAGACACAAGCATAATCAATGTCGACTCCGGAAGATGGAAATTGGTGATGAGTCCGTCCATGCACTTAAACCGGTATCCGGGATAAATGAAGATGCTTGTATCGCCCTCGCACGCCGAAACCGTTCCGTCCTCCGCCGCAACCGTCTCAATCGTCCGGCAGCTCGTCGTTCCGACGCAGATGACGCGATGACCCGTGCGCTTCGCCTCGTTGATCAGATCCGCATCCTTTTGAAGAATCCTGTAGGTTTCCGTATGCATCTTGTGGTCGAGGATGTTCTCCTCCTTGACCGGCCGGAATGTGCCAAGCCCCACATGCAGCGTAACATGCGCAATCGAAACGCCCTTCGCAGCAATCTCCGATAGCAACTTCTCCGTAAAATGAAGTCCTGCCGTGGGCGCTGCCGCCGACCCCTCATACTTCGCATATACCGTCTGGTATCGGTTTTTATCCTGCAGCTTATGCGTGATGTACGGCGGAAGCGGCATCTGTCCGAGCTTATCGAGAATCTCCTCAAAGATTCCATCGAAATCGAACCGCACAATCCGGTTTCCGTCCTCCTTCACCTCGGTAACCGTCGCGATAAGCATCCCGTCTCCGAAGGAGATGCGGTCCCCGACCTGAGCGCGCTTCCCAGGCTTCGCGAGTGTCTCCCAGGTGCAGTCCCCGAGTCTTTTAAGCAGCAGAAGCTCCATGTGTGCACGGGGCTGTTCCGTCCCGTTCTTCGCGCTTCTTCCGCCGGCAACTTCCCTCGGAAGGCGTTCCCCGAGAAGTCGCGCGGGAATGACTTTCGTATCGTTAATGACAAGACAGTCCCCGGGCTGCAAATAGTCAATCACATGAGAGAACACGGTGTGCGTGAGCGCCCCGGTCTCCCTGTCCATCACCAAAAGCCGCGACGAGGAACGGTCCACCAGAGGATCCTGTGCGATTAATTCCTTCGGCAAATCATAGTAAAAATCACTGGTTTTCAACATTTTCCGATCTACTGCTCCGTATTAAACGCCGTACTCCGCATAGTACGCATTGATTTTCTCCATCATCGCATCATCGATGACAATCTTGCCGCCGACCTCACGGTTATACAGATGCTCGACAACTTCCTTCATCGAGACAATAGCCGCCGTGGGCATACCGTACTCCTCGCGGATTTCATCGAGAGCGCCCTGCGTTCCCTTGCCGCGCTCACAGCGGTTTAAGGATACCATCAATCCGACAAGCGTGACATCTGCCGCGGCGCGTACAATCGGAATGGTCTCATCCATGGACTTGCCCGAAGTCGTGACATCCTCAATCATCACAACGCGGTCCCCGTCCTTCAGTTTGCTTCCGAGCAAAATACCGACATCGCCGTGGTCCTTTATTTCCTTGCGGTTTGAGCAATACCGGATTTCCTTCCCGTAGAGCTTTGCGTAAGCAACCGCCGTAACAACAGCAAGCGGAATACCCTTGTAGGAAGGTCCGAACAACACATCGAAGTCATCCCCGTAGGTGTCGTGGATTGCCTTTGCATAATACTCACCGAGGCGCATCAATTGCGAGCCCGTAACATACGCTCCCGCATTCATGAAGAACGGTGATTTCCGACCGCTCTTCAATGTGAAATCGCCGAATTTAAGCACCTCACATTCCACCATAAACTCGATAAATTCCTGCTTATAAGCTTCCATATAGC
Source organism: uncultured Lachnospiraceae bacterium (assembly GCA_902798585.1). Taxonomy (GTDB): domain Bacteria; phylum Bacillota; class Clostridia; order Lachnospirales; family Lachnospiraceae; genus ISDg. The sequence continues at coordinate 140,671 of CADBXF010000010.1, forward strand.
CTCCTTGTGCTTTATTTTACATAATTTTGCGCCTGATGATTCCTCTCAGTCCGCGGCATCGCTGTTCCAGAAATAGCGGAATTCCGTGCCGTGCCGCTCCGTGAGAAGATTCAACTTCCGAAGCTCCGAAATCAATGCGTCAATCTCCTCGCGGTTCAGGACTGTAAGCTGTTCCAGGAGATATGTCTTCGTATTTTCTTCAGCGGGATAGTTCCCGTTGGGATCATAGTTGTTAATGTCGCGGAGATATGCGGGTTCGCTTGCACGGTAGATGCTCAGATAGCATTTGTCGGCGAACCCAACCGCGTTTTGGTAATCCGAGAGTTCCCGGCTGAACCGGCTTCCGTAAAAGAGAAGGTCAACAAATTCGGAAGCGCTCTTTTTGCTCTCCGTGAAATGCCTCTGAACAACCTCCGCAATTTTCCGAAGCTCACGATCTCCGGCACGGTCGGCGGTAATCATGGAAGCCTTGCTCTCTTCGCCGTCGGGGTGATACATCACATTGTAACTGCCCGCATGAAACAAAAGCCGGCCGAATTTTCCGTCAGACACCGGGATATCAATTACGATATCCTTTCCGTCGAGACTCGTGAAGGGAACATGCCTTCCGATTCCGAACCCGTCGGTCATATACATCACAGCCATCAACACGGCGAATGCGATACCGGAGACAAGCAGGTTGCATACCCACAGGAGAAAGCGCTGCAGCGTGACCTTTGCAGTGTCTTTGTAATGAAAATAATAAACCAAAAAATAAACGATACCGGTTATCCCGACAAACGCGGGAAAGCTGTAACTTGCCGAGAGATAATTGGCAACAAAGGCAAGAAAAATACTGATTGTGATTGCCGTTCCGAACATTACTCTTCCGCTTTTTTCAGGCGCTGCGGATTCCGAAGCCTCCGTAGGTTCCGAAGCCTCTGCTTCCGAAGTCTCCGTGTTTTTCCGGAATTCCCGATACATGAGAAACATCGCGGCGACGCTGATAAGAATACTGAGGAGCGCCTGCAAAAGCCACAATACCTCCGTATAGCGGAAGCCGCTGTATCCGGAGGAGGTATCGAATACATATTTGTACTCCCACGGGAATACAATAATCCGCGTCTGTATCCGGCCGAAATCGGAAAGCAGCGCAAGGATTGCCAGCCCGAGAATACCGGTGACAAGGCTCAGAAAAATCACAGAAATCGAGAGATGCTTCGCCTTCCGTCGGCAGACCGCGCTGATAACCGCAAGCGTCTCGATCGCCAGCGAACAGGCAACCATGAGCGGAAGGTGAAGAAGCATATACTTCAGTTTCGCGCCCGATCCCCCCGTAAATCCGCCGACAGATGCGATAACCGGCAGGCCGATGACGATTGCACCGACGATATGAATCTGCAGGACAGCCCAGACCTCTGCGAAGAAGAGTTTCTTTCGCCCGGCCTCTCCGGTCTCCGGCGCTTCTTCGGTGTCGTCATACAGCTTCGAAAACATTTTCCGCACATTGGCCGGAAAAATGCACAGCAAGGTCAAGGCTCCGAACGAAAGGCACATCCCGGAAGCGTTGAATCCACGGGAATTCGGAGACATGCACAAAAGAAACACGGCAAACGCGAGCAATGTGGAGAGCGTTACTTTCAAATTACTCCGCACTTCCCGAAACGCCAGGCGTTGTATTTCCGAAAAAGACTTCATTCTGTACCCCCTAATAGCATTCGCACCCTTCTCCGTGTCAATCACTCGCAGACACGGGCGCGAACCGTCCGATTCTGCTCGGAATATACGAATTCAACCCTGCGAAGCGTCTCCGCACTGTAGTAATGAGCGTCACCCAATAAAGCTGCATCGGCCGGTATGCCGCCGGGAATTACCTCAATCGTCGGATACAGGAACCAATGGCTCGATTCGGGAGGCAGCAATTTTAACTCATGCGCGGTACGGCAGTAAACCGACCAGCAATCCCCCGACTTATCGTAAAATGTGACTCCGGCAACTCCGATGGATTTTACCCAGGCTATCAGCTCCGCTTCCTTCTCCGGGAAATCGACATCCGTCAGCTGTACCTCAAGGAGCAGCTGGTCTCTCCATGTCGCCCTCTGATATCGGGAATACTCTTGCAGACGGAGTTCGCTTTGTATGTATTGTTCGGGATCGTAGTTCTCCGCAGGTATGATGTTCCGGACATCCTCATAGGTTTCCCGGTCGTCCTGTGCGGAATCCGGCTGCGGTTCTCCCGCATACCTTGAATCCCACTTCATAAACGGAGGCTGTACTGTGTCGTCGGACAGGGTATCGACCGTCAACCCGGCCGGAATACATTCGAATGCAAAGATTTCCTCATTGAGATCGGAATACTCATAATACTGCAGTCCGTCAATCGTTTTCTGCGTGGCCTCTTTATGATCATTGTTGAGAAATGCCTTTACCGGAAGGTATGCCTTTCTGCCTGCCTTAACCGCCGTCGGAGTATACGAGGCCGGCAGCGTCTGACAGAGATATTCCAGGATTTCCTTCGCTCTGTCGTCCCGCAGTTCCGAAACATAGGTCGCAGCCACGGGGTCTTCGCCGGGCTTGGTCCCCCTGCAGTAAAATTTGATTTCTCTTCCGTTTCGTTCGAAGGTTCCGCAGACAAGATTTCCGACAACCGAGTTGTCCTTTTCCCCGCTCTCGGCAAGGCTGACCCGGTCGTCCGTAAGCACAGCCCCGGGCTCGTCCTTCTGCAGATATGCAGTCGCCGTCCGGTATCCGATGCGGAGGCACAGCTCCCTCTGTTCCGTCTTGCTGGAGCATCCCGTTACAACAGCACTCATTACAATGACGAGCAAAATCATGAAAAGCCGACGATTCTGCCGGCCGGCGAAAAATATACCGCCGAAACACCCTCTTTCCCTCATACCTGCCCCCTATACAGTTTCGATGTGCAATTCCGATTGCGCGGAAATCCCCGTTTTCCGCACGGCAATCACTTCACACAGCCGATGAGCTCCCGGATGTCTTCCACGCGGTTTCTCTGCATATACCGCTCGATACCGGCGACAATCTCCTCCGTCACCTTCGGATTCCCGAAGTTGGCGGTTCCTACGCTCACGGCGGTCGCACCGGCCATCAGAAACTCGATGGCATCCTCGGCGCAGGCGATTCCTCCCATACCGAGAATCGGAATCTGCACCTTCTGTGCAACCTGATACACCATCCGGACGGCAACCGGCTTGATTGCAGGCCCGGACAATCCGCCGGTCTTGTTGGCCAGCGCAAATGTTCTCCGGTTGATATCGATTTTCATGCCCGTTATGGTGTTGATCAGACTCACGGCATCCGCACCGCCGTTTTGCGCGGCAAGCGCCATCTCCGTGATGTCAGTCACATTCGGGCTCAGCTTCATGATAATCGGCTGTCGCGCAACGCGCTTAACGGCACGCGTAATCTCCTCAATCTTCGAGGCGTTCGTGCCGAAGGCGATTCCGCCCTCCTTCACATTCGGACAGCTGATGTTGATCTCGAGAAGGTCCGCGCAGGAGTCCGCAAGTCTCGCAACCGCCTGTGTGTATTCCTCCTCGGAATGTCCGCAGACATTGACGACAATCTTGGTATCGTACTTCTGCAAAAACGGCAAATCGCGGGACATAAATACATCGAGTCCCGGATTCTGCAGACCGATTGCATTGAGCATGCCGCCCGTCGTCTCCGCGACGCGGGGTGTGGGATTGCCTTCCCACGGCGTCACCGCAACGCCCTTCGTAACGACACCGCCGAGCTTGTTCAAATCGACAAATTCACTGTATTCCATGCCGGACCCGAAGGTTCCCGACGCGGTCAGCACGGGATTTTTCAAGGTTACACCGGCAAAATTCACACTGGTATTCATAGTACTCTCCATCGTACCCGAAGGGGTTCCCCTTCGATGTTTTTGTTCTTCCCCGGCGCGGATTTTCCTTTTGCAAAGCAAAATGCCGCGCGCCGGAAGTTACTGCGATTTCCCGCAGTAAATCGGCTACAGGCAAAGCTGATTCACTTCGAAGACCGGTCCCTCCGTACAGATGCGCTTGTTGTTTACATGCGAATGCGAATCGGTCTCACGGCTCTTCACAATACAGCCGAGACATGCGCCGACGCCGCAGGCCATGCGCTCCTCAAGCGAAATATATGCGGGAATTCCGAGTTCCTTCGCCGCACCGGCGATTCCGCGAAGCATCGGCATCGGTCCGCAGGCTGCAAACAAAGTTCTCTCCTCCGCTCCGGAAGGAATCAGTTTCTCCGCACGGATGGCATCGAGCACGGTTCCGTGCGTACCGACGCTTCCGTCGTCCGTCGCGATATAGCAAGTCGCATAAGGCGCAAAATCATCCCGCAAAAACAGCTCGGCGTTGCGGTATCCGAGCACTGCATGCACCTCATATCCGGCCTTCGACCATTCTTTTGCAAGCAACAACATCGGCGGGATTCCGATACCGCCGCCGATCAAAATGCGAACCGGTCTCTCCTTCCCTTCCGCAACACTCTCGTAACCTGTGCCTATCGGTCCGAGAAGCCGCACCGAAGCGCCTGCACCCTTCTTTGAAAGCTCGTCCGTTCCGAAGCCAACAACGCGGTAGACAAGCCGCAGCGCCCCTGTGCTTCGATCGATATCGCAGATGCTGATCGGTCTCGGCAGAAGATGCGCACAGTCATCGGTGTAAACGCATACAAACTGACCCGGCATCGCGAACTTTACGATTTCCGGCGCGATTACCGTGGTGGAATAAATGCCCTCCGCGAGCCGTACCGTCTCCGCCACGGTCGCGATTATGTACTGTTTCATAATATCCTCCGAGTGCTGTCGGGCGGCATTTTTCGCTGTGCCGTTTGCCCCGTCGCACCGATTTATTTTACCATAGGGGAGCGGTCTTCGCAAGCAGAAATAACTGTTGCCATTCCCCGGAAAATGAAGTATACTGTTGTCGTATGTGCGTACTTTATACATGTTAATAAAAACCGCGTGATATGGTTTTAATCACGACGCAAATGTGGGGCGTCGCGAATATTTAAAGACGAGGTAAACTATGGCAGAGCTATTGAGCATGGGTGTGGATATCGGTTCCACCACAGTGAAAATCGCTGTTCGCAACGACAGCGGGGAGGTTCTTTTCGCCGATTACGAGCGCCATTTCGCGAACATTCAGCAGACGCTCGCGATGTTGATCGGTCGTGCGATTGAGAAAATCGGGGACTGTGAAGTCTGCCCGATGATCACCGGTTCCGGCGGTCTTACCATCTCCAAACATCTCGATGTTCCTTTTATCCAGGAGGTTGTCGCTGTCTCGAACGCCCTTGAGTACTACTCTCCGAAGACCGATGTCGCAATCGAGCTCGGCGGCGAGGATGCGAAAATCATTTATTTTACGAACGGAATCGATCAGCGCATGAACGGAATCTGCGCCGGCGGCACCGGTTCCTTCATCGACCAGATGGCGAGCCTTCTGAAGACGGACGCCTCCGGCCTCAACGAATATGCAAAATCCTACCAGGCAATCTATCCGATTGCAGCCCGCTGCGGTGTATTTGCCAAGACGGATATCCAGCCCCTGATCAACGAGGGTGCAACCAAGCCCGACCTTGCGGCTTCCATCTTTCAGGCGGTTGTCAATCAGACCATCAGCGGTCTCGCCTGCGGCAAACCGATTCGCGGCAATGTCGCATTCTTAGGCGGTCCGCTTCATTTCCTGACCGAACTTCGCGCTGCTTTCATCCGCACGCTCAAGCTTACGGACGAGCAGATTTACGCTCCCGACCATTCGCACCTGTTCGCGGCTATCGGCTCCGCAATGTCCTCGGAGAAGGACAATCCCGTCCTGCTCTCCTCGATGCACGACCGCCTTGCAAACGGCATTCAGATGGCGTTTGAGGTGAATCGTATGGAGCCTCTCTTCTCCTCAAAGGAGGAGTATGATGCCTTCGTTGCCCGCCACAGCGTTCACACGGTCGGCAAGGGCGATCTGGCTTCCTACGAGGGCGATTGCTTCCTCGGCATCGACGCCGGCTCAACCACGACGAAGCTTGCGCTCGTCGGCGAGGACGGCTCCCTTCTTTATTCCTTTTACAGCAACAACAACGGCTCCCTCTTAAAGACGACCGTCAAGGCGCTTAAGGAGGTTTATTCGCTGTTGCCCGACAGCGCGCGCATCGTGCGCACCTGCTCCACCGGCTACGGCGAGCTTCTGGTCAAGGCCGCTCTCATGCTTGACGAGGGCGAGGTTGAGACGGTTGCGCATTACCATGCCGCCGCATTTTTCAATCCCGATGTCGACTGCATTCTCGATATCGGCGGCCAGGATATGAAATGCATTCAGATTAAAAACGGCACGGTCGACAAGGTGCAGCTCAACGAAGCCTGCTCCTCCGGCTGCGGTTCGTTCATCGAGACATTTGCCAAGAGTCTCGATTATGAGGTCGCTGATTTTGCGAAGATTGCTCTCTTCGCGGAAAATCCCATCGACCTCGGTTCGCGCTGTACGGTTTTCATGAATTCCAAGGTAAAGCAGGCGCAGAAGGAGGGCGCAACCGTGGCGGACATCTCCGCTGGTCTTGCGTACTCCGTCATCAAGAATGCGCTTTATAAGGTAATCAAGGTTACTTCCGCCAAGGAACTCGGTTCCAAGATCGTCGTACAGGGCGGTACCTTCTATAACGACGCGGTTCTCCGCAGTCTCGAGCGCATCGCCGGCTGCGAGGTAATTCGTCCCGACATCGCCGGAATCATGGGCGCCTTCGGCGCTGCATTGATTGCCCGCGACCACTATGAGGGAACCGCAACGACGATGATTTCGCGCGCGGATCTCACCGATCTCAAGTTCGAGACTTCCATGGCCCGTTGCAAGGGCTGTACCAACGCATGTCTTCTCACAATCAACCGTTTCTCCGGCGGCCGCCAGTTCATCTCGGGCAACCGCTGCGAACGCGGTATCGGCAAGGAGAAGAACAAGGATCACATTCCGAATCTCTTTGAGTACAAATTAAAGCGGACCTTCGACTACGAACCGCTCCCCATCACCGATGCTCCCCGCGGGATTGTCGGTATTCCGCGTGTTCTCAACATGTACGAGAACTATCCCTTCTGGTTCACATTTTTCACGAAGCTGGGCTACCGCGTCATTGTCTCGCCGGCATCGAACCGCCGCATCTACGAACTCGGAATCGAGTCGATTCCCAGCGAGTCCGAATGCTACCCTGCGAAGCTGGCGCACGGCCATATCAGCTGGTTGATTAACCAGAAGGTTCCTTACATCTTCTATCCGTGCATCCCGTACGAACACAAGGAGGACGAGAACGCGGGCAACCACTACAACTGCCCGATTGTCACTTCCTACGGGGAAAATATCAAAAACAATGTCGACGAGCTCAAAACAACGGATGTCGTCTATGAAAATCCGTTCTTCTCCTTCGAGTCCGAGGCGATTATCACGAGCGGACTTGTGAAGCATTTTACGGCGAAGGGGCTTTCGAAGCAGGAGATTCGTGAAGCTGCCCATGCCGCATGGGAGGAGCAGCTCGCCGTCAAGACGGACATTCGAAACAAGGGTGAGGAAACGCTTTCCTATCTCCGCGATACCGGCCGCATGGGCATCGTTCTCGCAGGCCGTCCGTATCATATCGACCCGGAGATTCACCACGGTATTCCGGATATGATCTGCTCTTACGGCGTTGCCGTTTTGACCGAGGATTCCGTCTCCCACCTCGGCTGCGTCGACCGTCCGATGATTGTCGTCGACCAGTGGATGTACCACACGAGACTTTACAATGCGGCGGCATTTGTGCGCACGCAGGATAACCTTGAGCTGATTCAGCTCAACTCCTTCGGCTGCGGTCTCGACGCCGTGACGACCGACGGTGTGAGCGATATTCTCACCTCCGCCGGCAAGATTTATACCGTTCTCAAGATTGACGAGGTCAACAACTTAGGCGCCGCCAGAATCCGCGTGCGCTCTCTGCTTTCCGCGGTCCGCGAGAGAAAGAAGAAGCACATTCAGGCGCCGATTCATTCCTCGGCGCACAACCGCGTGATTTTCACCGAGGAGATGCGCAAAAACTATACGCTCCTTGCTCCGCAGATGTCGCCGATTCATTTCCGGCTGATTGAGCCGGCACTCCGCGCACACGGCTACAACATTGAAGTACTCGACACGACCGACAACCGCGAGGCAATCGATGTCGGTCTGCAGTATGTAAACAACGACGCCTGCTATCCGTCCCTGATTGTCGTCGGCCAGATTATGAGCGCATTGCAGTCCGGTCGTTACGACACAAACCGGATTGCCGTTCTGATTTCCCAGACCGGCGGCGGCTGCCGTGCAACCAACTACATCGGTTTTATCCGCCGGGCTTTGCAGAAGGCCGGTCTCGGGCACATTCCTGTCGTCTCCATCAGCACGAGCGGCATCGAGAAAAACCCCGGTCTTACCTACACGCCCCGCATGATTATGAGCGCGCTTGAAGCATTGATTTACGGTGACATTTTCATGCGTGTACTTTACCGCACACGCCCTTACGAGCTCGTTCCCGGTTCGGCGAACGCCCTCTACGAAAAATGGAATGCCGTCTGCGCAAAGGATGTCGCCAAGGGCGGCTTCAACCGCTTTAAGAAGAACTGCCGCGATATTATCCGCGAGTTTGACGAACTTCCGCTTCGCGAAGGTCTTGTAAAGCCGCGCGTCGGCGTTGTCGGCGAGATTTTGGTAAAATTCCTTCCGACGGCCAACAACCACCTCGTGGATTTACTGGAGGCAGAGGGAGCCGAGGCAGTATGTCCCGACCTTCTTGACTTCTTCCTCTACTGCTGCTACGACTGCAACTTCAAGGCCGAGCATCTCGGGAAGAGCAAGAAGGAAGCCCCGAAAGCCCGCGAAGAAGGCGTTCCGGGCAAGCAAGCGCTTCCATGCGCCTTCGACCATTCAAAGTCTTGCGGAGAAGGCCGCGCCGATTGTATCGGTCGGCAACATGACCGGCGAGGGCTGGTTCCTGACAGCTGAAATGCTTGAGCTCATCGAGGAGGGCGCGCCCAACATCGTTTGTACACAGCCGTTCGCATGCCTTCCGAACCATATTGTCGGCAAGGGTGTTATCAAGGAGCTTCGTCTCCGTCACCCCGAGTCGAACATTGTTGCGGTCGATTACGACCCCGGCGCAAGTGAGGTAAACCAGCTCAACCGAATTAAGCTTATGCTCTCGACGGCGCAAAAGCGCCTCGCTTCGGGACAATCCGACCGGCAATAGATTCGGAGGAAAGAATGATGAAAGCATTTTCCGTATGGTTACTCGCCGTTCTCTGTGCGGTCGCGCTCGCTGTGTCTCACGGGAGCGCCGATGAAACCGCCCCGGTGGAAATTTATACTCCCGAGGACATGCTCCGCATTGCGGAAAATCCCGACGGAAGCTATATTTTGATGTGCGACCTCGACCTCTCTTCCGTGGAATGGCCCGCATTCACATTTCGCGGCACCTTCGACGGCAACGACCACATGCTGATTAATCTCCGGTTCGGCGATGTCTCTTCGGAGACGCAGGTGACCTACGACGGAAACCGCAAGACCTATGACACACATTTTGCGGGTCTTTTTGCCATTCTCGATCACGCCTGTGTGAAAAATGTCCGCCTGCCCGGTCTGACTCTTTCGAAGACTTACGAGGGAGACTGCTTTTTGGGCGGAATTGCCGGATATGCAAACGAAAGCACGATTGAAAACTGCGAAATTTCAGGGACAGTATCTTTGGATGTTACAGGCCGTATGTTCGGCGTCGGCGGTGTTCTCGGCTACGGCAATGCGGTCATTCGCAATTGCAAAGTCGACGTCACTCTCATAAATACCGATCTCGATGCAGCGCACCGCGACGAAGAGTTCCTCGGCGGCATCTGTGCGGCCGGCTATCCCGATATCGATGCCTGTGAGATAACGCTCGCCGGTTTTCTCTCCGACCACGGATATGTTCACAGCGGCGGTCTCGTCGGAATGTATATCGTCTATCCGAAGGCTTTTTCGCGAAACGGTTTTATCACGAACAACACGCTCGCCGGATTCATCACTTTTTTCGAGGATAATACGAACCGGCGCGCTTATTGCAAGGAGAGCTGCGGCGAGGTTATGGACTGGCTGTTCAAGGACTCCGGCAACAAATACTCCTTCAAGCGCGACGAGCGAAAGAAATACGATGTGAATCTTCTTCCGCACGGTGATTGTGCGAACCCGGTTTTCACGGAAAATACAGTCGCCCCGTCCTGCACGGAGCCCGGATACACGGAGCACACCTGCGCTTCCTGCGGATATTCCTACCGGGATGATTACAAGCTTACCGTGCATACTCCGGGCAGCGAATACGAAACCCTGGATGCGCCTACTCTTGAAACTCCCGGCCTCGGACTTTTCACCTGCGAGCTCTGCGGTGCAAAAATCCGCGGAGAGCTCCCGATGTTGACGCCGACACCGACTCCTACCCCTCTGCCGACAGTCACGCCGGAGCCTCCCGTGACAGATACTCCGTCCGATTCGGACGCCGAAGGCAGCGGGGGAAATGCGCTCCTCTATCTTCTCCCGATTATCATCGGACTTCCGCTCGGCGTCATTGCCGGGCTTTGGAACCGAAACCGGCGAAGGAAGAGGACTCGCTGATTACAAAAATCGAAAGGACCGCAGAGATGCGGTCCTTTTTTCTGTGTACAAGTTCGGTTTTATTATCACTATCATCACTGAAGCAGGCCGTAATACCATCCGGTGACACCGTTTCGCTTTACAAGCGTGCCGCGGGAGGTCTGCAAAATGACGGAAACCTCGTCCTCAAATGTCACCTTCAACTGATAATCAGTATAATCCTCAGTATAGCATCCGTCGGCAGTCTGCGTCAGGAACGCCTTCGGAATCCAGTAGTTTTTCTCAGTCTTTTCCTGACGGCAATAGCACATATCGCCGGAAGTCTTCAAAATCTTCACCCTGTTGTCCGGCGCCTGAATAATATGCCGCTCAAGCCCCGCATCCTGACTGTTCAGGGCGATTCGCTTCGGATAATTGTCCACGCTCACGAACGAAAAATCCTCGGACTCCGCATTTGGAATAATCAAAGCGTTCATCTGTCCGTCGCGAAGCACCGTCATTCCGCCGTCGATGCTTATAATCTTCCGGTTTTTCAAAATGATCGGATTGGCATTGCGCTTATACTCCGGATAGCGAAGCGTCGGCCAGTGTCCTACGACGACATAGCGCTCAAAGGAGAATCCCTTGTCGAGAAAACGGTCCCCGCGCGTCACATCCGCAGGGCTCATTTCCTCCAGCTCGCCGGGAAGAATCTGCGCATGCGCGAATACGAAATTCGGCGTCTCAATCACATGCGACATCGAGTCAAGAAACTCAAATTCCGCCGCAAATGCCTCGCGGAGCGCCAGCTTTACGGGATGCATATTGGTGTCCGGAGTAAGCATCACGCCGATTTCCGCGCACATGTCGCGAATCAGCGAGGGGTTGCGCAACACATATTGCAACAGTTCCCGATTCCGGTCCGCACGAAACACCTCACGCCACACGGGATCGCGATCGCCCGTGATACACAAAACGCGTCTGCTTCTGCTTAACTCCATCACCAGGCGGAGCGTCTTAAGGCTCTCCGGCCCTCGTTCCGTGATGTTGCCGAGCAAAATCAAATAATCCTCATGCGTATACTCCGCCTTCTCCAAAAGACGACGGAACGCATCGCAATTGCCGAAAATGTCACTGACGACGAGAATCCGGCGGTTCCCGTCCAAAACAGGTCGTAAAATCCGTATAGCCATAATTCCTACTTAATCCGCTTCGCCACAACAATCAGACGGCCGTCGTCGTTGGTCCGCATGTGGTAGCAGGTAGACAGGGTAATCAGTTCATCGCCCCACTCCGCCGTGGTCGGAATCGAATAGTTGGACATACGCTTCACATTTTTCACATATGTCTCAAACTCATCCTTCGTGAGAACTCCGCCGTAGATATGATAGCGGAATTTCCCTGCATCCGCAGGAAAAATCTCGGTTCTGCACACTGCGATTACCTCGTACACGCCCTCGCTGACCGCTGTGTTGAAGTAAATGTATTTGTGTTCCTCGTAATAATCTTTTTTCAGAAAATTCGGGAGTGTTCCGAACGCACTTCCGTCGTACATGTTGTGCGCATAAATGATATAGTTTCGGCTCTCGCCGGGCCTTGTGCGGCTGTCCATAAAAGGCGTCCCGCGAGTCTCATAGCTTCCGCTGAAATTCCGGTACAGATAGTAATCATACTCATCCGGCGTGAACATGACGGGGAGCTTGATTTTGGTGTCCGGAATCTCCAGAAAGCCGAAGCAGTCGGGGTTGGCCGTCGAGAGATAGCGATATTGCTCCTTCCAGCGGTCGGACACCGCCGTACGGTATTTCCTCTTCGACGAAACAATCGTATATTCCTCCTCATCCGGAAATACGACCTCGGGCTCGGGTTCTCCGGTTTCCTCGAGCAAACCCGTTCCCGCGATGCCGCCGTCAATCATCTTCGTAATCTCATCCTGCGAGCGCTTGTACTCGTAGCTCTTGTAGTAATACCATCCAATCTCCAGAACGCACACAACCAAAACGACCGAAGATACAAGCAAAATCAGATTCATCACCCAATCGGAAGTCTTGCGGGAAACGGTCGCCGTGCGGGCCTTTTCCTCCGACTCCATCAAAACGGCTGCACGCTTCTCCTCGCGCTTCGCCTGTCGTTCCCTGAGCTGCTCCTGTTTTCTGCGTCTGCGTTCGGAAAAACGCTCCGCCAGACCCTCTCTCTCGCTCATACAACTCTCCTTGCCCGGATTTCTCCCACCGTTTCTGAAACCAATTTATGATACCACAAAAACGCCTTAATATCCATATCGATTTGCACTTTTTCACGCAAAATTCACTCGGATGACGCAAAATTTGTGTAGTATTTTCCCTATCCGTATGGTACAATACGGAAGGTGTATCTCTCACATCAAATGAAAGGAGTTTTTCATCGTATGATTTATTCTCAGGAAGTAGAAAACATGTGCACCGTCGCTCAGGGCGTTCATCATGGCTGTGCTCCGATTCCGGAAGAAGCTAAGTGGATCCAGGCGAAGGAAGTCAAGGACATCTCCGGTTTCACCCACGGTGTAGGCTGGTGTGCTCCTCAGCAGGGCGCTTGCAAGCTCTCGCTTAACATTAAGGAAGGTATCATTCAGGAAGCTCTCGTTGAGACGATCGGCTGCTCCGGTATGACGCACTCCGCAGCAATGGCATCCGAGATTCTTCCCGGTCTCACCGTTTTGGAAGCTCTCAATACCGACCTTGTCTGCGACGCGATCAACACCGCTATGCGCGAGTTGTTCCTGCAGATTGTTTACGGTCGTTCCCAGAGTGCATTTTCCGAGGACGGTCTCCCGGTAGGCGCAGGTCTTGAGGACCTCGGCAAGGGTCTCCGCAGTCAGGTTGGTACGATGTACGGTACTCTGAAAAAGGGTCCCCGCTATCTCGAGATGGCTGAGGGTTATGTTACCGGTATCGCTCTCGATGCCGACAACCAGATTATCGGTTACAAGTTCGTTTCCCTCGGCAAGATGACCGACTTCATCAAGAAGGGTGACGACCCCAACACCGCATATGCTAAGGCTTGCGGTCAGTACGGTCGCGTTGCCGATGCGGTTAAGATCATCGACCCGAGAACCGACAAAGAGTTAGAGTTGAACTAGGAGGAAACGACAATGGCATTATTTGAATCGTATGAAAGAAGAATTGACAAGATCAATTCCGTTTTGAACAGCTATGGCATCTCCTCCATCGAAGAGGCGGAGAAGATTACCAAGGACGCCGGCCTGAATGTTTACGATCAGGTTAAGAAGATTCAGCCGATTTGCTTTGAGAACGCTTGCTGGGCTTACACCGTAGGCGCTGCCATCGCAATCAAGAAGAACTGCCGCAAGGCTGCTGACGCTGCTGCCGCTATCGGTGAGGGTCTTCAGGCTTTCTGTATCCCGGGCTCCGTTGCCGACACCCGTAAGGTAGGTCTCGGCCATGGTAACCTCGGCAAGATGCTCCTCGAGGAGGAGACGGACTGCTTCGCATTCCTCGCAGGTCACGAGTCCTTCGCTGCCGCTGAGGGCGCTATCGGTATCGCCGAGAAGGCTAACAAGGTTCGTCAGAAGCCTCTTCGAGTTATTTTAAACGGTCTCGGAAAAGACGCAGCACAGATCATTTCCCGTATCAACGGATTTACATATGTTGAGACTGAGTACGATCCTTATACCAATACTGTAAAGGAAGTTTTCAGAAAGTGCTATTCCAAGGATCCTGAGTCACCTCGTGCAAAGGTTAACTGCTACGGCGCTAACGATGTAACCTACAAGAAGGAGCGCACCGAGGCCGGCAAGAAGTACTTCTCCGTAGCATCCGGCGGCGGTACCGGTCGTACCCTTCACCCGGATAACATGGCTGCAGGTCCTGCTTCCTACGGTTTCACCGATACTCTCGGCCGTATGCACAGCGACGCGCAGTTCGCAGGCTCCTCTTCCGTTCCGGCTCATGTTGAGATGATGGGTCTGATCGGTATGGGCAACAACCCGATGGTAGGCGCAACGGTTGCCGTTGCCGTTGCTATCGAGGAAGCTGCTACCGCAGGAAACTTCTAATTACATCCGTAAATTACAAGTAACAAAAAACGCCTTCGGCACTCAGCCGAGGGCGTTTTCTTCGTACATAGCTTTTCAGTTTACTTTTTCAGCTCTTTTTTCCGCCGAGCATTTTGATTCCCATAACAAGCGCGACCAATCCGGCCACAATCATTCCGAAGAACGTCATGAGACTCAGGGATGTGGAAATATGCGAGCTGCCCGCTTCCGGGTGTTGCAAAACAACCCACAGCATCACAAGAACGGCAATGAAAAACAATCCCGAGACTGTCAGCATCTTTCCGCCGGATTTCGGCTTAAGCGCAAACCGGAAACCGAATAGTGCGGCCAATACGGCTGCTGCCAGGGAACCCACCGCATAAACGGTCTTCCACCCATCTAACAACCTGATGTACCAGTGCGTTAAAATCGAGTAGCACGCCGCCGCAACAATCAAACACGCCAGAAAAACGATAAAGAATACCACTGATTTCTTTTTTTCACTCATTGTAAATCCCCCCATTACAATGCCCATAATTCACTTGCAAACGTTGTCTTTTGAAGGCAACGCCGCAATCACTTCTTGGTTACAATCTCCACAAAGTACTTGGACTTATAAATGCTGTTCGCGGGAATAACGCCGCGCACACTGCTCTCCGGATAGACATTGGTGTCCTGACCGATGATGGTGCCGGGATTAAGAACGGTGCTGCAGCCGACCTCAACGCGGGAACCGAGGAAAGCGCCGACCTTCTTGAGACCGGTCTCCACAAGCTCGCCCTCGTTCTTGATAACCACAAGCTGCTTGTCGGAGCGAACGTTCGAGGTAAGCGCCTGCGCGCCCAAGTGAGCCTTGAAGCCAAGAATGGAATCGCCAACATAGTTATAGTGCGGAACCTGCACCTTGTCAAAGAGAATGACGTTCTTAAGCTCGGTGGAGTTACCTACAACCGCGCCGTCGCCTATCAAAACATTGCCGCGGATAAATGCACCCGGGCGAACCTCGGTGCCCTTGCCGATGATACAGGGACCGGTGATGGAAGCCGTGGGATACACCTTAGCGTCCTTTGCGATCCAGACATCCTCCGCCGGATGATCGTACTCATCGAGGGAAAGGGTTGCACCGATCTCAAGGATCGTGTCGTGGATCTTGTCAAGCGCCTCCCAAGGGTACATGCAACCCTCAAGCATATCTTTTGCAAGAGTTGCATACGGTGCTTCATACAAAGCTTTAATCGTAATGTCCATAATAACCTCCGTTATCTTTCCTTTGTTTCGATATCTCAAAAACGCGCCGTAAGGAAACGTCTCACGGCGCGTTAATTTGACTATTCGGTAATCTTCTCCAGGCCGCCCATGTAAGGACGCAGAGCCTCAGGGATGCGAATGGAACCGTCCGCCTGCAGATTGTTCTCAAGGAACGCAATCAGCATACGCGGAGGCGCAACCACGGTGTTGTTCAGCGTGTGCGCAAAATATTTATTGCCGTTCTCTCCGGCAACGCGAATCTTAAGGCGTCTCGCCTGTGCGTCACCGAGGTTCGAGCAGCTGCCAACCTCGAAATACTTCTTCTGGCGGGGAGACCAGGCCTCAACATCACAGCTCTTCACCTTAAGATCGGCCAAATCACCCGAGCAGCACTCAAGAGTGCGGACCGGAATATCGAGAGTGCGGAAGAAATCAACGGTGTTCTTCCACAATCTGTCGTACCACATCATGCTGTCCTCGGGCTTGCAGACAACAATCATCTCCTGCTTCTCGAACTGATGAATACGGTACACGCCGCGCTCCTCGATACCGTGAGCGCCCTTCTCCTTGCGGAAGCAAGGGGAATAGCTCGTAAGCGTATACGGAAGCTCAGCCTCCGGAATAATCTGGTCGATGAAGCTGCCGATCATGGAATGCTCGCTGGTACCGATGAGGTAGAGATCCTCGCCCTCAATCTTGTACATCATGCCTTCCATCTCAGCGAAGCTCATAACGCCCGTCACAACGTCGCTGCGAATCATGAACGGCGGCACATAGTACGTAAAGCCGCGGTTGATCATAAAGTCGCGTGCGTAGGACAAAACGGCGCTGTGAAGACGTGCAATATTGCCCTTTAAGTAATAGAAACCGTTGCCGGCAACACGTCTTGCGGCATCGAGGTCGATACCGTGCAGACGCTCCATGATATCGGTGTGATACGGAATCTCAAAATCCGGAACCACGGGCTCGCCGAAGCGCTCATTCTCAACATTTTCCGAATCGTCCTTACCGATCGGAACCGAAGCATCGATAATGTTCGGAATCACAAGCATGCGCTTGCGAATCTCCTCCGCATACTCCGCTTCCTTCTCCTCAAGCTCTGCGAGATGCTGCGAAAAATCAGCCACCTGCTGCTTCATCTGCTCCGCTTCCTCGCGAAGGCCCTTTGCCATCAGTCCGCCGATCTGTTTGCTGATGACATTGCGCTTATTGCGAAGGTCGTCCGCCTCCTGCTTCGCCGCGCGGCTCTTCGCATCGAGGTCGATGACCTCGTCGACAAGCGGAAGCTTCGCATCCTGAAACTTCTTGCGGATATTTTCCTTTACAACCTCCGGATTCTCCCGGACAAACTTAAGATCCAACATGATTATGCCTCGTTTCCGCGCTTTCCGCGCAGTAATTATCGAAGAGGCGTGCCGCTCGGCTCGCTCTCGTATTTGCTCAACAACTCGTCGATATCCTCGTGCGTGTTCAGCACCTGATTGAACGCGAAGGAGTATCTCTTGCCCTTGGACTCCATGTAGCGGTAAGCAATCATGAAGCTCGTCTCATCGAAGTTCGTGAGATATTTTTCGTTAATCCTGCGAATCGCCTGATCAATGGTGATGTCGCAATCGTTGCAGATATCGGAAAATACAGTGTTAAACGCATCATAGACAATGCGCTCCTGCATCGCGAAATCGGAAGAAATCTCCTGCTGTTGGAAGGCGTAGAGATAAACCTTCAACCAGGGATTCATCGCCGCATACCATGCGTAGATGGTATCGTACTTCTGGTCCATATAGCAGATCTCGCGGGCCCAGCCGGAGGAGAGATACGACGCATCGACAATGCGCTTGATCTCGCGGTCGGTCAGGTAGAGATCGTATTTGTCGCTGAATTTCTTTACAATCTTCGTACGCTTCTTCGCTGCGGAAGGAAGACCGTACGAGTTCGGTTTTTGATTGTTGTAAATTCCGGAATAGTTGATTGCATTGTTATATGCATTGGATATATTCCGCGCCTGATCCTGATAAGACGGAACATGCGTCCCGGAATTCGGTCTTGTGGTATAACCGGTGTAGTACGCCCCGCCGTTGTTCACCCGGTAACCGTTCGGCACGGAAGGGTTCATCCCCGTGCGGTAATTGGTCACGCTGGAACCGTAAGGCGAGGAACCTCTCTCCGGAGATCCCGGTCGATA
This sequence comes from uncultured Lachnospiraceae bacterium, assembly GCA_902798585.1. GTDB lineage: Bacteria > Bacillota > Clostridia > Lachnospirales > Lachnospiraceae > ISDg. The sequence continues at coordinate 158,711 of CADBXF010000010.1, forward strand.
TTGATTCGGTTGGTTCATGTTTTGATACCCGTTATTTCGATAATGCCTCTGAATCTCGTTGTTACGCGAACCTTTGCTCGCCTTTGTCAAACCCCACACGATAATCGCTATGGGGAAAAGGCCCGTCATAAGGAGTAAAAATATAAGCCAAGCATTTGACCCGCCGGATGATTCCGTTCGCCTGCGGCCGCTCTGCCCAAGCGTTTTGATCACATACGACAGGATCAAAAAAAATAGAATGAGTCCGAACACTGAAAACACTAAAGCCTCCCCGCTTTTCCAATTCATGAAAATCTCAAATGATTATACTATATTTTCCGCCGTTTCGCAACAACGCGCGCGAAATCGGCGCCATCATTTTTCGGAATCCGCAAGCTCCCGGTAGGAAAGCCTGCCGCCGAAGATATCCAATGCGCTTCCGACCGTGTAATCAAGGCGTCCGCGGCTGATTTCACGGAATCGCTCGATGGACTTTCTGCTGTGAAGGCCTCCGGCGTAAGTGACGGGAAGCCCGTCATATTCCGCGAGTTGTGCAACCAGATCGGCCTCCATGCCGTTCCTCTTGCCCTCCGCGTCAACGCCGTGGATGAGATACTCCGCGCAGAATGGCTCGAGGAGCTGAAGAAGCTCCGGCGTCACCGCAAGATTCGTAAAATGCTGCCACCGGTCGGTCACGACAACATATCCGCCGTACTGCTTGCGACAGCTTAAATCAATGACAATGCGGTCCTTTCCGACGGTATCGGCAAGCTTGCAGAGCCGGTCCACCGAAAGCTCGCCGTTTTTGAACAAATACGAAGTCACAATCACATGCGAAGCGCCGTTCTCCAGGAATATCGGGGCATTTTTTGCATTGATTCCGCCGCCTATCTGCAGCCCGCCCGGATATGCGGCGAGCGCCTGTAACCCCTGACGGAGCGTCTGCTCGTAGTACGGGCTGTCCTTCTTGTTCAGAAGAATGACATGTCCGCCGGTAAGCCCGTCCTCGCGATAGAGATTTGCAAAGTACGACGCCGGCCTCTCAGAAACAAAGTTTTCGCTAGCCGAGTCCCCCTCGTCGCGAAGGCTCCCTCCGACAATCTGTTTCACGCTTCCGTTGTGAATGTCGATGCACGGTCTGAATTTCATATAACTCTCTCCTCTCCGGCGCTGCGCCGAGCTTTATTTGTGATACGGTTCTCCCGTCCGTATGCGAAATGCACGATAAACCTGCTCGAGCAAAATGACACGCATCAATTGGTGCGGAAAAGTCATTGCGGAGAAGCTCAGCCGAAAATCGGCTGCGGCAATCACCTCCGGTGCAAGCCCGAGCGAACCGCCGATTACGAACTGAATATGACTCACTCCCGATACAGTGAGCGCATCGATTTTCTCGGATAACTGCACAGAGGAAAGGCCCTTGCCGTCGATTGCAAGAACGACGGTATAGGCATCCTTTCGGAGCGCGCGAAGAAGGCGCTCGCCCTCGGTCTGTAAAATCTTCACCTCTGTCGCCGGCGAGGCATCGTCGGGCGTCTTTTCGTCCGCTACCTCGACAATCTGCAGCTCGGCATAACGCGACAGGCGCTTGGAATACTCGGCAATCGCTTCGCGCAGATAGGATTCCTTGATTTTACCGACACACAAAACGGTGATTTTCATCGCTCCTCACTCCCGGTCTCCTCGGCGATGCTCTCCGGCTCCGCCCGCCTGATTGCGACGCTTGCGATTCTGCGGTTTTCGCAGTTCATGATTCGGAAAATCCAGTCCCCGTAACGAATCTCGCCCTTCTCGCCGTCGTCCGGAATGTGCCCGAGCCGCGCGACAAGAATGCCGTTCAGGGTTTCGAAATTTTCCTCATCCTCCTCCGAAAAATGAATATCGACCAGCTCCTTCAGTTCCTCAACGGGGATACTTCCCTGCACAATCAGCTCGTCGCCGGAGCGTTTCGCCTCCTCGTTTTCCTCGTCGTACTCATCCAAAATGTCGCCGACGATCTCCTCGAGAATATCCTCCATCGCAACGATGCCGGCCGTCTGACCGTACTCGTCGATTACAATCGCCATATGAATTTTCTTTGACTGCATCTCCTGAAAGAGCGCGTCAATCGGCATGGTCTCGGGTACATTGAAGGGCTCGCGCGCAACCTTTGTGAGCGGGCTCTTCGGATCTCCCTCCAGATACTCCAGAATGACATCCTTCAGGTACAGGATGCCGACGATATTGTCGAGCGTCTCCTCATACAAAGGATATCTCGTAAAATTCTCATGCAACATGCGATGCAGCACATTTTCGAGCGTTTCCTCGGTGGAAAACGCCTCGATTTTCGTGCGGTTCGTCATAATGTCCTTGGCCTGCGTCTCGGAGAATTCCATGATGTTGGAGATCATCTCCGCCTCGTCCTCCTCGATGGCGCCCTGGTCCTTGTAGTCGTTGACGAGCGAGAGAATCTCCTCGTCATAATCCTCTTCCTCACGCTTGCCCCACCAGCTGCGAAGCAGTCTGGCAAGGCCGTGTCTGCCGGGTTCCCCCATGTCAGTCATCCGTTCCTTTCTCAATCGCCGACGGCGCGCCGAGCGCCCTCGGAAGATACCGTATGATATCGCCCGCCGTCAGGCTTACACGCCCGATTTCCGAAGCGGCGATATCCCCTGCCGTCCCGTGCAGGGCGACAGCAAAAGCCGCGCACTCCGCGGGAGTCGCCGTCCCCCGAAGCGCAAAATTCGCGAGCGCGGAAGCAATGCCCGCAAGGACATCGCCGCTTCCCGCAGTTCCCATGCCGTCGTTGCCGGTCGCATTAAACACAAGCTTCCCGTCTCCGGCAACAATCGTACAGGCATCCTTCATCACCAAAACAATATCGCAAAGCGAAATCCACAGCTTCGCAAAATCAAGTCTCTTCGCCGAAACTTCACCGACCGTCACGCCGAGCAGCCGCGAAAGCTCCGCCGGGTGCGGCGTAAGGATGCTCCGCTTCGGAAGCATTGCTGCAAGCTGCCGGATTCTCTGTTCCGGCGTCCCGTCGGAAAGCAGCTTTGCAAGAAGATTCAGCGCATCGGCGTCGAACACCGTGACAGTATCATCGCTGCCGCCGAGGACGCTTGTAAGCAGCTCGGAAGCCTCCGCATCCGTCCCGAGCCCGGGTCCGATCAGCCTTACATCGTATCCTGCCTGCTCCTCCGCAATCCGCGAGACATATCTCTTCCTCCCGCAAAATACGGTCTCCGGCGCAAATCGCAGCAACTCCGGAAGAACAACCTCCGGCGCAACGGCCTTGACGATTCCGGCGCCGCTTCGATAGCAGGCTTTGGCCGCAAGGATGCATGCCCCCGGCCCGGTCGCGCTTCCCGCGATAATCAATATTTTGCCGAAGATTCCCTTGTGTCCGTCTCTCGCTCTCTTCGGGAGAATCGGCGCCGTCTCAAGCACCGCGTAACCCTCCTCGCGGAAGCACCGCGCGGGAATTCCCGCATCCGCGACAACGCATGTTCCGGCATAATCCCGTCCCGGATACAGCACAAGTCCCGTCTTCTTCGCGGAAAAGGTCACGGTGCAGTCAGCCCTTACGGCAGCACCGAGCACCGCCCCGGTGAGCGCGTCAATCCCCGAAGGGACATCGACCGAAACGACATATGCACGGCCGCGCTTTGCATTGATTTCGGAAAATGCCGAAGCCACCTCTCCGCTCACCTCGCGGTTCAGTCCGATTCCGAATACGGCATCGACGATGACATCGTAGCTGTCCCATGCAACTGCATCGGAAAGCGTTGCTGCGCTGTACGAATTGCCTGACGACTTTTCGGCCTCCTCGAGAAATGTCTCGTAAGCTTCCGAACAACCGGCCGAGCCGCCGGCTTCCGATGTCCGGATGACATCGACCGACCAGCCGTGACGAAGCAATCCCGTAGCAGTCATCCATCCGTCGGCTCCGTTGTTGCCGCGGCCGACCAATACGGCAGCCCGCAGCCCCTTCGTCTCCGCCCCGGGAAAGCGACCGCAAATCTCCGCGGTAACCGCCGATGCCGCCGTCGCAATCAACCTGCTTTCCGGGATTGCGCAGACCGTCATCGCCTCGTTCTCCGCATCGCGAATCTGCTGCGGCGTATATGCTCTGCCACCGACGATTGCCATAGGCTTCTCCCCTCCGTAATCCTTTTTGTGCGCAAATTATCTCAGAATGATTATACTAAAAGCATCCCGCACTGTCAACGCAAAGCGGCTTGCATTTTCCGCGTAAACATAGTATAGTAAAGGCGTTGCGCTGCGGGCATTTTCCCGCAAAATCCACCGGTGCATCAGCTGCGCGAAGCAGTTTCCGCAGGTATCGTACCGGAATACCGAACCGAGGTTCCCATGATACTCTCAGTCTCACACATCAGCAAATCATTCGGCGACAATTCCGTTCTGTCCGATGTCTCCTTTCTCGTCAACGAGCACGAGAAGGTTGCTTTGATTGGCAGAAACGGCGCCGGAAAATCGACGCTTTTTAAGATTATCACGGGCGAAGTGTCGGCTGACGAAGGCGTAGCAACGGTGGCGAAGGACGCCCGTCTCGGGTACCTTGCGCAGCATCAGGACATCTCCGGCGACCGCTCTGTATACGAGGAGGTTCGCGCTGTCAAGGAGCGCGTCTGGGCCATGGAGGCGAGGATGCGCGACCTTGAGGAGTCGATGAAGCATGCGGACGGCGACGCCCTTGCTTCGATGTATCGGGAATACAATGCGGTCTCCCAT
>CADBXF010000011.1 GCA_902798585.1 uncultured Lachnospiraceae bacterium
GCCTGGTTGACCAGGAGTTCCAGTTCGGTGACGGCGACAAGGCTACTGTTGCTCAGTGGCTCGCTAAGCAGGACAAGGATCTGAAGATCACCGCTTTCAAGCGCTTCACACTCATAGCAGACTAATGAAGATCTTCGCTATAGGAATGAATTATGCAGCCCACAACAGTGAGCTGCATAATTTCGTTAAACGCCCCGACGAGCCAGTGATCTTCACCAAGGCCGACTCAGCGATATTAAATCAGGGGAAGCCCTTCTTTATCCCCGACCAGTGGGGACGTATCGACTACGAGGCAGAGATGGTGGTACGAATCTGCCGACTGGGAAAGAATATCCCCGAGCGTTTTGCTCACCGTTATTATGATGCCGTCACGGTAGGCATCGACTTCACCGCCCGCGACCTCCAGAAGAAAGCCTCTGAGAAAGGTCAGCCATGGACCATCTGCAAAGGCTTCGACGGTTCGGCAGCCATCGGTGGGAGGGCTGTACGAGTGACATGCTTTACAAGGTAGATGAGATCATCGCCTATATCTCACAGTTCTTTACCTTAAAGACAGGCGACATCCTTTATACCGGTACCCCAGCGGGTGTAGGACCCGTGCATATCGACGACCATCTGGAGGGATGGCTCGAGGAAAGGAAGGTGCTGGAGTTTAATTGTAAGTAGTATTCTACAATAAATCAGCGCAATATCCGTTATTATAGAGAAGTGAAAAATTGTCGGAGGCTTATAATAAGCTTGACTCTTATGCTTCTCTGCTTACAGGGTATTGCACAAGAGGCTGTCACCTTGCCCTCGCAGGAGGCCAGGCGGGGAGCCGACATATCACCATCAGAACGCTATGTCCAGCACTCTGTGTTGCAGAGTGGCAAATGGGCAAAGATAAGAATTGCCGAGAGTGGGATATACCAGCTGTCGGCAGCATTGATACGTAAATGCGGATTCTCGGATATCACGAAGGTGAAGGTATACGGCTATGGTGGAGCGGATGCTTGAGGGTATCCCTGTTCAGCTCGGCGTGGATTATCTCGCCGACCGCGAAAAATGGGACGCACAGGCGAAGCGAATCGTATTCACCGGAGCTATCGACGAATTTTACGGCTTTTGCTTCGGAAATCTCGCCTACCGCAAAGTTACTTTCGAACATGAGGTGCTCGACACCGATAACTTCCAAGGAAATGCGGTTGTGAATTATACCGAGAGGGAGATTCCGTACACGAGAATTATCGAGCATAAGCATTTTGTGTTCGGAAAACAGCCAAAGACCGTCATATCGAAAGAGTATCCGACGGAGTGGAAACCGGGAGAGGAGCCGTATTATCCCGTGGGAGACGCGGCCAACCGGGAGCTGTATGAGCGATACGCCGAGCTTTCGAAGAAGGATGCGAAGGTGATCTTCGGCGGCCGGCTCGGAGAGTATAAGTATTACGACATGGACAAGGTTATTGCGCGCGCGCTTGAAAAAGCGGCGGAGGAGTTTGCATAAGGGAGTGCGCATGGTGCGGCATCCCGGATTCGGCAGAGAATAACAGCGGAAAATAAGGGAAAGGGGCTGACGCGGCGGTGAAAAATCACCCGGTGACAGCCCCTTTCTATGGGTTTTCATTAAACGATAATTTGCATGTTAATCTTCCGGCATCCGTGTTTTGTCCATCAAAGTGACAGGCAGTTCAATCTCGGTTCGTTCGCCGTCGGAAATCCGGCTGATTCGAAGTCTGATTTCCGTGCCGGAGCGGTAGGATGTGACGCGACCGGTGAGCTGCGAATTTTCCATAACCCGAATATCGTTGACCGCGAGGATAATGTCTCCGGGGAGAATCCCTGCTGCTTCAGCAGAGCCGCCCGGTATAACCGAGTTGACATAAACGCCCTTCGGCCAGCCGTAGTAGGTTTCCATCTCGGAAGTTACGGTTGTGATGTAGACGCCGAGATAGCCGGCCTCCTCCTTCGGGAAGGACTCCGCACGACTGAGCTCGTTCAAAATCGGGAGCGCCTGGGCGATGGGAATTGCGAATCCCATGCCTTCCACTGCTTCGGCGGTATATTTTGCGGAATTGATTCCGATAACCTCGCCCTTCAGGTTAATCAATGCGCCGCCGCTGTTGCCGGGGTTGATTGCCGCGTCGGTCTGAATCAGATATTGTGCAGTTCCGTTCTCGGACAGAACTTCGCGCTCGACCGCACTGACGAAACCGACGGTCACGGAAGTGCCGTAGCCGAGGGCATTGCCGACGGCAATTACCATCTCGCCGACTGCCGGGTCCTTGTCCGCCGCGAGTTCGGCTACCCGGTAGGAGGCTGCAGCAGCCTCGGGTATCGAAGCGCGGGGGGCTGTCAAAATCGCCAGATCTCCGACTTCATCGGAGCCCCGAACAGTGAACCGGACATCGCTTCCGTCCGGAAAAATCACGGTTACGGAATCGGCGGCTTCAATGACATGGTAGTTGGTCGCTACATAGATAAGGTTTTCGTCCTGCGAAAGGATGATTCCCGAGCCCTGTGAAGTGCCCTGCGTCGGCCGCCCGAAGATATCCGTGCGGGTGACTTCGGAGACGACCTGAACAATTGAGGAGAGAGCCTTTTCCGCGAGGTCGGTGATTGCAACATCATCGCGAAGCGCGACATCGCTGTCACCGGTCCGGTCCAGAAGAGGCTGTGAGCCGGAAGTTGTCGGGGTAGGAGAAGCCGTTGCCGATTTTTCCTGGGCTACGGCGCGCTCGCCGGAGCCGCGATTGCCGATTCGACCTGCGATGGTCGTGATTCCGCAGAAGGAACCGACTGCGACAGCCAGAAACAGAACGACAAATACGATTTTGCGAATCACGGACATAGCGAATCTCCTCTCCGCAGCAGTAGACACAGCTGCTCTCTCTGATTGACTTCATGATAACGGCTGTTTGTGTTTGATTTGTGACAGCTTTGTTAAAGTCCTGAGAGACGGGGCGCGCCACTTGCATTTACAGCCGTTTGCGTGTACAATGTGATTGACGCGGGTAAATGTCACGGGAGAGATTGCGAGTGAGGAAAACTTGTGCGAAAAGAAACAAAGGAAATTGAAGAAAGGGTGGTTTACTTATGAGTACGGATGACAAGAGAGATTCGAACGACAGCGATAGGAAAGACGAGCGGTACTGCATGATGTGCCGCAGAAAAGCGAGCGATGTCGGCCCGCTGATTACGATTCCGCCGGGATTTGCCGTTTGCGGAAGCTGTATGCAGACAATGATGAACGAGGCGATGCGGGCATTTTCCGCCAAAGACTCCGCGACTCCGGGCGTCGGTGAGAAAAACGAGTCCGCGAAGAAAGACATAACCGACACGGACGCGTCCGAACCGGAGGTCGTTTCCGCAAAGGACGACGAGAAGCATGACGGCACGGACGACGGGGAGGACAAAGGAAAAAACTCCGGCGGCATCCCGTTCGGCGGAGTCCGTTTCGTTTTCCAGGATATGCTGCAGGGAGAGAGAAACCGGGTAAAACCGAAGAAGAAAGTGAAGGAAGAGGAACTTCCGGATGTGATGGATATTGCGGCTCTTCCGGCGCCGCATGAGATTAAGGCCCGCCTCGATGAATATGTGGTCGGTCAGGAGCATGCCAAGAAAGTTATCAGCGTCGCCGTGTACAACCATTACAAGCGCGTTCGCCGTCAGGAGGAGGAAGCGTTTAAAAACGATGTTGTGATTGAGAAATCGAACATGCTGATGATCGGACCCACGGGATGCGGCAAGACATATCTCGTGCAGACGCTCGCGAAACTCCTCAATGTGCCGCTTGCGATTACCGACGCGACATCCCTGACGGAGGCCGGATATATCGGAGACGATGTGGAGAGCGTCCTCTCGAAACTGCTCGCGAACGCGGAAAATGATGTGGAGCGCGCGGAGCACGGCATCGTATTTATCGACGAGATTGATAAGATTGCCAAGAAGAAAAATACCACAAGCCGCGATGTCAGCGGCGAGAGCGTGCAGCAGGGGCTTCTGAAGCTCCTCGAGGGCGCCGATGTGGAGGTGCCTGTCGGAGCATCCAGCAAGAACGCGATGGTCCCTCAGGAGACCATCAACACCCGCAACATTTTGTTTATTTGCGGCGGCGCGTTTCCGGGGCTTGACGAGATAGTCAAGACGCGTCTCACCAAATCCTTTACGATGGGCTTCAATGCCAACTTAAAGGATACCTACGACAACGATCCCGATCTGCTCTCCAAGACGACGATGGAGGATCTCCGGGAGTACGGTATGATTCCGGAGTTTATCGGCCGTCTTCCGATGGTGTTTGCACTCCGCGGACTCGATAAGGAAGCGATGAAGCGCATTCTGGTAGAGCCGAAAAATGCCATTCTGAAGCAGTATCAAAAGCTTCTCGCAATGGATGAAGTGAAGCTTCAGTTTGACGACTCCGCGCTCGATGTGATTGCGGAGGAGGCGGTTGCCAGAGACACCGGTGCGCGGGCGCTTCGGTCGATAATCGAGGAGTTCATGCTCGACATCATGTATGAGATCCCGAAGGACGATACCATCGGTACCGTGACAATCACCGGGGATTACATTCGCGGAAAGGGAGCGCCGATTATCGAGATGCGTGCATAATGCGCGAAAATGTTGTATTTTCCGTAAAATCTGCTTGCGGGAGAGCTGTTTTTGCCATATAATTATACTATGGTTCTATCCCGCCTTCGGCGGGTGCGTACGGAGGATGATACGAATGCCGACAGGGCAAAAACGATAAGCGCTTATGCGCGGAAAGAAGGCATGACATGTTTTGTAATAAGTGCGGAAACCCGTTGATTGAGGGCGCCATGTTCTGCGGTGTCTGCGGGGCAAAAGTAGCGGAGATGCCGGTTCCGGCAACGGCCGCCGCAGCTCCCGTGGTTGAAGCAGTTGCTCCCGCAGCGGAATATGTACAGCAGACGGCGGAGGCCGTGGCAGCGCCGGTGGCAGAAGCAGTAGCGCCGGTAGTTGAAGCAGCGCCCAAGGCGGTTGAGGAAATCGTAGCAGCGCCTGCGGCTGCAGTTGCTCCCGCAGCGGAATATGTACAGCAGACGGCGGAGGCCGCAGCAGCGCCGGCGGCAGAGGCAGTAGCGCCGGTAGTTGAGGCAGCGCCCAAGGCGGTTGAGGAAGTTGCAGCAGCGCCTGCAGCCCAGGCCGCACCCGTTTACCAGCAGCCGGTACAGCAGCCTGCATTCCAGCAGCCGCAGCAGCCGGTACAGCAGCCTGCATTCCAGCAGCCGCAGCAGCCGGTACAGCAGCCTGTATTCCAGCAGCCGCAGCAGCCGGTACAGCCCGGACAGCAGCCCGTGTTTCAGCAGCAGGTACAGCCCGGACAGCAGCCTGTGTTCCAACAGCCGGTACAGCCCGGACAGCAGCCGATGTACCAGCCGGTATATCCGCAGGTACAGCCGCAGCAGCCGGTTCCGAAGAAGAAAAAGTCCAAGGCTCCGATTATTATTATCGGCATTTTGCTTATTCTCGTGATTCTTGCAGGAAGCGGAATCGCGTATCTCACCTTCTTTGATCGCAACGGTGACAAGACCTATTTCGGCATCGATTTGAACATCTTTGACTTCACGCAGCTCTCCGACAAGGAGGAGAAGGCATTCCTCGAGCTGGTCGGACCGGTTGACGAGGCATTTGCGACGCTGAGCACCGCGAAGTTCAAGAAATCGATTCCGGATTACGGTGTTGAATATGCGTTACGGCTCTTCGGAGCAAAGGATGTATTCGGCCTTCTGGAGGACAACTATGACAAGTATCTTGCCGACAAGTGCGGCGAGGTGACGAAGGTTTCCGAGAAGGCCTATATGGCGTTCGAGGTTAAGGACACGGATGCACTCCTCGGAAAAATCAAGAAGGAGATGGGCGCAGGAAACATCGCTATCGAGAAAGCTTACCTTGTTGAGAACATTTCCAAATATACCGGTGACAAGGGAACGCAGGTGATGTCCGATTTCTATATCTTCTTCTACGACGGAGAGGAATGGAACATCCTTCTTATCAACGAGAAATGCAGAGAGACATTCGGTCTCGAATAACTATTCGATGACTTTGAGAAAGCGGCCGGTCGGTCGCTGTGAGAAAAACAACAGGGAGACCGGTGCGGCGGCGCTGGTCTCTTGTGTTTCAAAAGGGGAAACTGCCGAAGACGGCATAGAAAGAAAGGAAAACCGGTGTGGGGCCGGTGTTGAGAGTAATTCATGCGTAGTATTAAAAAGTATTTTACAGGGAAAAATGTTGCAACGGGAATTTTGGTGCTGGTTGCCGCATGGCTGGTAATAACCGCCGTATGGCTGAAGATTCGCTTCGGCACCATGGACATGACCACCATATTGTTTCAGCTGAAGGTGCCGATGAGCGGCGCCGATTCCGGCAATTTCTATGAGATTTTCATTCTTCTGTTTACCATTGGACCGGCCGTGCTTCTTGCGTGGATCGGTATTCTGAAGCTTGCGGCGGTTCTCCGAAAGCGCAGAGCGGATCGCGGGAAGAGCACGATAATTCTGCATCGGTTTCTAGCGCTTCGCCGGGTTATCGCGGTTTTCATGCTGATTGGGGCGGTCTGCTTCATCGGGTATCGTCTTCATATCGTAAAATATGTCTTTGCGCAGTTCGGGAACTCGCCGATTTACAAGGATGAGTACCGGGATCCGAAGACGGTTAAAATCACGGCCCCGGAGAAGAAGCGCAACCTTATTTACATCTATATGGAATCCATGGAGTGCTCGTTCAGCGACCGCGAACACGGCGGCATTGCAGCGACGAACATGATTCCGGAGATGACGGCGCTCGCTGTCGGCAATGTGAATTTTACGGCGTCGGACAGCTCGGAGCTGAACGGTGCGGTGCCTGTTACGGGAACCACCTGGACGATGGCTTCGCTGGTCGCGCAGACCTCCGGCGTGCCGCTTACGATTCCCATCGGGGAAAATGCGATGGGAAAGCGCCCGTACAAGACATTTCTCCCGGGGACCTACAGCCTCGGACAGGTGCTTCGGGAGCAGGGGTATGAACTCTCCATCCTGCTCGGCTCGGAGAAAGAGTTCTCGGGCGCCGACATTTATCTCTCCACGCACGGAGATTACAAGATTCTCGATCTCAATACCTACCGCCGGAACGGAACGCTGTCGAAGGACTATTTCGTATGGTGGGGATTTGAGGACGAGAAGCTGTATTCCTATGCGAAGGATGAGATTACGGAGCTTGCGTCCGGCGAACGGCCGTTTGCGTTCACGATGATGACGATGGATACGCATTTTACGAACGGTTATCGCTGCCGGCTGTGTGAAAATGAATTCCGCGACCAGTACAGCAATGTCATCGCGTGCGCATCCCGCCAGTTAGACTCCTTCCTGAAATGGCTTTCCGAACAGCCGTTTTACGAGAATACCACGGTCGTGATTGTCGGCGATCACCCCACGATGGACACAAAGTATACCAACTCGCTCAAGTATGCGAGCGAAAAATACGAGCGCAAGAGCTATTGCGCCATCCTGAATTCCGCAGTCGCCTTCGACCTCGGTCAGACGAGACATTTTACTTCGATGGATATGTATCCGACTACGCTTGCGGCGATGGGCTTCTCCATTGAAGGGAACCGTCTCGGGCTCGGCGTGAATCTCTTCTCGTCGGAGAGTACGATGCTCGAAAAATACGGAGCGCAGAAACTGAACGATCTCCTTGAGGAGCGTTCGGATTTCTACGACCAATTGATGTACGGAGAGGACGAAAAGTAAGCCCTGCGGTCTTGCAATACATGCGTTTCGTATGTTATTATATTATTTGTACCGTGAGCGCGGCAGACGGCGTTTAACATGCTGCCGCCACGCTTTTCCCGGTTATGTTTCCCGATAAATCAGTCTGCTTTTGACGGACGGAAAGGAGGTTCCGATGGTCGGTTCGATTCCCAAGCTGTATCAGGAGTACAGGAAGCGTCTGGAAGATGTCGATATGATTGAGCGCGAGCTTTTGCGCACCGACAATCTCGAGGACTGGCTGGAACGCCTGAATCGCAAATCGGACCTCATCCGCAAGTATTACAAGCAGACCGAGAAGGAAATCAATACTCTGATCAACCCGATTCTTTACGGGGAGAAGCCGCTTGATGACAAGACGGCAAAGGAGTTGTACGAGGGCGCTTACGCGTACTATGAAAATGTCATGTGCGACGATGTGATGGAGTCGCAGATGTTTGTCCGGCTGTGGGAATATTACGAGTCGCAGGGGGATGAGTTCAACGAGCGTTCGTGCCGTTGCGCATTTTCCAACAACGCGTTTCTGAATGTCGAGGGAAATCTCCGAAAACTCGCGATGGAGCAGGCGGACTGGGTCAGCTCTTACATGGACCGTATTGATCATCTTCGCCGCATCCACGCGAACGATGAAGATTTTTTCATGGATGTCAAGCGCGTGCTCGGAACACTCCGCAGCCGCTATGAGATGGAGAGTTCCCAGTTTGAGCCCGATATCAGCCGCATGATTGCCTGCTTTAACGACATGTCCAAAATCCGCAAATATCGCTCGTATTTCAGCGATGCGGAATGGGAGAGCATCGAGAAGCCGCTGCAGGAAGTGGGCGCGGATGTATGCTTTATGGCGGTTCTGCACTGGAATTCCGTCGATGAAAAGATTAAGGAAGCTTTGGGACCGACCTATCCGCTCGGCTTCATCGAGCAGATTAAGCTGCCCGCGGAAGAGCGTGATATGAAGGTTTATGTCGGCTATATCGTGTACGCATTTTACACGGGACTCCTGAAGCCGGAGCAGACCTTCACGCTTCTTCGTGCATACAGCCATTCCGTGGAAAATGAGTACGATTTCAATGCGCCGAACTGGTTCGATCAGCCTGCAGCCAGCCGTTTCGGAGTCATCACGACGACTACGAAACCGATGCTTGAGATGATTGAGGCCTTCAACTGCGATAAAGCAAAAAAGATTCGAATGAAGGCGGAGCTGTTTTACGAGATTCAGACCTATATCGAGACGATTCCCCGCGAATGTAAATGCAAGGAGTATCTCGACCAGGCGCTGTATCATCTGCTGTATGATCTGATTCCGTTCATCGACGAGGATGACATGGCAATCGAGTTCATCGATTGCATGATTATCAGCCGGCAGATGGCAACCCTGATTCACACCGTGATGACGGCCAAACTCTCGGAGACGGTTTTGAAGGCGTTGATTGCAAAACGCCCGGAGATGTTTCTGGAAGTTCTGGGAATCGACGATCCCGACGAGGTTGCGGAGTACACGGAGTTTCTTAAGAAACTGATGTATAATGCGGCGCGCTGCCACGATATCGGCAAGATTTTGATTGCGAACATTGTCAATACGCAGATTCGCAGACTTTCGGACATGGAGTATTCCTACATCAAATTCCATCCGAAGTGGAGCTATGAAATTCTGATGCGCAACCGGAATCTGCAGCCGTATGCGGAGATTGCCCTCGGCCATCATCGAAGCTTTGACGGGAAGAGCGGCTATCCGATGTATTTCAACAACCGGAAGAGCAAATTCCGCATTCTGATTGACCTTCTGACCGTGTGCGACTGTATGGATGCCGCGACGGATGTGTTCGGCCGCAATTACACCAAGGGCAAGACCTTTGAATCCGTGATGGCGGAGTTTTCACGGAGCGCGGGGACGCACTACAATCCCGAGATTGTGGACTTTATCGTGAACAATGAGGAACTGAAGACGACCCTTCGGGAGATGACTTCCGAGGCCGGCCGTGCGGATCGTTATTTCCACATTTACCGACGCTATCGATAGGTAAAAATCATTTTTCGGATTTCCGTTTTTGGGGCTTTACTTTACCTTCGGTTTGTGTTAGAATGCCATAAATATTTTTTTTTGGAGGCTTTGATGGCTACGGAGATGAATTTGGATTTGGCGGAGACAAATACCGAGCCGGTATCCAAGAATTTTATTGAAATGATTATCGAGAAGGACCTTGCGGAAGGAAACTGCAAGAAGGTGATTACACGCTTTCCGCCCGAGCCGAACGGGTACCTTCATATCGGACATGCGAAGGCTATACTGCTTAATTACGGTCTGTCGAAAAAATACGGCGGTCAGTTCAATCTGCGATTTGATGACACGAACCCCACGAAGGAGAAGACGGAGTTTGTGGAATCTATCGCGCAGGATGTGCGCTGGCTCGGTGCCGATTTCGAGGACCGTTTGTTTTTTGCCTCGAACTATTTTGAGGAGATGTACGAGGCCGCCATACGCCTGATTAAGAAGGGCAAGGCGTTTGTGTGCGATTTGACCGCGGATGAGATTCGCGAGTACCGCGGAACTCTCACGGAGCCCGGAAAGAACAGTCCGTATCGCGACCGCAGCATCGAGGAAAATCTTCGCCTCTTCGAGGGGATGAAGAACGGAGAGTTCCCGGATGGTTCGAAGGTATTGCGCGCGAAGATCGACATGGCTTCGCCGAATATCAATATGCGTGACCCGGTCATTTACCGCGTGGCCCGCATGACGCACCACAACACGGGAGACCGCTGGTGCATCTATCCGATGTACGATTTTGCGCACCCGATTGAGGACGCCGTGGAGGGAATCACACACTCCATCTGCACGCTTGAGTTCGAGGATCACCGCCCGCTTTACGACTGGGTGGCCATCGAGTGCGGCTACAAGACGAAGCCGGAGGAAGCGCCGAAGCAGATCGAGTTTGCCAAGATGTACCTGACCAATGTTGTCACGGGCAAGAGATATATCAAGAAGCTTGTTGAGGACGGCACGGTAGACGGCTGGGATGACCCGCGTCTTGTGACAATTGCAGCGCTTCGCCGCCGCGGTTTCACGCCGGAGTCGCTCAAGCTCTTTATGGATTTGTGCGGCGTTTCAAAGAGCAATTCTTCGGTTGATTACGCGATGCTCGAGTATTGTATCCGCGAGGATCTGAAGCTCAAAAAATCCCGCGTAATGGCGATTGTCGACCCGATAAAGCTTGTGATTGACAACTATCCGGAGGATGTCACCGAGGATGTAACGGTCTCCAACAATCCGGAAAATGAGTCTCTCGGCAGTCGTACGGTACCGTTCGGCCGCGAGCTTTACATCGAGAGAGAGGATTTCATGGCGGAACCGCCGAAGAAATATTTCCGTCTCTTCCCGGGCAATGAGGTTCGCCTGATGGGCGCTTATTTTGTACGCTGTACGGGCTTTGATGCCGATGCAGACGGCAATGTGACATGTGTTCACTGCACCTATGATCCCGCGACGAAGGGCGGCGAGTGCGCCGACCGCAAGGTCAAGGGAACAATTCACTGGGTGAATGCGAAGACCGCGATTCCCGCGACGATTCGTCTGTATGAGAATCTCGTCGATGAGGAAAAGGGTGTGTATGACGAGGAGACCGGCAAGGTCAATGTCAATCCGAATTCACTGATTATCCGCGAGGGCTTTGCGGAGCCGTCGGTGGCCGGAGCGAAGGCGTTTGACACCTTCCAGTTCCTGCGCAACGGTTACTTCTGCGTCGACTGCAAGGACAGTACGCCGGAGAAGCTTGTATTTAACCGCGTATGCTCGATGAAGAGCAGTTATAAGCCGGTATAGACTACAGGAGCGGACGGCGGGCTTTGTTCCGTCGGGCGAAGAACAGACAGGACGTTTTGCGGAGGTGCCGATGAAAGAACAGCTCTATACCATCCCGGTCAACGATGCATTTGACGCGGACACGGAGTGTCCGGTTTGCGCGATGCATGACAAACTTCAGGCAGACGCCGTGGACTTTGTCATGGGACCGAGCTATATGGAGGATGATGTCCGAATGGAGACGAACGCGATCGGCTTCTGCAGCAGGCATCTTCCGTTGCTTTATAAGAATCAGAACCGTCTCGGACTCGGTTTGATGATGCTCACCTACATGGACCGGCAGATTAAGGAGATTGAGACGCTCTCGAAGAAGAAACGGGGCGGCGGTTCACTGTTTTCCCGCGCGAAAGAGGGCGATGCGCTGGCGGAGTATCTCGCCGGGCAGCAGAACTCCTGCTATGTGTGCAAGCGCATGGCAAAATCCTACGAGCGGTATCTGGTGACGACCCTGTATCTCTATAATACCGACAGTGCCTTCCGCGACAAATTTGCCCGGTGCAAGGGCTTTTGCATGAAGCATTACGGAGAGCTTCACGCGATGGCGCCGTCGCATCTAAGCAGGGCAAACCTCGAGGAGTTCGACACGGTGATGAACCGCATTTTCCTTGAGAATATGACGCGTGTGCGGGACGATCTGGAGTGGTTCACGGACAAATTCGACTACCGGAATGCGGATGCGCCGTGGAAAAACTCGAAGGACGCACTGATTCGCGCCATTCAGAAGACCAACGCGATTTCCGTTGAGGAGAAAGCGAAAAAATAACGGCCCGTTCGGGTTGTCGTGAGGTGATGTAAATGCGTGGTGACGGTTGTTATACGGAATGTACGGTCCGCAAGTCGGCGACAGTTACGGACGGCATAATCAAAGGCCTGATGGTGTTTACAGGCTGTGCCGTGACTTTGCTCGGTATGCTGATTCATCCGTTGATTCTCCTGGTTGCGGCAGTAATCTGGTATGTGATTACCTTGATTTGGCCGCGTTTTCAGGTGGTTTATGAGTATGTCTTCGTAGACGGACAGCTGGATTTTGACAAAATTCTCGGCGGTAATGCGAGAAAGCATGTGAAGCGCATCGATATGGAGCAGGTTTTGATGGTTGCCCCAGAAAATTCCCATGCGCTCGACGGATACCGCCATCTTACCGTGAAGCCGTTTGATTTTACATCGCTGGCTTCGGGAGAGGGACATCGCGTGTATGTAATTGCCGTTCAGGGAGCGAAGGACACCGAGCTCATCCGGTTTGAGCCGGACGAGACGATGGTCACCCTGATGAAGCAGAAGTCCCCGCGAAAGGTTTCGGAGTACTAATAAAATATATATAAGGAGGCATGACTATGGCTACTATTATCGGTGAGGGCATCACATTTGACGATGTGCTGCTGGTTCCCTCCTACTCGGAGGTAATTCCCAACCAGGTGGAGCTCGGCACGGAGTTGACGCATACGATCAAGCTCAACATTCCGCTCATGAGCGCCGGTATGGATACCGTTACGGAGCACCGCATGGCGATTGCAATGGCGCGTCAGGGCGGAATCGGTGTCATCCATAAGAACATGACAATCGAGGCGCAGGCCGACGAGGTCGACAAGGTAAAGCGCTCGGAGAACGGAGTTATCAGCGATCCGTTCTATCTCTCTCCCAATCATACACTGCAGGACGCCAATGACCTGATGGGAAAATACCGTATCAGCGGTGTTCCGATTACGGAAGGCCGTCGTCTGGTCGGTATCATCACCAACCGCGACCTGAAGTTTGAGACCGATTTCTCGAAGAAAATCAGCGAATCCATGACAAGCGAGGGCCTGATTACGGCTCCCGAGGGAGTTACGCTCGACGAAGCGAAGATGATTCTTGCCAAGGCGCGCAAGGAGAAGCTCCCGATTGTGGATAAGGACGGCAATCTCAAGGGATTGATTACCATCAAGGATATTGAGAAGGCAATCAAGTATCCTCTGGCTGCGAAGGATTCCCAGGGAAGACTTCTGTGCGCTGCGGGCGTCGGCGTTACGGCCAACATCCTCGACCGCGTCGATGCACTTGTAAAGGCGAAGGTTGATGCGATTGTCATCGACACCGCGCACGGTCATTCGGCAAATGTTCTCAAGGTTGTTCGCATGGTGCGCGACGCATATCCGAATCTTCAGATTATCGCCGGCAATGTGGCGACGGCAGAGGCTACGGAGGCATTGATCAAGGCCGGCGTCGACTGTGTCAAGGTCGGTATCGGACCCGGCTCCATCTGTACCACGCGTATCGTTGCAGGTATCGGTGTTCCGCAGATTTCGGCGATTATGAGCGCGTATGAGGCTGCTAAGAAATATGATATTCCGATTATCGCCGACGGCGGTATCAAGTACTCCGGAGACATCACCAAGGCTCTTGCGGCTGGCGCAAGCGTCTGCATGATGGGTTCCATCTTCGCAGGTTGCGAGGAGAGCCCGGGAGAGTACGAGCTGTATCAGGGAAGAAAATACAAAGTATACCGAGGCATGGGCTCCATCGCAGCGATGGAGAACGGCAGCAAGGACCGTTATTTCCAGGCCGATGCCAAGAAGCTTGTTCCCGAGGGTGTCGAGGGACGCGTGGCTTACAAGGGCCTTGTGGAGGACACGGTTTTCCAGCTTCTCGGCGGTCTTCGCGCCGGTATGGGCTACTGCGGAGCAAAGGATCTTCCGACGCTGCGTGAGACGGCGAGATTCACGAAGATTTCCGCGGCTTCCCTCAAGGAGAGCCATCCGCACGATATTCATATCACCAAGGAAGCTCCGAACTACAGCGTAGACGACAATTGATCAGGAGAGGTTTGAGTGCCTCCGGGAGACCGGCAGGATAATCGAACAGTGTGGCGTTGGACTATGAGGAAGGGGGGAACTCCATGGCGGTAATGAGCAAGAAGGAGTGGCTGCGACGCCGCAGGCGCAAAAAAAAGATACGCAAGTACACGATTCTCGGCGGTATGGCGGTCGCATTTATTCTGGTTCTTTTGCTGGTGATTAAGCTCTTCACCTGGATTTTCAGCGGAAGCGATGACGGTATCGTCAAAAAGGTCGACGATGTCAAAGTTACGCAGAAGCTTCTGACGAAGGACGACAGCACAAGACCGGGAACACCGCTTACAAGCGTGAAAACGGTTGTGATTCACGATGACCCGACACCGGATACGACGGCGATGCAGCGGCGTGATTACTACGAAAGCCGCAGGGACGCACACAACGACAAGGATTCCCTTGAGAGTATGCATTTTATCGTCGGACAGGACGGTTCCATCGTACAGTGTATTCCGATTAACGAGGCTGCGTATGCATCGAAATCCCGGAATGTCGACGGAATCTCCGTCGAGTTCTGCGGAACGAATGCGGACGGCACAATCAGCGCGAAAGCGTATGAGAGTCTGGTTAAACTGGTCGGATATCTGTGTGACGAATTTGACATCAAGGCGTCAAGCCTTCAGCGTCATTTCGATGTGACCGGAAAGAATTGCCCGCAGTATTTCAGTATGCACGAGGATGCGTGGACGCAGTTCCAGGCAGATGTAAGCAAGGCGGCAGACGGCAAGGACTTCTCTACAGACAATCCGATTGTCAAGAAGAGTTCCTGAGCATCGCGCCGAAAAGAAGCTATAGTATTGCAGAAGATATTGTTTAAAACAAGAAACCCTCTCCGCCGGGTGACCGGCGGGGAGGGTTGTTTTTGTGTTCCGAAACAGTCTGCTGCACCGGGAGTTACTCGGTGCGGAGCGCGGTAACCGGGTCTTTGCGGGCGGCAATTCGCGAAGGAATGATGCCGGCAATCAATGTGAGTCCCATGCTGATGAGGATGAGGATGACAGCGCCCATAATCGGAAGCTTGGACAATCCGTGAACCTCGGCAATCCGGTAGATGATAATGTTGATCGGAATATTCAAAATCAGTGTGGTCAGGATACCGAATGCACCGGCGACGAAACCGATAATCAGCGTCTCCGCGTTGAAGACGCGGGCGATATCGCGTTTGGAAGCACCGATGGCGCGGAGAATACCGATTTCCTTAGTGCGCTCCAGAACGGAGATGTAGGTGATGATACCGATCATAATCGACGACACAACCAACGAGATGGCTACAAATGCAATTAAAATGTAAGTGACGGCATTAATCATTCGCGTAATGGAGGACATGAGCAACGCAACATAGTCGGTGTACTCAATCTTACGGTCCTCATTTTCCGCGGTTTGCTTCTCGTTATACTCGGCAATAATTTCCACAATCCGGTCCTTGGCCTTGAAATCCTTCGGGAAAATGCTGATGGAGTGCGGATCTTCAAGGTCTGCGCTGCTCAGCTTCGCGATATTGATATCGTAGGTGCTCACGGACTGACCGGAGTTCGCATACTGCTTAAACGAGGACATCAGCACTTCGTCGGGGAGAAGATCGAGCATCTCGGTCGGGGAAACGGTTTCGCCGGCTTCAAGCTTCGCCGTAATTTCATCGTAACGGCCGGTCTTATCACCCTTGAAGAAGGAAATCAGCATTCCGGAGAGGCGCGTGATTTCTTCCTCGGTCATCTTCTCGAGCTGCGCGGCAACCATCTGGCGAAGCTCATTGGCTGACGGGGACTTCGGTACTTCGAAAGGAAGACCTGTGAAGACATCGAGGTTCGGATTGGCAATCTGCTGTTTGACGATATCCCGTTTTGCGGTTTCATTTATGATATATTCCATGAGCTCGTGGCGATATCCGATGGCGCCCGAGACTGAGGAGGACATTGCTTCCTCGCCGGGGCGAATGATGCCGACTACGGACAGAACCGTCGAGCGGCTGTTGTCCGCGAGCAGTTTCTCCATATAAGCGACATCGGCGGAATAATCCTTCCAGGTTGCCGATTCGTCGTCATACACATAAAAATCCGCGGGAAGAACCAGACGGAAGTTGAGCGAGAGCAAATCCTCGTAGGAGAAGGAAATTTTGGTGCTCTCGTGTTTTTCACCGGCCATAATCTTGCGGAAGGTGTCCGAAATCTCGTCCGGGTCTTTAAGCGCGAGAGAGTAGAGCGTATAATCGCTGATTTCATTGTTTCTGTCGACGACAAGCACGACTTCATTGAAAGCGCTCGGCCACCGGCCGGCGATGAGATCGTACTGCTCGTTCAAAAGCTCTTGATTGTCAATCATCTCGCTCCACACGGACATGCCGCGGGTCGTACCGCCGATGTTCATCATGCTGCTCATCTCGGTGATGGCGGAGTCGGAGATGCCCATGGCGGACCAGAAGCTGTTGATGATTGTGCTCGGGTTGAGCTGGTAAATACCCTGCGCGGTGTCCGCTTTATAAATCTGCGGAACAACATTGTAGGAATAGCGGATGTCCGTCACCAGAGAGGACAGTTCGGTGTTGCCGTCCAGAAATTTCTTAAAGGAGCGGAGATCGTTGGTCTTGATTTCGGACATCATCGTGTTGAGAATCTCCCCCATCATGTCGCTGCTGTAAATCCGACCGTCCTCGTGGCGCTCGACATCGGCGTTCGAGAGACCGAGAATGGCGGAAATCATCGCCGAGGAGTCTGCGGTCTGCCGCTGAATCGTAAGCGGGTAGGAGGAAAGCGTATCTTCCTGTACGCGCTGGATGAAAGTGTTTACACCGTTGCTCAGGGAAAGAATCAATGCGATACCGATGATACCGATGCTTCCGGCAAATGCCGTGAGGATGGTGCGCGCTTTCTTCGTCATCAGGTTTGTGAGCGAGAGCGAGAGCGCTGTGAGATACGACATGGAAGTGCGGTTGGGCTTGGCGTCCGTCTTTGCCTGCATCTCCTCCTCGGTGAGAGGGCGGCTGTCGGAGGTGATAAGACCGTCCAGAAGGCAGATGGTTCGCGTTGCGTAGGCCTGGGCGAGATCGGGATTGTGCGTAACCATGATGACAAGCTTTTCCTTGGAAATCTCCTTGAGAAGTTCCATAATCTGAACGCTTGTCGCGGTGTCAAGGGCGCCGGTGGGCTCGTCGGCAAGCACAATGTCGGGATTGTTGACAAGTGCACGCGCGATAGCGACACGCTGCATCTGACCGCCGGACAGCTGGTTGGGCTTCTTCGAGAGCTGGTCGCCGAGACCGACATCCTCGAGGGCTTTGCGCGCGCGGTCGCGCCGCTCCGACTTCGAGACGCCGGAGATCGTGAGCGCAAGCTCGACATTCTTGAGAACCGACTGATGGGAAATCAGATTGTAACTCTGGAATACAAAGCCGATGCTGTGGTTGCGGTAGGAGTCCCAATCCTTGTCTTTGTACTGCTTCGTGGAGCGACCGTTGATGACAAGATCGCCGCTGGTGTACTTGTCCAACCCTCCGATGATATTGAGAAGGGTTGTCTTGCCGCATCCGGAAGGACCGAGAATCGCGACAAATTCGCTCTCCCGGAAGGAGAGGTCGATACCCTTAAGCGCGTGAACGACGCTGTCGCCGATCGGGTAGTCCTTCTTGATGTCGTGTAGTGAAAGCATAAGTAATTCCTCTTTTTTCCTCAACATTCCGGAACAAATCCGGTACAACTGAACATTTTAATCCAAGTATACACAAAAAAGTCATGCGGAAAATGGTTTATCCGCTACTTATCCGCTACAGAGCGAGAATAACATCCTTGCCGGTTGCGGGAAGCTGGCGGCAGGAGACGCCTGCGGAGGCAAACATGCGCTTGGCGGCGATGTTCGCAGGGGTCAGATTGTATTTGTCGCTCTGATAAATAACCTCGGTGATTCCCGCCTGAATGAGCGCCTTCGTGCATTCGTTGCAGGGGAAGAGCGTTGTGTATACGCGCGCGCCCTTCATGTTGGTTCCCGTGTAGTTGAGAATGGCGTTCAGCTCTGCATGGCACACATAGAAGTATTTTGTCTCGAGATCGTCGCCCTCGCGCTCCCAGGGATACTCGTCGTCCGAGCAGCCGCGCGGCATTCCGTTGTAACCCACCGAGAGGATGCGGTTCTCGGGGCTGACGATGCAGGCGCCGACGCAGGTGCTCGGATCCTTGCTCCGTTTGGCCGAAAGAAGAGCAATCCCCATAAAATACTCATCCCAGGACAGATAGTTCGTGTTTTTCATAGTTCCCTTCTCCTTTATGTGATTCTGTTAAACCGTGTGCGCCGGGTGAAGTCCCGGCCTGCACAGCGGGTTGTTTCAGTTTTTGCGCGATGCGCGCTTCCGCTCAAGCGAATCGAGAATCCTCTTGCGGATGCGAAGATTTTTCGGAGTGACCTCCAAAAGCTCGTCGTTGTCGATGAATTCGAGGCACTGCTCGAGACTCATGACGCGCGGCGGCGTGAGGCGGAGCGCTTCGTCGGCAGCGGAAGAGCGGGTGTTCGTGAGCTGCTTCTTCTTGCAGACATTGACCTCCACATCCTCGGGCTTGCCGTTTTCCCCGACTACCATGCCGGCGTACACCTTGTCGCCGGGGCTGATAAAGAGGCTGCCGCGTTCCTGCGCGTTGAACAGACCGTAGGTCACGGCTTCGCCGCTCTCAAATGCAATCAGGCTTCCCTGCGAGCGGTAATTCAAATCGCCCTTGTACGGCGCGTAACCGGCGAACACCGTGTTGATGATACCCTCGCCCTTCGTGTCGGTGAGGAATTCGTTCCGATAGCCGATCAATCCGCGAGCGGGGATGGAAAATGTCAATCTCGTGGAACCTGCGCCGAAGGAGCTCATTCCCTGAAGCTCGCCCTTGCGCGCGGAGAGCTTCTCGATGACGCTTCCCGCATAGGCTTCGGGAACATCGACCACGCATTCCTCCATGGGCTCGGTCTTGCGGCCCTGTTCGTCCTCGCGGTAGATTACCTGCGCCTTGCTGACGGCAAATTCATACCCCTCGCGGCGCATATTCTCGATGAGAACCGAGAGATGCAGCTCGCCGCGGCCGGAAACCTTGAAAGCCTCGGTGGTGTCGGTCTCCTCAACGCGGAGCGAGACATCGGTGTTAAGCTCGCGGAAGAGGCGTTCGCGGAGATGTCTGGAGGTGACGAATTTGCCTTCCTGACCGGCCAGCGGGCTGTCGTTGACAAGGAAATTCATCGAGATTGTCGGCTCGGAAATCTTCTGGAACGGGATTGCCTGCGGATTCTCCGGAGAGCAGAGCGTATCCCCGATATGAATGTCGCTGATGCCGGAGATTGCGACGATGGAGCCGACGGTTGCCTCAGCGACCTCGACTTTCTTGAGGCCGTCGAATTCATAGAGCTTGCTTATTTTGACGCGTCGCATCTTGTCGGGGTCGTGGTGGTTGACGATGACGCAGTCCTGATTGACGCGAATCGTACCGTTGTCCACCTTGCCGACGCCGATGCGGCCGACATATTCGTTGTAATCGATGGTGCTGATGAGAACCTGCGTGCCGGCATTCTCGTCGCCTTCGGGAGCCGGGATATAGTCGAGAATGGTCTCGAAAAGAGGCTCCATGCTGACGGGCTTGTCCGTGAGCTCCAGGATGGCGACGCCGCTCTTGGCGGAGGCGAAGACGATAGGGCAATCCAGCTGTTCCTCGTCGGCATCCAGATCAATGAGGAGCTCGAGAACCTCGTCGATTACCTCCTTCGGACGGGCCTCGGGGCGGTCGATTTTGTTGATGCAGACGATGACCGGAAGATGCAGCTCAAGAGCTTTCTTCAAGACAAATTTGGTTTGCGGCATCGGTCCTTCGAAGGCGTCCACGAGAAGAACCACGCCGTTGACCATCTTTAAGACACGCTCCACCTCGCCGCCGAAATCGGCGTGCCCGGGAGTGTCGATGATGTTGATTTTCACGCCTTTGTAGAAGACGGCGGTGTTTTTCGAGAGAATAGTGATACCGCGCTCGCGCTCGATATCATTGCTGTCCATCACGCGCTCCTCGACAACCTGGCCGGTGCGGAAGACGCCGCTCTGCTTTAAGAGCTCGTCCACCAGAGTGGTTTTGCCGTGGTCAACATGGGCGATGATGGCGATATTGCGAATGTCGTTTCTTTTCATAGGTATCTGCGTCCTGATAATAGATAGATTTTTGGTTTCGGCCCGCAAAAGCCGACGCTACCATTGTATCACAAGAAGGCTTATTTTCAAATAGATAAGGTGACCAACAATGCGCGCGCGTATGCGTAAAATCTTGTGCATTTGCACTTGTTATGATACAATGCGAAAATGACGGCAGCGGTACGGGATTCCGCGGGCTGCCGCGATACGCGAGCGGAGGCACAGGGGAGCGGAGAGCGAAAAAAACGGGTGAGAATTGCGCGGGATTTGCGATTTGCCCGATTCAATTTCTTGACATGCGCATGGGGAAATGGTAAAATCAATCCTGTATGATTTTTCGGTAGAAGAATCCCGAAAAACCTCAAACAGATACGATTTCTGATATAACGGAGGTTTGTTATGTCTATTTTCAAGGGTTCGGCAGTCGCCATCATCACACCGTTCAAAAACGGGGGCGAGGTCGATTATGAAAGTTTTTCGAAGGTTATTGAATTCCAGATTGCGAACAAGACCGATGCGATTGTCGTGTGCGGCACGACGGGAGAGGCATCGACCCTCACGCACGAGGAGCATCTGGATGTAATCGCATATTGCGTCAAGCAGGTGGCGGGCCGTGTGCCGGTCATTGCCGGAACGGGTTCCAACTGCACCGAGACCGCAAAATACCTCACGAAGGAGGCGGACGCTTTGGGCGCGGACGCCATGCTTGTGGTGACGCCGTATTACAACAAGGCGACGCAGAACGGTCTTGTGGCGCATTTCACGGCGGTTGCTTCGGTGACGAAGAAGCCGATTATCCTCTACAATGTGCCGTCGCGCACCGGGTGCAAGATGACTGCGCAGACGATTGCAACGCTGTACAAGACGGTCGACAATATTGTCGCTGTCAAGGAGGCGACGGGAGATATCACGGTCGCTACGGAGATTGCCGCACTCACGAACGGTGAGATGGATATTTACTCCGGCAACGACGACATGATTGTGCCGATTCTTTCCATCGGCGGCAAGGGCGTCATCTCCGTGCTCTCGCATGTGATTCCGGAGCAGGTGCATGAGATGGTTGCCGCATACCTGCGCGGCGATGTGAAGAAGGCCGCAGATATGCAGGTGAAGTATTTCCGCCTTGCGAAGGATCTCTTCCTGGAGGTCAATCCGATTCCGGTGAAGGCCGCGACCTGTATGATGGGTCAGTGCGACGGAAGTGTCCGCATGCCGTTGTCGGTGATGGAGCCGCAAAATGCCGCGGTTCTCAAGGCCGAGATGGAGAAGCAGGGCATCCTGTAATTTGACTTGTTCGGGTCTTGCGGCACGCATGCTCTGCGCTGCCGCGGGCCCGTTTTGTTGTTACTATCGCTAATTTTTCGGAGGGTAAAATGACGAGAATCATCATGAACGGTTGCAACGGTCATATGGGCTGTGTGATTACGCAGCTTGTCGCGGAGGATGACGATGCGACAATCGTCGCGGGCGTTGACCTGGTCGCGCCGAAGGATCCGGAATATCCGGTATACGCCGCATTCGAGGATGTGAAGGAGGAGGCGGATGTCCTGATTGATTTTTCGACGCCGAAGATTTTGACGAAGCTCCTCGCGGAGGCGAAGAAGCGCAGCATGGCCGTTGTGCTCTGCACGACCGGCTACACGAAGGAACAGATTGCGGAGATCAACGAGGCGGCGAAGGAGTTGCCCATCGTTCGTTCCGCCAACATGTCCCTCGGCGTCAATGTTCTGATCCGTCTGGTGCAGGAGGCTGCGAAGAAGCTGGCGACGGAAGGGTTTGACATCGAGATTGTGGAGAAGCATCATCGCCTCAAGAAGGACGCTCCGAGCGGTACCGCGCTGGCGATTGCGGATGCCATCAACGAGGTTTTGCCGAGCGCGCGAGAGTATGTGTTTGACCGCTCCGGACGAAGCGAGCAGCGCCCGAAGGAAGAGATCGGCATAAGCGCTGTCCGCGGCGGAACCATCGTGGGGGACCACGACATCATTTTCGCCGGTACGGACGAGGTGATTACCGTGAGCCATACGGCATATTCGAAGGCAATCTTCGGCAAGGGCGCCGTGGTTGCCGCCAAATTCCTTGCGGGTCAGAAGCCCGGTCTTTACACCATGAAGGATGTCATCGGCTGAAAAACCGAGCTTTGACAATGATTAACATGCGCTCCGCCCGGGAGGGCCGAAGCGCGGCAGGAGAACAGACATGATTAAGGTGGAACATCTGGTGAAGCAATACGGCGAATTTCGCGCCGTGGACGACCTCAGCTTCACCGTGGAAAAGGGAGAAATTCTCGGTTTCCTGGGGCCAAACGGCGCGGGCAAATCGACGACCATGAACATGATTACCGGCTACAATTCCGCGACGGAAGGCGATGTGACAATCAACGGCTTCAATGTCTACGATGAGCCGGAGAAGGCTAAGCGCTGCATCGGATATCTTCCGGAGATTCCGCCGGTATATCCCGACATGCGCGTGAAGGAGTATCTCAGGTTCTGTACGGAGCTCAAGGAGATTCCCAAGAAGCAGCGCGCAGCGGAGGTTGACCGCGTGATGGAGCTTCTGCATGTGACGCATATGCAGAACAAGCTGATCAAACATCTGAGCAAGGGATACCGCCAGAGAGTGGGTCTTGCGCAGGCGCTCGTCGGCAACCCCGAGGTGTTGATTCTCGATGAGCCTACGGTCGGCCTCGATCCGATGCAGATCACCTGGATGCGAGAGCTGATTCGCAGCCTCGGCAAGGAGCACACAATCATTTTAAGCTCGCACATTCTCTTTGAGGTAAATGCGGTCTGCGACCGCGTTCTGATTATCAATCACGGCAAAAAGATCGTGATTGACACGCCGGACAACATCATTCGCACGCTCGGCGGAACCAGCGGTGTCCGCATTGCGGTTCGCGCTTCGGAGGAGGACTTCCGCGCTGCGGTTGCGACCCTTCCCAACATCGCGCGCGTCGAAGTTTTGCCGGAAAATGTCGGTGAGGGAATTACAACCTACGGCGTATATTCCTCGGACGGCGCGGAGCTGCGTGACCGTTTGTTTGCGCTGTGCGCAGCCCGCGGCTTTGTGCTGTACGAACTCAATTCCATCCAGAAGACGCTGGAGGATGTATTCATCGAAATGACCGGAAAGGGGGACACGGTATGAAAGCGATTTACAAGAAAGAGCTGAGATCCTATTTTACGTCGTTCCTCGGGTATCTCTTTATTGCGTTTTTGCTGGTTTTTGTCGGAGTGTTTCAGTATCGCTATAACCTGAAAGCCGGATTTGCGAACTTTGCCTATGCCATCGACGGAACCGCGACATTGTTCCTGTTTTTGGTTCCGATGCTTACGATGAGAATTTTAGCCGAGGAAAAGCGGCAGCGCACGGACCAGTTGATTTACACCTCGCCGGTGAGTGTTGAGCGGGTTGTCCTCGGAAAGTACCTTGCGCTGGTAACCGTATTTGCCATCGCCGTTGCGATTATCTGCTTTTACCCTCCGGTATTGAAAAGATACGGGGCGACGAATTATAAGGTTGCCTATACAACGCTGGCTGCATTTTTTCTTCTCGGATGCACATATATGGCAATCGGTATGTTCGTTTCTGCGCTTACAGAGAGTCAGGTGTTCGCTGCAGTAGTCACTTTTATCGTGATTCTGTTCACATTGATGATTGATATGCTCGTGATGATGCTGCCGAGCGGGCATGTTCTTGCCTTGATTGTATTGATTGCGTTGGCGCTGGTTATTTCCGTTATCACCTATGTGATGATGAAAAGTAAAATCGTTACGGGGCTGTTTGCAGTGGTAAGCATTGCGGGGTTAAGCATCGCCTATGCGATTAATCCCCTCAGCTTCGACGGGAGCCTTGCGAAGGTTTTCGGATGGTTATCGGTACAATCCCGCTTTTCGTTGTTCCGGTACGGTATTGTCGATATTTCCTCGTATGTTTATTTTGTAAGCATGTGTGTGCTCTTCGTATTCCTGACCGTTCAGGCAATCAAGAAGAGAAGATGGGAGGCGTGACATGAAGACATCGGTTCGTTCCCGCAAATTTCGCGGCGGTGCATATGCCACGGTAATCTCGTTTCTTGTAATTATTGTGCTGCTTGCAGTGAATCTGGTTTCGGGCAGCATGTTTGAAAAAATCGATGTAACGGCAACACATAAGTATTCTATCGCGGATGAGACCAGGGATTATGTGGCCGGGGTTGATGTTCCGATTGACTTCTATTATGTGACAAGTGAGGGGGAAGAGGACCTCATAATTAAAACTGCGGCAGAGTTGATTGCCGCCGCTAATGACCGATTTACATTTACCGTAAAGGATCCGATTCAGTATCCGCAGTTTGTCTATCGGTATAACCAGATGCAGGATATCACGAACAACAGTATCATTGTTGTTAACGGAGCTGATCCCGAGCGATTTACTTATATCGATTCCGAGGAAATGAAGAGATATAAGTTCGACAGCCAGACGCTTGCTTTTATTCATACCGGATATGATGCCGAGGTTGAAATAGTCAAGGCGATTGTGGATGTTACGACAGATACAAAAGGCACCGTTTATGTTATGAACAACCACAATGAATGGTTGGCATATCAGAATGAGAAAGACAGCGGACATGTCACGGAGCCTTTCGCGAATCTGCTGAAATTGAATTCGTTGCGCTTGAAATACCTGAACCTTTCCGTTGCGGGAGCGGTTCCGAATGATTGCGATATCCTGATTATCGGCGCTCCGCAGACGGATTTGACA
Organism: uncultured Lachnospiraceae bacterium; assembly: GCA_902798585.1. Lineage (GTDB taxonomy): Bacteria > Bacillota > Clostridia > Lachnospirales > Lachnospiraceae > ISDg. Next base: position 25,309 of record CADBXF010000011.1, read on the forward strand.
GCAAATGAGGTCAAGGTTATCGAGGACTATATGACGGCCGGCGGAACCGTAATTCTGGTTGTGTATCTGGGAAGTGAGCAGCTCCCGAATTTTCAATCGCTTCTCAAGTATTACGGCGTACATACCGGCGCGGGAATTCTTTGCGAAGGGGATCCCGATCGTACAAACGACGGGCAGCCGTCGTTCCTTCTGGCAGAGTATGCGGGAGGAAACACACAATGGCCGTTTACCAGCCCGATGTATGTCGATAAGGCGCCTCGAAACACGACAACGATAACGAAGGTTATTCAGACATCGAAAAATGCATATGTTAAGGCGATGAATGCATCCACATCCGCGAAGGAGCCCGGCGATGAATCCGGCCAGTATCCGCTTCTGCTGAAGGTGGAAGACACTTTCCATGGGGCGACCGGAACCATGTATGTGTTCGCTTCTTCCATCTTCCCTTCCGACAGTTTGATGGACAGCAGGTCGTCCTACACGAACCGGGACTGCTTCATGAGTTGTATTTATGAGCGGGTCGGCGGAAATGATGATGTGCTGACAGTTCCCGAAACTACAGCCTTTGAAGAAGCACTTCAGATGTCTACCAATCAAAGAAACCGCATTGCCACGATTTCCTTCATGATTCCGGTTGTGATTCTTTTTGTCGGAATCTTCGTGTTCCTTCGCAGACGCGTTGAGAAGGTCGGTACGGCGGAAAAGGGTGGGGAATGAAACGATCGAGTATTATTTCGCTTGCGGCGCTGATTGTTGTCGCCGCAGCGCTTACGGCGGTGTTTTTGCTCCTGAAAAACAAGGAAAATAAACCGCCGGCAGAGGAACAGGTTAAGTATTTTACGGTGAAGACGGTGGATGCCGCGGGCGTCGATAAGCTTGTGCTTAAGAGCGACCTGTACGAGGGCGTCTTTACAAAACAGGGGGAGGAATGGTTTAATGACCAGGATCTCCTGAACCAGTCTGTCATCGCGCAGTTTCCGGATCTTTTGCTTTCCAATCTCCGCGCGATGGCCAAAATCGAGGACCCCGCGTCGGATGCGGAATACGGGCTGGACAAGCCCTCCGCGGTGCTGGAAGCATACAAGGGCGGCGAGAGAGTCGTGAAAATCGAGCTCGGCGACAAGGTTCCGACGAAGGAATATTACTATTGCCGTTTCGATGACTCGACGGCGATTTATACCGTTTCGGACAACTATGCGAGAATTCTCCTGAGGGAGCGCGCCTACTATGTGAGCAAAGTTTCGCTTCCGAGCATTGCCGGAATCAAAAACATCACCGAAGTCATTTTGGAGGGAGAGCTCTTCCCGGAGTTCCATGCTGCGAAGAACCGCGAAAATCCTTATGATTATTCCGGCGCCGGCGTGTTCCCCTGGTATTTTACGAAACCGTACCGCGCGCAGTGGGAAGCCGATGTCGTCGGCGGCAACTGGATGGACCAGCTCGAGACATACCTCACGATTTACACCGAGGAAGTTCGTACCGTTTATCCCGATGAGTTTGCGCGATACGGGCTTACTAATCCCGCAGCGACTTTGACGGTTCGCTATGAGAGCGAATCCCGCACCGAGAAGCGAGAGTATGTGCTCGAAATCGGCAATCAGGATCCCGAGACCGGCAATTACTACGCCGCAGTCAGGGGCATGAATGTCCTTCTTGTGATGAAGGAGAGCAATGTGAAAAGAATGTGCGAGGTTGATGTCTTCGGGACGACATACCACGCATTGTTCTACCCCGGAATCCGCGAGTTCTCCAAGGTAATCGTGACAGCAGGGGATTTTACGCAGGTCTTCACCCACGAGACAATCGGCGGAGAGGATGTTTATGCGCTTGACGGGGTGACGGTTACGAACCAGGAGGCGCTTTCGTGGACGCAGATGGTTGTTTCGCTCAAGGCAACCGCATTCGAGCCGTCGGAAACTCCGGCGGAGGAGCCGATTCTCACGATTGTTGTAGAGCCTGCGAATCCGCAGAAGCTGAATCGGATTGAAACCCGCATTTTCCGAGGAGAGAACGGAACGGATATCGTGGAGAGACTCGGGGTATGCGACTGCACGATGGATTCCCGGTCTGTGGACGCCTTTATTCAGGCAATCAGCGGTAGTTGAGCTGGTTGCCGGAGCAAAATGTAACATTCCCGGCAGGGTAACCTGCGCGGTCTGACGCTCCGGTCGGTTTCGGAGCGGAATAGAAATATACGAAAGGATATGGCGGATTTTTCCGCCGGACAAAGAGTATGAAAGAACGGTTACAGGCGATTCGCAACGCCTGCTTTGAGAAGCTTGAGCAGGCACAGTCTCTGGATGTGCTGAACGAGATTCGCGTGGAGTTTCTCGGCAAGAAGGGCGCACTCACGGAAGTGTTAAAATCGATGAAGGATGTCGCTCCGGAGGAGCGTCCCAAGGTCGGCGCGCTGGTTAACGATGCGCGCACGGCGATTGAGAACCGGTTGGAGGAAGTAAAACAGGCGCTTGAGCGGAAGCTTTCCGAGCTGCGCATGGCGGAGGAGACCATCGATGTCACGCTTCCCGCGAAGCGCATGACCGAAGGCCATCGCCATGTAAACAATATTGCCCTCGCCGAGGTGGAGCGCTTCTTCGTCGGCATGGGATATGAGATTGTAGACGGTCCCGAGGTCGAGGAGGATTACTACAATTTCGAGGCGCTGAATATCCCCGCTAACCATCCCGCAAAGGATGAGCAGGATACATTTTACATCAACGGCAAAATCCTTCTTCGCACGCAGACCTCCTCGGTGCAGGCGCGAATTATGGAGAAGGGCAAGCTCCCGCTTCGGATTCTGTCCCCCGGCCGCGTATACAGAGCGGACGAGGTCGATGCGACGCATTCGCCCTGCTTCCACCAGGTGGAAGGCCTTGTGGTGGACGACAACATCACATTTGCGGACCTGAAGGGAACCCTTGCGGAGTTCGCGAAGGAGATGTTCGGCGCCGAGACAAAGGTAAAATTCCGCCCGCATCATTTTCCGTTTACCGAGCCCTCGGCCGAGATGGATGTTTCGTGCTTTAAGTGCGGCGGAAAGGGCTGCCGTTTCTGCAAGGGCAGCGGCTGGATTGAGATTCTGGGCTGCGGCATGGTACATCCCCGCGTTCTGACGATGAGCGGCATCGATCCGGAGAAGTACACCGGTTTCGCCTTCGGCGTCGGTCTGGAGCGAATCGCGCTTCTCAAGTATGAAATCGACGACCTTCGCCTTTTGTACGAGAATGATCTTCGGTTCCTGAAGCAGTTCTGATTACGGCATTTTACGGAAAATAACTTTGAACGGAGAATAGTATGAATACATCGTTATCATGGATCAAGGCCTATGTTCCGGACCTTGACTGTACGGCTCAGGAATACACGGACGCGATGACTTTAAGCGGTTCCAAGGTGGAAGGCTTCGAGCGTCTGGATGAGAATCTGGAGAAGATTGTCGTGGCGAAGGTGCTCTCGATTGCCCCGCACCCCGATGCAGACAAATTGATTGTATGCCAAATGCAGGTCAGCGCCGACGGCGAGACCCTGCAGATTGTGACCGGCGCGCCCAATGTGACGGTCGGCGCACTGATTCCCGTCGTTCTCGACGGCGGCCGCGTTGCGACGGACCATGACGGAAAGAAAGTGCCCGGCGGCACGAAGATTACGAAGGGAAAGCTCCGCGGGGTAGAGTCGTTCGGCATGATGTGCTCCATCAACGAGCTGGGTTCCTCGCGGGAGTTCTATCCCGAGGCGCCCGAGTACGGCGTTTATATCTTTGATCCGGAGTTGTATCCGAATGTCAAGCCGGGCGATTCCGCAGTGAAGGCGCTCGGTCTCGACGATGTGAATTTTGAGTACGAGATTACTTCAAACCGCGTGGATTGCTTCGGCGTGATCGGCATCGCGCGCGAGGCTGCCGCCACCTTCGGCAAGAAGTTCTGCCCGCCCGTTATCACGGAGACCGGCAACAAGGAAAATGCAGCCGATTACATCTCGGTGGATGTTCAGGCAACGGACCTCTGCTCCCGCTATGTGGCACGCGTTGTAAAGAATATCAAGCTGGCTCCGTCGCCTCTGTGGATGCAGAGAAGACTTGCCTCCAACGGCATCCGTCCGATCAACAACATCGTCGACATCACGAACTATGTGATGGAGGAGTACGGCCAGCCGATGCATGCGTTCGATTACGACACGATTGCAGGCAAAAAGATTGTGGTTCGCCGCGCTGCAGTCGGGGAGACATTCACTACTCTTGACGGGCAGGAGCGCAAGCTTGACCCTGATGTCCTGATGATCTGCGATGCGGAGAAGAGTGTGGGTATCGCCGGCATCATGGGCGGTGAGAACAGCAAGATTACGGAAAATGTTAAGACGATGCTCTTCGAGGCGGCATGCTTCGACGGCACCAACATTCGCCTTTCGGGCAAGCGCCTCGGCATGCGCACGGACGCACAGGCGAAGTTTGAGAAGGGCCTCGACCCGAACACTACAATGGAGGCAATGAACCGTGCGTGCCAGCTTATCGAAGAGCTCGGAGCCGGAGAGGTTGTCGGCGGATGCGTGGATGTATATCCGAATCCGAAGCAGCCCTGGAGAGTGAAGTTTGATTATCAGAGAACGAACCGCGTTCTCGGCACGGACATCGACAAAGAGACGATGATCCGCTATTTTGAGACCATTGACCTGAAGTATGACTGGGCTACCGGCGAGGTGATTGTTCCGACATGGCGCCAGGATGTATTGTGCCACGCCGATCTCGACGAGGAGGTTGCGCGCTTCTTCGGCTATGCCAATATTCCGGTGACGCTGCCGAAGGGTGCCGTCAAGGGTATCATTCCTCTTGATCGCAGACTCAACGATATCGCGAGAGATGTTGCCGAGCAGTATGGATTTTCCGAGGCGATGACTTACAGCTTCGAGAGCCCGAAGGTGTTTGACAAGCTGTTGCTCGCGGCGGATGACAAGCTCCGCGCCACTGTGACAATCGCGAACCCTCTGGGCGAGGATTTTTCGGTGATGCGCACGACGCCGTTAAACGGCATGCTGACATCCCTTTCCACCAACTTCAACCGACGCAACAAGAACGGCCGCCTCTATGAGATGGCGAAGATCTACCTTCCGAAGGCGGTTCCGGTGACGGAGCTTCCGGACGAGAGGATTCAGTTCACGCTGGGCTTCTACGGCGACGGCGACTTCTTCGATATGAAGGGCGTGATGGAGGATTTTGTCGGCCGAGTCGGCATGAAGGGAACCCTTACATACAAGAACGACGGAGCTTATCCGTTCCTGCATCCCGGCCGTCAGGCGGAGATGCTCTACGAGGGCGAGACCATCGGTTATCTCGGAGAGATTCACCCGACGGTTGCACAGGCCTACGGCATCGGCGACCGCGTCTATGTCGGCGTGATCGACATGCCGAAGATCTGCGAGAAGGCAAGCTTCGACATCAAATACGAGGGCATCGCGAGATTCCCGGCTGTGACGAGAGACCTTTCCATGGTCATGAAGAAGTCCGTGCTGGCGGGCGATGTGGAGGAGGTTATCCGCAGGAACGGCGGCAAGCTTTTGGAGGAGTACCATCTCTTCGACATTTACGAGGGTTCGCAGATTCTGGAGGGTCACAAGTCGATGGCTTACTCCGTGACGCTGCGCTCGAAGGATCACACGCTGACCGATGAGGAGATTACCGGCGTGATGAACGGAATTCTGAAGGGACTTGCGGCGCTCGGCGTTGAGCTTCGCCAGTAATCGGTACCGTATGAAAATGTCAGACAAACTGCGTACCTTTCTGACGGTCCTGTTCGTAATCTACCTTGCGGCGCTTGTGTACGGATTGTTCTTCGCGACACAATTCGGGCGCACGCAGGAGCTTGAACACGGCGTCAATTTGGTCCCGTTTGCGGAGATCTTCCGGTTCTGGAAAGGACCGGAGAGCCTTGCAAACTCGCAGTTTTGGTACAATGTGGTCGGAAATATCGCGGTGTTTGTGCCCCTCGGCTTTTTCACGGCATTGCTTCTTCAGAGGCGCGGCTACGGAGTCTTTGCGCTTGCCGTGACATACATCGTAAGCCTTCTTGCGGAGGTGATGCAGTACCTTCTTAAGGTCGGTACCTTTGATGTTGACGACGTCATTTTAAATACTTTCGGCGGACTGCTCGGTATCCTCATCGCCGCGGTAATCCGGAAGAAGTACGATGTGCGCGACCCCCGCGGGCGGTAACGCACAATATGCGGTTTGAAATGTTACGGAGGTTCCCATGAACATTCCGATTCCCGAAAAAACAACGGTTCATTACAAGGGGCGGCAGCGGTCCATCCTGGGGATGGTATCCCTCGGGGTCGGGCTGTCGGCCCTGTTCTTCCTTGTATTCCTGATTCTGTACGGGCGCTCCCATGAGCTCCCCGGAATCGGCGGGCTGGGGCTTGCCAACGGTTTCCTGGCCATCGCCGGGACACTGTGCGCCACCACCGCGCGCAGGGAGACACCTTTTCTGGACGGCTATGCTCTGGCAGGTCTGATTCTGAATCTGGGAATCATTGTGGCAACCTTCTCATTAATGTTGATCGGCGCAGCGCTGTAGGCGCCGGTTCGGAGGACGGAAAATGAAACAAAGAAAGACAGAAAAACCGGCGATGCTTTCGTGGGGCAGCGAGGAGCGTGAGCGCCTTTCGCTGGTGACGGCGGGACTGAAGCGTTCCTCCAAAGCGGCAAATGCACCCGCCGGACTCGCGGAACTTTCGGAGCTTGTTGCCACCTGCAAAAAGCTTTCCGACGCGGTACAAAACGGTGCGTGGGAGACGATGGGACGCGCGGGGCGGGAAGCATTTCACGAGGCCTGCTTCGGGATGCTTCGCGAAGAGGCATACCGCACATCAATCCTGAATCCCGATGTGAGTGCTAAAACCTACGGTAACGCATATGCGCAGGTGATTTCCGCACTCGGCGCCGAGCTGCAGGAGACAATCCCGTACCTGATGCGCGGCATTCGCAAGCCGTTTTTGTATGCCTGCGAGCTGATTGCCGAGGTGTTCGGACACATCGAGAAGGACGGCGTCGACCGCGGCATCAAGCAGAGCCTTTACTACTATGTGCATGATTATTTCCGGGAGTATTCGGAGCTTCGCGTATACGAGCGCTACAACGAGACTGCGGCAAAGCAGCTTGAGGAGACGGTGCGCCGTGCGGCGGAGAACGAGGACTGCCTGTATGACTTCGGTATCCAGGTTGCGGACGGAGCGGTGCAGATTCACCGCTTTCTGGCAGAGCAGCCGCAGGAGACTATCGACCTGATGGCGAAGACCTTCGTGAACGGCTATCTGGACAGCTTCGAAACGATGCGGATTGACCGAAGCAAAAAGAGCTCGGTATCGCTGGAGACAGAGCTTGGGTTTGAGCGCGTCACGGCCCGCGCGGCAACGATGTTCCGCGAGGCGGGACTCGAGCCGCATATGTTCCTGCAAAACCGCCTTCTGGTCAATAAGGCTTCGTATCAGACCCGGGGAATCTGCGGAAGCTCGTTAAACCGTCAGGCGACCTACGATCATCGAAACAACGCGCTTTTGGTGATGCAGCGGTCATTGCTTGATGTGTGCATCACAAGTCTTCGCGAGGCGATGGAGCCGTACCGCGCGGTGATGGCGGAGTACGCCGGACCTGCGGTGCAGGAGGTGTTCGGTGTTCCGGATATCGAGTTTGTAAACAAGAAGCCGGTGCCCACCGCCAAGGGACGCACCGCGGGATATATCAGCGAGCTGCAGGGCCGCATCGTAGGCCTTGTCACACAATACATCAAGCCGGAGGAGAGGACATTTACAATCATCGCCTATCCGGTTCCCGCTATCGGCGAGCGCTTTGCGGAGGTGTTCCGCGAGACCATCGCCTGCAATACGCTTCCGAATGCGCGCTATAAGGAGATTCAGCAGAAGCTGATCGACATGCTTGACCGGGGCGCCTATGTGACCGTCACCGGCCGCGGCAAGAACGAGACGAAGATGAAGGTGATGCTCCACACGCTCAACGACCCCGCAAAGCAGACCAACTTCGAAAACTGCGGCGCGGATGTCAACATCCCCGTGGGCGAGGTGTTCACGTCGCCGGTTCTGACCGGCACGGAAGGAACGCTCCATGTGACAAATGTGTGCATCGAAGGCATCTCCTACAAGAATCTCCGCATCACCTTTGAAAACGGCATGATTCGCAGTTATTCCTGCGAAAATTTCAAGACGGAAGCGGAAAATAAGACCTTCCTCGACGAGACGATTCTGATGCATCACGAGACGCTGCCAATCGGCGAGTTCGCCATCGGAACGAACACGACGGCGTACGCCATGGGCATCCGCTGCAATGTGCAGGAGAAACTGCCGATTCTGATTGCGGAGAAGACGGGACCGCATTTTGCGGTGGGCGACACCTGCTACAGCCACTCGGAGGACCACGCGTTGTACAATCCCGACGGCAAGGAAATCATCGCCCGCGAGAACGAGGTTTCGGCGCTTCGCAACACCGATCCGGCAAAGGCGTACATGAACTGTCATACGGACATCACGATTCCATACGATGAGCTCGGCGAGATTAAGGTGCACGACAACGAGGACAGAGTGATCGGCACGATTATCAAAGACGGGCGGTTCGTCGTGCCCGGCACCGAGGAGTTGAACAAGCCCCTGGAGGAGCTTGAAAAGAACAGATAAAACGCGCTGCAGACGGCGCAATGGGAGGATAACATGGCTAAGGTTGGAATTGTAATGGGAAGTGATTCGGATCTGCCGATTATGGAGAAAGCGGCGGCGATCCTCGAAAAATTCGGTATTGAGTACGAGATGACCATCATCTCGGCGCATCGTATGCCCGATGTCTTCTTTGATTATGCAAAGAGCGCGGAGGAGCGCGGATACGAGGTGATTATCGCGGGAGCCGGCGGTGCGGCCCACCTTCCCGGAATGTGCGCGGCAATCTTCCCGCTTCCGGTAATCGGCGTTCCGATTCATACCAAGGCGCTCGGCGGCGTGGATTCGCTGTACTCCATCGTGCAGATGCCTTCGGGTATCCCGGTGGCAACCGTTGCGATTGACGGCGGTGCGAACGCAGGAATACTCGCGGCGAAGATTATCGCGACGCACGATGCGGAACTGCTCGGGAAGATTAAGGCCTACAAGCAGGAGCTCAAGGACGGCGTCATGGCCAAGAAGGAGCGCCTTGAGAGCGTGGGCTATCGCGAGTATGCGCAAAAATAAGCGCTGACAAAAGCACAGATTATTTTACGGTCGGATTCGATAAGCACCGCTTATCATTGGCATGAAAAAGAAACAGCAAAAAAGCAACGGAACAAGGGTGCGCAATCGCTTGTTTTGTGATACAATGAGGGCGGCCGCAGGGCGGATTACGATTTGCAAAGGAGACCAATATGGATTATAAGAATGCCGGTGTGGACATCGAGGCTGGCTATCGCGCCGTGGAATTGATGAAGAAGCATGTGAAAGAGACAATGCGTCCCGAAGTACTCGGCGGACTCGGCGGCTTTTCCGGAGCTTTTTCCCTGGATCGATTCATGACGATGAAGCATCCCACGCTCGTTTCGGGAACGGACGGCGTCGGAACGAAACTCAAGATTGCGTTTCTCATGGACAGGCATGACACAATCGGTATCGATTGCGTCGCCATGTGTGTGAATGATATCGCCTGTGCTGGCGGTGAGCCGTTGTTCTTCCCTGATCGGCGGCGAGACCGCGGAGATGCCGGGCTTCTATCCGGTGGACGAGTATGATCTTGCCGGATTTGCAGTAGGTATCGTCGACCGCGATGAGATTGTGGACGGAAGCAGGGTTCAGGCCGGAGACGCCGTAATCGGTATCGCTTCTTCGGGTATCCACAGCAACGGATATTCGCTGGTTCGCAAGGTGTTCGATATGCGTGAAGCGACATTGGCGCGCTACAACGACTCTCTCGGAACAACGCTCGGCGAGGCATTGCTGGCGCCGACGAAGATTTATGTGAAGGCGCTTCGCTCCCTCAAGGAGGGCGGCGTGACCGTGAAGGCCTGCAGCCATATCACGGGCGGCGGATTCTATGAGAACATTCCGAGAATGCTTCCCGAGGGTAAGCATGCCGTTATCCGCAAGGACAGCTATACGGTTCCCGCAATCTTCGACCTTCTGGCGAAGACGGGCAACATCGAAGAGAAGATGATGTATAACACATACAACATGGGTATCGGTATGATGGTTGCCGTAGACAGCGACAAGGCAGACGAAGCGATTCGCCTCCTCAAGGCTGCCGGAGAGACCGCTTATGTTGTCGGTGAGATTACCGACGGCGATAAGGGTATCACGATTTTGTAATAGCAACGCCCGGACGCCGGCTGCGGTCAGCGCCGGGCGTGTTTTGCATATTCCTGCCTGCCCGTGCGGTGGCAGAGTGACACGGAGGTCAATACATGCGTACAGTGGTTATGGTGTCCGGCGGCGGCACCAATCTGCAGGCGATTCTGGATGCCGTTTCCGACGGAACAATCACAAACACGGAGATTTGCGGCGTCATCAGTAACCGCGCGGATGCGTATGCGCTCACACGCGCGGCCGAAGCGGGAATTCCCGGTGTCTGCGTCAGCCGTAAGGCATACGGGACGCGCGAGGAGTTTGAAAATGCACTGCTTGCGGCAGTGGATTCGTTTGCACCCGATCTGATTGTGCTTGCGGGTTTTCTGGTTATCATTCCGAAGGAGATGATTCGCCGGTATGAGAGACGAATTATCAACATTCATCCCTCGCTGATTCCCTCATTTTGCGGGGACGGCTTTTACGGGCTGCATGTGCACGAGAGAGTGCTTGAGCGCGGCGTGAAGGTGACCGGGGCCACGGTGCATTTTGTGGACGAGGGAACCGATACGGGTCCGATTCTTCTGCAGAAGGCGGTTGCGATTCAGCCGGACGATACGCCGGAGGTTCTGCAGCGGAGAGTTATGGAGCAGGCGGAGTGGATTATTCTTCCGCAGGCGATTGATGCGATTGCCAACAATCGGATTCGCAGGGATGCGAACGGAAATTTCTTTATTATGAACTGATTCAGGGAGGGTTACGGATACTATGAATATTTTGGTCATCGGCAGCGGCGGAAGAGAACATGCGATTGTGACGGCGATTGCAAAGAGTGATAAGGCGACGCGCATTTTTGCGGCTCCCGGCAACGCCGGAATTGCGGAGCTTGCGACATGTGTTCCGATCGGTGTTCTGGAGTTTGACAAACTGATTGCTTTTGCGAAGGAAGAGAAGATTGACCTGACGGTTGTCGGTCCCGACGATCCGTTGGTCGGAGGTATCGTCGATGCGTTCGAGGCAGCGGGACTGCGCGTGTTCGGACCGCGTGCAAACGCTGCGATTGTCGAGGGCAGCAAGGCATTTTCGAAGGAATTGATGAAGAAATACGGTATTCCCACAGCGGCTTACGAGACCTTCAGCGACGCCGAGGAGGCGACCGCTTACATTCTTGCGCAGAATCGGTATCCCGTGGTATTGAAGGCCGACGGTCTGGCTTTGGGCAAGGGCGTGCTGATCTGCAACACCGAGGAGGAGGCTGTGGCCGGCGTAAAGGAGATTATGCTGGACAAGCACTTCGGCAAGGCCGGCGACAAGATGGTCGTGGAGGAGTTCATGACCGGCCGTGAGGTTTCCGCTCTTTGCTTCTGCGACGGAAAGACGATTCGCTGCATGACCAGCGCGCAGGATCACAAGCGTGCGGGCGACGGCGATACGGGACTCAACACCGGCGGTATGGGAACTTTTTCCCCGAGCCCGTTCTATACGCCCGAGATTCATGAAGTCTGCATGGAGAAGATTTACAAGCCCACGGTGGCGGCAATGGCTGCGGAGGGGCGTCCTTTTGTCGGCGTTCTGTATGTCGGCCTGATGCTCACTCCCGAGGGTCCGAAGGTTGTTGAATATAATGCGCGATTCGGTGACCCCGAGACGCAGGTGGTTTTGCCCCGCATGGAAAATGACATCGTCGATGTCTTTGAGGCCTGTATCGACGGGACGCTTGATCGAATCGAGCTTTCGTTCGCGGACAATGCCGCGGTCTGCGTTGTTCTTGCTTCCGACGGATATCCGCAGAAGTACGAGAAGGGCTTCCCGATTTCCGGCCTTGAGGCGTTCCGCGGAAGCAGCGAAGCGTTTGTATTCCACGCGGGAACGAAGTTCGGCGCCGACGGCGCGGTGCTCACAAACGGCGGACGCGTGCTCGGCGTGACGGCGCTCGGAGCCGACTTAAAGGAAGCGCGTGCCAACGCGTATAAGGCGACAGAGAAGATTTCCTTCGCCAACAAATATATGCGGCACGATATCGGCAAGGCGATTGACGAGGCATGAGAGGAGTTTTATGACGAAACGAATGGCTCTTTGTATCCTGTCGGCGTTGCTTACGGCAGTCTGCATGGGGTGCGGTTCACAGAACAACACGAAAAATGTGTCCGCGGAGGATGTGACGCCCGCAGCACCGACCGAAACCCTGATGTCGGAATTGTCCGGCACACCCGCAGCAACACCGACAGCGACGACACTACCGACGGAGGCGCCGACCGCGACACCGACTGACGCGCTGACGCCGGGAGCGGAGACGACCGATATTACGGTACAATGCCCTTCGGAAATTCTCACAAAGCGGGATACCGTGTCATATGCTTCTTTTGAACACGGGACTTACTATTCGTCGATTTGCGATACAACGCGGGGATATACGGTGCTTCTTCCTCCGGGGTATACGACGGAGAAGAAGTATCCCGTTGTGTATCTTCTGCACGGCATTTTCGGCAACGAGAACTCCTTCGCAGGCGATAAGACGCTTCCGGTGCTGATTGACAACATGATGGCCGACGGGTTGTGCGGCGAGTTTATCTTGGTGTGCCCGGACATTTTTGCCGGCGGGAACGGATTTGTCACGACACCCGCGTTTACCGTCGAAGCAATGGCAGCGTACGACCGTTTCGCGCAGGAGCTGATTACCTGCCTCATGCCGGAAATCAACGGGAAATATGCGGTCATGGAAGGGCGTGACGGGACAGCGATTGCCGGATTTTCCATGGGAGGGCGTGAGGCGCTGTACACCTCGCTTCTGTATCCGGAGTACTTCTCCGAGGTTTGCGCCATCGCACCTGCGCCCGGCATTGTGGAGTGCACGGATAAGTTCATGCACCATGAGGGGTCGCTGAAGGAGGAAGAGGTAAAATACAAGGAAGGCACGATTCTTCCGAATCACATTTTGATCTGCTGCGCGAAGCGTGACTCTGTCGTCGGTCAATATCCGTCTTCCTATGCGCAGCTGTATGAAAAGAACGGGATTCCCCGTATTTGGTACGAGATTCCCGATGCCGATCATGATCAGAGGGCGCAGTATTCGGGGCTTTACAATTTTCTTCAGTGGATCGGAAAATAAGCGCGTATCGGGGTTGAATCGCCGGCACGGAAGTGCCTGTCGATAAATACAATTTTATAAGGAGGTATGGAACTATGGGAAGTATCAGGAAGTATGTTGCGGAGCTCATCGGAACAATGGTCTTGGTGATTATGGGCTGCGGAACGGCGATGACGGTCGGCTGTGATGCCGTGCTCGGAGGCGGTTATATCCTCACGGCGCTCGCATTCGGCCTCGCGATTGTTGCACTGGCATACAGCGTCGGAAATATCTCCGGCTGCCATGTCAATCCGGCGGTTTCGATTGCGTTTTGGATTCAGGGCGATCTGAAGACGAAGGAGTTCTGCGGCTATATCATCTCGCAGACAATCGGAGCTCTGCTCGGTGCGTTTGTCCTCAAGGGCGTTTTCTCGCTCGGTGAAATCACCGACATGACCAAGGCGCTCGGAAGCAACGGAATTGCAGGCGTAAAGGACAGCATTGCCGCGGGTTTGATTGTGGAGTGCATCCTGACTTTTATCTTTGTCTTCGCAATTCTCGGCGTAACTTCGAAGAAAGCGGGACACGGTCATGTTGCGGGGCTTGTAATCGGCCTCACACTCGTGCTGGTTCACATCCTCGGTATCGGTTTGACCGGCACTTCGGTTAACCCTGCCCGAAGCCTGGGACCGGCAATTGTGGCAGCAATCTTCGGCAATACCACGCCGATTGCGGATGTGTGGATTTTCATAGCGGGACCGCTTGCAGGCGCTGTTCTTGCGACCGTCGTATACCGGTTCCTCGACCCTGCAGAGCAGACGGAGTGACGCAGGACAACTGAAAAACAGCCGTATCGCCGGGAGGTTTTAAGCCTCCCGGCTTTTTATGTGCGGAAGTCAGCTGTCCGGCCGTGCATTTTCCGCGGGCGCGGTTCGGCGCCCGGGAAAGCCCCGCACGAAAAATCCTTTATGTTGTACAGAAACAGTCGAAAACCGGATTTTTCTTCAATATTTTGTGCTTAAAAGGAAGGATTTGTCTTGCAATTCTACAACAGTCGTATTAAAATGGAAATGATAAGTTATTCTTACGGAAAATGTCTGTGAAACGGTTGGGTTTGGAATGAAGCGTTTATCCAGAATCGCGATTGTATCGGTCGTTGTGCTGATACTGACGCAGACGGCAGGGCTCTTTCGGGCGCTGCCCTGTTTTGATGCTTCCGCTGCAGCATACCGCATCTCGGGAACCGTCACCGCCAATCAGCTGAATCTTCGAAAAGGTCCCGGGACTGCCTACGACAGGCTGGCCACGCTCAAGAAGGGCCACTCGGTGACCGTCATCGGAAGGGCGTCGTCCTCCGACGGCAAACAGTGGTATCAGGTTGAGACGACGGTCTCCGGAAAGAAGCTGACCGGTTATGTCTGGGCGGACTATGTAAAGACGACACAGACGGTACCGTCGGTGACACCTACGCCCAAACCGACGGCAACACCGAAACCGACGAACACTCCGACACCGACAATCACACCGGGGACAGAGTATGCGGGCCGCATCGGAACCGTTACGGTGACGCGCATGAATGTTCGCTCGGGCGCTTCGTCATCGTATTCGATTCTCGGGAAAATATATAAGGGAGACACCGTAAAAATTCTTTCGGAAAGCAAAGATTCCAAGGGGCAGAAGTGGTACCGTGCGACGGTGACCGTCAGCGGGAAGAGCCGTGAGGGATATGTGTTCGCGGACTATATCCGCGTCTCAGCGCCGACTCCTACGCCGACGAACACACCTACGCCGACCAATACGCCGACGCCTACGAATACGCCTGCGCCGACAAACACGCCGACTCCCACCAACACGCCGGTGCCTACGAACACGCCGACAGCGGCGCCCGTGAAGCCGACGGAGGTTCCGATTCGCGAGACCGGCGCTACCGTCACCGGTTCCGCCTTGAATATGCGCGTAGGACCGGGAACGGAGTATCCGAAGGTGACGAAATTTTCCGCGGGACAGAAACTCAAAATACTCTCGTTTGCGTATGAGGCGGACGGAGAGATCTGGTACGAGGCGACGGCGGAGGTCGGAGGCTGTACCTATCGCGGTTTCGTCTACGCCGATTATGTAAAGACAGACAAGGCATATCCGCTGGTGGAGAGCAACAACAGCGGAGCCATCCGATATGCGGAGCCGGAGACCGGAGCGGCCGCCGTCGGGCTGCGCGCCTCCTTTGCGCACAGCTATGAATATGCAGGGGTCGTGACCGGAAGCGCTGTCAATCTGCGCTCCGGCGCCGGAACCGGCAACGCCTCGCTTGTGAAGCTTCCGAAAAATCAGACCGTTCTGATTTGCGGACAGGCTTCGGTGGGAAGCGTCATCTGGTATCATGTCGCAGCCGACCTGAACGGAAAGCACTACGAGGGCTATATGTCCGGGACTTATGTGCGTACCGATTACTCGGGCGGCGGAATCTGGGCAACTGTGACATCCGGCGATATTACGCTTGTTAAGGAGCCGAAGAGCGGAGCTTCCGCGGTCGTCGGGAAGGACGGAAAGAAGCGTGTTCTTGCGGCGAAGGAAGCCGTATATTGCACCGGCGAGGAGCAGGAAGGCGAGACAAAATGGATGCTTGTCGTGGCGAAGGACGGAGATTCCACGGTGACCGGCTATGTGCAAAGGCAGAAGCTTGTGTGGTCGGACGCCGGAATACCGGAGCCGTTTTCACCGGTGACCGATGAGGGCCGTTTTGCGGAGACACTCCGCAAGGAGGGTTTCCCGGAGAGCTATATTCCGGGACTTATCGCACTTCATCGCCTGCATCCGCAGTGGAAATTCAAAGCGTATCAGACCGGCATCGACTGGAGCGCGGCAATCACGGGCGAGAATACCATCGGAAACAACCTGATTGAATCGAGCGCCGGCCGCGACTGGCTGTCGTACGCTGAGGGCTCATACGACTATGCCACGGACAGGTTCCGCGCATTTGACGGAAGCAGCTGGGTGATGATTTCCCCGGCGGGGTTGCAGTATTACATGGATCCGCGCAACTGGCTCACGGAATCCGCGGTATTCATGTTCGAGGATCTTCGTTATGACCCGGAGACGCAGACGCTTGAAGGCGTTGAGAACATACTGAAGGGCACGGCGATGTACCGGACGACCTTCACCTACACGGATGATTCCGGCGCGAAGAAGACGATTTTGTATTCGCAGGCCTTCATGGATGCCGCGGAGTACAGCGGCGTCAATCCGTATCATCTTGCGTCGCGTGTGAAGCAGGAGGTCGTGACGGGCTCCGGATTTTCCAAGAGCGCCACGGGAACGGTTGAGGGCTTCGAGGGCTATTACAACTTCTATAATATCGGGGCGTACAACTCGACCGCCGCACTCGGCGCAATCAAGAACGGTTTGAAGTTCGCAAAATACGGCGGCACCGGCAGCGCGCTCAACAAATCCTGCATGATTCCGTGGAACAATCGCTACCGCGCGATTGTCGGCGGTGCCTACTATATCGGCAGCACCTACATTAACCGCGGACAGAACACAATCTATCTGCAGAAGTACAACGTGACTTCGACGACGCGGTACGGGCATCAGTATATGTCCAATGCGCGCGCTCCGAAGTCCGAGGCCTCGAAGGTGTATCAGGCGTACAAAAACATGAGCGGATACAACGAGATGGCACTGACATTTTCCATACCGGTATATAAGAATATGCCGGAGACCCCCGTTGCGGAGCCTTCCGATGTCGGATGTCCGAACCCGTACCTGTCCTCGCTCAAGATTACGACGGCGTCCGGAACGGCGGTTACCCTGTCTCCGGGCTTCTCCGCCGACGGAATGCAATACACGGTGAAGGTTCCCAAGGGGACCGGATCGGTAACGGTTTCGGCGACGCCGGTTTCCTCCAAAGCGAAGATTGCGGGAACGGGAAAGCACACCGTCTCAGGAGCGTCGACGCGCATCGTGCTGACGGTCACGGCGGAGAGCGGAGCAGTGACCAATGTGATTGTCACGGTGAAGACAGAGTGATGCGACAGGAAAAATAAAATGACAACGAAAAAGGCCTCCCGATGAACGGGAGGCCTTTTTGCGATATTTAGAGAAGAGAGAAAATAATCGGGAAATATGTCTTTGCATATCCCGCTTAGCCAACAAAGTTAAAACGCATACTATATTGAGAGAGGGCACGCCCCCACGGGAGTTGCCTCGCAGCGCGAGGACGTGCTCGGAGAATTTCATGCTGACTTGCATATACTACAACCGACATAAGCAAGTGTCAACAGACCAAATTTTCAATTTTTTTGAAGTGCGAAAAAAGTGCAAGAAAATACGACGAAAAATCGCAAAAATTAATGTTGGACGATGCGAAGCTACATCATACGGTATAATAAAGTTATACGAAAGAATAATAGTTTAAATCTACGCAGTACAGAAAATAGGGGCGGGAAAGACATTTTTCTTGATTTTGGTTTGTGCGGGAAGTAAAATGAAATGCGGTAGTGGGGCGGTGTCAGAACCCGCCGATAGAACCATCGGAACCGAAACCACTGAATTAAAGGAGATTACCGAAAATGAAAGTCATCGTATGCAAAAATTATGATGAAGTATCCGCAAAATCCGCGGAGATTGTTGCAGAGGTTATGAAGAAGAAGCCCAATGCCGTGCTCGGTCTTGCGACCGGTTCCACGCCGGAGGGTATGTATGCGAAGCTCGCCGAGATGAACAAGGCGGGCGAGATTGATTTTTCGCAGGTTACAACGGTAAATCTGGATGAGTATTATCCGATCAGCCCCGACAATGACCAGAGCTATCGGTATTTCATGAACAAGAATCTGTTCGACAAGGTCAACATCGACAAGACGCACACGCATGTTCCGCAGGGAAGTGCAGCGGACGGCGAGGCTGAGGCGAAGAGATACGAGGCGTTTGTACGCTCCCTCGGCGGTGCGGACATCCAGGTGCTCGGCATCGGAAGAAACGGTCATATCGCATTTAACGAGCCCGACGACGAGCTTGTTCCGGTTACGCATGTCACCGGCCTTACCGAGGATACCATCGACGCCAACGCGCGCTTCTTCGCAAGCGCAGCCGATGTTCCCACGCACGCACTTACGATGGGTATGGGAACGATTCTCTCCGCGAAGAAGATTATCATTCTTGCGAACGGAAAGAACAAGCACGACGCTGTGGCTAAGATGCTCAAGGGAACAGTAACCACGAGCTGCCCGGCATCGTTCCTCAACCTGCATGACGATGTTGTTCTCGTGTGTGACGAGGATTGCTACAACGGTTAATTATTCGGTATCCGGCGGACACTGAAATCCGCCGGAGTCCGGAATCAGGAGGATATCAACATGGGTAAATATTTCGGAACCGACGGATTCCGCGGACAGTCGGGAGTTGATTTGACGGCGCAGCACGCATTTAAAATCGGTCGCTTTCTCGGATGGCACTACAGCCAGGCCGGCGGACAGGCGAAGATTGTAATCGGCAAGGATACGCGTCGCTCGTCCTATATGTACGAGAACGCGCTCGCTGCGGGAATCACAGCTTCGGGCGCCAATGCATATCTGCTGCATGTAACGACGACGCCCTGCGTATCGTACATCACCAGAACGGACGGCTTTGACTGCGGTATCATGATCAGCGCAAGCCACAATCCTTACACCGACAACGGCATCAAGCTGATGAACGGCGACGGCGAGAAGATGGACGACGCGCTGCAGGATGAGATTGAAAAATATATCGACGGCGAGATTGAGGAGATTCCTTTCGCGACCGGCGAGAACATCGGCTGCACGGTGGATTACTACACCGGACGCAATCGTTACATCGGCTACCTCGCAAATGTTGCAACCAAGTCGTTTGAGAACCGCAAGGTTGCGCTCGACTGCGCAAACGGCAGCTCCTGGATGATCGGGCGCGCGGTGTTCGACGCTCTCGGTGCGAAGACATTTGTCATCAACAACGAGCCGAACGGAACGAACATCAACCGCGGCTGCGGCTCCACGCACATCGAGGGTCTGCAGGAGTTTGTGAAGGAGAAGAAGGTCGATGTCGGCTTTGCCTTCGACGGCGATGCGGACCGTTGCCTTGCCGTGGATGAGAACGGCAATGTCGTAAACGGCGACCAGATTATGTATATCTGTGCCAAGTATTTGAAGAAAATCGGTCAGCTGCCGAGCAACACCGTGGTTACGACCATCATGTCGAACTTCGGACTGTACAAGGCGCTTGACCGCATCGGTATCGGCTACGAGAAGACGGCGGTCGGAGACCGTTTCGTGTATGAGAACATGAAGGAAAATGATCATCTGATCGGCGGCGAGAACTCCGGCCATGTCATTTTCCGCAAATATGCGCGCACGGGCGACGGCATCCTCACCGCAATCATGGTCATGATGGTTATGATTGAGACACAGCTTCCGCTCTCGGTTCTCGCTTCCGAGGTGGAGATGTATCCGCAGGTGCTCAAGAATGTTGTTGTCGATGACAAGAAGGCAACGATGGACGATCCGGCAGTGAAGCTTCAGGTTGAGGCGTGCATGGCCGAGCTCGGAGATCAGGGTCGTGTGCTGCTCCGTCCGAGCGGTACCGAGCCGGTGCTTCGCGTGATGTCGGAGGCTTCCACCTATGAGATCTGCGAGAAGCATGTGGATGCCATCATCGAGTCCATGAAGAAGAACGGACATCTCCTGAAGATTAAGTAAAGACAATGAAAACGATCGGAACAGAACGAATTCTGCGAAGATACGGAATAGCGGGAAGCGTCGTCTCGGAGGAAGAACTGTGCGGAGGGAATGTCAATCTCACGTACAAAGTGACCGTCAGGGACGGCGCTTCTTTCAAAACCTATCTTGTGCAGAAAATCAATGCGAATGCGCTGCCGAGCGCGAAGGACTGCGCACGGAACATGGCTCTTGTGACGGATCACCTCGAGCGGCACGGCATACGCACACCGAAGCTGTACGCCGTCGGCAGAAGCGGCGAGCGCTTTGTCAGCGAGAAAAATGCCTTCGGCGTCGAGGAGGAATGGCGGATCGAGGAGTATGTTTCCTCCGTTGCGCTGTCCCCGGAGAATCCGACGGTCATCCGCGAGATGGCGCGGGCGTTCGGGCGGTGCAATGCGGCGCTTTCCGACCTGAATCCGGGGCTTTTGCGGGAGACCGTGCAGGGGTTTCACGACACCTATGCCCGATTCCGGCAGCTCTACCGGGCGGCGGAGTCGGATGTGTGCGGCCGGGCGGACGGCGTGCGCGCGGAGCTTGCCGCACTGAAGGCGCTCGAGGCGGACGCATGCCGGGTTTCGGTTGCGTATACAGCCGGAAAATACCCGATTCGCGTGACGCACAACGATACGAAGTTCAACAATGTGCTTTTTACAACCGAAGAGCCGCCTTACGGGGCGGTTGTGATTGACTTTGACACGGTGATGGCCGGAATGATTGCCTATGATTTTGCGGACTCGGTGCGGTCGGTTGCGAAGGTGACCGGCGGAAGCCCCGCAGAGCCTACCGCGGTGCTCGATGCGGCGCGCTTTCGCGCCGTGGCGGAAGGGTATCTCGCGGAGACGGCAGCAATCATGACGCCGGCGGAGTCCGAAGCGATGGTGCCGTGCGTGCTGGCCGTGACGGCGGAGCTGTCGGCGCGGTATCTCACGGACTATCTCGCCGGGGACCGGTATTTCAAGATTGCCTACCCGGAGCAGAACCGCGACAAGGCAAGACTGAACCTTGCGCTCGCGCAGAATATCGCATCGCGCAGCGAGGAGCTTGCGAACATCTATGCGGATGTGCTCGCCGGACTGTCGGAGAGCGGAAGGTAAGCCACGGTATGCTTTGACGGGGGAGAACGGGAAATCGCAGGAACACCGAAACACGGCGCTGCGAACAATTACGAAAATACGGCGGACGGCGGAAAATGCCGGACTGCTTTACGGTACGGAGGATAAAAAATGGGAACTTTCGGCAGCCTTTCCGAGGCGCAGGAGTATTTTACGGGGGATCGCTTTGCGACGGAGAGCGGTATGGTAATCCGGGGGCTCGGCGAAGATTATGCGGAGACGGCCATGACGCTCACGGAGCATCATAAAAATGCAAACGGCGGAGTGATGGGCGGCGTCATTTTTACGCTCGCGGATTTCGCGTTCGCCGTGTGCGTGAACCAGATTCACAAGCCTACGGTCGCGCAGCAGGTGAGCATTAACTACCTCGGCGCGCCGAAGGGAAAACAGCTGTTTGCGAAGGCCGTGTGCCGCAAAAACGGACGCACGAGCACAATCGTCAATGTGGATGTTACGGATGAGACCGGGCGCGATGTGGCGCAGTTCACGGGAACCGGTTTTAAACTGTGAGAGACTGCCGTGTGCAGTATTCACAACGAAATGCGAAAAACGGGCATAACTTTCTATCCGGCGGCGCACTTGTTTTTGTTGTAAGTGGCCGCCGGATATGTTATACTTTCAGCGATTGTGCGGATTTTTATACCGCAATCCCGATTCGGAGGTATTCCATGATGGATATGATATACAAAAGTACCCGCGGCGGAGCAGGCGAGGTGACGGCTTCGCAGGCTATTTTGCAGGGGCTTGCGCCCGACGGCGGACTGTATGTTCCGACGATGATGCCGAAGCTTACGCACACGAGCGCTCACGGTGCTGTCGCTGTTCCTTACGGACTACACGACGGAGGAGCTTACGGCCTGCATCGATGCGGCTTACGATTCGAAGTTTGACACGGAGGAGATTGCGCCGCTTGTTCAGGCGGACGGCGCATACTATCTGGAACTCTTTCACGGCGCGACGATTGCGTTTAAGGATATGGCCCTGAGCATTTTGCCGCATCTTATGACGACCGCGGCGAAGAAGAACGGCATCACCGACGGAATCGTTATTCTGACGGCGACCTCGGGCGACACAGGCAAGGCGGCGCTTGCGGGCTTTGCGGATGTTCCGGGAACGAAGATTATCGTGTTTTACCCAAAGAACGGTGTGTCTGCCGTTCAGGAGCGTCAGATGGTGACGCAGAAGGGTGAGAATACCGCGGTCATCGGCATCACCGGCAATTTCGACGATGCGCAGACGGGCGTCAAGAAGATGTTCAACGACGCTGCGATGAAGGAGGAGCTTGCGGCGAAGGGATACCGCTTCTCCTCGGCCAACTCCATCAACATCGGCCGTCTGGTTCCGCAGATTGTGTATTACACCTACGCCTATGCGAAGCTTCTTGCGGAGGGACACATCGCGGACGGTGAGAAGATCAATGTGACGGTGCCTACCGGTAACTTCGGAAACATCCTCGCCGCATATTATGCAAAGCAGATCGGCGTGCCGATTGACAAGTTGATCTGCGCCTCGAACACCAACAAGGTGCTGTTCGATTTCTTCCAAACCGGCGAGTACGACCGCAACCGTGAGTTTGTGCTTACAAGCTCGCCTTCCATGGACATTTTAATCTCGAGCAACCTCGAGAGACTGATATATCACATTGCTGGGGATGACAGCGCTGTGACCGCGGAGCTTATGAAGAAGCTTGCGGCCGGCGGCAAATACGACATCACCGACGCGATGAAGAAGGGGCTTTCGGATTTTGTGTCCGGCTTTGCGACGGAGGACGATACGGCAGCGGCGATTCGCTCGCTGTACGAGCTCACGGGATACGTCATCGACCCGCATACGGCGGTCGGCGACAGCGTGTACCGCAGATACGCGAAGGCGAGCGGCGACGCGACGAAGACGGTGATTGCTTCGACGGCCAGCCCGTTCAAGTTTGCAAGAAGCGTAATGTCCGCAATCGAGGGCAGGCGCTCCGAAGAGCCGGATATGGATCTGATTGAGCGGTTGTCGAAGACGGCCAATGTGGCGCTTCCTCCGGCAATCATCGAGCTCAAGACGGCTCCGGTTCGGCATGACACGGTTTGTGAGACCGCGGAGATGCCCGATGTGGTTCGCAATATTTTGACAAAGCAGGTGTGTGGGAAATGATGGAGAGTATTGCCAACTGGTACACGAATTCGCTCGGAAGCTGGCTGCCGAAGGAGGTTTTCGTATTTTTCGTATCGATGCTTCCTTTCATCGAGCTGCGAGGAGGACTTCCGATAGCGTCGGTTCTCGGGATTCCGATTGTGAAAGCCAATGTGCTCTGCATCGTCGGAAACCTGCTGCCGATTCCGTTTATTTTGCTTTTCATCAAAGCGATTTTCCGCTTTATGAAGAATCACAATATTCTGAAGTCGCTGGTGGAAAAGCTGGAGGCCCGTGCGGAGCGAAAGTCCGAGGGTGTCGAGAAGGGTGAATTTATATTCCTTCTGCTGTTCGTCGGTATTCCGATTCCCGGGACCGGTGCATGGATGGGCTCCTTAATCGCGGCGCTTCTTGAGTTCAAACTCAGCCGTGCGATTCTCGCGATTCTTCTCGGTGTATTGATGGCTGCGGTTATCATGAACCTCGTATCCTTCGGACTGCTTCCGGCAGCGCTCGGGTAAACAGCGGGCCGGAGATCGGCGGGACGGTTTGTAAAGTTTTTAAGAAAACAGTTTCATTTTTCAGTGCACTGTGGTATGATTCGCAGTGATTGTTGAGGGAAAGCCGGCATCGGGCCGGACAAAAGCTAATATTTTGTTGGGGAAATGAACATGAACAATTACACATTGCTTACGGATGTCACCTGCGATCTCGATGCGGAGACATACGATTCCTACGGTATTGTCTGCATTCCGATGGGATTCCGTCTGGGCGAACGCGAATATATGCACTATGCCGACGAGCGCGAGATCAGCACGAAGGAGTTCTATGAGCGGCTGAAGGCAGGGGAGATGCCCTCCACAACGCAGATCAATCCGATGGTGTATCACGACTATTTCGAGGCGAGCCTCAGAGAGGGAAAGGATGTTCTCTATCTCTGCTTCTCCTCGGGTCTGAGCGGTACCTACAATACGGCCCGCATGATTGCCTCGGAGCTCTCGGAGGAGTATCCGGATCGCAGAATCGAGGTGTATGACACGCGGTGTGCGTCCGCGGGAGAGGGCTTTGTCATCTGCAAGGCCGGCGAGGCCTACAGGGCAGGGGCGTCGATTGACGAGATTTTAAAACTCATGGAGTACGCGGTGCTTCACGCCTGCCACTGGTTTATGGTCGACAACCTGATGCATTTAAAGCGCGGAGGGCGGCTTTCGTCCATCGAGGCAATTCTCGGAACTGCGCTGAAGATTTCGCCGATTCTTTCCGTGGATGAGGAAGGAAAACTGGTGGTTGTCTCGAAGGAGCGCGGTGCGAAAAATGCTATCGCGTACCTTGTGAAGCGGCTGAAGCAGGATGCGTATAATCCGCAGGAGCAGACCGTGTTTTTGGCTCATGCGGGGTGCCCGGAGAAGGCGGAGTACCTGAAGAAAATACTTCTCAGCGAAGGCCTCGTGCGGGATGCAAAGATATATCAGGTCGGTCCGATTATCGGAAGCCATGTCGGGAACGGCATGTGTGCAATGGTATTTGAAGGGGAGAACTACAAGTTCTGACCCGCGAATATAGAAACAAGTTGCGAAAGAAAGGAAATCGCTATGTATTCATTTGACGACGTGAAGACGGCAGATCCGGAGCTTGCACAGAGTATCGAGCTCGAGCTTGCCAGACAGAGAGACAACATCGAATTGATCGCCTCGGAGAACCTTGTGAGCAAGGCTGTGATGGCGGCAATGGGCAGCGTTCTTACGAACAAGTACGCCGAGGGTTATCCCGGAAAGCGCTACTACGGCGGATGCCAGTGCGTGGATATCGCCGAGAACCTCGCCATCGAGCGTGCGAAGAAGCTCTTCGGCTGCGAGTATGTCAATGTTCAGCCGCACTCCGGCGCACAGGCCAACATGGCGGTTCAGTTTGCACTCTTAAAGCCCGGCGACACCGTGATGGGTATGAATCTTGCACACGGCGGTCATCTGACGCACGGCAGCCCGGTCAATTTCTCAGGAACTTACTTTAACATCGTTCCTTACGGCGTTAACGACAACGGTTTCATCGATTACGACGAGGTGGAGCGCATCGCGAAGGAGTGTCAGCCGAAGCTGATTATCGCGGGCGCAAGCGCTTACGCAAGAAAAATCGATTTCAAGCGCTTCCGCGAGATTGCGGACGAGGTCGGCGCTTACCTGATGGTAGATATGGCTCACATCGCAGGTCTTGTTGCCGGCGGTTACCATGAGAGCCCGATTCCGTATGCGCATGTTGTTACCACGACGACGCACAAGACGCTCCGCGGACCGAGAGGCGGTATGATTCTTTCCTCGCAGGCATTTGCCGACGAGCACAAGTTTAACAAGGCCGTATTCCCGGGCATCCAGGGCGGTCCTCTGATGCATGTCATCGCGGCCAAGGCCGTATGCTTCAAGGAGGCGTTGGAGCCTTCCTTCAAGGAGTATGCAGGCAACATCGTGAAGAACGCGCAGGCGCTTTGCAAGGGACTGCAGAGCCGCGGCTTCAAGATTGTATCCGACGGCACGGACAACCATTTGATGCTTGTTGATCTCATCAACATGAACATCACCGGAAAGGATGCCGAGAAGCTCCTCGATGAGGTTCACATCACCTGCAACAAGAACACGATTCCGAACGATCCGGCATCGCCGTTCGTAACCAGCGGCATCCGTCTCGGAACGGCAGCAGTTACTTCCCGCGGAATGAGCGAGGCCGACATGGACAAGATTGCCGAGGCCATCGCCCTTGTGATCAAGAACCCGGGCGACGAGGCCAAGAAGGCCGAGGCTTACGCCATCGTCAAGGGTCTGACCGACAAGTATCCGCTGTACGAGTAATCAAAAAACATTTCTCAGGAAAGACCTCCCGGACAAAGGGAGGTCTTTTTGCGATTGTTTTCCGACGGCGGCTGTGGTACAATAGGAGCACTCGGAGAGAGGAAAGGAAGCGACTATGAAGCAGTTGTACATCGCGGAAAAACCAAGCGTGGCGCAGGAGTTTGCAAAGGCGCTGCATGAGAATTTTTCGCGGAAGGACGGGTATCTGGAGAGCGACGGGAGCGTGGTGACCTGGTGCGTGGGACACCTGGTTACCATGAGCTATCCGGAGGTGTACGACCCGGCGCTTAAGCAGTGGAAAGCGGAGACCCTGCCGTTTCTGCCCAAGACTTGGAAGTATGAGGTCATCGGCAATGTGAAGAAGCAGTTCGACATCGTGAAGGGGCTTTTGAACCGGGACGATGTGGAGCGCATCTATGTATGCACCGACTCCGGGCGTGAGGGAGAATACATTTACCGGCTCGTCGATCAGATGGCGAAGGTGCCGGACACGAAGGACAAGCGGAGAGTCTGGATTGATTCGCAGACCGAGGAGGAAATCCTGCGCGGCATCCGCGAGGCAAAGCCGCTGTCCGCCTACGACAATCTGTCCGACGCCGCGTATCTTCGGGCGAAGGAAGACTATCTGATGGGCATCAATTTTTCCCGGGCGCTGACCATCAACTACGGAACGCTTCTTCGGAGCCACATGCAGGTGGAGCGTCTCGGAGCGATTTCCGTAGGGCGCGTGATGACCTGCGTTCTCGGCATGGTTGTGCGCAGGGAGCAGGAGATTCGTAATTTCGTAAAGACACCGTTTTACCGCGTGATGGGTACCTACGCGCTCAGCGGCGAGAATTTTCACGGCGAATGGCGTGCGGTAAAGGGCTCAAAGTATTTTGAATCGCCGCTTCTTTACAAGGAGAACGGCTTCCGCAAGCGCGAGGATGCGGAGGCTTTGATTGCGATGCTCGGCGGCGTGAAGGAGGAGGCGGTCCCGGGAGATGCCGGTTCCGCGACGCCGGGGACGGACAACGGGCAATCCGCGCCTTCGGCGGATGCGCAAAATGATACCCGCACAAGGTACGGGACGGATCCGACCGACGAGAGGCTACGATTCCCGTCAGGCGACGCTTGCCAACATCGAAAAGAAGAAGGAAAAGAAAAATCCTCCGCTGCTGTTCAACCTGGCGGAGCTTCAGAACGAGTGCTCGCGGCTGTTCAAAATCAGCCCCGACGAGACCTTGAAAATCGTGCAGATGCTCTACGAGCGGAAACTTGTGACATACCCGAGAACCGACGCGAGAGTCCTCTCGACCGCGGTTGCGAAGGAAATCACGAAAAATTTAGGCGGCCTGCAGAAGAACGGAGATTACCTTCCGTATGTACGGCAGGTCAAGGAATACGGGCTGTATGCGAAGATTGCAGGGACGAAGTATGTAAACGACAAGCAGATTACGGATCACTACGCCATCATTCCGACCGGCGAGGGACTCTCGGAGCTGCCGTCCGTCGGAGAGCTCGCCCGCAAGGTTTACGACCGCATTGTACGGCGTTTCCTGGCGATTTTTTATCCGCCGGCGGAGTATGCGAAGGTTTCCATGGAGCTGGTGCTCCGGGACGAGCATTTCTTCAGCAGCTTTAAGGTTCTCGAGAAGCCGGGATATCTTGCCTTGTACGGCACGGAAGAGGCGAAATCCGCCGGTTCCGACGAGCCGAAGAACGCCAAGGGCGACAAGGACAAAGAGGACGGGAAGGACGACGGTAAGCCCGAGGAGGAGCCGGAGGAGGTTCTCGACACAGCGCTCTTTGACCGTATCAAGGCGCTCAAAAAGGGCGAGAAGATCGATGTCGCAGGGTATGAGCTTCGCGAGGGCGAGACCAAGCCGCCGAAGCGATACACTTCGGGCTCCCTGATTCTCGCGATGGAAAATGCCGGACAGCTCATCGAGGATGAGGAACTCCGGGCGCAGATCAAGGGAAGCGGTATCGGCACGAGTGCGACCCGCGCCGAGATTCTCAACAAATTAATCAAGATCAACTACCTGAATCTCAACAAAAAGACGCAGGTGATTACGCCGAAGAAGCTCGGCGAACTGGTGTATTATGTGGTTTATGTCTCCATCCGCTCACTCTTAAATCCCGAGCTTACCGCAAGCTGGGAGAAGGGGCTTACTCAGGTGGCGGACGGGACTACCACGGAGCAGGAGTACCTTGCCAAGCTCGAAGCGTATGTCACAAAATGGACGGAGTACGCAAAGACGAAGAAGGACCACGATGTGCTGCTAAATCAGTTTCATGTTGTGGATTCCTACTACCGCAGATAAAAACGACCGTCGCGCACAACAGCGGCGGATTTGCGAAAGAGCAGGCAGCGGAGTTCGGAAGGAAATGCAATGAGTTATGTGGATTTTACGGATGTGACGAAAGTGTACCGCGTCGGGGAAGTGACCATCCCGGCGCTGAACGGCGTTACATTTTCCGTGGAAAAGGGCGAAATCTGTGTCGTGGTCGGCGCGTCCGGCGCGGGCAAGACGACGATTCTCAATATTTTGGGCGGCATGGATTCCGCTACGGGAGGGAAGGTTTGTCTGGACGGCGCGGAAATCTCCGCGTTTTCGAAGAAGCAGCTGACCGAATACCGCAGGACGGACATCGGTTTTGTGTTCCAGTTTTACAATCTTGTGCAAAATCTGACCGCGCTTGAAAATGTTGAACTCGCGTCGCAGATTTGCCGCGAATCGCTGCCGGCTGCGGAGGTTTTGGCAGCGGTGGGGCTTTCGGAGCGGATGCAGAATTTTCCGGCGCAGCTCTCGGGCGGCGAGCAGCAGCGCGTTGCGATTGCAAGGGCGCTTGCGAAGAAACCGAAGCTTCTTCTGTGCGATGAGCCGACCGGCGCGCTCGATTATAAGACCGGCAAGGCGATTCTGGCGCTTCTTGCGGAGACGGCGCGCAAATACGATATGACGGTCGTCATCATCACGCACAACCAGGCGATTGCGAAGATGGCAGACCGCGTGATTGAGGTCGGCAGCGGCCGAATCAAGGCAATGTATAAGAACGAAACAGTCACACCGATTGAGCAGATAGAATGGTAAGAGTCATGACTAAAGGAATGCGAACAACCACATGGCGGGAAATCCGCAGCAGTCTCGGGAGATATCTCGCGATTGCTGCGATTATTGCGCTTGGGGTCGGATTTTTCGCGGGGCTTCGAAACACAACGACGGACATGCTTGCCACGGCCGATCGATACCTTGCGGACCTTTCGATGTTTGATTACCGGTTCGCTTCGACAATCGGCTTTACGGAGGACGAGCTTGCGGCGCTTCGAAACGACCCGCTTGTCGCAGCCGCGGACGGCGAGATTCAGACGACCGTGCTTTACCGCGACGATTTCTACGGGGATGACCGCGTCTTCGTCGTGCACTCCGTGACCGACGGTGTCAACACGCTTAAGATTACCGAAGGCCGCATGCCGCAGGCGCCGGATGAATGTGTGCTCGATGCGCGCAATTACGGGGCGGACCGTATCGGAACTGTTGTGAGGATTGCGGAGGAGTTCACGGGCGACGGAGAGGATGCGCTCTCTTCGGATATCCTGTTAAAATACCGCGAGTACCGCGTTGTAGGGCTCGCATTTTCCCCGTTGTACCTGAATTATGAGCGCGGAACGACGGAACTCGGCGACGGCACGGTCGGCGGCTTTTTATACATCCCGAGGGAAGGCTTTGCATCGCAGGTGTACACTTCGCTGTACGCGATTGTGAACCGCGGGGAGGAGGCCTACTCGAAGGAATACGGGGAGCTTCTGTCGCGGACGAAGGAACCGATGGATGCGCTGTGCGGGCGGCTGTGCGAGATGCGGAGAGAAAGCGTTTCGGAGACTGTTCGCGAGCGGGTTCGCGAGAGAGTCGCCGCCGAATTCGCGAAGGTCGGTCTGCCGGTTCCGGACGATTATGCGTACCCGTATTCGGAATATGACAATGTCGAATATGTGCGCTATACGGTTGACCGAAACACGAACATCGGCTATGTATGCTTCGACAACGACGCACATATTGTCGAGGGAATCGCAACGGTGTTTCCGGCGTTTTTCATTCTTGTGGCGGCGCTTGTGTGCATGACGACCATGAG
The DNA here is from genome assembly GCA_902798585.1 of uncultured Lachnospiraceae bacterium. Lineage (GTDB taxonomy): Bacteria > Bacillota > Clostridia > Lachnospirales > Lachnospiraceae > ISDg. The sequence continues at coordinate 55,580 of CADBXF010000011.1, forward strand.
CCGGATGATTGAGGAGCAGCGCACGCAGATCGGGGTGATGAAAGCGCTCGGCTATACCGGCCCGGCGATTGCGTTAAAGTATGTGATCTACGCGGGAAGCGCCGCTGTGATCGGCGGCGTTGCGGGGTATTTTATCGGATGCCGCGCACTGCCGGCCGCAATCTGGAAGGTGTACGACATCATGTACGGCTTCACGGATACATTGGTCTATGTGCGCACGCCGAGGTTGTTTGCATTTTGCATGGCGGTCGCCGTCCTATGCCCCGTGGGTGTCACAATCGTGAGCATTGCCCGCGCGATGCGCGAGGTTCCGGCGGAGCTGATCCGGCAGAAAGCGCCCAAATCCGGGCGGCGCATTCTGCTTGAGCGCGTCGGTTTTATCTGGAACCGGCTGTCGTTCCTCGCGAAGGTTTCGGTGCGCAATGTCGTGCGCTACCGCAGGCGGTTCTTTATGATGGTCATCGGTATCGCGGGCTGTATGGCGCTGCTCATTGCGGGGCACGGCATCCGCGATTCCATCACGACAATTACCTCCGTGCAGTACGGCGAAATCGAGCATTACGATTTCACGGTGCGGCTTGCGGACGGAGCGCGTGAGGACTTCCTTCGGGATTCCGGCGATTTGATTGCCGGAGCGACATTTCTCGCGGACACGGCGGTCACGGTGATTGCCGGCGACCGGACAAAGGACATTTATCTCTATGTGCCCGAGGTCGAGGAGGTGTTCGCGGAATATGTGACGCTCTCGGATGCGAAGGGTCGGAAAATGCCGATGCCGAAGCGCGGGGAATGCTATATAAACGATGATTTCGCGGACCGCCTTAACATTTCCGCAGGCGATACGGTTGTGCTTCGCAGGGAAGGAAAGCGTGACGCCGAGGTTTCAGTCGGCGCAATCATCCGGAATTATGTCGGAAACTGCATGTATATGACGAAGGAGACCTACCGCGACTGCATGGGGGAGGAGCCGGAGTTTGCCACGGCGTTCGCTCTGGCGAAGGAGGGCAGCGATCCGTTTTTCGTCGGCGCGCAGCTTGCGAAGATCGACGGGGTCGCGTCGGTGAGCATCGTCAAAGAGTTCAAAGAGCGGATTGCCTCAATGCTCGACCGGTTAGACATCATCGTCGTGATTGTGATTGTATGTGCGGCCGCGCTTGCGGGAATCGTACTCTTCAATCTGACAAATATAACGATTACCGAGCGAATCCGCGAGATTGCAACCATCAAGGTGCTCGGGTTCCGAAGCATGGAGACGGCAGTCTATGTGTTCCGTGAAAATCTGATGCTTACGGCGGTCGGAGCCGTGGCAGGCATACCGCTCGGACAGCTTCTGCTTACCTTTGTCATGTCCAAGATTCATGTGGATCTTGTCTCGTTCCGCGTGTATGTGGGCGCGGGAAGCCTTGCGATGTGCTTTGTATATACCTTTATGTTTGCGCTCCTTGTGGATGTCCTTATGTACCGGCGTCTCGATAATAACGACATGGCCGAGTCCCTGAAGAGCATTGAGTAGCGCGAAATTGCTTGACAATCCGTCGGGGCAGCGATATAATCTTTTGTTAGTGTGACGTAGTATGCGATTGTATCGCCTGCGCGCCCGGAAAGGATGAGAATCCAATGGTCAGGAGCATGACGGGGTTCGGTCGTTTTGAACTGAACGAGGACGGAAAGAAACTTACGGTGGAGATGAAGTCCGTTAACCATCGCTACTGTGAGATCGGAATTCGGCTTCCGAAGAAACTGAATTTCTTTGAGACGGCAATCCGCAACATTGTGAAAAAGTATGCAGCTCGCGGCAAGATCGATATGTATCTGTACTACGAGGAGGAATCCGACAGTACCGAGAGCGTGCACTACAACAAGGCGATTGCGGAGCAGTACATCCGCTATATGAAGCAGATGGCCGACGAATTCAATCTCTCTTCGGATATCTCCGTCACGAGTCTCGCCCGCATGCAGGATGTGCTGGTTGCGGAGGAATCCGAGCCGGACGAGGACACGCTCATGCCCTTTGTGGAGAGAGCGGTTCGCGGAGCGTGCGAGCGGTTTGTGGCCACGAGAACGACCGAGGGAGCGGAGCTTCGCAGCGATGTGGAGTCCAAGCTCGACTCGATTTTGGCGGGGGTCGATGAGATTGTAAAGCGCTCGCCGGAGATTGTCTCCGCATATCGCGCAAAGCTTCTTGCGAAGGTGCAGGAGGTGATGGGGGACACGCAGGTGGATCCCCAGGCGCTTGCAACCGAGATCGTCACCTACGCCGACAAGATCTGCACGGACGAGGAGACGGTTCGCCTTCGCGCCCATGTAAAGAGCATGCGCGACACCCTCGACGCCACGGAAAATGTCGGCCGGAAGCTGGATTTCATCGCGCAGGAGATGAACCGCGAGGCCAACACGATTCTTTCCAAGGCAAATGATCTTGCCGTATCGGACATTGCAATCAATCTGAAGACGGATATCGAAAAAATCCGCGAACAGATTCAGAATATCGAATGAGTATCACAAGATGAAAAGGAGAAAGAAACTATGATTCATCCGTCTTACAAAGATTTGCTTGAAGTTGTTAATGCAGACGCGGAAGAGGGCGATCCTACCGTTACGAGCCGTTATTCCATCGTTCTGGCGACCGCGAAGCGCGCCAGACAGATCATCAACGGTTCCGCACCTTTGGTGACGCCGAAGTGCGAGAAGCCGCTCTCCATCGCCGTACAGGAAGTATGGGAAGGCAAGGTGAAGATTCTCGGCAAGGACGAGGAGATTCCCGAGGATAAAATCGCCGGCGGCGCAGATGCGGAGTCCGCAAACGGCGACAGCGTACCGGACTGGGAAGCAGCGCTTGAAGCCGCGGAGAACGGCGAGAAGTTCGAACTTACCTCCGGCGAGGATGCACAGGCATGATTTTGCTGCACGGAGCGGGCACGATGCCCGCTCTTTTTTAGCCTTTCGACTGTGGGAAAGGTGGATTTGAACAAAAAAAACGGTTGTATTTCCCGCGTTTTATGGAAATTGCCGTTATCCGTAAAAAAGGCGAAATTGGACTTGCATTTTTCACAATCTTTCTGTACAATGGTTAAGGATTTTTAGAAACCTAAACAGTCTAAAAATATTATAACAAAACTCAGGAGGAACAAAATCATGGCAGTAAAAGTAGCTATCAATGGTTTTGGACGTATCGGTCGTCTGGCTTTCAGACAGATGTTTGGTGCGGAAGGATATGAGATTGTTGCTATCAACGACCTTACGACCCCTTCCATGCTCGCTCACCTTTTGAAGTATGACTCTTCTCAGGGTCGTTACATCGCCGTAGGTGAGGAGGATACCGTAACCGCTAACGATGAGGAAGGTACCATCACCGTTAAGGGCAAGACGATCAAGATTTATAAAGAGCCCGATGCAAACAATTGCCCTTGGGGTCAGCTCGATGTAGATGTAGTTCTCGAGTGCTCCGGCTTCTATGCATCCAAGGCTAAGGCACAGGCGCACATCAACGCCGGCGCTAAGAAGGTTGTTATTTCCGCTCCTGCAGGAAATGACCTTCCTACCATCGTTTACAATGTTAACCACAAGACGCTGTCGAAGGATGACACCATCATCTCCGCAGCTTCCTGCACCACGAACTGCCTCGCTCCTATGGCTAAGGCTCTCAACGACCTTGCTCCGATCGAGTCCGGTATCATGTGCACGATTCACGCTTACACCGGCGACCAGATGATTCTTGACGGTCCGCAGAGAAAGGGCGACAAGAGACGCAGCCGTGCAGGCGCTGTCAACATCGTTCCGAACTCCACCGGTGCTGCTAAGGCTATCGGTCTTGTTATCCCTGAGCTCAACGGCAAGCTCATCGGTGCTGCTCAGCGTGTTCCTACGCCGACCGGTTCCACGACGCTTCTGTTCGCAGTAGTTGACAAGGAAGTTACCAAGGACGAGATCAACGCCGCTATGAAGGCTGCTGCTAACGAGTCCTTCGGTTACAACACCGAGGAGATCGTTTCCTCCGATATCATCGGCATGAAGTTCGGTTCCCTGTTCGATGCTACCCAGACCATGGTCAGCCCTCTTCCGGACGGCAAGACCCAGGTTGAGGTTGTTTCCTGGTATGACAACGAGAACTCCTACACCAGCCAGATGGTTCGTACGATCAAGTACTTCGCTGAGTTGAAGTAATTATCGTTCCAAACGAATATTCCGAATGGATGATGAGGTCCGGTCCACAATTTGGACCGGACCTTTGTTCTTTACAACAAACAAGAAAGGAAGCAAAATCATGTCTTTAAACAAGAAATCCGTTGACGATTTTAATGCAGCAGGCAAGAGAGTACTGGTTCGCTGCGATTTCAACGTTCCGCTCAAGAACGGCGTTATCACCGACGAGACCCGTATCGTTGCAGCTCTTCCTACCATCAACAAGCTTTTGAATGACGGCGCAAAGGTTATCCTTTGCTCGCATCTGGGCAAGGTAAAGAACGGCCCCAACGAGGGTGAGAGCCTTGCTCCCGTTGCAGAGCGTCTCTCCGAGAAGCTCGGCAAGAAGGTAACGTTTGTTGCCGATTACAATGTTACCGGCGCTGACGCTACGGCTGCCGTAGCTGCCATGAAGGCCGGCGATGTGGTTCTTCTTCAGAACACGCGTTTCCGCGGTTCCGAGGAGACCAAGAACGGCGAGGCTTTCAGCAAGGAGCTCGCTGACCTCTGCGACGATTATGTATGCGACGCTTTCGGTTCCTCCCACAGAGCACACGCTTCCGTAGCAGGCGTTACGGATGTTGTACGCGCTAAGGGCGGCAACTGCGCTGTAGGTTACCTGATGCAGAAGGAGATCAACTTCCTCGGCAATGCCGTAGAGAATCCGGTTCGTCCTTTCGTAGCAATCCTCGGCGGCGCTAAGGTTGCAGACAAGCTCAATGTTATCAACAACCTCCTCGAGAAGTGCGATACGCTCATTATCGGCGGCGGTATGGCTTACACCTTCCTGAAGGCTAAGGGCTACGAGATCGGTACTTCCCTTTGCGACAACGAGAAGATTGACTACTGCAAGGAGATGATGGACAAGGCCGAGGCTCTCGGCAAGAAGCTTCTTCTTCCGGTGGATACCGTTGTTACCGCTTCCTTCCCGGATCCGATTGATGCTCCTATCGAGACCGAAGTTTTCGATTCCGACAAGCTTCCGGCTGACAAGATGGGTATGGATATCGGCCCGAAGACGCAGGCTTTGTACGCAGAGGCTGTAAAGACCGCAAAGACGGTTGTTTGGAACGGACCTATGGGCGTATTCGAGAATCCTACGCTTGCAAAGGGTACCATCGCTGTTGCAGCAGCATTGGCTGAGACCGACGCTACGACAATCATCGGCGGCGGCGACTCGGCAGCAGCTGTCAACCAGCTCGGATTTGCCGACAAGATGTCCCACATCTCGACGGGCGGCGGCGCTTCCCTTGAATTCCTTGAGGGCAAGGAGCTTCCGGGCGTTGCGGCGGCAGACGACCTTTAATCAGTGATAAGGTAAATTCTTTAAGTGGAGGCTATGACAATGGCTAGAAGAAAGATTATTGCCGGCAACTGGAAGATGAACATGACTCCCTCCCAGGCTGTCGAGCTTTGCGGGACCCTGAAGGACCTCGTAAAGAATGATGATGTTGATGTAGTATATTGCGTACCCGCAATCGATATCGTACCGGTTGTTGCAGCCGTTAAGGGCAGCAATGTAAAGGTCGGTGCTGAGAACTTCTACATCGAGGACAAGGGCGCATTTACCGGCGAGATTTCCGCTCCGATGCTCCTTGACGCAGGTGTTGAGTATGTGATTATCGGTCACTCCGAGAGAAGAGACATCTTCGGCGAGAACGACATCCTGATCAACGCCAAGGTTAAAAAGGCATTTGCCGCTGGTCTCAAGCCTATCCTTTGCTGCGGTGAGTCCCTTGCGCTTCGCAAGAACGGCACCTACAAGGATTGGATTTGCCGTCAGATCAAGTGGGATCTGAGCGGTTTGACCGCAGAGCAGGTTAAGACGCTGGTTATCGCTTACGAGCCTATCTGGGCTATCGGTACCGGCGAGACCGCTACCGCAGAGCAGGCCGAGGAGGTTTGCAAGCTCATCCGCGATTACATCGCAGAGCTTTACGATGCGGAGACGGCTGAGGCAGTTCGCATTCAGTACGGCGGATCGATGAACGCAGGCAACGCTGCAGAGCTTCTTGCAATGCCCGACATCGACGGCGGTCTGATCGGCGGCGCTTCTCTGAAGCCCGACTTCGGTAAGATTGTAAATTACAACAAGTAAGAATGGTGACGCCGGCGCGGGAATCCCCTGCGCCGGTTTCCTTGGAAGATTGATTACAGACAGGAGATCGAACGATTATGGCGAAGAAACCTACCGTACTTTTGATTCTCGACGGTTACGGTTTGAATGAGAAAACCGAGGGAAATGCGGTTGCACAGGCGAAGACGCCCGTGATGGACCGCTTGATGAAAGAATGCCCGTTTGTGAAGGGCAATGCGTCCGGCATGGCAGTCGGCCTTCCGGACGGTCAGATGGGAAATTCCGAGGTCGGACATCTGAACATGGGTGCCGGCCGAATTGTATATCAGGAGCTGACACGCATCACGAAGGAGATTATGGACGGGGATTTCTTCAAAAACGAGGAGCTCCTCGCAGCTGTTGAGAACTGCAAAAAGTTCGACAGCGCGCTGCATCTGTACGGTCTTCTCTCGGACGGCGGCGTTCACAGTCACAATACGCATCTGTATGCGCTCCTCAAGCTCGCGAAGGACTGCGGACTTTCGAAGGTCTATGTACACTGCTTCCTCGATGGTCGTGACACGCCTCCGGCAAGCGGCGGAGATTTTGTTGCCGCACTCGAGGAGGAGATGAAGAAGATCGGCATCGGCGAAGTAGCGACCATCAGCGGCCGTTACTATGCGATGGACCGCGACAAGAACTGGGATCGTGTCGAGAAGGCGTATGCCGCTCTGGTATACGGCGAGGGCAACACCGCCGACAGCGCCGCCGAGGCGATGAAGGCAACCTACGCCGACGGTGTTACAGACGAATTCATGATTCCCACGGTTATCCTCAAAAACGGCGCTCCGACCGCGACAATCAAGGAAAATGATTCCGTTATTTTCTTTAATTTCCGCCCGGACCGCGCGCGTGAGATTACGCGCACCTTCTGCTGTGAGGATTTCGACGGTTTCGTCAGAAGAAACGGATATTTTCCGGTGAAGTATGTATGCTTCTCAGAGTATGATGTGACGATTCCGAACAAGACGATTGCGTTTAAAAAGATTGAAGTTACCAACACCTTCGGGGAGTGGCTTGCGGCCAACGGCCTCAGACAGGCAAGAATTGCCGAGACCGAGAAGTATGCGCATGTAACCTTCTTCTTCAACGGCGGCGTAGAGGCTCCGAACGCAGGCGAGGACCGCATTCTGGTGGATTCGCCGAAGTATGTTCCGACCTACGACAAGAAGCCCCGCATGAGCGCTTACACGGTTTGTGATGAGCTCAGCAAGGCAATCACAAAGAAAAATGAAGACGGCTCCGCATACTACGATGTCATCATCTGCAATTTTGCGAACCCCGACATGGTCGGTCACACCGGCGTTCTGGCGGCGGCAACCGAAGCTATCGAGGTTATCGACAAGTGTCTCGGTGAAATCGAGAGCTTTGTGAAGGAAGTCGGCGGCGTGATGTTTGTCTGCGCTGACCACGGCAACGCGGAGCAGCTTGTTGATTACGAGACGGGAGCACCGTTTACGGCGCACACGACGAACCCGGTTCCGTTCATTCTGGTGAACGCAGAGCCCGGAACGAAGCTTCGCGAGGGCGGTTGCCTTGCCGATATCATCCCCACGCTGATCGAGTTGATGGGCATGGAGCAGCCGAAGGAGATGACCGGAAAAAGTCTCCTTGTGCGATAACGCAAAATTGTGCTTGCATTGTACCGGCGAATGTGATAGAATCATCGTGCTGTGTTAAAACCACGCACAACAGTTGATTCGGAGGGTTGTTAATTTTATGAGAACACTTGTAATGGTTGTATATATTTTGGTTTGTGTCGCTTTGACTGCAATCGTTTTGATGCAGGAGGGAAAGAACGCCGGCTTGGGCGGCTCCATCAGCGGAGTTGCCGATACCTACTGGGGCAAGAACAAGGGCCGTTCGATGGAGGGTATGCTGGTAACGCTTACGCGTGTTCTGGCTGCCGTATTCATCATTCTTTCCGTCGTTCTGAACATGTCGTTCTGGACGAAATAAACCATGAAGTTCGCAGGCGACACTTCTTCCGGGGAGTGTCGCTTTTTTCATTTTTTTGATCAGACAGGAAGTTAAGCAGTTATGTCGGAAGTTACGGACAACACACGGCGAAGGGAATTGATTCTGGCGCTGCTGCGGGATCCGCGGTACAGCCCCATGCGGCCGCGCGAGATCGCAGGCCTTTTGAATGTCCCGAAGTCGGAGAGAGGAGAGCTCGGCGCGATTTTAGAGGAGCTCTGTGCAAAGGGACTCGCCACGGTCTCGTCGGACGGGCGCTATGCGCGCGGACGGGAGATTGCGGACGGCGTGTTTCAGGGAAACGAGCGCGGATTCGGCTTCGTCACGGTGGACGGTGAGGAGGACGACTGGTTCATTCCCGAGGAAAATGTCGGGGATGCCGTGCACGGTGACCGCGTTCGCGTCGTCAAAGTTCAGGAAGGATTTCGCGGCCGGGAGCAGACATTCCGGACCGTGGGAAAAATCGTTGCGGTGACCGAGCGAAACACGAGCTGCGTCGTCGGTATATTCAGGAAAAATAAGATCGGCGGATTTGTCATTCCCGACAACCGCCGGTATTCCTTCGATATCGCCATACCGCTTTCGGAAACCCGGGGCGCCGTGAGCGGACAGAAGGTTTGCGCTCAGATTGTGCGGTACGGAGCCAGACCGCAGGGGCGGATTACGGAGATTTTAGGGCATGTCAACGACCCGGGCGTCGACATTTTGTCTGTGGTTCGCGCCTATAATCTGCCGACGGATTTTCCGGAGGAAGTGATGCTTGAGGCTGCGGGGACTCCTGCGGAGGTTTCTGCTGCGGAAAGCGAAGGACGCAGGGATCTCCGCGGACTTCTGACCGTCACCATCGACGGCGAGGAGGCGAAGGATCTCGACGACGCCGTGACGCTTACAAAGGAGGACGGGCATCTTGTGCTCGGCGTTCACATTGCGGATGTGAGCCATTATGTGCGGGAGGATTCGCCGCTTGACCGTGAAGCGGTCAACCGCGGCACCAGCGTGTATCTTGCGGACCGGGTCATTCCGATGCTTCCGCATGCGCTTTCCAACGGAATCTGCTCGCTCAATCAGGGGGAGGACCGCCTGGCGCTCTCGTGCCTTATGACGCTCGACGAGACAGGGACCGTCATCGCGCATGAGATTTGCGAGTCGGTGATTCGCGTCGACAGAAGGCTCTCGTATACACAGGTTCAGGCGGTTTTCGACGCCGATCCGACCGTGCTTGCGGAATTGTCCGAAGTCGTCCCGATGCTTCTTGCGATGCGCGGGGCGGCGGATTTGATTCGCGCCAAGAGGGAAGCCCGCGGCGCAATCGATTTCGATTTTCCGGAGAGCCGGATTGTGTTGAATGAGCGCGGGCGCGTCGTGTCGGTTGAGCCGCATGAGAGAAACCGCGCGACAGCGTTGATTGAGGATTTTATGGTGTTGGCCAACGAGACCGTAGCGGAGGAGTTCCGCTGGATGTCGCTGCCGTTTGTCTACCGGGTTCACGAGGATCCGGCTGTCGAGAAGATGCGCGAGCTCTCGGGATATGTTGCGAACTTCGGGTACCGTCTGCATGTCAGCGACAAGGTGCATTCGAAGGAGCTGCAGAGATTTCTGTCGAAGCTTCGAGGAAGACCGGAGGAGCCGCTTTTGAGCCGCCTTACCCTTCGCTCGATGCGGCAGGCGCGGTATGCGACGGAGTGTCTGGGTCATTTCGGGCTGGCTTCGAGGTATTATTGTCATTTTACATCGCCGATACGACGGTATCCGGATCTGCAGATTCACCGTATTATCAAAGAGTATCTGCACGGGAGGCTGTCGGAGCGGAGAATTGCGCACTATGAGGCGATTCTTCCGGAGCGGGCGGCGCGCTCGAGTATGACGGAGCGCCGCAGTGAGGAGGCCGAGCGCGAAGTTGAGAAGATGAAAAAGGCGGAATATATGCACGGACTTCTCGGCGAGGAGTTCGACGGCGTAATCTCTGGAGTGACATCCTACGGCGTCTATGTCGAGCTTCCGAACACGGTCGAGGGCATGGTGCGGTTGACCGACCTTCGAGGCGATTACTATGTGTATGACGCCCGCACGATGTCTCTTACGGGGGAGCGGACGGGCAGACGGTTTTCCATCGGTCAGCCGATGCGCGTGATGGTTGCAGCGGCCGACAAGGTGTCGAGGACCGTGGATTTTGTGCCGGCATAACCAGCCGGGAAAGGAGTCGGAGACAGCGTATGGGCAAGGATTCGATTCGCACGATAGCGAACAATAAAAAGGCATTTCACGATTATTTTATCGAGGAGCAGTATGAGGCGGGAATTGCGCTGCACGGGACGGAAGTGAAATCCATCCGCATGGGGCATTGCTCGCTGAAGGAGGCGTATATCCGGATTGAGAAGGGCGAGGCCTTCATCTACGGGATGCACATCTCCCCGTACGAGAAGGGAAACCTCTTCAACCGCGATCCGCTCCGCGTTAAAAAGCTTCTTTTGAATCGCTCGGAGCTCAACAAAATCGGCGGAAAAATATCCGAGAAGGGCTATACCGTCGTTCCGATTTCGGTTTATCTGAAGGGGAATCTCGTCAAGCTCACAATCGGTATCGCCAAGGGCAAAAAGCTGTATGACAAGCGTGAGAGCATTGCCAAGCGGGATTTGCAGCGCGAGGCGGAGAGAGACTTCAAAATCCGCAATCTCGGATAGTCGCCGCGGCTGTCGGGCATTGCACGAAAGAGAGTCCGGCGGGCGTAAGAAAACCGAAGAATCAGGAGAGAATACGGGCGTCGCACGGTGCGGCGCTCTTATTTTGCAAAAAATAACGACAACGCCCGGAAAACGGGGAAATCCGCGTTTGACAAACAGAGCCTCGCTTGTTATACTGTTCATATAACAGTTATAACGGCAGAATGCCCGTGCGGAAAATGTTCCGATGGGGTCTTACAGGCAGGACCTTTTTGCGGGCCGATGAGGTAAGATTATGCTGATCAACATCGATTTCAACAGCGATGAAGCATTTTACATGCAATTGCGCAATCAGATTATCATGGGGATTGCCATGTCGGAGATTCGCGACGGGGAGAATCTGCCCAGCGTCAGGGAACTTGCGGACACGGTTGGCATTAATATGCATACGGTGAACAAGGCCTACACGATTTTGAAGCAGGAGGGTTACCTCAAGCTCGACCGCAGACACGGCGCCGTGGTTTGCGTGGATATCGACCGGCAGCGCGCGTTGGATGAGCTTCGTGAACAGTTGCGCGATGCAGTTGCAAAGGCGGTCTGCAGAAATGTGTCCGCGCAGGAGATCGGGGCTGTTCTGTCTGAGGTTGTGGAGGAATTTCGATGAAATTATCATATACACAGGAGGCGCTCCGCGTTATTGACGGAGCGAGAGAATATGCGGCGCAGAGCGGTTGCGGCTATGTCGGAACGGAGCATCTGGGCTGGATGCTGATTCAGGGGACGCCGCTGCTTCAGCCGCTGTTTACGGAGGAGCAGACAAAGCGGTATCAGGAGGGACTTGCCCGCGTGCAGACGGAGAGCGCGAAGCGCGGACGCACGGAGCCCGAGGAGACGCCGAGGTATCGCGTGGTTCTCGACAATGCGGAGGCTGTTGCGAGGATGCTCGGGGACAATCGCGTCGGAACGGGCCATTTGATGCTCGGACTGCTGCGGGAGAACGATTCCACGGGATGCCGCCTGATTCGTTATGCGGCGGGGCCGGTAATCAAGCTGTACGGCAAAGTGCTCACCGAGATGGGGCTTCCCGAGGAGGCTGCCAAGGAGCAGACGGAGATGTTCCGCGATCAGAAGAATGCCGGAGGAAGTGCGCTTGAAAGCTTCTGCCGGTGCATTTCCTATGATGCGGAGGACGGGCTTCTGGAGCCCGTGATCGGCCGTGAGGAGGAGACGGATCATCTCATTCGGATTTTGTGCCGCCGCACGAAAAATAACCCCTGCCTCGTCGGTGAACCCGGCGTGGGCAAGACAGCGATTGTGGAAGGCCTTGCGCAGCGTATTGCCGCCGGGCGCGTTCCGGAGGAGATGAAGGGCAAGGAGGTCTTTGAGCTCAATGTGACATCCCTTGTCGCAGGCTCAAGATACCGCGGAGATTTTGAGGAGAGAATGAAGGTGCTGCTCGCGGATGCCGCACAGAGCAGCAATGTGATTTTGTTTATCGACGAGCTTCACACGGTCGTAGGAGCCGGCAATGCGGAAGGTTCGCTCGATGTCGCCAACATGCTGAAACCGGCCCTTGCGCGCGGAGATATCCGCATCATCGGAGCGACGACGGCGGAGGAGTATCGCCGCTATATCGAGAAGGATCCCGCGCTTGAGCGCAGATTTCAGCCCGTGACGGTGGAGGAGCCGACGGCGGAGCAGGCTTACGAGATTCTTAAGGGAATCTGCGACCGCTATGAGGAGCATCATCATGTCCGCTATACGGACGAGGCGCTTCGCGCCTGTGTTTCCCTCTCGGCGCGTTATCTCGGGGACCGCAGACTTCCCGACAAGGCGATTGATTTGATGGACGAGGCGGGAAGCCGCGTGCATCTCGCGGGTCTCTCCGAATCGGATGCGCGTACGAAGGCTGCCGTTTCGCTTCTCACGGACGCCTGTGACGAGGCGCTTCGCCAGGGGGATCGCGCGGCGGCATCGAAGGCGCTTCGAAAACTTCGCAGACTCGAGAAGGAGGACGGCGGAGATTTGGGCAACACTCCCGCGCCGACGGTCGGGGAGGAGATTATCGCCCAGATTATCGCGCAGCAGACAGGAATTCCCGTAGCGCGCATTTCGCAGTCCGAGAGCGCCCGGCTTCTTCAGCTCGAGAAAGAGCTCCATGAGATGGTGATCGGGCAAAATGAAGCGGTTTCCGCGCTTTCCAAGGCGGTTCGCCGCGGTCGTGTCGGCTTAAAGGACCCGAACCGTCCGATCGGTTCCTTCCTTTTCCTCGGACCGACCGGTGTCGGAAAGACGGAGCTTTGCAAGGCTTTGGCGAAGTCGTTGTTCGGAGACCCGGATGCGATGATTCGCATTGATATGTCCGAGTATATGGAGGCGCACAGCGTTTCGAAGATGATCGGAAGCCCTCCGGGCTATGTCGGGTTTGAGGCGGGAGGCCAGCTCAGCGAGCGCGTCCGCCGCAAGCCGTATTCGGTGCTTCTCTTCGATGAGATTGAGAAGGCGCACCCGGATGTGTTCAACATTTTGCTTCAGATGCTTGACGACGGCCGGATTACGGATTCGAGCGGCCGCCTGATCAATATGAAAAATACGGTGATGATCATGACATCGAATGCCGGTGCCGAGAGAATCATGAACCCGAAGACGCTCGGATTCGTGTCCGAGGCGGACGCTTCGGCGGACTATCGCCGGATGAAGGAAGGCGTCATGGAGGAGGTCAAGCGTATCTTCAAGCCGGAGTTTTTGAACCGGATTGACGATATCGTCGTATTCCACTCGCTGACGAAGGAGGAGATTCACGGAATTGCCGCGCTTCTTCTCGGCAGATTCGCAAAGCGGTGCGGTGAGACGCATGACCTTCGGGTGACATTTTCCGATGCATTGGTCGATATGGTTGCGGAGAAGGGCTACCAGCCGCAATATGGCGCGCGCCCCGTCAAACGAGTGATTGCCGAGGCCGTTGAGGACACCATGGCGGAGAAGTTGCTTGCGGGAGAGATTCCCGAGGGCAGCTCGGTCACGGTGGATTGGGACGGAGCGAAGGCAGTGTTTAAAGTCCGCAGGGGAAGGCGGAAATAGGTATGGCGAAGGATAAGACAATCTTCTTCTGCACGGAGTGCGGAACGGAGTTTCCCAAATGGATGGGGCAGTGTACCGCGTGTAAAGCGTGGGATTCGGTTGTGGAAGCGCCGAAAGCCAAGCCGGTTGCTGCCGGCAGAAGCGCTGTGATGAGAACGCCCTCGAAGGCGGTGACGCTTAAGGAGGTCGATCTTCGCGAGGAACCGCGCATCGACACGGGGATGGAGGAGCTGAACCGTGTTCTCGGCGGAGGAATCGTGCAGGGCTCGCTGGTGCTTACTTCCGGCGATCCCGGAATCGGCAAATCAACCCTGCTTCTTCAGATGTGCCGCAATCTCTCGGAGCGCGGCGTGTCGGTATTGTATGTATCCGGGGAGGAGTCGCTTGCGCAGATTAAGCTTCGCGCGGTTCGAATCGGAGAATGCGGGGATTCGCTCAAATTCCTCTCGGAGACCGATGTTGAGAATATCGCAGAGCAGGTGAGAACCCTTCGGCCGGGTGTCGTCATCATCGACTCCGTGCAGACGATGCAGAAGGACGATTCGAGCGGAGCGCCCGGCGGTCCGATGCAGATCCGCGAGATTACCGCATTTTTCATGCGGATGGCCAAGGATGAGAATATTTCCGTGTTTCTGGTCGGCCATGTGACGAAGGAAGGCGCCGTCGCGGGGCCGAAGATTCTGGAACATATGGTGGATACCGTGCTGTATTTCGAAGGGGAGGGAACGACATCGTTTCGTATTCTCCGCGCTGTGAAAAACCGGTTCGGTTCCACGAATGAAATCGGTGTGTTTGACATGCGTGCGGACGGACTTTCGGAGGTCGCCAACCCTTCGGAGCACATGCTGCGGGGGCGTCCGGAGGATGAGCCGGGGTCGGTTGTCGCTGTCACGATGGAGGGAACGCGCCCGATTCTGACGGAGGTGCAGGCGCTTGTCAGCCGCACCAGCTTCAACCTTCCCAGAAGGACGGCGTCCGGAACGGACATCAACCGGCTGAATCTTCTGACGGCGGTTGCCGAGCGGCGCGCCGGAATGAAATTGTTTCAATGTGATATTTATGTAAATATTGCGGGGGGACTTCGCGTGACGGAACCTGCGCTGGATCTTCCCATTGTGACAGCGCTGTGGTCGTGCGTGAACAATCGACCGCTTCCGCCGGGAACCGTGGTTTTCGGCGAAATCGGTCTCACCGGGGAACTGCGCGCGGTGACGCAGCCGCTTGCCCGCGTGCGCGAGGCGCTGAAACTCGGATACCGCACCTGTATCATGTCGAAGGCGGATTGCGACAGCATCGGCGGCAATGCCCCGAAGGGAATCCGCCTAATCGGAATCCGGAGTGTGCGTGAACTCGGGGAATGTTTATCAAAATGATGAAGTCAATCCGGAGCGCACCGGAGAGATTTCGGATCGGGGGGTTATGAACAGAAAACTACTTTGCCTGGGAATCTGCATCGCTGCAGTCCTGTGCGGATGCGGAAAGGAATCGCCCAAAGCGAATGTCACGCTGAAGGAGATGTCGAAGTATGAGCACAATGTCACCCGGCAGAACGACCCGTCGCAGGGCGGGACGGCGGAGCCGGTGGTAGACAGCGAAGGATTTACGGTTACGGACGATACCGTATATGTCATGTCAAATACGCTGAATGTCCGCACGCAGCCGAAGCCGGATGCCGACCAGCTGCAGGCGGTTCCCTATGGGACGCCGTTACACCGTACGGGAATCGGCCCGAACGGATGGGACCGCGTGTATTTTGATAATAAGACGGCCTATGTCAGCAATGATCAGATTACGGAGCTGCGGATTCAGGATAACCGGAGTTTCGAGTATTCCAACGCGATGCTTTCCATCGTGGACACCTCGCGCCAGAATTACAGCTATGACTCCATGTGCAAGGATCTCACCGAGATGCGGGAGCGCTACGGAAGCGCGATGAAGCTGAATGTCATCGGAACCACGCGGGATGACCGAAGCATCTTTGAGATTGTTATAGGAGACACCTCGAAAGCGAAAAAACACATTTTCTTCTGCGGCGGAATGTGCGGCGCGGAATATATGTCGTCGCTTCTTTGCATGAAGCAGGCGGAGTACTATCTGTGCTACTACGAAACCGGCAACTACAACGGCTTTGCATACAAGGATCTGTGTGACAATGCGGCGATTCACATCGTCCCGATGCTCAATCCCGACAGTGTCATGCTCAGCCAGGAATATCTCTCCGGGACAGACAATCCGGCGATTATCGCCGACCTGAAGCGATGGTTCGAGCGCGACCGCGTAAACGGCGGTACAAGCCTTTCGCTGGAGAACTATCTGATGTTCTTCTATGCGAACGCGAACGGAACGGATCTCCGGAAGAATTTTCCGTATCAATGGGATAAAATCGATGCAGCGGCAGCGGAGCCGGCCTCGACGGGATACCGCGGGTCGGAGCCGGGATGCGAGCCGGAGAGCGTGGCTTTGATCCGGCAGTTGACCGGGACGAAGCCCGACCTTGTGGTTGCCTACCACACGACCGGAGCGACGGTCACTTACAATTACGGGCAGTCGGAACCGCTTCTCTCGGAGGCAAAATCCATCGCCAAATCCGTCGCGACGATTATGAACTACGGCGTTAAGGATACCAATGCCGGAATTGCCGGTTACGGGTCCTATGAGGGCTACTGCAATGTCGAAAGAGGGATTCCGGCGCTGAGCATCGCCCTCGGAAACGGTTCGACGCCGCTCGCTTTGAATGAATTTATCGCCATTTGGACTTCCTGCCGCCAATCCTGGGCGGTAATGCAACTCGCCGTAATCAACAAGCGTTGATCCGGCACCGGGCACAGCGATTCTTAAACATTCGGATGAATGCCATACAAGAACTAAACGCAAGGAGTGCGCCATGAAGATTGTACTGCTTCTCATTGTCGTATTGATTTCCTATCTGTTGACCCGCCTGTACTACGGGCGCCACTGGCAGAAAAACCTGCAGGTCTCACTGCAGTTCAGCCAGGAGACCGCGCACGAGGGCGAGTGGGTATCACTCGAGGAAGTCATTACGAACAACAAGACAATGCCGCTTGCGGCGTTGAAGGTCAAGTTCCAGCTGTCGAAGTATATGCAGATTGAGAACATGGACATGAAAAATGTCACCGACCACTATTACCGCAATGATCTCTTCTCCATCGGCGGGTACAAGCAGGTAACGCGCCGTATTCCGGTTATGGCGACGCGCCGCGGTCCGTATCGCGTAGAGGGTGTCCAGGTTGTCGGAAGCGATTACTTTTTCTCGAGACAGCACGCCATGGTGTTGGATTCCGCAACCCAGCTTCTGGTGACGCCGAAGAACTACATGATTGGAACCGGTGAGCTGCCGTTTAGGACGATGTGGGGCGATGTCGTTTCCAAATTGAAGCTGTATGAGGATTTCTCGGCATTTGCGGGACTTCGCGATTATCAGCCGGGCGACCCGATTCAGCGAATCAACTGGAAGGCATCCGCCAAATCCGGCGATTGGCAGGTGAATTATTACGACACGACGATGGACAAGCGGCTGCACATTGTGCTTCATGCCGAGCGCGGGCCGATGTCGCATGAGGAGGAGCTTCGCGAGGAGCTGCTGCGCCTTGGTGTTTCCTTTACCTCCTCGGCGCTCGCCATCGGGCAGAGCGTGTCGCTCGAGTGCAATGTCTCGGGAAGCGACGGCGGAACGCCGCTCATGGTTTCCGAGGGAAGTTCCATGGGTCATTTGAACACAATTGAAATCGGTCTCGCCGGGATTGATTACGAGACCATTTTCGATGCGAAGAGCATGCAGCAGGCGATGCGTCAGCGCATGGAGCTCGGCGACGGCAATGCCTTTTCCTCGGAGGAGGAAAATTACAACACAAGCGTTTTGTATGTGACTTACTCGCTCCGGCCGGAGTTCGAGAAGCGTGTCCGGGCGAGAATCCGCACGGGCGCTCCCTGCTGTCTTGTAATTATCGGCGAGAAGCTGCCTTCTCTGCCGCAGGAGCTGGTCGGTTGTACGGCGCTCTGGACGCCGAGAAACATGTAGGAGGTCGCGATGAGGGATCAATTTCGAATCGAGCGGTACGAGATGCAGTTGCTTCGAATCCGCTATCTGTCCGTCGGACTTACATTGTACGCGATTGCGGCCGTATTTCTCACGGAAGTCGTGAAGAGCCGTCTGTGGATGCTCTTCGGAGGCCTGTTTGTTACGGTTCTGGTGTTTTGGATGATTTCCGGTGCGGTCGGAGGATCGTTCGGAAAGAAGAGCAAGTACGGCAAGGAAGTTACATTCCTTCCCATCGGCGTTGTTATACTCGGCTGTATGATTGTCGCGGAGGTTCTCGAATCGACAGAGCTTCTGTGGCTTGAGACATTTACCGTCGTATTCTTTATTGCTATCAATGTATATGCCCTGTATCTGCGCAACTATGTGCGATTTGTATACGCGAACCGCGATGCCGACTACATGGCGGTATACCATGTTACGCTCGGCAATACCCGCGCATATCGTCTGTGGTATATGTTTACGATTCTCGCCGTGCTCTCGGTCGCAATTTTGCCGATTTGGGGCATCTTTGACGGCTTTTGGAAAAACATATTCAAGAAGGGAGCTTCGGGCGGCGCTTCGCCGACGCCGGTGCTGACTCCCGCATCACCGACGGAAACGGTGCCGGAACCGGGATTCCTTCCGGATCTCGTGGTTGAGCCTTCGCACAGCAGCTGGCCGGAGTGGGTCGGCGTTGCAATGAGCGTATTTTTCGCAGCGATTATTTTGCTCGGCGCCGTGATTCTTGTAAAGAGTATGCTCACCAAAGTCACGGATGCCAAGACCAGCATGGAGACCGACCGCGTCATTGACCTGAAGCGCATCCTCGTGCCGGTTCATGAGGAAGTATCCCGCACGCGCGACGACAATGTCTATGATGAGAATGCGTATGCCCGCAGAATCCGAAGGACCTTCAAGAGAACGGTGTTTGACCGCTACGGCAACGAGGACATTCCGGAACTCACGCCGTCGGATCTTCTGGAACACGGTACGGAGAACCGGGAGATTCTTCTCGAAAAATACGAGAAGGCCCGCTATTCGGATATCCCGTGTACCGCAGACGATGCGAAGGCTGTCCGCCCGACGAAATAAGAAGTTTCGCTTCCGTATCGCGGCCCGCGGGCATGGCTTTCGGAACGCCGTCGGGGTGTATGGCGCGAGCCTGTTGCAAAACTTTGCAAAAATAAAACTTGACATTTTGAAATCCGTGTTGTAGTATATCGACCAACAGGGCAATTTTGCCTGCGAGAAAAGCGTTGAAGAGGACCAGTACTTCGTTGTCGGGTTCAGAAAGCTGCCGGGTGATGTGAGGCAGTCGAAGACATGGAAGGAACTCGCCTCAGAGCTGCCGATTGAAGGCTCGAAGAGTTGTGTAGATCGCGCCGGAATCCCGCCGTTACCAATGGGAAGAGCATCGACGATACTTCGTCCGTGCCCGCTGAGTGCATGAGCAATCATGAAATAGAGTGGTACCACGCTTAACCGCGCCTCTATCGCAACCGCGATAGGGGCGTTTTCTTATTTATGCCTTACATGCGAGGTACATCAAAGAAAATACCCGGAAAGGAAAGACACATGAAAATCAGTTTTTCGACATTGGGATGTCCGGATTATTCCTGGACCGACATTTACACCATGGCCAAGGATCTCGGCTATCACGGAATTGAAATCCGCGGACTCGGCCAGGATATTCTGGCGACACGGGCAAAGCCTTTTTCTGAGGAGCAGTTGCCGAAGACCGTTGCGAAGCTCCGCGAGATCGGTATTGAGGTGTCCTGCCTTTCCTCCGGCATAGCGCTTAAATATCAGGCGAAGCTTCCGAAGATTATGGAGGAGCTGACCGCCTATGCGAAGCTTGCAAATGCGCTCGGAACGGCATATATCCGCGTGCTTGCGGATGAGCATCCCGCGCCGGAGGGCGAAGTGGATGACGATGCCATCATTGAGACGCTTAAGCAGCTTGCTCCGATTGCGGAGGAGTACAATGTTACGATGCTTGTGGAGACCAACGGCGTGTACTCCGATACGAAGCGTCTGAAGCATATTCTCGACGCTGTCGGAAGCCGTAAAATTGCCGCTCTTTGGGATATTCACCATCCGTATCGCAATTTTGCGGAGACTCCGGAGCAGACCGTTGCCAATCTCGGCGAGTATATCAAGTATGTCCATGTGAAGGATTCCGTATGCCGCGACGGTCGGATCTCGTACCGCATGATGGGAGACGGAGACATGCCTCTTAAGGAAGCATTTGCTGCGCTTGAGAGCATGCATTATACGGGATATGTATCGTTAGAATGGGTAAAGCGCTGGTCGGCCGAGCTTGCGGATGCCTGGGTTGTATTCCCGCAGTTCGCGAACTACATGCGTCCCTATAAGACAAAGCATAAGCATCCGCTGCAGACGGACAACCGCGGAACCGGCAACTACATCTGGCCGAAGGAGCGGTTGATTGACTATACTTTCCCGGATATTCTGGACCGTATCTGCGAGGTGTTTCCGACACAGTATGCTTTCCGCTATACAGAGCTTGACTACACCAGAACCTATCCGGAATTCCGCGATGATGTTGACAATTTCGCACGCGCGCTGATTGCCATGGATGTGAAGAAGGGGGATCATGTGGCCATCTGGGCGACAAATGTTCCCGCATGGTATATCACATTTTGGGCTACCACGAAGATTGGCGCTGTTCTGGTTACGGTAAATACGGCCTACAAGATTCACGAGATTGAGTACCTGCTTCGTCAGTCCGACACACATACGCTCGTTATGATTGACGGTTTCAAGGATTGCGATTACATCGGGACCATGAAGGAGCTGTGTCCGGAACTTGCGACCTGCGAACCGGGTCATCTGGAGAGCGAGAGACTTCCTTACCTGAAGAACATTATCACCGTTGACAGCCGACAACCGGGCTGCTTTACCTGGGATGAAGCGGTAAAACTCGGCGAGACCGTGCCGATTACCGAGGTGGAGAAGCGCCGCAGCCAGATCGACAAGAACGATGTCTGCAACATGCAGTACACCTCCGGAACCACCGGCTTCCCGAAGGGCGTTATGCTTACGCACTACAATGTCGTCAACAACGGTAAAGCCATCGGCGACTGCATGGATCTCTCCACGGCGGACCGCATGATGATTCAGGTTCCGATGTTCCATTGCTTCGGCATGGTGCTTGCGATGACGGCGTCCGTGACCCACGGGGTTACGATGTCTCCGATTCCCGCATTTTCGCCGAGAAAGAGCTTGAACTGCATCAATCAGGAGAAGATTACCTGCTTCCACGGGGTACCGACCATGTTCATCGCGATGCTCGGACATGAGAATTTCCCGAAGACCGATTTTTCCCATATGAGAACCGGTATTATGGCCGGATCTCCCTGCCCGATCAAGACGATGGAAGAGGTCATCGAGAAAATGCATATGCCCGAGATCGTTATCACTTACGGTCAGACCGAGGCTTCCCCGGCGACCACGATGAGTAAGACCAGCGATACCATCGAGCAGCGTGTCAACACGGTCGGACCGTCCATCTTCGGCGTCGAGACCAAGATCGTGGATCCCGAGACCGGTGAGGAGCTTCCGGACGGTGTTCCGGGCGAGTTCTGCGCGCGCGGTTACAATATCATGAAGGGCTACTACAAGATGCCCGAGGCAACTGCCGCAGCGATCGACGAGGACGGCTGGCTGCATTCGGGAGACCTTGCTCTGCGTCGTCCCGAGGACGGTTACTATAAGATTACAGGCCGTATCAAGGATATGATTATCCGCGGCGGTGAGAATATTTATCCGAAGGAGATCGAGGATTTCCTGTATACCTACGACAAGGTGAAGGATGTTCAGGTCATCGGCGTTCCGGATGCCGACTACGGTGAGGAGATTATGGCGTGCATCGTTCTGCACGAGGGCGTCGAGTGCACCGAGGAGGAGATCAAGGATTATGTCCGCACGCACATGGCTAAGCATAAGGTTCCCCGGTATGTGGATTTCGTCTCCGAGTTCCCGATGAATGCCGCCGGCAAGATTCTGAAGTACAAGATGCGTGAGGAAGCGGTGGAGCGTCATAACCTCCACAAGGCCAACAAGATTGTGACGGCGTAAACCGAAGCGGAAGATCGTCGGATTTGCGCAAAAAACAAAGTTTTGTGGTTGACATTTTTCGTTTCCTGGTGTAATATGTGAAAGCGGTTCGCAAGAGCCACACACATAAAGGGGTATAGTTCAGCTGGTAGAATAACGGTCTCCAAAACCGCAGGTCGTGGGTTCGAATCCTACTGCCCCTGTAAAGGTCAATGCTTCCGCATTGGCCTTTTTTGCTCTTTTCGGATTTCTTGTGCGGCCGGGGAGAGACTCGATTCAAAGCGAGGATGTAACTTATGAAAACACGGAAAATAATTGCACGGGTGCTTTGCCCGGCATGTTTGTTATTATTGGTTTTGGGCCTTGCGGCCTGCGGAAAAAAGAATAAGGACGGCTCGGAGGATGTGACTCCCACGCAGGTGACGGAGACGCCTACGCCCGAACCGACGGCGACGGAGACGCCGATTCCGACTCCGACGGAGACGCCTACGCCCACACCCACACCGATTCCGGCCAATATGACCAGAAGTGATGTGACTAACGAGTGGATTACGAAGGATATTGCGGAGACGCGGCCGATTGCGGTTATGCTCAACAACAAGGAGGAGGCAGTGCCGCAGAGCGGAATCAGCCGCGCGGGCATTGTTTATGAGGCGCCGACCGAGGTAGACATTCAGCGCCTGATGGCGATTATCGAGGACTATCAGGGGCTTGAGAAAATCGGCTCCGTGAGAAGCAGTCGTCATTACTATATCGACTGGATGCTCGAGTGGGACGCTATCTATTGCCATTTCGGCGGTTCGACATACGCGAGCAAGATTTTGAAGAGAAGCGACATTCACAATCTCGACGGCATGGCTCTTGACGGCACGACCTATTACCGCACGACCGACCGTGTCGCGCCGCACAACGCCTACACTGCGGGAGACCGGATTGTTGCAGAGTGCAAGCGCAGAAACTATCCGATGACGCATACGGCAAACTATGTGAAGAGCCATTTTACATTTGCGCCGGACGATGCACCGAACGAGCTTCCGGACGGATTTGCAGCGACATACGCCGCTCCCGGCTATCCGCTGAACAAGCCGTATTTTACCTACAACGAACAGGACGGCCTGTACTACCGCTGGCAGTACGGGGATAAGCAGATCGATGAGATGAACGGACAGCAGCTGGCGTATAAGAATGTCATTTTCCAGTACTGCAAATGGAAACTGATGGGAGACGGAACGAGCCGTATCGACATGACGACCATCGGCAGCGGA
The DNA here is from genome assembly GCA_902798585.1 of uncultured Lachnospiraceae bacterium. GTDB lineage: Bacteria > Bacillota > Clostridia > Lachnospirales > Lachnospiraceae > ISDg. Next base: position 78,980 of record CADBXF010000011.1, read on the forward strand.
AACGGCTATTTCATCACCAACGGCAAAGCGATTCCGATTCGTTGGACGAAGAATTCGCAATTTGAGCCGACGAAGTATTATGACATGAGCGGCAATGAGATCTCTCTGAATACCGGCAAGACCTGGATCTGCGAGATCAAGGAAACCAACGCCGACAACACGGATATCCATTGAGAAGGACAAGGGGGAACGATATGGGGTTTGCGGATGATTTTTTGAAGGTAAAGCAGTTTCCTGCGCTGTATACGGCGTGCTGTACCGCGGCGGAATTCTATGAACAGGGAAAGCCGAAGGAAGGTTTTCCGTATGTTTTGGACGCCTTTGCGGAGCTTCGTGCGGAACTCACAAGACGGTTGGGAAGAGACTGGGAAACGATTCGAAACGATGACTTTTTGACCGAATTAAGCAAGAGAAACTATGACATTTTTCTCGCAGCTGCGGACGCTCGCGATATCACGGAAAATCTGTTTCGCACGGCGGAAGAGAACGCGCTGGTGCCGGAGATTGACGATACAAGCATGAACCCGTTCTATGCGCTTGTCGAGGAAACCCGGAAGTTCGCGATGTACTATGTGGGAGGACAGAGCCCCAACTCCATTGACGAGGCCACCCTTGCAAGCAGCGACGGGCGCCGTCTCTCGCGGGATGCACGCAACACGGTTGACAAGGCATTTGCAGCGGTTATGATTGTTTTTGTTTTTGCAGCGGGTCTGGTGTGCCTTGTGCTCTCGACATCGGATAAGTTCGAGTATCTGTTCCCGCTCGGATTGGGCGCCGTTGCGTTTGCAGCGTTTCTTCTCTGGGCAGTTTTTAATGTCAGGAAGGAATGACGGCAAGAGCTTGATTACGGCAATCAGATACGAAATGTGAGGATGCGTATGTATCGAATTTTGCATCGCGACGGAATGGCGAAACGCGGCGAACTCACGACGGTTCACGGGACGATTCAAACCCCGGTGTTTATGAATGTCGGAACGGCAGCGGCGATTAAGGGCGCGGTTTCCTCCGTTGATCTTACGACAATCGGAACGCAGGTTGAATTGTGCAACACCTATCACCTGCATGTGCGTCCCGGCGATAATGTTGTGCGCGAGATGGGCGGTTTGCAGAAGTTTATGCACTGGGACCGTCCGATTTTGACGGATTCCGGCGGATTTCAGGTATTTTCCCTGGCGAAGCTTCGCAAGATTCGCGAGGAGGGTGTGTCGTTCCAATCGCATGTTGACGGCCGTCATATTTTCATGGGGCCGGAGGAGAGCATGCAGATTCAGTCGAATCTCGGTTCGACGATTGCGATGGCGTTTGACGAATGTCCGCCGAGCACGGCGGAGAAGGACTATATCCGCGCCTCGGTAGACCGGACGACGCGCTGGCTTGTGCGATGCCGCGACGAGATGACGCGACTCAATTCGCTTCCCGGCACCGTCAATCCGGACCAGATGCTCTTCGGAATCAACCAGGGCGGAATCTATGAGGATATCCGCGTGGAACACGCGAAGCGAATCTCGGAGCTTGAGCTTCCCGGCTACGCCGTCGGCGGTCTTGCCGTGGGAGAGTCGCACGAGGAGATGTACCGGATTCTCGATGCGGTTGTGCCCCATTTGCCGGCGGAAAAACCGGTGTATCTGATGGGAGTCGGAACGCCTGCTAATATTTTGGAGGGCGTTGCGCGAGGCGTGGACTTCTTCGATTGCGTCTATCCCACGAGAAACGGACGGCACGGACATGCATATACGAACTTCGGACGGCTGAATCTGAAAAATGAGCGCTATAAGACGGACGACCGGCCGATTGAGGAGGGATGCGACTGCCCCGCATGCCGCAACCACTCGAGGGCTTATATCCGGCACCTTTTGACAGCAGGTGAAATGCTCGGACTTCGACTTATGGTCTTGCATAATCTGCGGTTTTATAATAGAATGATGGAAGAGATCCGCGATGCTATCGAACAGGACAGGTATGCGTCCTATATGAGGGAGAAACTCGACGGATTTGCCCGCGGGCCGGAAGCCTGATGATTCGGACCGGGCGTATAATGAAACAAGAAATGAGGTAATACAATGATGCATTCGGCAATTTCGTTCCTGACACAGCAGGTAGGATTTGAATCCTACCTTCCCCTGATCTTTATGGTGGTCGCTTTCGGGGCAGTGTTCTATTTTATAATTGTTCGTCCCCAGGCGAATCAGGAAAAGAAACAGAAGGCGCTTCTTGCGTCTCTTGCCATCGGCGACAGCGTTCTCACGACCGCTGGTTTCTACGGTGTCATCATCGACATGCTGGAGGAGCAGGATATCATCATTGTGGAGTTCGGCAACAACAAGAACTGCCGTATCCCGATGAAGAAATCCGCCGTGGTCGAAGTGGAGAAGGCGAACGCTCAGTAAAAGAGTTACCGTCCTGGGGTGTGCGACACCTCCGTCATTTTTGAACCTACGAAACTGAATAAGGGATTCCTATATCTGTATGTGGATGTCAGGCCTCCTCTGCAGTGGAAGGCAGAAGCATACGTGCGGTCACCCACCTGGCTACATGCTGGGAGTCAAAAAGCGGAACCGGCACTCCGGGATGATACGAGAAGAAAGTACGGCAGACATTTTCGAACAAATGTTTGCCTTTTCTTTTTCTTTATGGTATAATTTTCAAAACGGTCACGACAGGGCAACCCGGGGATTCCGATGCGGAATCCTGTCCGGGTCAGGTGCGTTCTGCGCGCGGGAGGAAGGTATGGCAATACGGTTTATTATCGGCTCGTCAGCGGCAAACAACCGGAAGCGGTTGCTTGGGGAGATGCTTGCGAAAAGTTCGGAAAGAACTTCGGAAGTCTTTTTCTTTGTGCCCGAACAGGCGAACCTGGATGCTGAGAGAGACCTCTGCGCGATGCATGAGGGCGGCTGCGTGATGAATATCGACATCGTAAGTTTCCGCCGTCTCGCATACCGTCTTGTCGATGAGCTCGGAGACCGGATTCCTCCGGTGCTCGACGAGATCGGCAAGAGCCTTCTGCTGGAGAAGGTGATGACCGAGCATGAGAGCGAGATGCCGATGTTCGGCGGCAAAGTCAACAAGACCGGATTTGTATGGGAAGTGAAATCGCTTCTGTCCGAGCTCGTGAATTTTGAGGTCTCCGCGGAGGAACTTCGGGAAGCCGCCGACCGCGCGGCTTCGGAGGATGTAATGCTGGCGCGCAAGCTGGCGGAGATGTCGGATGTCTATCGATGGTTTCGCGACCGGTGCGGGGAGAACCGCATTATGGAGGTGGACATTTACCGCGCGATGATTCCGCTTGTCCGCGAGTCGCAGCGCCTTGTCGGAAGCACCTTGTATTTTGACGGATATACCGGATTTACGCCGACGCAGATCAGCCTGCTCCGGGAGATGTACCGCCGGTGTCGCGATATGGTATTTACCGTTACTGTCGACCCTGCGGAGCTTGCGGAGGGTGCCGACAGAACGCCATGCTTCCGTATCTCGCGGGAGATGATTTCCTCGCTTCGCAGGATGGCGGAGGAGACCGGAGATTTTGATGTTACATACGAGGTCGCCGAAGGAGAGGAGCCGGACGAAGTTTGTGCTCCCGCGCTGGTATACCTGCGGAAGTCGTTGTTCCGCCGCAGAATAAGCTCCTTTGCGGGGGATTTTTCGCAAGCAATTCATCTGCGGGAATCGTCCGACCGTGCATCCGAGGTGAAGGAGACGGTTCTTGATATTGTGCATTCCGTGCGGAAGGAAGGCTGCCGCTACGGAGAAATAGGCGTTGTCTGCGGGGATGTTCCGACCTATGCCGAACTGCTTCGAAGAGAGCTTACGACTGCCGGCGTGCCGTTTTTTATCGATACGACATCCGAGGTTACGGACAATGCGCTTGTCGATTATCTTCGGAGCCTCCTTCGGATGATCGGAACCGATATGCGGACGGACTGTGTCATGCGCTGGCTGCGCAATCCCCTGCAGAGCTATGATCCGGACCGGTTGTCGTATCTCGAAAATTTCCTGATTGCAAGAGGAATCCGTGGTCGGTCGATGTGGGAACGGGGATTTGCAGGGGATTACGGCGGAAAGCATACGACGGACGCCTCGCGGTGCATCGCGCTTGCGAAGGAGGTCTGGCAATCGATTCGCGGGGTCTCGGAAGTATTGCGCGACCGGACGGCGGATGTGTGCACGAAGACGAAGGCTCTCACGGCATTTCTGGAAGAGCAGGGAATCGCGGAGAGGACGGAGGCGATAGCGGGCGCATTGATGAAGGAAGATGTCCCGTGGCACGGCCGCAGGTCGAGAGAATATATGTCGGTTTACCGCGCAGTGATGGATTTGTTTGAGCGCATGTGCGAGCTGATGCCCTCGCAGGAGATTTCGCTTGCGGAGTATACGGAGCTGTGCGACGCCGGTTTTGCGGAGATGCGGCTCGGCGTAATCCCGCCGGAGTCGGACTGCATTATGATAGGCGATCGTAAGAGATCGCGTATCGGCAGGGTGAAGAAGCTCTTTTTCCTCGGATTCAACGAAGGGTTTGTGCCCGGAGTGCCCCACGGCAGCATTTTGCTTAACGAAAGAGAGCGGGAGATTCTCAAAAACCACTGTAACCTTGCTTTGTCCGACACGGAGAAGGAAGCGCTGGACACGGAGGAATTCTATGTGTTCCTGACGCTTCAGAAGCCGACGGAATCCCTGACGGTCTCCTGGAGTAAGAGCGCTGAAGGCGGTAAGATGCTCGGAAGATCGTATATTCTCCCGAGAATCCTACGACTCTTCCCGAAATGCGAGGTTGAAGGCGGCCGTGAAGCTTCGTTTGCGGATCGTGTGGCTGCGAACGGCGGCCTGGCGGAGCTGATGCGCAATTACGCTGCCGCATCGGGAAAGCGGACAGAGGATGTCGCGGACCCGGAGAAACTTGCCGATTATCGTGCATTGTACCACTGGTATTTTGAGGGAGAGAGCGGCGGGGAAGCGCCGGTTTCCCCTGAAATGCTTGCAAGGGCGGAGAACGGTTTTGCGACAGAGCTGAGAATCTCCGATGAAGCAGCCTCTGCGCTTCATCCCGCAGGGACGATTTATTCGGTATCGCGCATGCAAAACTACGCGGAATGTCCGTACCGGCATTTCCTGGAATACGATCTGGCGGTCGAAAACCGCCGCACTTTCGAGCCGTCTCAGCTGGAGACCGGCTCTGCTTACCATGCCATGACGGAGTATATCGAGGCCCGGCTTTCGGAGCTTCGCGAAGCGGGAGTGACTGTGACGGAGGAGATGCTTGACGCATTGATTGCCGAGGCCGAGGAAACGGTTCTCGCCGATCCCGCGAACGATTGTTTTGATGCCGATTTCCGCAGCCGCTACCTGATGCATTCGCTTGCGAACAACCTCCGCTTCAGTGTTCCGCATATGGTACGGCGGACAAACAGCGGAAAATATCGCTTTGCCGGGGCGGAGCAGGAGTTTTCCGTTTCGCTCGGGGAAGGTCGGCTGGTGGGCAAAATCGACCGGATCGAGCTTGCCAAGGAAGACGGGACGACCTATGTCAAAGTCGTCGATTTCAAGTCCTCCGGCAAGCGGTTCAACAAGGATGCGGTAGCGGACGGAATGGATTTACAGCTTCCGATTTATCTCCGCGTGAAGGAGCGGGAATTGCAGGCGAAGGGCGTTCGGGCGGTTGCTGCGGCAGGATTTTACGCGCCGCTTTCCGTGACACCCGTCGTCGGTCTGCCCGGGGAGGCCGGCGAAGCCGAGGTCCGGCAGAAGGTGCTCCCGAGAGGATTTTACGCCTGCGAGGATTCCACCTGCGACAAGACGACGCCGCTTTCGGAGGACCGCTATCTGCAGCAGCTCGACGGCGCGGTGGAGGACGGCGATTATATCTCGGATTCCGTTTATCTGAAGGCAAAGGGCAAGTCGAGAACATGGGACGGTATCTCCGAGACGGAGATGAAGTCTTTGCTTGATACGGCGGAGAAAGTGATTGCGCAGGAGGCGGAACAGATTGCAGGCGGTCATATCGCCGTAGAGCCGTACACGCCGAAAGTGTGCGAATACTGTGACAAGGCGGGCATTTGCCGCAAAGATTGCCTTGCGCGTGTTCCTTACCGGAAGACGGCGGGCGATGGGGACGGAGGTGACGACGAATGAGTTTCACCGAACAACAGATTCAGGCGATGGAGGCCGGTGTCGGCAATGTGCTGGTTTCCGCAGCTGCGGGATCCGGCAAGACACGCGTTGTAATCGAGCGGATTTTGCGCGCCGTTATGCGCAGGGAGAATCCCGTCGACATTGATCGGATGTTGATTGTGACATTCACGCGTAACGCGGCCAATGAACTCCGAACCCGCATCGCAGATGCGATGGAAAAGGCGCTTTGGGATGACCCCGACAACGAACGGCTGCAGAAGCAGGCGAGAAATGCGCAGTTTGCCAAGATTTCGACAATCGACAGTTTTTGTCAGACGGTGGTCCGCCGGTATTTCCACAAGGCGGATCTGGATCCTTCCTTCCGGCTTCTCGACGAGAGCGAGGGTAAAGCGCTTCAGGAGAGAGCGCTGAACTCTGTTCTGGAGAAAGCGTATGAGACTGCGGATCCGGAGTTTCTGTCGCTTGCAGCGGCCTACGGCGGAAAAACAGGGGATTCGGAGCTTGTGGAGCGAATCAACGAGCTGGCTGCCAAATGCGACAGCGACCCTTTCCCCGAAGACTGGCTCACAGATAAACTTGCATTGTATGAATCGGCGTCGGAGGACGGCGGTTTGTTCCTTGCGGAAATCGTGGAAAACCGCAGAGCGATATTGTCCGCCTGGGTGAGAAAGGCGGAGCGTGTCGCGGATGCCTGCGGCGAACCCGGCATGCCCGGGGTATATGAGGAGACGCTTCGAAACGATCTCTCCGTCGCGGAAAGAGTGCTCGCCGCCGCCACGCCGCAGGAGTACCTTGCGGAAGTGCTTCGCATGCCCGAGTGGCAGCGACTCTCCACGAAGAAGTGTGACTGTGACCCGGAGCAAAAAGACATTGTCAAGACGATTCGCGACGGGCTTAAGGCAGCGTTTAAGACTGCCGCCGATGAAGCTGCGGGGCTTGCGGCAGGGACAGCGGAGCTGCAACAGAGGTGCATTCCGCAGCTGCGCTGCCTTTGCGGGCTCGTACGAGAGTACCGCAGGGAGTACCGCGCGCTCCAGAAGGAGGCCAACGCCTACGATTTTTCTGCGATTGCGCACATCGCACTCACGATTCTTCTCGATGAAAACCGCAGACCGACTGCGGAGGCGGTGGCGATGAGCCGCGAATTCGAGGAGATTATGATTGACGAATACCAGGATTCCAACCTGTTGCAGGAGTATCTGCTCGGGGCCGTGACTCACATGGTTGACGGCAAGCCGAATCTCTTTATGGTCGGCGACAGCAAACAGAGCATTTACAAGTTCCGACAGGCCAGGCCGGAGCTGTTTCTCGGCAAATGCGCGGATTTTACGGCAGACCCTTCCCACGGAACGCGAATCGACCTGCAGATGAATTTCCGAAGCAACGAGGCCGTGATTTCGTCCGTAAACCGTGTATGCGGTCGCATGATGCAGGCGCAGGTAGGCGGAATCGATTACGACGAGCGGGCACAGTTGTACTACGGCGGCGGGTATGATACAACAGGCGAATGCGGCAATCCGGCATACCGGAGTGAATATCTGCTGATTGGCGCCGCCGAGGATGCGGTTTCCGCGGAATGTAACGCGATTGCAAAAAAAATTGCGGAGCTTACCGACCCCGTGACCGGACTTACGGTCGGCAAGGAGAACCCGCATATTGCGACCTACGGAGATATCGCCGTTTTGACGCGTTCCAAGAGTGCGGTCGCGACGCGGTTAATCGGCACCCTGCGGAAAGCGGGAATCCCCGTGATTTCCTCGGACTCCAAGGGATATTATGACATTCCGGAGGTGGATGCCGTCATCTCGATGCTTCGCCTTTTGGACAATCCGCTGCAGGAGATTCCGATGGTGACGGTGCTGACCTCGCCGGTGTTCGCATTTTCCGCGGATGAGCTTGCGGCTCTCCGGTTGCGTGCCAAAGCGCAGGCTGACAGCGGAAAGGCGCCGTATTTCTACACGGTTATGCGGCAGCTTGCAGAAGGTTCGGATTATCCTGCGGAGGAAGCAGGGGAGCAGGCGACCGGCGGAGACCGGACGGATGCCTTTCCGAAGGATACAGCGGACGGTGTTCTCCGCGAAAAATGCATTCGCTTTTTCGAAGTATACGACCGCCTTAGAAAGCATACAGCTTATCTGTCCGCCGCGGAATTGATTGAGGAATTTTTCGCGGCAACCCGTTTCTGTGAGCTCTGTGCGGCTATGCCCGGCGGGGATACGGCTTCGGATAATCTGAATCAGCTTCTGGTAAAGGCGAGAAACACACAGGCGACGATGACCGGCAATCTCCGGGACTTCCTCGGCTGTGTCGATTCGGTGCGCAAATGGAAACTGACCGTGACGGACGATTCCTCCGCGGATTCCACGGGGGCGGTTCAATGGATGACAATTCACGGCAGTAAAGGCCTGGAGTATCCGATTGTGATTCTGGCGGATACCGCAAGGGCATTCAACACCTCCGACACAAAGCGGGAGCTGATTCTTCACGACGACCTCGGATTCGGACCGCAGGTTTATTTTACGGAGGAGCGGCTCAAGTATCCGACGACGGCGAAGCAGGCGATAGCGCAGAAGCTTCTCCGCGAACTGTACGGCGAGGAATTGCGTCTTCTGTATGTTGCAATGACGCGTGCAAAGGAGAAACTGATTGTCACCGGAAGCTCGAGGAGCTCGGCGAGATCCAAATTCCGTACGCCGTTCCTCAAGGATTATTTCTACAGCGGCGAGAAGCTGTCATACGCGGAACTGATGCGCGGGACGCAGAATTATCAATACCTGTTGCTCGCGGCAGTATTCCGCGACCTCCCGGAACAGACCGTGCTTCATCTGTGCGATGCTGCGGATGAGGGAGAAGAAGCGCTCGCGCAGACGGATGTATGGGATGTGCGGGTGGTTAAGGAGTCGGCAGCGCTTGTAACCGGGGAGAACAGCCCGAAAGAAGACGCTGCATTGCCGGATTTGTCCGGACGGATTGCGGCGCTCAGGGAGGCTTCGGAATATCGATACGCAGGGCGCAATGCGGATTTGCCCGTGAAGCTGAGCGTCTCGTATCTCAAGAAGGTTGCATATCTCGAGAAGGAGGCCGAGGCGGAGGCGCGCGAGCGCGCAGACGGTACACGGTATCTGACGGAGGACTGGAATTCGCAGGAGAACGCGGAGATATCGAAAGCCGTGCGGCAGAACGAAGAGGCGAGGAGTGCGGAGAAACAGAGCATTGACGGTCAGTCTGCGGGGAAATCCACGGAAGGAAAGCCTGCGGATTCCGCTTGTGCATCGGCGGACAACGGCGGTGCGGACTACGGTACGCTTGTACACCGTGTATTGCAGCTTCACGATTACCGTATCCCGTGCACCGTGGCTGCATGCAGAGAGGAGCTGGAGACTATGGCCGGAAGGCGTCAGATAGCGCCGGAGGATGTCGGAAAGCTTGCTCCGGAGCGGTTCACGGCATTTTACGAGAGTCCGCTCGGACAGCGGATGAAGTGTGCGGCCGAGAGCGGAAGACTGCGCAGAGAGCGACCGTTTGTTATGACGATTCCCGCGACGATGTATGATGCGAATGCGTCTTCGGAGGAGACAATTCTTCTGCAGGGCGTGATCGATGCCTATTTCGAGGAGAATGACGGAATCGTTTTGGTGGATTACAAAACCGACCGTGTTCCGGAGGACGGAGGGGAGGCTGTTTTGCTTCGCCGGTATGAGAAGCAGCTCGAGTTATATGCAGATGCCATAACGCGGGCCTGCGGAATCCGTGTCAAAGAGAAGATAATCTACTCCTTCGCACTTAACAAATCGATTCCAATCGGGTATAATAAAAACTGAGCGTTTATTCGGAAAGGGCGGCTGTGTCCGGCAGACTGACTGCGGGCGGCTGTGGAGGAATTATTCTGTGAGAGAAAAGATGTTGTTTGTTTACAATCCCAATGCGGGAACAAAGAAGATTGTCCCCAAGTTGAACGATGTTGTCTACGAGCTGATCGATGACAATTGCGACCTTGTCATTTCGCCGACACGCAAGCGGAACGATGCAAAAGAAGCCGTAATTTCCTACCTGAACGAAGGATATTGCGTCAAGGTGGTATGCTCCGGCGGCGACGGAACGCTGCATGAAGTCGTCGAGGGTATGATGGAGTGCGCCCCGGAGAAGCGCGTCCCGATTGTTTATCTGCCGGCCGGAAGCACGAATGACTTCGGGTATTCCATGTGCCTTCCGAAGGATGTTGTCGAGGCAGCCAAGCTGTCCAAGACCGGAATGCAGTATCCCTGCGACATCGGATGCTTCAACGGTAAATATGTCGTTTATACGGCGGCATTCGGACTGTTCTCCGATGTTTCCTACGCGACATCGCAGTCCATGAAAAATATATTCGGACATGCGGCGTATGTGCTGAACGGAGCGGGGGCGCTTACGAATATCGAGTCCGTTTCGGCGACAATCACACTGCCGGACGAGACCATCGAGGGCACTTTCATCATGGGAATGGTGGTGAGCGCGTCGTCCATCGGGGGATTCCGCGGAATCACCGGGCCGGATGTGCGCCTCAACGACGGCAAGTACGAGCTTTTTCTGATTCGCGAGCCCGGCCCGCTTCAGGTTGCAGGCCTTTTGAACGATGTCCGGAAGGGCAATTTCGACAATCCGCTGATTGTATTCCGCCACATTTCCGAGGCAGAGTTTGACTTTGAAGAGGAAGTCGCATGGACCATCGACGGGGAATACGGCGGCACCTGCCTGCAGGCGCACATGTCCGTCAAGAAGCAGGCGGTTACCTTTATGGCGCCGCGCGATTTGATGGGGCTGCTGGCAATCAACAAGTAAATTTTTTCCGCGGAGGAGAGTGCTTCTTTTTCGCGGAAAATCGCTATTTTTCGCCCACTTCGGGGAGGGAGAGTATTGACATAATCCCCTCGATTGGGTAAGATAGTATTCAGTGGTTTTGTGCGGCAAAATCACGATAAAGGAAACCATTTTTCATGACACGGAGGGCTGATTTTATGTACTATATCGGTGTGGATTTGGGGACCTCTTCCGTCAAGCTTCTGCTGATGGACGGAGAAGGTGCTATCAAGAATATCGTATCCAAGGAGTATCCGCTGTATTTCCCAAAGACCGGATGGTCGGAGCAGAAGCCGGAGGACTGGTGGACGCAGATGAAGGCCGGCGTGAAGGAGCTTATTGCCGGTGTTGATGCTTCGCAGGTTGCCGGAATCAGTTTCGGCGGTCAGATGCACGGACTTGTAATCCTCGATGAGAACGACAATGTTCTTCGCCCCGCGATTTTGTGGAACGACGGTCGTACGCAGGAGGAATGCGATTACCTGAACAATGTAATCGGCCGCGAGAAGATCAGCTCGTATACCGCGAACATGGCTCTTACGGGATTTACCGCTCCGAAGCTTTTGTGGGTTAAGAAGAATGAGCCGGAGATTTTTGCAAAGATCTGCAAGATTATGCTTCCGAAGGATTACCTTGCATACCTTCTCTCCGGTGTACACTGCACGGATGTATCGGATGCGTCCGGAATGCTTTTGTTCGATGTAAAGAACAAGTGCTGGTCCAAGGAGATGATCGAGATTGTCGGCATCAAGGAGAGCCAGCTTGCCAAGATTTTCGAGAGCTACGAGGTAGTGGGAACGATTCTTCCCGCTGTTGCAGAGGAGCTCGGCCTGCCGAAGACCGTGAAGATTATCGCGGGCGCAGGAGACAATGCTGCCGGCGCAGTAGGTACGGGCACGCTTGAGCACGGTATGTGCAGCGTTTCGCTCGGAACCTCGGGAACCGTGTTTATCGCGACGGACGAATTTGCCGTTGACGACGCCAATGCGATGCATTCCTTCGCACACGCGAACGGCAAATATCATTTCCTCGGCTGCATGCTTTCCGCTGCTTCCTCGAACAAGTGGTGGATGGATGACATCATCGGAACGAAGGATTACGCTGCAGAGCAGAAGAACATCAAGGAGATCGGCAGGAACAATGTTTTCTATCTTCCGTACCTGATGGGCGAGCGCACGCCGCACAACAATCCGGATGCAAGAGGATGCTTCATCGGTATGTCGATGGACACCAAGAGAGAAGACATGACGCTTGCCGTAATGGAGGGCGTTACCTACGCGCTTCGCGATGCCCTTGAGATTGCACGCTCCTTCGGCGTTAAGATCGAGCGCATCCGTGCAATCGGCGGCGGTGCAAAGAGCCCGCTGTGGTGCAAGGTTCTTGCGAACATCATGAATGTCAAGGTTGACAAGATCAACTGCGAAGAGGGCCCCGGCTACGGCGCTGCGATTCTCGCGGCTGTCGGCTGTGGAGAGTATGCTTCCGTAGAGGAGGCTGCAGGCAAGCTGATCCGCGTTGTCGACACGATTGAGCAGGATCCTGCGGTTGTCGCCGAGTATGAGAAGAGATATCAGATCTTCCGCTCGCTGTACCCGGCATTGAAGCCGGCTTTTGCGGAGATTGCGGAAATCAATCGATAATCGGTTGCCATGGAATGAAACACGGGAGTTGCCTTCCTTTCACGGAAGGCAACTCTTATGCACATTTTGGAGAATTGTTATGAAACCGTATTCCGCGTTTGCCGGCATGTATGACCGCTGTATGGACAATGTCCCGTACGACGATTGGGCGACATATATCGTGAATCTCCTGAAAGAATCCGGAATCGGACCGGGCTGCCTTGTGGCGGATTTGGGCTGCGGCACAGGGGAGATGACGACGAGGCTTCGCGACGCCGGATATGACATGATCGGAATCGACGCGTCCGAGGAGATGCTTGCCGAGGCGCAGGAAAAGGAATACGAGCGAATCGATGCGATGCTCGACGAAGCGGAAGAGACAGATACCCCGGCGGAATCCGCGGAGGAAGAAGCGATTTCGCAGATGATTCGGTATCTGTACCAGGACATCCGGGAGATGGAATTCTACGGAACGGTCTCGGCGATGGTTTGCGTCTGCGACACGATGAATTACCTGCTTTCGGAGGAGGATCTTCGAAAGGTATTCCGGCTTGCCAACAACTATCTCGAGCGCGGGGGCCTGTTCATCTTCGACATGAAGACGGCGCATTTTTACCGCGATATACTCGGCGATTGTACGAGGATGGAAGACTACGGTGACGAGGTGCTGCTCTGGGACAATGCATTCGAGGAAGAGACCGGGCAAAATGAATACCGCCTTACAATGTTTTCCAGAGAGGACGGGGATGAGCGCTTTGTCCGGCAGGACGAGGTACACACGCAGCGGGCCTATGCGATTTCACGAGTCGCCGAGTTGGTTCGCGAGAGCGGGATGGAGTTTGTGAGCGCCTCGGAGGCGTACACCGGCAGGGAAGCTACGGAGGATTGCGACCGCGTGTTGTTCCTTGCAAGAGAAAAGTATCAGGAAAAGAAGTATTATGAGTGAACGGGATTATATCGTCCGGGCTACGGCTGCGGATGAGTACATAAGGGCATTTGCCGTAACATCGAGAGGGATTGCCGAGACGGCAAGGGTTGCGCATAATCTTACGCCGGTTGCCACGGCCGCGCTCGGGCGTCTCCTAAGCGGTGCGGCGATGATGGGAATCATGATGAAAGGCGACCGTGACATACTGACGGTCCGGATTGACTCCTCGGGGCCGCTTCACGGACTTTTGGTGACGGCGGATTCGCACGGACATGTCAAAGGATATGTCGGCAATCCGAACGCGGAAGCGCCGAATCGGCCGGACGGACATCTCGGCGTCGGCGCAGCTGTCGGAATCGGTGTCCTCAGCGTGATTAAGGACCTCGGTTTAAAGGATCCCTATGTCGGGGATATCGCCCTGCAGACCGGTGAGATTGCCGAGGATCTGACATACTATTTTGCGGCATCGGAGCAGACGCCCTCGAGCGTCGGCTTAGGGGTGCTGGTCGACCGGGACGGAAGCGTGCTGCAGTCCGGCGGATTTATCGTGCAGCTGATGCCCGATGTGCCGGATGAGGTGATTACAAAGCTTGAGGAGAACCTGAAGCACATTCCGTCGGTCACGGAGATGCTCTCCGCGGGAGACACGCCGGAGACGATGTTGGCCCGGGTGCTGGCGGGGCTCGCCCCGGAGATGGCCGGGACGACGGATGCCGCTTTTGTGTGCAACTGCTCGAGAGAGCGGTACGCGCAGGGATTAATCAGCCTCGGGAAGGAAGAACTTGCCAAACTCCCCGACGAAAACGGTGAAATCGAAGTTCGCTGCCGGTTTTGCAATCATGCATACAGGTTTGACCGGAGCGATATCGATGAGATGTTGAAAAATGCCCGCTGACACGAAAGCGTGCAGGCGAGGATACATTTTGGATAAATAATAAGCGTATAATGGAAAATGATACATCGGAGGCTCATTTTATGAAAAAAAACGGCACTGACAGGCCGAAGGACGCCTGGCTCAAGTATGACGAGACCGGTCTCGGAAAGATTGAGGTATTTTGCGAGGGTTACAAGCGATTCATCACGAACTGCAAGACGGAGCGCGAGTGCGCGGAAGCAATCGTTGCAACGGCAGAAAAGAAGGGTTTTCGCAACCTGATGACATGTGAAAGTCTGAAGCCCGGAGACCGGGTGTATTACCAGATGATGGGCAAGGCTGTCGCGTTGTTCGTAATCGGCAGCAAGCCGCTTTCGGAGGGCATGAATATCCTCGGCGCGCATATCGATTCGCCGAGACTCGATGTCAAGCAGAATCCTCTCTATGAGGACAACGGAATGGCGCTTCTGGACACCCATTATTACGGCGGTGTCAAGAAATATCAGTGGGTTACCCTTCCCATGGCAATTCACGGAGTTGTCGTGAAAAAGGACGGAACGACGGTCCGGATTGCAATCGGTGAGAAACCGGACGACCCGGTGTTCGGCGTGAGCGATCTTCTGATTCACCTTGCAGCCGATCAATTGACTAAGAAGGCTGCGACCGCAGTCGAGGGCGAGGACCTGGATGTGACATTCGCCTCGCGGCCACTTTCGGGCGAGGAGAAGGACGCCGTGAAGGCCAATGCGCTTCGCCTGCTTAAGGAGCAGTACGATATCACGGCCGAGGATTTTCTCTCGGCGGAGCTTGAGATTGTGCCGGCCGGAGCCGCAAGAGATTACGGCCTTGACCGAAGCATGATTGCAGGCTACGGACAGGATGACCGCGTATGCGCCTATCCTTCTGCGGAAGCGTTGTTCGGCATCAGGAAGACCGCGCGTACGCTCGTCTGCCTTCTGGTGGATAAGGAGGAGATCGGAAGTGTCGGGGCAACCGGAATGCACTCGAGATTTTTCGAAAACTGCGTGGCGGAGGTTGCGGACCGACTCGGTCAATACAGTGAGCTCACGGTGCGCAGGGCTCTGCAGAATTCCTACATGCTTTCCTCCGATGTGAGCGCGGCGTTCGATCCGCTGTATGCATCGGCTTTTGAGAAGAAAAATACGGCATTTTTCGGACGGGGACTTGTGTTCAACAAGTATACCGGTTCCCGCGGAAAGCGCGAGTCCAACGACGCGAATCCCGAGTACATGGCGCTTCTGCGACGGATTCTGGACGACGCCGGGGTTTCCTACCAGACGGCGGAGCTCGGCAAGGTTGACCAGGGCGGCGGCGGAACGATAGCATATATCATGGCAAACTACGGAATGAATGTGATTGACAGCGGCGTCGCCGTGTTGTCCATGCATGCGCCGTGGGAAATTACGAGCAAGGTTGATATCTATGAGGCATACCTCGGGTATGTGGCATTCCTCAAGGGAATTCAGTAGGAGCGGTATGGTAGAGTTGAAGGTGCGCTACATAAGCGACGAAATCGAAAAACTGCGTTACATCGACGGGGTTTCGGATTGGATTGACCTGCGGTGCGCGGAGGAAGTGGAACTGAAGCAGGGAGAGTTTCGGCTGATCCGGCTCGGAATCGCGGTTGAACTGCCGGAGGGATACGAGGCGCATATTGTGCCCAGAAGCTCCACATTCCGCAATTTCGGAATCATCCAGACGAACCACATGGGCGTTGTCGATCACAGTTATTGCGGCGATGACGATGAGTGGAAGTATCCCGTTTTGGCGATGCGCGACACCGTGATTCATGTGAACGACAGAATCTGCCAGTTCCGTATCATGGAAAATCAGCCGAAGCTGGTGTTTACCGAGGTTGAGCATCTCACGGGCAAGTCCCGCGGGGGCTTCGGAACAACCGGCGTAAAATAAGTACAGGACTGCCGACCGCACAACTGCGCGAGGCATCTCAATAAAACAAAGAAAAGAGTGATTACAATGATTCAGGTAACAGTGTTTTCCGGCTTTTTGGGCGCGGGTAAGACGACATTGATCAAGAAGCTTCTTGCGGACGGATACAAGGGCGAGAAGGTGGTTTTGATTGAAAATGAGTTCGGTGAGATCGGTATCGACGGCGGATTTCTCAAGGACGCCGGAATCGAGATTACCGAGATGAATTCGGGCTGCATCTGCTGCTCCCTGGTCGGTGATTTCGGCAAGGCGCTTGTGCAGGTGAAGGAGCAGTTCCATCCCGACCGTATTTTGATTGAGCCATCGGGCGTGGGCAAACTCTCCGATGTCGTTCGCGCAATCGAAAAAATCGAAGATCCCGACATGGTTGTAACAGGCCTTGTGACGGTTGTCGATGCCGGCAAATGCCGCATCTACATGAAGAATTTCGGTGAATTTTTCAACAATCAGGTGGAGTGTGCACACACGATTCTTTTGAGCCGCAGCCAGTTCGTCTCGGAAGACAAGCTGCAGGCTTGCGTAAAGCTTCTCCGCGAGAAAAATGCCGAAGCCACCATCGTGACAACCCCTTGGGATTCGCTCACAGGTGCGCAGATTCTTGCAGCAATGGAGACAAAGGTCGACCTTGCGAAGCAATTGCTTGAGGAAGAGGAGCATCACCATCATCATGATGAGGACGAGTGCGACGATCCCGAATGCGAGTGCCACCATCACCAT
>CADBXF010000012.1 GCA_902798585.1 uncultured Lachnospiraceae bacterium
AGCACAGCTGCTCCTTCCCTGCAGAACCATCGGTTTCGCATCGGCCGGCGCTTCGGCCGTCCCGTCTCTCATTGTACCATGCAGCGGCCGCGATTTCAATTCACTCCGCCGTAAAATCGAGAGGGACCGTCCTCCCCGGACGGTCCCTCTCTGTATCCCCCAAACAAGCTGTGATTAGCGCTTCTCCCATGCGCGGATCTGCTTGATTCCGCTGATTTCCGTATCCTCGTAACGAATCGTTACGGCGTCGCCCTCCCGCACGAGGATGAGACTCTCGTCCTCGTTCAGAGTGCCCTTGTAAACTGTTCCGTCCTGCGCTGTGATATACACCGTAGCGGCGTTCTCAAGCGCAATCAGGCGAACCGTCGCAACGGTGATTTCGGCCTTCGGAATCTCGTCTCCCCCGTCGACTCCCGCGATTCCGTTTCTCGCCAGAAGCTTGCGATAGGAAGCCATCGCATCCGCCTGGGTCGCTCCGGTCGCCACAATGCCGTAGTTCTCGACATTGACAAGCGCATAGAGCTTCACAAGACCGCCGACATCCTTAAGCACCATGATGTAGGTTGCCTGCCCGCCGATGTTCACAAGGGACGGGAACGAGGCTTTGTAGCCCTTTTCCTGTACCTCGCCCTCGGCCGCGCCCATCGCGGAGTACTCCTCCGCGCCGCTCACGGCATAGAAGCGATACTCTCCGGTGCGGGCGTTGCTTATGATGAAACCGATGTTGCTCTCATCGCTTGTGACGCTCGTCACTCCGGTAAAATACCAGACATCGTCGCCGATGACGATGTAACCGTAGTCGTCCGTCGTCATCTTGCAGTCTTTGTTGCCGAACACGCTGTTCCAGAATCCGCCGGACAGCTTGCCGTACCAATTATATTTTTCGCTCGCGAGATCACCGTCATAGACGATGTCCACCCACGAAGGAACATTCTTTACACTGTAGATTTCGGAGCTTCCGTCCACCGGATTGAAGAGAATCACTTCATTGACATCCATCGCGCCGAAAAGCCCCGCATTTGCGGTCATACACGAGACGATATAGTACGGATTTCCGTTGTCGTCGACCTCAAAATAGATACCGCCGAAGATTTTCGTCGGATACGAAAAACGAAGCTTGCGCATCAAATCGTCGCCGAACCGTCCGCTCTCCGCGTATTTCACGGGCTTCGCGAATTCGACATAGGTCGCGCTGTTTCCGACCGGGTCGACCATGACATATCCGGGAATTCCGTTTTTGCGGTTCTCCACCCATTTTACGAGGCCGGCGTATTCCAGAATCGCCACCTTCTTCGGCGAATTCCGGTAGTTAATCTGGCTGTACCGGTCGTTGACATAATACTGCGAGACAACCTGCGACAGCGAACCGAGCGTGCGGTTACCGATAATGCGCGCCGACTCCGTGTCCATCAAAGCAATGTTGGTAACGCTTGTCGATTCCGGCATGTCGGTCTCAAACTCCGCCGACTGCACATTGATGATTCCCGCGTAAGTTCTTGCATGGAACAGCTTCGCTGAGGAAATTCCTCCGATTACAAGCGCTGCAAATGCAAGCACGGCGAGTCCGCCGCCGATCACCGGGCCCCAGGTTGTTATTTTCCGGCCGACAACCGTGATTTCGTTCTTGCAGAAGACTTTATGCGTTATCGCATGCGCCCCGGCGAACACCGCGCCGAGCAGCATAACCATTGTCCAGAATCCGCTGCTGTGAATGTTGATTGCAGGCAATGTAAAATAATAAATCACAAATGCCGCAAGCGCCGTAACGCCGACGGAAACCAGATAGCTGATCACTGTCTCCCGTATTCGAATACCTTTTGTGTTCTTCATGGAACTCTCCTTGCCGGTTATTCTTTTCCGTAAGATAATTTGTCTTGTGTAAATTGCATTTTCCATATTAAACCACTGTTCGCCGGAAATGTCAATACGATTTACATAAAATTAACATTTTCCCGCAGCAAAGGCTCCTCCTCGCGGAGAAGCCTTCGCACAGTCATCTTTCCATTGTCATCCCGCCGTAAGGTGAAACCGCGGACTTCCGATATTACGGCCGGCCCGGCGAAAGCGGCGGCTCCGACGGCGATACCGGCGGTACCGTAAAGGTCGGAGTCGGGCTGGTCAGCGGCCCTGTCGGCGATACCGGCTGCTCCGTTAATGTCGGCGTCGGGTTCTCCGGCGGCTCGGTCGGCGATACCGGCTGCACCGTAAAGTTCGGAGTCGGAAGCGGGCTCGGAGCCGGACTCAGCGTAGGTGTAAGCTCGTCACTCGCTGCCGGCGTCAGTGTCGCTGTAGGGCGCGGCGTCGGTGTTCCGGGCGTATCCTTCTTCTTTAATTGCAGAAACTCCGCGATTCCGCGGGCGTCTGCGGCGCCGAGAGCCTTCAGCTTCTCCGGCGAATTGATAAAGTTATAGTAATCGTAATTGTTGTCGATGTGGCAATGCTCGATGATAC
Source organism: uncultured Lachnospiraceae bacterium (assembly GCA_902798585.1). Lineage (GTDB taxonomy): Bacteria > Bacillota > Clostridia > Lachnospirales > Lachnospiraceae > ISDg. Next base: position 2,452 of record CADBXF010000012.1, read on the forward strand.
AGCTGACAATCCCGCTCTCCGCGCTCAGACGGTTGATCAGGTAGGCGTCCATCGCCTCACCGTTCGGATAGCTGTACTTCGAGCGGTCACTCTTCCGCGTCATGGTTTCGAGGTTGTCGATGCCCAGATTTTCCAGCTCACGCAAAATGAAACTGCCGAGACTTTTGGCCCTTGCTGCCACCGTGTTTTTACGGGGAACGAGCGCCTCTCCGCCTGCGGTCTTGCCGTTGTATGCATCGAAATGCAGGCTCACGACGATGTCGGCGCCTCTGCTTTTTGCATATCGCACACGGTACTCCAGATCGTCGACATCACTGTCCGGGTCAAACACATAGTCGCCCGTGCGGGTCAGATATACAATGACATTGTCATACTCCCTCTCCAGGTAATCCTTGCAGGCCTTTGCTACCGACAGCGTGCTTGCCTTCTCGGTTGTTCCGCGGTAGGTCGCCCCGGAAAACGGACCGCCGTGACCGGGATCCAGAACAACGACATACAGGCCGTCACGGTTTTTGTCGGGCCCGTAATGGTAAGAAAAATCCAGCCCGTTCGCCTGGAGCCGCGTCGCAGCCGGCAGCGGTCGCGCGCCGCCGTAATCGGTCGAGGATGCCTGCACATAGCCGATCAAGGTCTTTCCCTCAAGAAGGACAGCAACCTTGTACCAGGTTTCGTTGAATTCCGAGACATAGGAATCCAAAACCGTCAATTTGGAATCGAAGCTGAGCCGCAGCATTCTTGCGTTGGTGCGACCGGGCGCCTTTCGGAGATACTCCCCCTCGTTGAGTCGGGATTTCACGCCCTCAATATCCGGGTATTGATCCGGGGTATAGTTTCCGTAAGGCGGCCATTCGGAATCGTCCGGCGACGGCGCTGCGGTCGGCGTGACGGTCGCAGCCTTCGTCGGCGTCACGATGGCCGGTGTAGGCGTCGGCTTTGCCTTCGGCGTCACCGTCGGCGTCCTCACCGGCGTCGGCGTCGGTTTGCCCGCAGGCGTAACCGTCGGCTCCGGTTTCACGGTAAATGTCGGCGTTGCCGTTGTAAGCGGTTTCTGGGAAGTTGTCGGAGATGCTGCCGGAGTTCCTGTTTCCACGCCGGAAGGCGTCGGGTCAGGCTCTTCCGTCGCCGAAGGGGCAACGGCTTCGGTGACGTCATGCACGGGATCGTTGCCCCCGGTGATATCGCCGCTTACCGTTGCATTGTTGCCGTTCTCCCGCCCGCTTCCCGGTTCGGGTCCGACTTTTTTGCAGGACAACAAAGCGATTGTCGCAAGCAACATCGCCGAGAAAAGCATCATTTTTCGTAAAATGTTCTTCATCCGGTCGCCCTTTGCACCACGGTTTTTACACACAAGGCTCCTCCACTGCTTTTTCTCAGTGTACCACACGGCGACGGTTTTTGTAAACAAAAAAACCGACTCAGAGAGTCGGTTGAAAGCTGGGCTACAAGGATTCGAACCTTGAAAATGACGGAGTCAGAGTCCGTTGCCTTACCGTTTGGCGATAGCCCAATGTGTGTTGCTTTGTGTCAACAGCCGCTATTATATACTAACGCTTCTGAGTTTGCAAGTGTTTTTCGGAAAATTTTCCGCAATCGGGGTAAAATTTTCCGAAGTTTTCTTACGGAAAATATGACATATTGACGACTGTTTGTGTTTTTTGTGTTTTTTGGTAAATTTGACTTCCCTTTTTTCGGCTGATTCGGTATAATTACGGTATAAAAACCGACCGAGAGGTAGGGGGACGCGCGTAATGCGCTCCGGAAAGGAGAAGTAATATGAAAAAGTTTACAAAACTGGCCCTGTTCACTGCACTTACCGCAGGCGGCTACTATCTCTACAAGCAGGTTCAGAAGCAGAAGGAGCTTGCCGAGGGAGAGACCTACGAGGATGACGATCTCTTCGATTCCGAGGATGTTGATTTTGCGGATGATGCCGTAAATCTCGCCGAGGGTGAAGAGGCTGCCGAGGGTGAGACCGCCGATCGTTTTGCGAAGGTAAAGTCCAAGGCGTCCGATGTAGCACAGAAGGTGAAGGATAAGACCGTGGAAATCGCGCAGGCGACCAAGGAGAAGGCTGTCGAAGTCAAGGAGTATCTTGCGAACAAGTTCGAATCCAAGACTGAGGAAGCTGCCGAGGTTGCCGAGGATGCTGCCGATGCAGCAAAGGAAGCCTCCGAGGACTGGACCGGCACTCTGGAGGATGCTGCAGAGAAGGTCGAGGACAAGGTTGAAGACATCGCCGCCGATATGGCCGATGCCGTAGATCCCGACTGAGTTTTCCGAAATAACGAATGCCTCATATCCGCGGATATGAGGCATTTTCTTTTTGTCTTTTCGTATCAAATCGTCTCTCGTACACGCTCCCGCATCAATTCTTCGGATAGCCGTCGTTGTACGGTTTTTTCTTTATGCTGTAGGTGTTTTCGTATTGAATGACACGCTCTTCCCCTGCCGCATTCCGCGAGGTAACGCGAATATAATTGTTGCGTTCATCATACTCGTAGGATGTCATCAAACGCAGCGTAAAAATATCTCCCCGAAGAATGCCTTCCTTCTCCGTTGCGACAAGTCCGGCTTCGTTCCGCGTGACCTCGTTTACTTCCCATTCCTTCACGCCCTGCGAAGTGAGACGAAGCGTTTTCTCGGTGACGACACGCCCGTCCTCGGAATACTCTGTCAGCTTTTGCGAAATGATTGCGCCGTTCGGGTCAAAAGTTGTCTCACTCACCGGCCGTCCGGAAGCATCCGTCAGATATTCCTTCTGCAGATACCGTGCGGGTCCGGCGGATTCGCTCAGGTAGACGCGGTAGCTTCCCTCCGGCTCAATCTTCTCCTCCTCGCGGGTAAGCTCCGAGCGCACGAAAACAACTCCGTCGAACTCTCCTCCGACAATGGTTCCCTCGTAAACGGAATCATAAAAGACCGAAACCTCCGTCACACCGGCCGGTACCTCCGCCGTGTGCGGTGAATTGTCAAGGCGGTACACAACCTCATAGCCGGAATTCTCCCGCCTTTCGGCCTTGCCCTCTTCGGTCAGACGCGAAACCTCATATGTGTATGGCCCGACAGCGAGTTCGGTGTGCTTCTCCTTCGGGTTTCCGAGGATATCCAATGTGGTGACCTCGACAAGCGCGAACTCCGGCTGTCCGTCCGTGGCGCGCAGATATTTCTCATCCGGGCATGTGCGCACAACCCCTGCCCCATCTGCGCCGGTAACCGACGAAAAATACGGAATCGCAAATGGATCGCTGCGGTAGAATGTCAGGCTTCCCGGCTCTCCGTCCGCATTCGGGACGACCTCTCTCTCAAAGAGATTTCCGTCCGCGTCGACATACTCCGTCACTTTCCGAATCGATGTGTACGGATATGCTGAAAAATACTCCGTCGTAGTGATTGTCTCTCCGTTATCCGGCCGCTTGACATTCACCTCCCGATAGCTTCCGTCGAGCTCGGTATATGTGGCTGTCACAACAGAACCGTCCTTAAGGCAATACATTGAGACCATCGGGTAAGCATACCCGTCCAGGGTCTTTATATAGCTGTACTCCCCGTCTTCCTGGAATTCGCAGGTGATGATGAAGGTAGAGGAACCCTCCTCGTATCGTGCCTTATATCGGATCAGATAAATGTCTTCCTCCGGAATCGTTGTCGCTGTCGGTTTCGGAGTCGTTACCTCCTGTGTCACCGTCGGCTCATTTTCACGCGGGCTCGGAGACGGCGAACATCCGTAGGAAACCGCACATACGAGAAGAAGCGCTGCTGCACACAGCGCCCGAGCTCCCTGCATAAGCGGCGTTCTCTTGTCCTCTTCTTCCCGTCTCATTCGAGTATCATCCCTTCGTAAAATGTTCCATCAGGCGGAAGCCTTCCGCATAGTCAAACGGTGTCGAAGCTGCGGTCTCCTCGGTGTAAGCCGGGACGCCGGACACCTTCTTTGTGCTGTCATACAGCAGGTACGGAACCGGCGCACTCGTATGCGTGCGCAGCGAAACCGGCGTCGGATGATCCGGAAGAATCAACATCCGGTAATCCTCACCGGACGCGTCCATGGCTCTTTTGATGACGCCGACAATCTGCTCATCGATATACTCGATAGCGGCAATCTTGCGCTCGGCACTGCCCTGATGCCCCATCTCGTCCGGAGCTTCCACATGAATATATGCAAAATCCTCGTTTTCCGTAAGAAGCGCAGCTACCGCCGCCTCCGCCTTGCCTCGATAGTTCGTGTGGAGGCTGCCGTCAGCGCCCGGGACGATAATATTGCGCATGCCGGCCCCGACTGCGATTCCCTTCAAAAGGTCCACAGCGGAAATCATCACGCCCGAAAGTCCCGTCTTCTCGCGGAAGGAGGACAGCGAGGGCCGTGTTCCGGCGCCCCAGAACCAGATCGAATTCGCCTTGTTCAAGCCCTTCGCAGCGCGCTCGACATTGATCGGATGGCTGTTCAAAATCTCATAGCTTCTCTTCTGCATCTCGCGAAGCACCGGGTCCTCCGGGAGATACTCGCCGATGACCTTCGTGAGAATATCATGCGGCGGGGTGAGCGAAACCACACGCCCCCGGTTCCAGATCAACAAATGGCGATAGCTTGTTCCGACATAAAAATGATATCCTTCCCACTCGAGCTGCTTGCGCACGGCTTCGAGAAGAACCGCGGCGTCCTCCGTGGAGATTTCCGAGGAGCTGTGGTCGATAATCGTCTTCTGCTCATACGGAAGAGCATCGTCGGAGACCGTCACGATATTGCACCGAATCGCTATGTCCGTCGATGCCATCGAAACGCCGATGGAGAGCGCCTCCAGGGGCGAACGGCCGGTATAATACTGTTTCGGATTGTAGCCGAGCACCGCCAGATTGGCCGTGTCGCTGCCGGGCTTCATCCCTGCGGGAATCGTATGCGCCGTTCCGACCTCCGAGACCGGCGCCAGCGCATCCATCTCGGGCGTCTTTGCATAAGCGAGCGGTGTTTTTCCGCCGAGCTCCGCAATCGGAAGATCGGCCATACCGTCCGCCAAAACCACAATGTATTTCATTGATATCACCTAAAATCACGCAGAAAGACCGGCTTCCTGCGTGACTCCTTTCTCATTATTCGTACCGGATGCAGGACAAAACCGTAAGCCCCTCGCATACCTTGGCAAATGCCCCCTCCGTCATGCTCTTCGTGACGAATGCAAACTCATCGTCGGCGTCGGCAAGCTCCACGGTCTTGTGGATTTCGAAGCGTTTGCGCGCCTCGTCGGCTTCCGCTGCGGGAACCCGTACGAAGAACCGTCCCTCCATTTCATCCTTCACACCGAGCGTAAGCTTTTCCGTGCTCCAGAGAATCGGGATGTTGACGAAGCGGTGCTTGGCTGCGTCAATGACATCCGAGACAACCGCGCTCGCCGTCGGCAGCTTACCAGCGCCCATGCCGTAGAACATAATCTCGCCGAGCATGTTTCCGCGCACCATAATCGCATTGAACACTCCGTTGACCGGATAGAGCGGATTCTTCTTGCGAATCATCATCGGAGAAACCATCGCGTAAACCTTGCCGTCCTTCGCATAGCTGCGGGCAATCAGCTTGATACCGCGCTTCATCGATTTGGCATAAGCGACATCGCGGCTGGAAATCTTCGTGATGCCCTCCGTATAAATCTCCTGATAATCCACCTGCTGGCCGTATGCAAGCGAAGTCAGAATTGCAATCTTTCGGCAGGCGTCAAAGCCCTCGATGTCAGCTGCGGGATTTCTCTCCGCAAAGCCGTTCGCCTGCGCATCCGCGAGCGCCTCATCGAACGAAATGCCGTCCTCGCGCATCCGCGTCATCATATAGTTCGTGGTTCCGTTCAGAATACCGCTGACTTCCTCCACCTCGTCAGCCGTCACGGAACGCATCAATTGACGGATTACCGGGATGCCGCCGCCCACACTCGCCTCAAAGAGGAAGTTGATGCTGCGCTCCTTCGCAATCTCAATCAGTTCCGCGCCGTACGCCGCGACAAGCTCCTTGTTCGAGGTACATACGCTGCGCCCCGAAAGAAGAGCCTCCTTCACATACTCGTAGGAAGGATGCAGGCCGCCCATCACCTCAACGATGATATCGATCTCCGGATCCTCGATGATTGTCCGGAAGTCATGAACCAGGAAAGGCTCCACCGGATTCCCCGGAAACTCCCGAAGGTCAAGGACATATTTTACTTCAATCGGTGCGCCTACGCGCTTCTCGATTACGGCGTGGTTCCCGCGGATGACGTCAAACACCCCCGAGCCGACCGTGCCGTATCCCAAAATTGCAACCTTCATGATGCTGTATCCTCCTACCGCAATTGTTTTCATTTGTCGTTCCCCACACAGACATGCGCGGAAAATGCCGCCCTACTCGACGCCGAGCACCTGCAGGCGCTGTACGCCGGTGAGAGCCGTAATCCGATCCTCAAGCTCCGAGAGCTCCGCAGTCTCCGGGAGCATCTCAAACCCGAGTGCAACCGAAGCCATACCGCCGATCGGAATGCTCTGCTGAATCGTCAGAACATTCGCGCGACACCCCGCAACCTCTGAGAGAATTGCGGAGAGAATTCCCGGCTCATCGCTCACCTGAAGAAGCACATTGACGGTCTTTCCGCGGGAAGTCTCGTGGAAAGGCTGAACATCGTCCTTGTACTTGTAGAAAGAACTCCGGCTCAGCGAGAGCGCGTCTGTAGCCTCCTGAACCGTCATGTTGCGATTCTTTGCCAGCATTCTCTTGACTTCCGCGACCTTCACAAGCACCTTCGGCAGTGCCCGCTTGCTGACCAGATATACCTCGTCATTTGCCATGTCGCTTCCTCCCGCGCTGAGCGCTGTATTCTCCGTTCCGTCTCTGAAAATCCTCTCTCGTGTGTGCCGTCCGCAAACATTTGTCCGTAGACAGTGGTAATTGTACCACAGGGTATCGAAAAATGCAATCGAAAAAAGTGACGATTTGCAACCGCAAACCGCCACTTATCTTCGTCATTATGCGACCTGAAAATCAGTCGCCGAGCTTGTCCTTAAGCGCCTTAATCGCCGCCTGGAGCTGCGCATCCTGATCCTCCGGAATCTTACTCAGCTTCTTCGCCTCGTCGCTGAGTTCCACCGCGATGTCCGGCGTTAATCCGGTCTTGTGGATATTGCGTCCGTTCGGCGTGTAATATGCGGAAATCGTAACCTTGATTGCGGAGCCGTCGCCGAGCGGATACATCGTCTGTACAATGCCCTTGCCGAAGCTCTGCGTGCCCACGAGAACGGCTTTGCCGTAGTCCTGCAGACATCCCGCGAACACCTCCGAAGCGCTCGCGCTGTACCCGTTCATAAGAACCGCAATCGGAATGTCAAGCGTAAGCGTGCTGTCCGAGTAATAATCCTCGCGCTTTCCGTTCTTGTCCTCCATGTAGACGAGCAGCTCACCCTTCTTGAGGATGCGGCTGAGCATCGACTGCACGGTGCGGAGAAGTCCGCCGGGGTTGTTGCGAAGATCGACAACCAGTGCGCTCATATTTTTCCTGCTCAAATCCTTCACGGCGTCGTTAAACTGCTGTGCGGTGACATCGTCAAACTCGGCTACCATGATGTATCCGATTCCGCCCTCAAGCATCCGGTATTCGACCGTGGGAACCTCCACGGTATCGCGCTTCACCGTAAAATGGAGATAATCCGTCTCTCCTTCGCGATAAACGGTCACTTCGACGGTCGTTCCGACGTTCCGCCCGCAAAGTTCGACGGGGTATTTCGTTTCTCCGTCGGTTCGAATCCGGGCGCCGTCCGACGCGCCGATCGCGCGCGACGTCAAAGTAAGATGACAGACTTCGGCGATCGAAGCGAGCGCCTCGCCGCGGCCCGTTGTCACCGATGGTCACTCTGGAACCGATTCCGGCATACACGCCGTCGGACGCCTGCTGGAAGGAGGCGTACTCCTGCGGATTGTAGTAAACCGTGTACGGATCGCCGAGGCCGGAGACCGCTCCGTGATACAGACCGTCGGCCACCTTGTTGTAGTCGATGTCCTGATAATAATAGTAATCCAGCACCGCGCCGATTTTCTCAAGCTTGGTCTTGTAATTGGTCTCCTCAAGGGAAGCCGCCGGAGTCAACTCCTCGACGGGCTGCAAAGTATCATTTTTCTTCGTCAGGCGATTCTCCGACTCCGAGCCGCAGGCAATTGTCACAGCAATCAGCAGGCAGCACAGAATGCCGGCCAGAAATCCCTTCCATGTATCCTTATTCACAAATTAATCCTCCGAAAGCGCACTTATCCGTTTCCGCTGCACTAATAGCGGATAAACCGGAGCGGATCTACCGCCGTTCCGTCAATCACCACACTGAAATGCAAGTGCGGCGAAGTGGAAACTCCCGTCGAGCCGACAAGGGCAATGACCTGTCCCTGGAGCACATAATCGCCCTTGGAAACCAGCAGCTTGGAACAATGCAGATAGCGTGTCACATAACCGTTGCCGTGGTTAATCTCGACATAATTGCCGGCGCTGTTGTTGTAGCTTGCCGTCGTTACGGTTCCGGCGAGCGCCGCCACAATCTGGGCGCCGTATTTTCCGCCGATATCCACGCCCTTGTGGAAGGTGCTTGCGCCCTTCGTCGGGGCTCTTCTCGGTCCGAAGCCCGACCCGCGGTACGGATCGCCGGGCAGCGGCCAGATCATCTTCGACGGATCCTTTTCATCCTTCTTCGGGATTCCGTCAGCATTGTTGTAACCGGTCTTCGGCACATTGCCGTAATTGATACTCTCCTGCTTCTTGGCCGCTTCCGCAGCAGCTCTCGCGCGCTCTTTCTCGATTTCCTTCTGGAGTGCGATTACATCTTTGTTGGCCTTGTTGTACTCTGCGAGGTACTCCTCCAAAACCTCCTGATTCGCACCGATCTTCGTCTCGAAATCCGCGAGCGCTTCCTGCTTCTTGGCAATCACTTCCTGCGCATATGCAAAATCCTGCTCATACAGCTCATGGCTCGCATCGAGCATCGCAATCTGCGCCTCAAGCTTCTCTTTCACAAGCTCAACCGTCCGCTTCGCTGCGAGATACCGCTGAACGAGCTGGTAATCATACTCGCGGATATTGAGCGTATATTCATCGTAATTCAAAATGTCGGAGATGTTACGGGAGCCCATAATCATCTCAAGCTCCGAGATGTTTCCGTGCTCATACAGATACTGGAATCGGCGGCACATGTTTTCGTACTGCCGGTCGGCGACCTCAGTCGCCTCCGCGAGCTGCTGATTGGTCACTTCAAGCTCCGCATTCAGCTCTACGAGCTCGTCCTCAAGTGCGGAAATCTCCAGCATAATCTCGCTCTGCTTTTGATCCATATCGGCGATGTACTTCTCGATGTCCTGATACTCCGCCTTCAGATTGTTCTGTTCGTTCTGAAGTTTGCGCCTCTTCTGCTCATACTCTTCCCGCTTTTTCTGAGCTTCCTTCAGCTTCTGCTCAAGGGTCTCATCCCGGTAGGTTACAGCTACCCCCACGGAAGGTTCCGCGGGAATCTCCCCCGGAGCGGCCAGCGAAGATGTCATCATCATCGCGCCCATAGCGGCTGTGAGCGACAACACGACGAAGCGCTTCCTGTTCTTCTTCATACTCCCTCCTTACCCACATCGGTGTCCGCAGACGCACTTACATGCGGCGGAACTTCCGAAGCTCGCGGTTCAGCGTGAAACTGCTGCCGAAGAAACCGATTCCGACACTGATGCACATGGAAATCGGAATCAATACGGCAAATACATCATTGACATTGACAAAGTTTACGGAGCTGAACACTCCGAGATTGTCGGAAATCAATGTCACCAGCTTATAGTACACGGCGTACAGTACCGAAAGCGGAACTGCGGCGCCGAGGAAGCCGATGATAACTCCCTCCACAAGGAACGGCGCGCGGATGAACAGGTCCGTCGCCCCGATCAAACTCTGAATCTGAATCTCTCTCGCACGGACGGAGACACCGATGGAAACCGTAGTGCTGATGAGGAACAGGGCGATTGCAAGAAGCAGAATAATCAGTACAATCGCGCCGATGCTCAGGCCCTTATTTACCGTGGTGAGCGAGCTCACGAGATCCTCTGCGTTGTTGACAAAGCGAACGCCGTCGGCTGTCATCGCTCGAATCTCCTTAACCGCCGGAAGCTGATCCTCCGCCGAGACGAAATACACCTCAAACGAAGCGCTGTTTTCCAGCGGGTTGTCGCTGCCGAACGACTTCAAAAGTTCCGAGTCGCCCTCCGCAAAATGGGCCTTTTTAAAGTTTTCCCAAGCCTCGTCGGCGGAGACAAACACGACTCTGCGCACACCGTCGACGGCAAGAATCTTATCCTTTAACACCAACAACTCTTCGTTGGAGATGTCTTCCTTGAAAAATACGGTTGCGCCGACGCCCTGCTCCATATCCTGCAGGCCGGACTGCACATTCACCAAAACGAAATACATGATTCCGAAGAGGAAGATGCAGACGGTCATCGTCGCTACGGAAGCGATGGAGAACAACCGGTTTCGAAGAAAATTCTTTACGCCCTGTCCGAGACAATAGAAAAAGCTATCCACGCTTGTAGCCTCCCTTCTTGTCATTGACAATCACGCCTTCGTTCAGCACGATTACGCGCTTCTGCATCGCATCCACAATCTCGTGGTTATGCGTGACGACCACAACGGTCGTGCCGCGCGCATTGATATCCTCCAAAAGCTCCATAATCTCCTGCGTGTTCACGGGGTCGAGATTACCAGTAGGCTCGTCCGCAAGCAAAATAAGCGGATTGTTGACGAGCGCACGCGCCAGAGCCACGCGCTGCTGCTCCCCGCCGGAAAGCTTGTTCGGAAAGCTCTTGTATTTGTGTCGAAGACCGACAATGGAAAGCATCTTGGCGACATTTCTCGTAATCTTGCGGGACGGAGCGCCGATGACTTTCTGTGCAAATGCAATATTCTCATAGACCGTGCGGTCCTCAAGAAGGCGGAAATCCTGGAATACGATTCCGATGCTTCTGCGGTATTTGCACACCTGACTGTTGCGAAGCTTCGCCAAATCGGTTCCCGCGATATAGATGGAACCCTCCGTGGGGCGGATTTCGCGCATCAGCAGGCGGATCAGCGTCGATTTGCCGGAACCGCTCGGGCCGACGATAAATACAAACTCGCCCTTGTTGATTCGGAACGAGACATCCTTGAGGGCCCGCCGGTCCTGATCCTCGGGACCGTCCTCATACTCCTTCGTCACATGGTCGAAGACGATAACCGGAGCCTGCGGAAGCACACCCTTGAGAATCGAACCCTTGCGAACCGTGGCGTAGGCCTCGGGAAGCGCATCGTCAAAATCATCCTCGGCAGGGAGATCATCGTCCTCCTCGGCAATGTCTTCCGCCGTATGCTGCTGAATTCCGATACTGTCGTCGTAATCCTCGTAATCCTCATCGTCCTCGTCATACTCGTCCGAAGCGATTTTTCGCAGCGCGTCGCCCGCTGCCGCAACGCTTCCTGCGGGAGCAACTCTCTCCGTGCTCTTTTCCTTCGCAGGCGCGATATCCTCTGCAGATGCCGCTCCGTCGGCTGCGCTCGACGATTCCGCTTTCGAAGACGCCGGGCCTTCCTCTGCGGACGCAAAAACAGACGCCTCCCCGGCGATTGCCGAAGCAGACGCGTCTGTTGTCATTTCTTCCGCTGCATTCACAACGGGATCCTTAATGGTATCTGTCATCTCTTAATCAAACCTCGTAAAGCTCCCGCGCCGAAGTCGCGGAAGCCTCATTTTCAATATTCGCTGTTCTCCATGTACTTCATGTACTTGACAACCATCAACGCAATCTTAAAAGTAATGGCGTCATCAAATACGCGAAGATCGAGATTGGTGCTCTTCTCGAGCTTGTCGAGACGGTACACCAGCGTGTTGCGATGAATGTACAAATCTTTCGAAGTCGCAGAGACATTCAGACTCTTCTCGAAAAATTTGTTGATTGTCGCGAGCGTCTCGTCGCCGAAGTCCTCCGGGGACTGGCCGTCGAAAATCTCGCGGATAAACATCTTGCACAAAGGCATCGGCAACTGATAAATCAGGCGGCCGATTCCCAGATTGTTGTAGGCAACCACATTGCGCTCGCTGTAGAAAATCTTTCCGACGTCGAGCGCCATCTTGGCTTCCTTGTAGGACCGGGAAATGTCCTTAATCTCGTTGACGATGGTTCCGTAAGCGACATGAACCTTGCTCATAGCCTCGGTGTTTAGCATGTCGACGATCACCTTCGCCGTGTTCATCAAAGTGTCGTAATTCTCCCCGTTCTTCAATTCCTTCACGATGATGATGTTTTTCTCATCTACGGCCGTGATAAAATCCTTCGGTTTGTTCGCAAACAGCGTTCTCACGGTCTCAAGCGCGTTTGTGTCCTTCTCGGTCTTCGTCTCAATGAGATAGACCACGCGGCGGGCTTCCACATCCACATGAAGCTTCTTGGCGCGGTTGTAGATATCAACCAGCAGAAGGTTGTCAAGGAGAAGGTTCTTGATGAAATTGTCCTTGTCGAAGCGCTCCTTGTACGCAACGAGAAGGCTTTGAATCTGGAATGCGGCCATCTTGCCGACCATGTAGACATCATCGGAATCACCCTTCACCTGAAGGATGTACTCCAATTGATGATCGTCATAGACCTTGAAGAACTGGAAGCCATGCATTACCTGGCTGTCCGCGGGCGACTCGGCAAATGCCGCAGCCATCGACTCGGCGTTGTCCGATGTGTTCATCGTGGAAGCCAGCGTCTTGCCCTCGGTGTCCATCACACATAAATCCACGCGAGTGATTGCTTTCATACCGTCAATCGTGTTCTGAAGAATCTGGTTGGAAATCATCTTGCCCCGTTCCTTTCCGCATCCTGACATGCATTCCATAATCAGGGTTATTATATCACTTCCGCCCCTTTATTTCAAGTGAAAACGATGTGAACAAGGGAGCAAAAAAGGCTCCGCACCGTATGATGCAGAGCCTTGTCTGTCGTAAAATGAGTCGCCCGATCAGTGAGTGATAATCTGCTCGGTCTCCTTGTCGAAGATGTGCATCTTCGCAAGATCCATCGCAATCGTGATGGTGTCGCCCGGTCTTGCCGTCGTGTGCGGATCAACGCGTGCGGTGATATCGTAGTCATCCACTGCGAAGTACAGGAATACTTCGGCACCGAGAAGCTCGTATACACGAACGGTAGCTGCGAAGGAAGCCTCCGGATGAGCCGTAACATAGGACTCCTCGTCCTTGATATCCTCAGGACGGATACCGAGAACAACTTCCTTGTCAACATAGCCGCCCTCAACAAGCTTCTTAGCCTTAGCCTCGGGAACGCGAATCTTGTTGTTGCCGAATACAAGGTAAACATTGTTGCCGTTAACGGTAACGATGGAATCGATGAAGTTCATCTGAGGCGATCCCATGAAGCCTGCTACGAACAGGTTGTTCGGCTTGTCGTAGAGGTTCTGAGGAGTATCAACCTGCTGGATGACACCGTCCTTCATAACGACGATGCGGGTACCGAGCGTCATAGCCTCGGTCTGGTCATGGGTAACATAGATAATCGTAGCCTCGAGTCTCTGGTGAATCTTGGAGATCTCGATACGCATCTGTACACGGAGCTTCGCATCCAGGTTGGAAAGAGGCTCGTCCATAAGGAATACCTTAGGGTTACGAACGATTGCACGCCCCATGGCAACACGCTGTCTCTGACCACCGGACAGAGCCTTCGGCTTACGGTCAAGCAGCTGCTCGATACCGAGGATCTTAGCAGCCTCGTTTACGAGCTTCTCAATCTGATCCTTCGGAACCTTGCGGAGCTTAAGGCCGAATGCCATGTTATCATAAACAGACATATGCGGATACAGAGCGTAGTTCTGGAATACCATCGCGATATCGCGATCCTTAGGCTCAACATCGTTCATGAGCTTGTCGCCGATGTAGAGCTCACCGCCGGTGATCTCCTCAAGACCTGCGATCATACGAAGAGTCGTGGTCTTACCGCATCCGGAAGGACCTACGAAGATGATGAACTCCTTATCCTTGACATCAAGGTTGAAGTCCTTAACTGCGACGAATCCGTTCGGATATGTCTTGCTGATGTTAATAAGTTTCAAACCTGCCATTATAAAATGCCTCCTGTTTATTCTTAGCAGACGCACCGCGCCCGCCGGCACAGTACCTAAAGCGAATAATACACTAAGCGTTCAAAAAAAACTATGTGTCAAATGTACAAATTCAGTTTTCTACTTTTGTCTAATTTGCATAACATTCGTAAATGTTTGCATTATCCTTGTGTATTTTACTAAATTTTCCTTTGAAAGCATACACTTCGTTTGATTTTTTTGTCATTCTTTGCTAAACTTATCAAGTAAAAAGTTCACACTTTCGGAGGGTGTTTTTTATGGAAACCATCGTTATTACAGGTGCCAGCGGAGACATCGGTTCCGCCGTTGCACTGCAGTTGGCCCGCAGGGGGCGCTGTCTCGCCCTTCTCGGACATACAAACACGGAGGCTCTCTCCCGCACCGCCGACGCCGTCATGCAGCGCGGTGCCCATTGTCTGACCTACGCCGGCGATCTCGGCGACGAATCGTTCGTCCGCTCCGCTGTCGAGTCCGTGCTGGACACGGCTCATCGCATCGACAGTCTCGTGCATGTTGCGGGCTATTCACAGACGGGGCTTCTGACCGATCTGACCTTTGACGAATGGAACCATCTGGTCTCGGCGAACCTGACCTCGGCATACCTGTGCATCAAGCATATCACGCCCGACATGGTGAACCGCAAGGAGGGCCGGATTCTTCTCATCTCCTCCGTCTGGGGAACCCGCGGCGCCTCGTTCGAGGCTGCCTATTCCGCGACGAAGGGCGGCCTTGACTCGCTCACAAAGGCGATGGCCAAGGAACTTGCGCCGAGCAACATCGCCGTCAACGCACTGGCACCCGGCATGGTCGATACGAAGATGAATTCACACCTGACCGCCGAGGATTTGCAGAGTCTCACGGACGAAATTCCGGCAGGCCGGATGGCAACCCCCGAGGAGGTCGCACAGACGGTCGACCTGCTGCTTTGCGCTCCGCGCTATCTCACGGGCGAAATCATCGGCTTTAACGGCGGCTGGTTCTGATTCCGCCCGGAATCGAATAAAGAAAGAAAACGGATCCGCGGAAAGTCGAAACCGCGAATCCGTTTTGTTTTTGAGTTGCGTATTATCCTGCCGGCGTTATTTCCGGTACTGCGTCATCAGGAATTCCATGATTCCCTCGGCCTCCTGCGCCGCCATCCGGGCAATTGCCTCGTCCGTCTCGATATACTGTACATCCGCATCGTTGTCGAGGTAGCAGCTCTCGAGAATGACCGCAACAACGCCGAGGTCCGCTCCGTGGCGGTTGATTGCGTAGTAATCCACAGGCACTCCGTTGCTGTCCTTCGTGTCCAGACTGTCCTTTTTGTACGGTCCCCGGTTCTTGAGGCCCATCCCTTCCAGTTTCGCCAGAAGACACTTTGCAAGCGCCTCCGAGTTCCCCGTGATATTCGGCTGTTTCGAAATACACACCATGGAGCCGAAGGCATTGTGATACTCCGAGGAATTCAAATGCATGCTGATCATGATGTCCGCATTTTTCTCCTTGGCAAACTCAACGCGGGCCCGCAGGTCCTTCGAGTTGTCCTCAAAGAAAATCGTGTCGTCCGAGCGCGTCAGATACACGGTCACATTATCGTAATGCGTCTCCAAATACTCCTTAAGAAGCTTCGCGTGGGTAAGATTCAGAGTTTTCTCAACGAACCTCCCGTATACCGCGCCGCCGAATTTGGCGCCGTGGCCCGGGTCAAGCACCACCACAAAGGTAGGAAGCGGCGTCGGGGTCGGCGTGTCAGTCGGAGGGATTGTCCCGTCGTCGGAAAATTTTCCTCCGGAGACAATATCCTTCTCTCCCGCCTTATAAGTCCCGTTTCCGTCCTCGTCGTAAGAACCGACTTTCGTATAATATCCGAGATCATCATCGTCCGGATTCTTTCCGCAGGCGCACAAAGCCAAGCTGCAAAGCGCCATCGCAAGCAGTAATACTGTTTTTCTCATCTGTTTTTTCTCCCATGTAAATCAAATAAATCTGTATTCTGTTTTCATATTATCGATATCTGCGAACCACAATGGTCGCGATAATCAGACCCGTAATCACAACCACAAGGACTGCGATTCCGGTCTTATTCACACCGCCGGTCTTCTTGTCCGCCGCAGGCGACGGAACCGGCGTTGCGGTCGGCACAGGCGTCGGAGTCGGATCCGGAATCCGCTCGAAGGCGACTTCAAGCGTCATCCCGTCCGGTGCGCCGGGACCGATTGTCCACTCGGAAGCGGCGGTCTTAAGATCGCCCGAGACTCCTGCGTAGGTATGCTTCGGGGAATGAATGACAACCGCAAACTCTGCGGGATAATTTTTCGGGCATACTGCCGTAAATGCCCCGTCAACATAGTTCGGACTGTCCTCCGTAATCCGAATTCCGTTGTACACAAGGCTCGCGACGGAGGCGTCAAACTTTACCGTCACCGTCCGGTAACCGCCGAATGAAAAATGCTTCTCCAGCTGTTCGAAGACATTTTTCGCGCGATATTTCGCATAAGTAGTAAGTGTCTCAAGACCCGTGCGGTAGGCTCCGGTCATAATCCGCTTGCGCTGCAGCGGCTCCAGGTCCTTGTAGAGCCCGGAAATCCGCGTAACTGTCTCCGTGAGAGCCTCCGCCGAAAAATCGGTATTCAGACGGTCGACCATCCGGGTGACAAAGCGTCTTACGAAGGAATCATTTTTCACGAATGCCCGGAACAATGCCGTCGCATCGTTCTGATACGGATGGAGCGTACCACCCGCCGTCAGCATCTGTTCGAATGTGTCCCTCTTTGTGGAGCGCCCGTAAAGGCCCCATGCGTACTCCGTGTCGTAGAGCAGCCAGCGGAGGCGCCCGTCGCGGCCGGGTTCGTCCGAAACCGGTCCGAGATACCTCCAGGCCTTGCAGTTGTTGCCGGGCCAGTCCTCGTTCGCGATGAAAAACTGAATGCAGTAGTAATCGATAAAGTTGTCGATATCGAGATACTGCTCGACTTTTGCAAACGCCTCATCGCTCGAGAGGTCGGTCTCCGTACAGTAGCGGAACACCTCCTGGTACCAGGAAATCTGCTCGCGCACGATATCATCGGTCGCCGACTCCGCCGCAATATGGATTCTTCCTGCGCCGTCGAAGGTGTACTCGAAAATAACGCACTGCTCCTCCTTGATGTCGTAGTGCTCCTTGATGTAATGCTCGTCAAATCTCTCCTGAAGGTTGAACAGGCCGTACAGCTCGCCGTTTAAGTATACGATGACAGGCCGGGCCGCCATGTGGTCCACGCCTGTGTCCTTCATCAGATAGTGCGCAAGAACATCGCGCATCATCGTGTTGTCGTGCGAGGAGCCCTCATTGCCGCCGTTTCGAAGCAGCAGCCGTCGGAAGCTGTCAATCGGTTCGCCGTTTTCATCGTAAGCTCCGCAGATTGCGCCGTCCTCAAAAAAATCATACTCGAACTTGTTCTGTTCATCGTACTCCGAACGCGCATACAAACGAAGCGATTTTACGCGGAAGCTCCGGCTCGCCGCGCCGTGAAAGCGCATGCCGGCCTTCATCGAGACCGCGGGTCCGTCGTCCGTAAAATACGTCACATGGACCGGGCGTTCCCACTCCCTGCCGCGCTTTGAGAAGTTTTTCAGGATGCCGGTCTTTTCGCCGCTGAGGTTGCCCTCATCAGTCACGAGCGACCAGATCGGAAGCGCGAAACGGTCGGTGAATTCCGGGCCGACGAAATAGGTCTTCGTCGCAACCGCGGAGTGTCTGCCGTCCTTCATCACCGCCATGTAACGGATCACTCTCGCCTTCGGCTCGCCGTATGCATCCTTCTCTCCCGCCGTCAGCCGAATCGGACCGGTGTAGGGCATTGTCGACGGACTTCCGGGCGCCGGGGTCGAGCAATCCTCCGTGTAATAGACGGTCGCTCCCTCCGGCACATCGATGGTGACTTCCACCGTTTCCTCGTAAAATCCCTGCTCCGGGCTTGCCGCCGGCAGTTCCGCCGTCTCCTCCGTCACGGAGGGCTCTGCGGCTTTCGCGCCGGGGATTGCAAGAAGCGCGAAGGTCAAAAGACCGAGAATAATCCGCCTTGTCCAAGTAAACTTTCTCATGTGTTTGTTTCCGTTCCTTCTGCGTCAGGCCCGACGCATTGTAAGAAATTCATAGCCTCCTCCGCATATCCGAAAGGAATCTTGGAGGCCGAGGCCAGGTGGAAGACAAAAGTCGTGGTCTCGAACTGCCCGCGGCCGGCATTGGTGCCGGAGCCGACAGCTATGACCGAAGAACCCTCGCAGCGAATGTTCACCGTGGATCCGATGATGCGAATCGAAGCGTCGCCGCCCCGGTTGCCGATGCCCACGCATCGTTTGGCCTTCATCTCGGTCTGGAATTCACAGTCGATCAGGCGCGCCTGCATCCTGTCGTTGGTCAGCGTGCCGATGCCTACCTGCGTATCTCCGGAGGTGATGCACGCAATCCGTGCGTTTCGGATGTCTACATGAGGCTCGCCGCCGACGGAACCGATTCCTACGCCGCGGTCGGAATTCACACGGGCAAGCACGCGTGTATTTTGCACGAAAACATTGGCGGTATTGCTCGTTGAACCGATGCCGAGCGCCTGTTCACCGGTCATCGTCAGATAAAGGTTTTTGCATTTTTCGATGCGCACTCCCGTATCCCGGAGATATCCTCCGCCGATGCCGACAACCTCGCGTCCGTCGCCGTGCACGGTCAACTCGCCGTCCATGTTGATGACGATGCGGCCGACCGACTGGTTGCTGTCGCCGCCGATGCCGAAACTCCGGTCCGCGCTGACATTTACATAGAGCTTGCCGTTGCCCTCAATCGTGAGCGACGAGCTCTCCGGAACGCGGATTCCGGCGTCCTGCAGCGTGACATTGCCGTCGATGACAAGCGTCACATCGCTTCGGTTTCCGATCTCGATACACGGCCGCCGCTGATAGGACTCCAGCTGCAGGCTCCGCAGGTGGATGCGGCTCACGGTATTGTCCGGAATGTGCACCACGATGTCCGCCTGATGCTTCGTATTGCCGACCAGAATGCAGTCCGGTTTCGGAACCACAAGCTCCGTGTAGCCGTCCATCACGAGGGAAAGAACCGGAACCTCGCTCTCATTGCCGACAATGTAGGTCTTCTTCTGTCGCGACTCGATATTTCGAAGGTTCATCCGAACGATGTCATCAACAAGATCTTTCGGCAGTTCCCGGAGAAACTCCCGGTTCGGCCGTCCCGTATAGTAGCCCTGCACTAAGTCGACGCCGAGACGGATTACGGTGTTGAGTTCCTCCCGCGTCTCCACGCCCTCCGCCAGTGCAAGGAAACCGTTTTCGTGCGCGAACTGAACGGTGTTGGACACAAAATACTGCTTCTTGTTGTCCTCGTTCACGCCGGAGATCAGCACACGGTCGATTTTCACATAGTCCGGCGCATAGTTTAAGAGGTTTGAGATATTGGAATAGCCCGCACCGTAGTCGTCGATGGCAAGCTGCATTCCGTGGTCCGAGCAGCGCTTCTTGATCAGTCTCACCTGCTCCTGCGTCGCTTCCGACTGCTCCGTGAATTCGATGACAACGCTGGAAAGCACATCCTCACAGCTTGCCGCGAGCTTCTCAAAATCCTTGTCGTTGATTAAGACGCTCGGAATGCTGTTGACGAAAAGCTTTCGCCCGTTGATCATCTCACGGTACCGCCGAAGCAGCGCCAGCGTGTTGAAAAATGTATGCCGCTCGACATCGTAGAGACGGTCGATTGCCTCCGCATGACGCAAAATGGTCTCCGGATTCAGGGACATCTCGGAGCCTGCGCGCATAAGCGCCTCGTAGGCGAAAATATCACCGGTTTTGGCGTTGACAATGGGCTGGAAGCAGTACGACAGAAGGTTGTCGTCGAGAAGACGCGTAACCTCCGCTCTCTCCGCCTCATCGAAGCAGTCGGGGTCGCCCGAGTGCTTCTTATTTTCCTTGTAGGACTTCTTGTCCGCCAGCACGCCCGCCGTGATTGTCGCGATGTCCGCTTCTTCCGTCACATCCTCGCAGACTTTGGCGTATGCGATGTCAACGCTGTACGACTTGTTGTTGAAGTTGTTGTAGGTCTGCAGACGCGAACGCAGGTTGGCAAGAAGCCCCCTCGCATCGTTGTCCGTATCGTAGAAGCCCGCAATCACAAACTCGTCGTTGCCGAACCTCGCGCAGATGTCGCGGTCGTTCATTGTCGCCTGCAGCATCTTCGTCAGTGAAAGAAGCACCTCGTTGCCCTCGTCGCGCCCGTAGGTGTCGTTGATTGTCGAAAAACGCTCGATATCAAGCGCAATCACGCGAAGCTTCACGGCGCGATTGCCCCGATGCCGGTACATATCCGTCAGCGCATTGATGTACCCCTTGTAGTTGTACAGACCGGTCATGGCGTCACGCACCTGGTTCTGCACAGTCATGTCGTCGTACATATACCATCGGCGTTGCGTCTCCAGACAGTGGGCAAGCTTTCGCGTCCATGCGCGGAGGCAGGGGGAAAACACCTCGGGCGAACTGCCGTAGGTGATGACCTCATACCCGAGCACACGGTCCATGAAATGAATCGACGCTACATAAAATACGCGCGGCTTCGCACTCTCCCGGTACAGCGCGGGAATCATGAACTCCCGGCTGAACATCCGCCCGTCGCCGAAGGTGCTTGCGGTACGCTCATGGCAGAGCGCAAGCTCCATCTTGTCGGTCAGGTGCTTCTGTTCATCGCGCACATGAAGCGCATTTTCATTGAGACACAGATAAAAAGACTCATAGTCTCCGAGATACTCCGTAAACTTGTCAACCGTCTGCAGGCAGGTCTTTAAATCCGCCACATTGGTGATTTCCTCGCTCATGAAATTGAATTCCGAAGGGAATCTCTCATAGCTCTCGCGAAGCATGGTCAGCCAAAGCTCGGCATAGGAATTGCTCGAATGACGGCTGCATCCGCAGGATGCGCCGGGAATCAGGCGGCACTGCCCCTCCGAACGGTGAAGGAGGAAGTTTTCCTTCCCCTCCATAAGAGCCAGCAGCATGCGCACCGCGTTGCGCGCCATCTCCGTCGGATCTCGGTAAACCGTGAGAAATTCGGCGACAGGCCGATCTTCATCCGTACCGTAACCCGCGACAATGACATCCTCCGGAACCCGGACTCCCCGGCTCTCGAGCGCATTCACAAGCGCGGCAGCGCTCTCGTCGGAGACACAGATGACAGCGTCCGGAAGCCCCTCCGGGTCAGCACACAGCCTGTCCGCAATCGCATCGCCGGAGTGAATCCAGAATCCACCCTCGAAAAACTGCGACGGATCGACGGCAAGCCCCCGCCTGTTCATCGCCTGGATGAAGTCCTCCTGCAGCGACCGGTCGAAAGGAACCGGGTCGGATGTACTCCCCGCCTCAAGGAGAATTCTTCTTGCTCCGTGGCGTTCCGTCAGGTGACCGACCAGAAGGTCCATTCCGTTTTCCCGTCCGAACAAAACGGTCGGAAATCCGTAACCGCTCTCGCGCTCGAGGCATACCACGGGCTTGTCGAACTCCCTCCGGATGCGGTCGAGCATCTCCGCCTGGCTGTCCATATAAAATGTCGTAGGATACACAATAAGGCCGTCGAGCTCCCGAAGGTTCATCGCCTCGTAGACAGAGCACTCCGCATCGGAGTAACTCGCGTCCATGCCCGCGCGGCACAGCGTCGTAAATGTCACGACATCGATATCATTGTCCAACAATTCCTTCTGTACTTGATACAGGCACTGCCGGAAAAACCGGTGGTGCGCATCGGAGATCAGAACTCCGACAATCTTTCTTCTCTTATCCATATCGCAAACCTCCCCGCCGCCCGTACACGCACGAACGACGCGTTCCGACCCCTGCGGGATGCAGGAATCTGCACTCTGTATCATACCATAGTATTGCGCAAAAAGCAAAAGAAAAGCATCGGGCACGCGGCTGAGCAGGCCTGATTCCCGCATTTCGACGGGATATTTTGCACGGAAAATGCCGGCGGTGCATCTTCCCGTTCTCACGGGCTTTTGCACCCCGGCATCCATGGTACTTCAGCTGTTACGGCCGTTTGCGATACTGCTTGCCGAGCGGCGCATCTCCGAGCAGTTCGGAGACGGTCACGAACTCGTAGCCGGCCTGTGAGAGACGCTCGATAATCTGGCAGAACGCCTCGTAGGAATTGTCGTAAATCTCGTGCATCAGAATGATGCTTCCGCGCCCGGTGTAGGTTATGACATTGTTGACAATCGCATCGACATTGGCCTGCCGCTCCTCCTCGGTCTTTCGGCCCTTCAGCTTCCAGTCCTCGGAATCAACGCTCCAGTTGACAACATAGAGCGGACTCTCCTCAATCTGTTTCTTCGTGATACGGCCGCCGGGCGCTCGCATGACCCGGGGTACGGCGCCGGTGTAGAGCACAATCGCTTCGAAGGTCTTGTTGATCTCCTCGCGGTACTCTTCCTCGGTGATTTTGTCGTAATATTTTTCGTGCGTCCAGGCGTGGATACCAATCTCCATTCCGGCATCTGCGGCAGCCTTCAGCTGCTCCCCTGTCGTGTCGTTGATACGGTTTCCGACGACAAACCAGGTCGCCTTCGCGTTGTACTCCTGAAGCTTCTCCACAAACAGCGGCGTGAGCTTACTGTACGGACCGTCGTCGAAGGTGATCGCCACCAGCTTGCGGCCGTCATCCGGCGTAGGCGTCGGCGTCTCCGGATTCACCGGTCCCGGTGTCGGCTCGGGCGTCGGGAACGGACTCGGCGGCGGGGTCGGCGTGGGTGTGGGTGTCGGCGTAGGGCTCGGCGTCGGACTCGGGCTCGGTGTCGGGCTCGGTGTCGGCGTGAATGTCGGCGTCGGCGTAGGATCCGCGAAGACTCCTCCGGGCGCCGTGAGAATAAAGAAATACAGGATGGCAAGAATTGCACCGAGCAAAACCGCCCCCGTGGCAAACATCAAAATATGCTCCGTCCTTCGGATACGACGGATACGCGCTCTCTGTTCCTCGGTCAATTTCGACCGTCTGCCGTTACGGTTCGGCATACAATCACCTCGAATCTAATCACTGAACAAAAAACCGCGCATTTACGAAAAGGCTTGCATTTTTCGCGAATGCGCGATATAATCGAAACGAACATGCAGATATAGTACATCGGTAGTATATCAGCTTCCCAAGCTGAGGAGGCGGGTTCGATTCCCGTTATCTGCTGACTCACGAATGCCTTCCCGATTTCGGGAGGGCATTTTTCATAGGCATCACACAAGCGCTATCAGTATACTGCAACGGCTCTCACTTTGCAATATTTTTTCAACTTTCCATTTACTTTTTTCGCGGAAATCGCTATAATGATTGCAATGCGATTTGCAGCAAAGCGGCGCGCGGCGAATCGGATTTTGCGCGCCGAAGAACATATTTTTCGGAGGGTATCATGGGCGAATATTCCACGTCAATCGGATCGTCCGCCGGCGAGAACGGAATCAAGCGGATTCCGATGAATTCCGTCTGGACGGCAGTCGAAAACTGTATGGCGAAGAAGGATTACACCACGGCGAAGGCGGTTTTGGCCGAAGCCGGTCGGGAGGCGGCCTCCTACGGCGATCTCTCCGGAGAGCTTCAGGTACTGCATGAGCGCATCGCGCTTGCAAGACGCCTCGGCGAATACGCCGAATGCGACGAACTGTGCAATCAGGCGACCGATGTTCTGACGAAGCTGAACATGCAGTCGACTCCTTCCGCGGCGTCGCTGTTTATCAATATTGCGGACACTCTGATTGAGGAGGAGCGCTACCGCGACGCTCTCCGCTATCTCGACCCCGCATGCGACATTGCCTCGGAGAACCGGGAAAACGGCGGCGAACTGCTTCTCGCTTCCGCTCTCAACAGCAAGGGTGTCGCCCTGACGGCAATCGGGGAATTTGAGCGTGCGCAGAAGTGCTATGACGATGCGCTTGCAATTCTTCTCTCTCACCCGGAGCATGTACTCGACACGGCGCGCACGCACATCAATCTCGCGCATTTGATGAGCCGCTGGACCGGCGATGACGAAGAGGTCAACAAGCACCTCATCACCGCATTCAAGCTCTTCGACGGCAAGGATCTCATCCGCGATTACCGATATGCGGACGCCTGTCTTCGCTGCGCGGAAAGCTTTGAATTTTTCGGATTCTTCCTCTACAAAAACCAGCTGCGGAAACGGGCTGCGGATGTCTACGGAGAGAATGCATAAGACAACCAACGGCAGGTCGGATTGCGGCCTGCCGTTTCTTATATCGCAACGGCGCCGCCCGTAACCCGCGCAAAATATAATCACGCAAGAGGAGCATTTGTCATGAAAATCACATTGGACCATGTCACCAAGAGATTTCCCAACCGCAACAAAAAAATCCACTCGGATGTCATTGCCGTCAACGATTTCACCTTTGAGATTCCGGACGGCAAGCTGATCGGTCTTCTCGGCCCCTCCGGATGCGGCAAGAGCACGACGCTGAACCTGATCAGCGGTCTCGAGACGCCGACTTCGGGACGCATCTTCTTCGGAGATACCGATGTCACCGATGTGCCGGCCGAGAACCGCGGCGTCGGCCTCGTGTTCCAGAACTACGCGCTCTACCCTCACCTGACCGTCCTCGACAACATCATGTTCCCTCTGGGCAACCTCCGCGGCAGCGAGAAACTCACGAAGGAACAGATGCGCGACAAGGCGATGGCTGTCGCAAAGCTCGTCCAGATTGACGAACTGACCGAGCGGCGCCCGAAGGAGCTCTCCGGCGGACAGCAGCAGCGCGTTGCGATTGCGCGTGCGCTTGTAAAGATGCCGAGTGTTCTTCTGCTCGACGAGCCGCTCTCCAACCTCGACGCCCGGCTTCGCCTGCAAACGCGCGAGGAGCTTGCGCGAATCCAGCGTGAGACGGGAATCACCACGGTCTTCGTCACCCACGACCAGGAGGAGGCGATGAGCATCAGCGATCTCATCGTCGTCATGAAGGACGGTCTGTTCCAGCAGATGGGCAAGCCCCAGGATGTATACGATATCCCCGACAATCTCTTCGTCGCCAAATTCCTCGGCACCCCGCCGATCAATGTCTTCGAAGGCACCGTCCGCGACGGCCGGCTCTTCCTCGGCGAGACCGCCGTGCTGCCGGTGCACGACCTTGCGATGGGCGGCGAGCCGGTCGGGGAGCCGAAAAATGTTTTCGTCGGAATCCGGCCGGAGGGCTTTATCCCCGCAGAGGACGGCGCTCTCGCACTTACGCTTCGCAAAATTGAGGTCATGGGCCGCGACACCTCGGTCGTCGCTTCCCACGAGGCGCTCACAACACCGACGCTTCGCGCCATCGTCGCTTCCGACGCTCCGGTTTACGAGAGCGACGGCATCGTACGGTTCGACATCAAACCGTCGAAGCTCCATTTGTTTGACCGCGATACCGAAGCGCGCATCGCATTTGTCACAGACTGACGGAGGCGCATATGAAACAGAAACTTCGACAATACAAGGCCTGGCTCTATCTTCTTCCGGCCATCGTTTTTCTGGGGATTTTCATGGTGTATCCCCTGCTTGACGTCGTCATCTACTCCTTCGAGGAGGGCTTCAACTTCGTGACGCAGTCCTCCCGCGGAACCGGCCTGTTCAATTATTCCTATGTGCTGCACGACCCGTATTTTGTTCAGGCGCTCAAAAACACCTTCCTCATCGTGATTATCACCGTTCCTGTTTCGACGGGGCTCGCGCTTCTGATTTCTCTTGCGCTCTCCTCTGTCAAGCCGCTGCGGAATCTCTTCCAGACCGTCTATTTTCTGCCGTATGTCACCAACACCCTGGCGGTCGGCCTGGTCTTCATGGTGCTCTTTAAAAAGACCGCATACACCGACGGCATGGTCAACCTTCTCCTCGGAGTGTTCGGCGTCCCGTCCGTGGATTTCATCGACGGTCCGTACTGGGCAAAGCTGTTGGTCATGTGCATCTACACGGTCTGGGTGGTGCTGCCGTTTAAGATTCTGATTCTTACAAGCGCCCTCGCTTCCGTCAATCCGGACTATTACAAGGCCGCCCGCGTGGACGGCACGCGCCCTTCGCGAATCTTCTTCCGAATCACGCTGCCGCTCATCTCGCCGATGGTCTTCTACCTCGTAATCACCGGATTTATCGGGGCGTTCAAGGCCTACAGCGACGAGGTCGCACTCTTCGGAACCGATTTAAATGCCGCGGGCATGAACACGATGGTCGGCTATGTGTACGACATGCTTTACGGCGCGTCGGGCGGTTACCCCTCGTACGCTTCCGCCGCCGCGCTCATCCTCTTCCTGATTGTGCTCACAATCACCTGCATCAACCTGATGGTGAGCCGTCGAAGCGTTCATTACTGAGAAAGGAGGCAAAATCATGACACAGGAAAATGTTGTTTTCTCCGGGACAGCCGCTACGGATTTCTCGTCACAGGCAAAACGCCGGCGCAGAATCCGCACCTCGCTCCTGTATGTATTTCTCACGATTTGGGCTGTTGCGGTGCTCTTCCCCTTTTACTGGATGATTCTCACTTCATTCAAGTCGCAGGGCGCATACAACAGCGAGCAGACGCCGAAATTTTATGTCTCCGAACCGACTGCGGAAAATTACCGCGAGGCATTTACCGCGGTTCCTCTCGCGCGCTATTTCGGCAACACCCTGATTTTCACGATTGTCACAACAGCGCTCATGATGGTTGTCATCATACTTGCGGCATTTGCCTTTGCAAGGCTTAAGTTCCGCGGCAAGAACCTGCTGTTCACGCTGTTTTTGAGCCTCATGATGATTCCCAACGAGCTCGTAATCATCACCAACTATGTAACTATCACCAAATGGGATCTCCGCAACTCCTTCCCCGGCTTGATTCTTCCGTCGATTACCTCGGTGTTCTACATCTATCTGCTCAAGGAGACCTTCGAGCAGATTCCCGAGGAGCTCTACAAAGCCGCCAAGGTGGACGGAACCTCGGATTTCAAATATCTTCGCCGCGTCATGATTCCGATTGCGCGCCCGACGCTCGTCACCATCGCGATTCTGAAGGTCATCGAGTGCTGGAATTCCTATGTCTGGCCGCGGTTGATCACCGACAAAGCGGAGTATTTCCTCGTTTCCAACGGCATCCAGGAGATCCGCGAGCACGGCTTCGGCCGGGACAATATCCCCGCCATGATGGCCGCCGTCGTAGTCATCTCCGTGCCCCTGATTGTTCTCTTCTTAATCTTCCGCAACAAAATTATGGAAGGTGTGTCGAGAGGAGGGATTAAAGCATGAGACGGATTTCATTTGCGCGCGAAGCGCACAAATTCAATCCGGGCGAATTGGCTGCGGAGCAGCCTATTCGCTCAGCCGCACTCGCCTGCGGCTCCGCCTTGCCTCGCGCACGGCGGGCAGCATGTCCTCAGGCGCGCGAAGCGCACAAATTCAATCCGTACAATCCGTACCTGCATACTGTTTTGCTGGCACTGCTGGTTCTCTGCGCGGCGCTTCTTACCGGGTGCCACGGCGGGACGACGCAGGAGGAATTTTCCGTGCCTGCGCAGGTGGATTTGACAAAGGAGTACAACATTTCATTCTGGGCAAAAAACGACAATAACCGGCGCCAGGCCGAGATTTATAAGCAGGCGATCGAGAATTTCGAGAAGCTCTATCCGAACATTCGTGTCACAATGAAGACCTACATGGACTACCCTTCTCTCTACCGCGATGTCATCACCAATATCGCAACGGACACGACGCCGAATGTCTGCATCACCTATCCCGATCACATCGCGACCTACATGCAGGGAGACAACATCGTGGTAAAGCTCGACGATCTGATGCGCGATCCGCACTACGGCCTCGGCGGAAGCGAGGTTCGGTTTGACGCGCCTACCGCTGCGGAGATTGTCCCGAAATTCCTCGACGAATGCAAGATTGCCGGCGGCCAGTATGCGCTCCCGTTCATGCGCTCCACCGAGGCGCTGTACATCAACAAGACCGTTCTGGAGGCCGCGGGATACAAGCTTCCCGAGAAGATTACCTGGGATTTCGTTTGGGAGGTCTCGGAGGCGGCCCTTGCGAAGGACGGGGACGGCAATTACATCGCCAACGGACAGACGACGCTCATCCCGTTCATCTACAAATCGACGGACAACATGATGATTTCCATGCTTGCCCAGAAGAACATCCCCTATTCCGACGAATACGGCAATATTCTGATGTTCAACGATGACACGCGCGACCTTCTCAAGGTGATTGCCGCGCACGGAAAGAGCCGCGCATTTTCCACCTTTTCCATCTCGAGCTACCCCGGCAACTTCTTAAACGCCGACCAGTGTATCTTCGCCGTCGACTCGACCGCGGGCGCAACCTGGATGGGCAGCGATGCGCCGAATCTCGATATTCACGGTGAGGATGTGCGCAAATTCGAGATAGTCGTGACCGAGATTCCGCAGTTTGACCCGGAGCATCCGAAAATGATTTCGCAGGGGCCGAGCCTCTGCCTCTTCAACAAGGAGGACGAGGGCGAGGTCGTGGCCTCGTGGATTTTCCTTCAGTATCTGCTCACCAACGAGGTGCAGATTGCATATTCGCAGACAGAGGGCTATATTCCCGTCACGAACAAAGCACACGGGTCTGCGGAGTATCAGGACTATCTCGCAGCGGCGGGAACCGACAACGAGCTCCATGATTCGGTCAAGATTCAGGCGGCGGAGCTTCTGCTCAAAAACATCGACAACACCTTCGTAACGCCGGTATTTGCGGGGTCCGCCTCAGTTCGCGAGGCCGCGGGTGAGCTGATTGAGAGCGTCACAAAAGCCGGCCGGCGTCGAATCACCGTGGATGACGCCTACATAAAGACCTTGTACAGTGATGTCACCTCGCTTAAACACCTCGACCAGATTACGGTCCGCACTCCCGATGCCGGCGCGGATGACGGTTCGGGAAAGGGTCCTCAGAAGGACCTCGGAGCTCTTCCCGGCGCAAGCCTTGCGCTTCTTATCATCCTTCCCGCCACCTGGATTGTGCTGCTTGCCCTCTATATGATTGGACGAAAAAAGCAACAAAAAGCAATCTGAAAACGACAAAAACTTGAATACATTTTCTATTGCAGTTTTCGCCGATATCGCTATAATGAAGGTGGTTGCGGAAACATTTTCCGCGGCGCGTACAATTTGTTTTTTCTGTGAAGGAGACAAAAATGAAGAAATTATTGATTTTGGCAGCAGTTCTTGTGCTTGCTCTCTCCGTGAGCGCATGCGGCAAGGATGACAAGAAGAACGAAACGCCTACGGCGTCTCCGACCGCTACGACGGCTCCCACCGAGACTCCGACGCCCGAGGCAACGGCAACACCTACCGAAGTTCCCGCTCCTGCCGTAATGAACCATGCACAGTTTGATGCAGCCGAGTTTGACACCCCGGTTACGGTTCAGGCTTTTGTTGTAGACACCCAGAGCTGGTGGGACAACAAGATTACCGTATACGCCGCTGACAAGGACGGTGCGTACTTCATCTACGAGATGGCCTGCTCCCAGGAGGATGCCAAGCTTCTCGTTCCCGGCAAGGCGATTCTCGTAAGCGGATTCAAGTCCCAGTGGTCCGGTGAGATTGAGATTGCCGAGGCAACCTTCAGTTTCGCAGACACCTCCGAGACCTTCGTTCCCGAGGCATTCGATGCTACTTCTCTTCTCGGGACCGACGATTTGATCAAGCATCAAAACGAGCGCGTTGTCTTCAAGGGTCTCAAGATTGAAGCACAGGAAGACGGCGCGGCATTCGCCTACAAGAACGCTGAGGAGAAGACCGACGACCTGTATTTCAAAGCTTCCGCCAACGGAACGACCGTAAGCTTCTGCGTTGAGTTCTATCTTCGCGGCAAAGACACGGATGTTTACAAGGCAGTGGAAGGCCTTAAGGTCGGCGATACCGTGGATGTTGAGTGCTACCTCTACTGGTACAACGGTGCCAACCCTCATGTAATCGGCGTTACCGTAAAATAATTTCCCGATGACTGAAGAAGGCTGTCGCAAACAGGTTGCGGCAGCCTTTTTACCATTGCGGACATCCGCCGCCCGAATCGGCGATTGCTATCCGCCACAGCGGACGATGCCCCGTATTACCATGCGCAGACAAGGAGGAAACCATGCTTATCATCGACATCAACACAATCGACGAACTGCTTCAGTTCGCGGAGGCTCTTGCCGCCCGTCACGGAAGCAACACAAGACTGTGGTACCGCGGGGAGGGCAACTCCGCTCTCACTCTCGTGCCGTCCATCCAGCGAAGCGAAAAACGCCTTGCGATGGAGCGTTTCCTCTCGAACGATTTCTATGTGCGCGCGATGCAGATTATGAGCAACCCTCCGGAGAAACACAATTACGCGCACTGGGTTGCGCTCATGCAGCACTACGGCCTTCCGACACGAATTCTCGACTGGTCGCGCTCTCCTCTGGTGGCTTCCTTCTTCGCAACGGAAACCTACCGGACGATGCCCGACACCGACGCCTGCGTCTGGGTTCTCGTCCCCGACCGGTTCAACGAGATGGAGGGCTTCGGGCGATGCATCTACCCGATTGACGCGGACACGGCCCAGGAGATGCTGCTCCCGGCGTTCAAACACCTGCATCACAACCCCGCGCTCGAGGACAAAATACTGGCATGCGCCTCCACGGATCAAAACCTCCGGATGTACCTGCAGCAGTCCTGTTTCACGGTGCACAATTCGCTGCGCCGGCTTGAGGATATCTGCGACGACCAGATGCTTTATAAAATCATCATCCCGAAAGAGCGCAAGCAGTATTTCATCGAAAGTCTCCGTGTTCTCGGCATCACCGAGAGCTATATCTATCCCGATCTCGAGCATATCTGCCGCGATTTGCGCGGTTTTTACGATCTTTGATTGTCCCGGGGCGCCCGCAACAATTCATTTTCGACACACAAAAAAGCAGAGCCTTCTGACGGGCTCTGCTTTCTTCCGCTTATGTTTCGCAAAATCAAAGCTTTGTTATGAGTCTGAGATAATCCTCGGGATCTTCATTGCCGGTAGTAACAACCTCGATGAAGAAAATTCCGTTGTCATGAACCGCACGCGCAGCCAATACCAGTTTGCCGCCCGGAACAGTCATAACGAGGCAGGTGTACGATTCGCCTGCAATGGTCTTTCGCTCGGTCTTTAACGATGTCTGAACGGTCGTGGTCTTGCTGATCGGGAGGTTGAGCATTGTCGAACCGTCGCCTATCATAGCCTTCAGCAGAGCTTCGATATCGTCGTTGTTGATTTCTCTCTCCTGGGACATGACAAACAACCCGGAGGTCGACTTCTGATTCGTGACAGCTACGCCGATGTCATAGCCTTTATACTGCTTCCCGGACATACTGTTGATCTTGTATTCGCTTCCGGCTTCAACCTTGACCCCCGCCCATTTGTTGGTATATGTGGTGCCGTCCAACTCACCGGTCGAGTATTTTCTGTTCTGCCGAACAATAACCAGTGTCACCAAACCAGCGATAAGCAAAACCGCAATCACCGCCGTGATTATATAAATCGCCTCGCCGCGGTTCTTTCTTTCTCTCTCCATGTGCCGGTCTCCTTCCGAAGAATCAATCATTTCTCTTGCTCAACATCAATATCATAACAAATAAAATAGCAATAATCAATACCCCCGGAATGGCAAGCATCCACCATTCGAAAATGTCATTGCCGTCGGCCGAACCGTTTTCGGCATTCCCGGACGGATTCTGCCCGGAATCGGGCTTCTCGTCCTTCCCCTTCGGCGTCGGAGTGTCCGGCAATTTCTCGGGCGTCGGCGTGGAATTCTCTGCCGCCGGTGTCGGCGTCACGGTAACCGGAGCTGTCGTCGGTGTCGCGGTCGGGGCGGGCGTTTCCGTGGGCGTCGGCGTTGCCTCGGTCGGCGTCGGTGTAGGCTCCTCCGGATCCGGCGTGAGCGTCGGGGTTACCTCCTCCGGTGTCGGAGTCGGCGTAGCAGCGTCCGGATCGGGCGTAGGCGTAGGCGTCAGGACATCGGTCTCGATAATCTCAAGATAGTTGTTGGAGACATAGCACTCCGTCCCCTTATAAATGATGCGGTAGAAGCTCGGCACTCCGAAGTCGTTGATTCGCTGTCCGGTGACATCCACCTCGGTGTCCTTCTGCAACACGCCGACCGTATAGCTCGGATCGTCCGTGTACTCCGGAACCGAGCGGAGATTTGCCGTCTTTACGGCGCGTCCGCGCGCCCGCATCTCGATAAATTCATATTCCTTGTTCGGGTCGATTGTCGGCATCGGCGTAGGCGAATTGCCATTCTCAGGCTCTGCCCAGGCGCCGGCGTTCATCATCGCAAGCAGCATGAGCGCACAGCAAATGACCGTAAGGGCACGCCGCAGGCTTTTCCCTGCAAACATAGTATAAATCCTCCTAAACTCTCATCTGAGTTGCATCATCGCAACGAGAATATTATACCGTTAAAGTGTGAAAAATTCAAGTTTCCGCTGTCTGCAAATCGCTGTCCGGCCGCATTTCTCCGGAAAATGCCCGTTATCGTCTGCGAAGCGCATGGACCATCACCCCTACTACGGTAGCAATCAGAAACACCGGTACCAGGGCAAACAGCCATACGGCCCGGCCGGAATTTCCTTCGGAGGAAGCCCCTTTGCCCTCCTTCTGTGAATCGGAATCCTCCCTTTCCGCAGCAGGAACCTCCGGCGTAACATCCCCGTCTGTCACCTCCGGCGTAACATCGTCAGGTTGTGCAGGCGTCGGCTCGTTCCCGTCCGGCGTAATCTCCGGCGCAGCAACCGGCGTCGCGGTAGGTTCCGGAGAGGGCTCCGGCGTAAGCGTTGCATCGGGCTCCGAAGTGATTCCCGGCGTGAGCGTGACCTCCGGATCCGGCGTCGGTTCCGGCGTGATTGTCGGAGTCAGCGCAGGCGTCGCGGTCGGTGTCTTCTCCGGCGCCGGAGTCGGTGTCGGAGTCTTCACAGGCGCCTTGGTCGGCGTCGGGGTGGGCGCCTTGGTCGGCGCCTTGGTCGGCGTCGGGGGCTTTGTGGGTTCCGTGGTCGGCGTCGGGGTTTCCGTTGTATCCTGCGGCGGATTTACGCCTCCGTCGCCGACAATTCTGAATGTTCCCCTGCGCGTTCCCGTAAAATTCCCCTTGCCGGTCAGTGTATATTCCGCCGTGCCGGGATTGATATTATTCTTGTAAGCGACCTCAAAATCGGTCCCTTCCTTCAGCTCCTGCCCCGCATAGGTAATCAGAAACCGCAGTGTGATCGGCTTGCCGGTATACGGCTGATCGCCGAACGAAAACTCCAAATCCGACAAATCCACGCGGGTGACATCGACGGTATATTGTAAACTTACCGAACTTTCACCGATGGAAACCCTGGCAGTCAATATCGCTTTGCCCGGCTTATGTGCCCAAACCGTCTTTCCGTCGGTCGTGGCAATCGTCTCATCATTCGATTCCCAAGATACGGAGGCCCCCGACGAATCCGTCGGAAGCGATGCCCATCCATCCGGATACGACAAGCCTATATCAACAACCTTCGGCAACTCATCGCTCATTCCGAAGGACAATTGAACCCCGTAATGCTCCAGCTTTGCATGCAGCGTCAATTTGCTTTCGTTGATTACTACCTGCCGTGAATTGCCGGAATTTACCGTGCCCGAAGTGTTACTGCTGTTCCCTGTTCCGAATTCCTGTACATAGCAATGAACACCCTTATAAACAAAATGCGCTACTCCCACCGACTTGTAGCCTGAGCTGAGCATCGCCCGCCGATGTCCCTGCCCGCCGTACGATTTATCATCCTCACGGAACCCGACAAACGCCGCCTCGGAGCTCGAATAGCCGATGGCGATGTTCTCCGCATTGGGTCTGAGTCCGTTACTCGCCGCTGCCGTGTGCCATTGCGAACCGTCCGGACGCGTATGGGAAAATGAAATCGCAATCTCCGCGGCCCGCTGCATGGCAATCTCTTCCAAAGCATAGTCATAGGTCAGTTTTCCGAGGTCGGAGCAAACAACCTTCTCTCCCTCTTTGGACCAATACCATGCATCCTCACCGGTTCGAAAATCATTTATGAGTTTTAATGTCGCCTGTGCCTCCGACCCCTGTCTGAACTCCCCCGATACGGTGACGGTCGTGTTCGCCGACACCGGATTCGTAAGCATACCAAGGCACAGCAAAACAACCAGCAAAACAGCTGCAGGGCGGTTTCTTCGATTCGTGCGTGTCACTCTCATGCATTCACCTCCGAAGCTACGGTTAATCATTTTTCATGCCGATGGTTCTTAAGAGAAGTATAACGCTTTACAGAGTTCCCCGCAAGAACTTCATCGCAAAAAGAGGGAAAAATCGACTTCTTTCCGCAAGCGCCGAAAATGACGGCTTTTCATACAAAAAACGACACTCCGCAGGGAGAGATCGTCGCTGTCCCGCGGAGTGTCTTTTCAGCATGTTCAATCCAATATACGCACAGGAAACAAATTAAACTGCATTTGCCTTAATATACTCAACAAGCTCATCCACCTGAGCAAAAGCCAGCGCGACAACCGTGTCGGCAGCACCATAGTAGATGGCGATACGGCCGGTCGCGGCATCCGTGAGCGTCGCGCACGGGAAGCAGACATTCGGCACATCTCCGACGCACTCATACGAGGTCTCCGGATGAAGCAAAAACGGCTTGCAGCGGTACAGCACCTTCCACGGCTCATTCTTGTCGAGAAGCGCGCCTCCGATGGAATAAATCATTCCGTTGCATGTCGTGCCGACGCCATGGAAAATGAGCAGCCAATAATCGTCAAGCTCAATCGGAATCGGGCCGGCGCCGACCTTCGTCCACGCCCAGCCGGTCGGGCTCATCACATGATGATGGCAGCCCCAGTGAACCATGTCCGGGCTTTCCGAGAGGAACATCTCGCCGAACGGCGTATGGCCGTTGTCGGACGGACGCGAGAACATCATGTATTTGCCGTTGATTTTGCGCGGGAACAGCACGCCGTTCCGGTTGTACGGAAGGTATGCGTCCGGCAGACGGTAAAATGTCTTGAAATCGTAGGAATATGCCACTCCGATAGTCGGACCGTAGTGCTGTTCAAACGGACTGCACCAGGTCACATAATAGCGGTCCTCGAGGAAGCATACGCGCGGGTCGTAGCCGTAGGCAAGGCCGACGCACTCCCCTGTCTTCTCACAGTACAGTTTAAGCGGCTCGTGCTCGATATCCCAATGAAGCGCATCTTCGCTCTTTCCGAGAAAAAGCTGCTGCTCCATCGCCTTGTTATCGCTGCGGAACACGCCGACAAACGCACCGTCCTTGGGAATCACGGCGCTGTTGAAAATGCTGTTGGCAGAAGGAATATCATGCCTTCCCACAATCGGGTTGCGGTCATATCTCCAGACGGGATCCGTACATCCCGCAGGGCGATCCTGCCAGGGAATGTTCGGAAGGTTTGCACCTAGAATCATAACTGACTCCTTTCGGCGAAGGCGCAAAAAGCCTCCGCGGTTTTCTTGCGGTCACTATAGCATTTTCCGTCCAGCTTTGCTATAATAGGGGAAGGTAAAAATTGTATATTTCTATTTTCGGAGAGCGCCGATTCCGATTTAAGCATCGGCGGAAAAGGAGGATACCATGTCGCAATTGTTTGAATATATCGATTCTCTGACCTCGCCATATGAGGCGTTCTGGGTGGATTCCCGCAACATCAACGATCCCACGAGACCGCATTGGCATTACTATATCGAGGTTATTTATGTGGAAATCGGCGAGCTCTATGTGGAATGCGAGGAACATCGCCGGACGCTCTCGCCGGGGGACTGCGCTATTTTCCATTCGCGCATGATTCACACCATGGCGCCGGTCGACCGCGATAACTACCGGTACGGTGTCATCAAATTCGACATCTCCCGCCTGCAGTCCGGCGCAAGCTTTACTCCGAGACTGCGCTCGGTTGTCGAGGCGGCCCGGAAGTCGTCCTCGGCTTCCCTCTTCTTCTCCGCAGGTTCTCTCGACCGGAATCTCGTATCGCGTGTCTTTAACACCTGCGTCCGCGAGTGCGACGATAAACGCTATGGAAGCGACCTTGTGGTGCATTCCAATCTCTGCGAGCTCATGGTGGCGCTCGCACGCTTCTGGCGCGCGGAAGGGCTGGATATTGCAGGTTCCGTCAGCACCGGCTACACCGGCGGAATCGAGTCCGTCACGGAGTATATAGACGAACATTCCGCAGAGCCTCTGTCCGTCGAAGGACTCGCGAAGCGCTGCGGAATGAGTTACTCTTATTTTGCGAAAAATTTCCGCCAGATGTACGGGCGAAGCTGCAAGGAATACATTGAGTTCGTCCGTGTGAGCAAGGCGGAGGATCTTCTGCTTTTTACCGATTTCGATCTCACCTACATAAGTCTTGAGACCGGCTTTGCCGACTGCAGCCACTTAATCAAAGTGTTCCGCAAATGGAAAGGCATCACCCCGAAGCAGTACAAACTGCTCCATTCACGCACCTGAGATGGCGCGTATCACCTCTCCTGCGGCAATCAGACCGGCGACTGAGGGCACAAAGGAAACGCTCCCCGGAACGCTGCGCTTTCCGGAGGCCTGAGCCGGCATATCCGTCGCGCTCTCCTTCGGTGCAATCGGCTCCTCCGGTGACCATACGACTTTACATGCGGTAATTCCCCGTTTTTTCAACTCGCGCCGCATCACTTTCGCGAGCGGACACACCGATGTCTTGTATATGTCGCTCACGGTAAACCGCGTCGGATCGAGCTTGTTGCCGGCTCCCATGCAGCTGATTACGGGAACGCCGGCCGCCTGTGCCTCGACGATAATCTCGAGCTTCGCGGCAACCGTGTCCACAGCATCAATAACATAATCAAAGCCCGCCAATGTGATTCCGCCGTGGTCTTCCGGCAGATAGAATACATTTCGCGTCTCCACCGAAGCCTCCGGGTTAATTCGCCCGATGCGCTCCGCCATAACCTCGGTCTTGTACCGCCCGACGGTCGAGTGGTCTGCGATAATCTGGCGGTTGATATTCGACTCCGCGACCGTGTCGGCATCCACCAGCAAAAGCCTGCCGACGCCTGCGCGAGCCAGCGCTTCCGCCGCAAATCCGCCTACCCCGCCGATTCCGAAAATTGCAACAGAAGCCGACTGTAGCTTTCGCACGCCGGCTTCTCCGAGTAATCGTTCTGTTCTTTCGAAAATGCTCATTCCTTCTCAATCGTCGCGTTATCGCGAATCAACTTCAGAGCCTTGTCGTTCAATGCCATATAGGTAAGGTAATCCTTGCCGTAGGACTGCTCAAATGTCTCTATATCCGTGGTGACACTGCTCATCGACATGTAGCTCTGTACCGATGTCTTGTACTCCTCGTCCGTCAGCGTGAGATTTTCCGCCTTCACGATTTCCTGGAACACCAAATACTCCTTGACGGTTCTCTCGGCTTCCTTCTTCATCTCGTCACAGAACTCCTGATATGTCAAATCACTTCCGTAATATTCCTTATAAACCTCTGTATAGAACTCTTCCTCTGTCATCCCGTACGCAGGCGCATACTGCTTGATAACAGCCATGGAAAGGTCATAGTAGTAGGTGACATCATCCGGATTGAGGTCGCTGAACTCCGCGTTGGCAATCGTCTGATCGATAACCGAATTCCATGCGTCGCTCTCAGCTTTCTTATCTGCATCGTCCTGCAAATGCTGTCTTGCATATTCACGAAGGCCTTCCACGGTGGTTGCAACCTTGCTGAAATTGCGTTTTACATACTCGTCGGTCAACTCGCCGAATTCCTTGCCGACATAGTTGATGGTTATGGTAAATACCGCTTTTGCGCCGGAAAGCGCGGTGTCGTTCGTATACGGATCCGGGAAAGTCACATCGATATCAAAGGTATCCCCGATTTTCTTGCCGATGATGGCATCCTCAAAACCGTCAATAAAGGACTTCGAACCGAGAACAAGAAACTGGTCCTTGGCCGTACCGCCGTCAAACGCGACATCTCCGACTCTGCCGGCGTAATCGATGTTGACCGCATCCCCGCTCTTTACCTCCGTGCCGACCTCGCGCGAATCGTCGCGAACATAGTTCGGAAATTCCACCAAAAGATCCTTCATCTCTTTATCGATATCAGCATCCGAAATGACGACCTTCTTCTGGGTCGCCGTAATCCCCTTGTACTGTCCGAGTTTAACGGTTCCGGTACACTCATGCAGGTAACTCGATTTCGAAGGAGTTCCCGTAGGGGTTGTCGTATTGTTCTTGTTTCCGCCGCAGGCTGTAAGAATCGCGAACAGCGCAACCGTCAGAACCAAAAGCATGCAATATTTCTTCATGTTAACCTCCGTGCTGTAGTAATCACAGCTTTTATATTCTATCAAACCACGAAATAAAAGTAAAGAAAATAATCAAAAAGTTCACATTTGACCGGCTTTGAAAACGACTCTCCGCAAGGCACAAAAAGCGGCGGCAGGATTACTCCCGCCGCCGCGTAGCTTCTTGTTTCGGAAACTCATTTTCCATGGAATTTCCGTTGTCGTTTCTTACTTCTTTCGTTTTTTCCGCGCACTCCTCAGAGAGGAATCTGCCGTTCATCAAAGGCCGATTTGCTCTTCCTGCTCGCGTCTCTTCGCAATCAATACGAAGCAGAACGAAGCAGCACCAATCAGGAGTATAATCCAGCCGAACAGCATCAGGTCGTCGGTCTTCGGCGATTCCTTCTGCTCTTCTGCATCCGCCGGAAGAATCTCGACCTCAATCGTGACATCGTCGCCGTCCTCGAAAGATACGGTGAGAACCGTCTTTCCGACTTCAAGTGTATCCAGATAATCAGGCAGGAATTCGATAATTACACTGCCCTTGGACCTCTTGAAGTCTTTACCTTCCACGAGAACCCTCTTCGAATCCTTAACACCCTTGAACTTGTCGAATGTCTTCGCATCATCCAGAGTTCTCTTGATTTGAGACGCCTTCGGTGCAACACCGGACTTCAGCTTGTAAGTAATCAGCTTATCGCTGATCAGCTCATAAACACCCTTCTCATCCTTCGGATTCACAGGCTCATCTTTCTTAATCTCGGTCTTCTCGTAGGTTGCCTTATAAGTAGCCTCGCCGGTTACCTCCGCAATCTCCGGAGTCCATCCCTTGAACTCATAGGTGTACTGTTCATCCGCTTCCTTCGTAGGAGTTTTGCCGGTGTAAGCAGGCGTTTCGCCGTACTCTGTTTCACCGCTCTGCAGCTCCGTGCCGTCCTCATCAACAAACTTGATTGTGTACTTTCTGAGAATCTTTCGGTAGGTGGCTGTATAAGTAGCCTCGCCGGTCACCTCCGTAATCTCCGGACTCCAGCCCGCAAACTCATAGGTATACTTGTCATCCGGTTCCTTCGTAGGATCCGCGGGCTTCACAATATCCTTCGGCTCCGTGCCGTAAGGATAATTCGTTTCTTCTGCCAATTCGGTCTCACCGTCTTCATCTACGAAGACAACCGGGAACTCCTTAACCGTCTTCTTGTATACAGCCGTGTATGTCAAAGATCCCTCAGCATCCTCGCCGATTACCGGCAGAAGCATATCCTTGTCGTACTCCGCACTGCCGTCCGTCCATCCGACGAATTCAAAAGTATACTGTTCCGTTTCGCCCTTAGTCGGCTCTTCACCGGTGTACTCCGGACTGTGTCCGGGATATCCGTGAACCGTATCAAGAACGCTCGTTCCGTCGTCATCGACAAATGTTACTACTACAAACGGTTCGATTCTTGCGGATACTGCGATTGCATCCTCCGCTTCGGCAACATCAATGACAGTGAAGTACTCGTCGATTTCACCGATTTCGCCACCCTCGGGAATGGATACCCCGTGCGTTTCGGGGATTACGATTCCGCTTTTTGCATAAATCGCTTTGCCGTTGTTCGTCTTAATTTCCCAGATACCGGAAACCATCTTAATCTGGTCGGCAGAGATTCCGTTATGTTCTTCTCCCGTGACGGTAATGTACGCATCCTTTTTCATAGTCACGGCGCCGAAGTAGGAGTCGAAATCGCCTGCACGAATTCCATCGACTTCGCTTTCCAGATTTACATTGCCATGGATTATAATCTCGCCGGAAAGCACTTCAATTGCAGCATATGCCCCGTCTGTATATTCTTCCTTAAGCACCTGCATCTCAACATCGCCGCCGATCGTGATACCTTTCGCAGCCACTATACCGTGTCTCGATATCGATTTTCCTCCGTCAATACCGGTGACATCTCCGTCGATACTGATTGTTCCGCTGTTATCGAGTGCAAGACTCGCCGAATCAGTGTCTACGGTAAGAAGTGTTCCGTTCTTACTGTCACCGTGAACCGAGCCGTGGATGATAATACTCCTGCTGGCATCTACCAACTTATATCCGTATCCGTCTATCGCTCCGGTAAGATTGCCGGTAATCTCAACAATTTCGCATTTGATGCCGTCCCCGTAGCGCCCGCCCGTGAGTGTAACATCTCCGTCAATCTTCAGTTTGCCGCTGACTTCGATTACAGCGTAACCCAGCATATCGACTGACGCATCCAGATTGCCGATAATCAGAGTATCGATTTCCGCATCGTGGGAACCGCCCGCACCGATGGCTATTTCTTTTCCCTTCAGTCTGATCGGCTTATCTCCGGTACATTCGAGAGTGACAACTCCGGCGCAAGAGATAGCACCTCGGAATTTATCTCCGATTGCAATCTCCTTTCCGACGATGGAAACATCGCCCCATGCCGTAATGCCGTGGTCTCCGCCGCCTTGAATAACACCGCAGCCCTGAATATCAACATCACCGTAGCTGAAGATTCCCGATCCGCATTGTGCATCAATCGGCAGGCTGATGGAGAGATCGCCGACGATTGAGAGCTCACTGTTGTTCTGCGAAAGGAAGCTGATACCGAAGTGTGCAAGATTAAATTCGCCTAAATAGGACAGTTCGATGTTGAGATCTCCCTGCATCGTGATATTGCTGTTGGTACTCAGAATACCGGTGTGTGCGGAGTCACTTACCAAAGAAAGGCCCTTCTCGGCAATGATTTCAAGCGGCAATCCTTCCTCATCATCAACACAGATTAATGCTCCGTTTTGCAAATCATCGGCATCCGTATTCAAAACGATATCATCGCCGGTCAGAATGGTAAGAATCATCTTCTCAGAGGTCTGGCTGAAGGTAATTCTCTCATTTCCCGCGCCGTCGCCCAAAACATCCGATTGCGTAAGCGTGGAAACCTGCTTGCCGTCAACCCAAATGTTGAAATATTTCACAAATGCAGCCGTAACCACTACATCGCCCTCGGGCATCTGGAAGTAGTATTCGTTGTCATTTTCCGTCTGGTTCGGAATATCATCATTGCCGCACTTCACGGAAACACTGTCCAACTGATATCCTTCTCTGGGCTTGAGTGTCAGCGTAACCCACTCGCCCGCTTCCGCCTTATCGTTCGGACGATCGGTGTATACCGTGCCGTCAATCACTTGGTCGTGAATGATGCTGTAGAGCGTTGCCTCTTCAAACACAGCGGTAAAGTACATTTCACTATACACCGACGGCAGCTGTGACGAAGCCAGAACAGTCTCCGAACCTTCCTGCAACCATCCCAGGAAGTGATACGCGACATCCTCCTCCGCAGGCTTGGTCGGGTCATCGCCTCCGGGATAAACCGGAGTCGCTTCGTACTCATATTGACTCGTGGTCTCAACACCTTCCACATTCCAGGTGACGGTATACAGTCTTACAGACTCGTCAAACTGTGCAGTGAAGGTTACATTTCCGCCGACCTCGGGAAGCGTTTCGCCCTTGGCGTATACTACATTGTCCTTGCTGCATTTCCATCCGGAAAATGTATATACCTTCGTATCGGACGGCGCCTTGGTCGGTTCCGCATTGGGATAAACCGGAGTGGTTCCGTAAGGAACATCCGGCTGATCGGTCACATCGCCGTCAATATCCCAGGAAACGGTATAAACCTGTGTTGTCTCTGTATAAGTCGCCTTGTAGACAACATTTTCGGTGACATCCGAGATGCCGGCCTCGCCGTTCTTCCACTCTTTGAACACATAAGAATACTGCTCATCCGGATCCTTGCTCGGATTCTGCGGCACCGTAATCTCATCTGCTGCAGTGCCCGCAAAATAGTATTTCTTCTCACCAAGCACCGTCTCCTGCTCATCGTCATCCACGAAGGTGACCGAGTAACGGGTCAGCGTCTTCTCATCCTCATGACTCTTGCCGTCAGGACTTTCTGTCGCAGGAATCATTGCTTTGAACACCGTCTTGGCAGGCGTTGTATCGGTCTCATCAATCTCCTCGATTGTGAACCAGTCTCCTTCCGCCGTCACCGTCGGATTCTCGACAGCCAGCGTGTGCGTACTTTCCTTCTCGCAAACATAGTTGGCAATCGCCTTCTTGTACCCGGTCGTTTCGCTTCCATCCCAGGTAAAATCGACGAATTTCCAGGTATGCGCTGCCGGAATTGTCAGCTCGTCAAGCGTAACCGCCTGCGTACCGTCCGCATCTTTGAAGAGCGTTTCGCAGCGTTCGCACTTCCAATGGGCCTCATGGCCTTCCGTCTCGCATCCGGGCGCCTCATACGGAACCTCTGTCAGCGGGAACTGATGTCCCGCAGGCTCCGCATCCTTATGGCCGGGCATGTCAATAGTGATCTCCTCGAAGAAGTATACAGGCGTACCGGCAAGCGGTGTTGTGTCGTTTGCCTTTCGCGGAAATGCCTCCCAGGGAATCGCATTCGAAGCATTATAAGTCAATGCGTATGTATTATTCTGGCCTCTGTAAGTAAGCCGACCGCCGTTTACAATCCAACGGATCCATCCGGGCTGCTGCTCTGCATTGCTGACATACACAATACACTCACTGGGATTGGTTCTTCCCGTTACATGAGCAAGCCAGCTGTCGCCGTTTTTGAAATTAAAGCTTCCAGCATCAGCGCCGGCGGTAACCGCCCAAACGGCAGCATCGTCGACGACCTTGATAAAGGTCTTCTCCGAAGTTACTCCGCCGATCGGCAAATCGTCGGTGATAATCTCGACCGCACGGTCTTCCGCTGCATAATTGTCGTTCGCACTGGGATTCGGTTTTCCGTTTGCAACGGCATGACCGGTAGTACCCGGTGTGCTTGTGTTCGTTACCACATAATTCTTCCCGGCGGTAAGTGTGTCGGTTAACACATACACCTTAACCTGCGTCGGGTTTTCCTCATCCGGCACCTGCGCCGGAATCGTATAAGTCTTCGAGACCGCTGCTCCGGTCGGGCTGTCGTTCTTGCTCACGGTGGCCGTATATGTCCACATGTCCGTTTCACTGCAGTCATCCGCAGTCGTTACGGACTTCGTAACCTGAGCTTTCCTCGTGACGGTACTGTCCCCGTCCTGGCAGGAAAAGGTTGCGGTCGCTTCCACATGAAGGTCGTTCAAAAACCATTCTGTGTCAAACACCATACTTTCGAGCCGGTAGTCGTGAACATGCGTCGAAATCTCTTTCTCCTCAAAGAGGTACACATTCGCGTTACCCTGTTGGTTGACCGCATGGAACCCGTCGGTATTGTTGTAATTGAGGTACACCGTGCGGGTACTGTTACCGCTACTGTGATAGGTGATATACAAATGGCCGTTATACAGCCAGTTGAAATCTCTGTGATTGCCGATCACGGGGTTGGCATTGGCGGTAACCACCACACCCTGAGTTCCGTCAAGCTGCAGATAGTAGTTGTTCTCTTCACCGTCTTTGTTATACAGGCGGTTGTAACCTCCCTGTACCGCAGCCTTCCAGATTGCGAAAGCGTCGTTGAAATCGGATTCCTCGATATACGGAGCCGAAATTTCGTCTGTCGCAGCGTGAATCTCGCTGATTGCTGCGGTGCTTTTGCTGTAATCCGAATGGGACAGCGCCAAAGCGTTCGTGCCTGCGGTGTTACGGTTGACAATCAAATAGGATTTGCCTGCCGTTAAATTTTCCGAAAGCACATACACTTTTCGGGTGGTTGTCGCAGCGGTTGCGGTCTTCACCGGTGCCACATACTCGGGCAGGGCGAGCACGACCATTGCAATCACCATAATGATGCTTACCGCTCTTCTCCAAATTTTCCTCATGGGGGACCTCCGTTAAGGATGTTTTTCCGAACTCGCAATGCGATTCCGGTAGGGTTCGTATGCTGTTCCTCCGCGTGCGAACATCGCGCGCCCGTGCGCATACATCGTGCGCATATATACCAAGATAATAAGTATATTTACACACTATAACAC
This sequence comes from uncultured Lachnospiraceae bacterium, assembly GCA_902798585.1. Classification (GTDB taxonomy): domain Bacteria; phylum Bacillota; class Clostridia; order Lachnospirales; family Lachnospiraceae; genus ISDg. The sequence goes on from CADBXF010000012.1 coordinate 46,818, forward strand.
TGTGATTGTATCACATTGGGCGGTCAACGAAAAGTTTTTTCTTCACAGATTGTTCAAAAATTACCCTGCACTGTATTATTCGAAAAATGTGACGCGTTATGCGTCATCTCGTCAAAAAGAACAGCCGGAGAAATCGTCCTCCGGCTGAAAAACCATCATTCGTCAATTGTAGTCCTTACTGACATGCGGCATCTCGAAAAATGCAGCAAGCCCTCATTGCTCATCTCTACAGATGTCGTATCTAACTGGAGTACTACTCTCCGTCCGCTTCCTCCGAGTACGAAGCCCCGGCTGTTTCGGCGGTCTCCGCAGCATAGGCCACATCCGTCATATCGACCTCATCCTTGCGTTTATTAATCACTTTCCGGATTCTCGCAAGAACAAATGCGGAAACCAAATCGGTGAATCCGCTGTAGATCAGTCCGACGCCGATCCATGTCGATATGTTGCCTGTAATCCATCCCATCATGAGCACAAAGCCGAACGCAATTCCGACTGCGGCAATGACAGCATGCACTCCCCATGTGCCGTGCGCAAGCCGCTTCATATCCCAGCTGTTCTGGAATTTGACGGTACCGCTCAAGAGAATCAAAAACGAGAGAACCGTCGGCAGATATCCGATGATGATTTTATGCTTGACAAACATCGATACGCCGAGGAACACGGCCGTCATCGCAATCGCAAGCACATAGCGTCCGCTGTCCTGCAGCGGCGGCTTGCGGATATAATCAATGACAAAGCAGAGCCCTGCCGCAACAGCCACACCGGCAAGCACATAGCCGATGGCGGACTTCAGAGTGTCCGGTTTCAAAAGCATCATCACGCCGAGCCCCACAAGCACTGCCGAAACGAAAATGATATCGAGTTTCATCTTCTTCACAACCTTCATAAAACACTTCCTCCGTTATTTTCTCTCTATCAAAACAGAAAGCGGCAGAATGCCGTCCCCGTTCGGATCGTCACTCAACCGCTTATACACTGGTTCTTGCCGTTTTGCTTGGCATTGTAAAGCATCTTGTCGGCAACGCGGAAGAACTCCTCCGCAGTCATTGTATACGAGCTCATCTGAAAAATACCGCAGCTGAATGTGATGCGGCGCTCTGTCCACTCGTATTGCGTCTCCCGGAACTCCTCAAGTGAGGTGTTCATCATCTTCGCGGCGTCACGGACTTTCACATCCGGGAAGATTACCGCGAACTCCTCACCTCCGTACCGGCACACATAGTTATTTTCCCCGCAGTTTTTCTGCAAAACGCGCGCCAGATTCAAAATGACTTCGTCGCCGTTGTTATGCCCGTAGGTATCGTTGACTTTTTTGAAATCGTCGATATCGATTACGGCCAATGTCAGAGGCGCATCGTCACGGTTTCGCACAAAAGTATCAAGATAATCGTAAAATGCCGTATGATTATATAGACTCGTCATCGGGTCGCGCTCGAGCTTGTTGGCAAGGCGGGAATTGTCATTCACATGCGAACGAATCACGCCGTCATTGTCGAGCACATACTCCATCAGGATTTCGTTGCACAGGCAGCAAAGCACAAGCAAAAACATCGCGGTGCATACATCGACCTCGATATTTTCCCCACAGGTCGGGAACAACTGCGCCGTACCGACATACTGCGCTACGGTCACCAGGCACAGAATCTCCGTCACACGGCACATCCATTTGCGGCCGTACACTGTCGAGAGAGAAATCGGGACAGCGAACGAGCCGTACAGAACCGACGACTCTGCAGCCACGAAGCAACCGACCGTGCACAGCACCCAGAGATACAGAATCGTCGCAAAATCCTTCCACTGCACCTCGATATTCGGCGAGTCCAGCAGCCTCCACACGACGGTGTAAGTGACTGAGAATATCAGGGCAGGTATCAGGATATAAGTCTTCAGGTACTTCGACTGACTGATCCCGGCGTACCGCGCATCCACCCGTATCAAGGCATAGTACTGCAGCACTAACAGGACCAGGATGAACGCTGTCACCATGAGCATGATAATCAGGAAATGCTTATGCAATTTTGCATACCGATTGTTCAAACCCTTCTCCTTTTGCTATATCCCCAAAATAATCGTTGCCAATCCGAAGAAAACGAACAACGAAACTGCATCCACAATAGTGGTGATAAACGGGCTCGCCATAACCGCCGGGTCAAACCCCATCTTACTGACCAGAAGCGGCAATGTGCAGCCCAACAGCTTTGCGGCGACTACGGTAGCCAACAAAGTGATGCAGACCACGATTGCAATCGGCACCGTGATCGGCTTGTGCATCAAAAGCTTGTCAATCAGGAAAATCTTGCCGAACGACAATACTGCCAGGCTTCCGCCGCAGAGTATTGCCACGCGAACCTCTTTCCAGATGACGCGAAGAACATCCGATGAATCCACCTCTCCGAGCGACAGGGCACGAATCACGGTAACGCTCGCCTGACTTCCCGAGTTACCGCCGGTATCCATGAGCATCGGAATAAACAATGTCAGCACCGCCTGCGTCTTAAGCGCGTTCTCGAAAGAACCGATAATCATTCCCGTAAAGGTGGCCGAAATCATCAAAAGCATCAGCCATACAATGCGGGAGCGGTACAATTCCCAGGGGCTTGTACGAAGATAAGGCTTCTCGGTAGGGAGCATGGCGTTCATCTTCGCGAAGTCCTCTTCCGCCTCATCCTGCAGGACATCGATAGCGTCGTCGACGGTGACGATACCGACAAGCCGGTTCTCTGCGTCGACAACCGGAAGGGCAAGCGCATCGTATTTACTGATGGTCGCCGCCACATCCTCCTTGTCCTCAAGCGTATTTACGCTGACGACATGGTCCTCCATAATGTCCGCAATCTTCGTCGAATGATCGGCGCACAGGAGGTCCTTCACCGTGACCACGCCAATCAGATGGCTGTTCCGATCGGTAACATAGCAGGTGTAAATGGTCTCCTTGTCAAAGGCTACCTTGCGAATCAGCGAAAATGCCTCATCCACCGTCATGTCCTGCTTTAAGCGCACGAACTCGGTGGTCATGATGCTTCCCGCGCTGTCCTCGGGGTACTTCAGCAGTTCATTGACCGTCTTGCGGGCCTCGGGCGTCACATTTTGCAAAATGCGCTTTACAACATTGGCGGGCATCTCCTCGACAACAGCATACTGCTGCTTCGGCAGTTCATCGAACAGCTCTGCAATATCCGCGGGCTCTGCGTCGCGCAGCATCTGCCGCAGCGCAGCATACCGCTTTTCTTCGACGAGCGAAAGGGCTTCCTCGATATCGAGACCCCGCTCGTTCTCCTCGGCAACGCTCTCCGGCGTCACCATCTTCTCTTCATCCTGTGTCATTACGACTTCCCTCCGTATCAAACCTGATTCCCCTCAAAGGGGTTTACGGCTGAACACGGAACCGTCATCGGGACACCCGCCACACCAGGCTGTCCGATGTATCAAAAAATGTCACAGGCGGTTACGAAAAGCAACCGTCGCAGCGTGACTCCATTTCGATACCGCGGACTGTGAATGTCTGATTCTGCAGCACGAGTGATCTCCCGTAGGGTTCGTGCTACTGCCACCGTCACCGTCCACAAGTACCTCCTTTCTGCCTGCCGAATACGGCCGCTGTAGTGTTTCTGTCGTGTTTTCGATGCCCCCGCAGCCCCCATTTTACGGCTGCGGTTTCCGGGTTCTTTCACGCTTTACTGCACTACTGTATTATTATAACATCATGCAGCAAAAAAGTGTATTGCCCGTGCTTTCGGAAAAAGCAAAAACAGCTTAGTCCGTCTGAGTGATGGCCAAAATGGTAAATTTTTTAACATTTTCGCCGTCTTTCATGTCAATTTTGATTTCATGCTCCCCGGAAACCGTCTCATTGACCAGCAGATAGGTGTTGCAATGATCCCATCCGATTGTCCTCGGATTGATTTCCTTAAACGGTCTGCCGTCCACCGTGACAACTGCGGTGCCGAATTCCGCCGAACCGGAATCCTTGTAGGTCAGGAACAAATTGCGGCAGGTCGTCTTTACAACGAACGGGGCATCCCCCTGCTCATGCATCCAGTTTTCGGGGAACTGCGGCGTTCCGAAGGCATCGCAGTCCATCTCCGCTCTCTGAAGCGCGGTGTCCGTCCCGGAAAACGATCCCGCCTCGATTGTTATTCTGTCCGAAAACTGCGCCGCGGTATCGCGGGTGACGGTATAGCATTTCTCGTAAGGGCGGCCGAGATATCCCTTCGCGGGCCACTCCGGCTCCTCATCGACATGCGCAAGCGACTGCTCGAAGAGATGGTTGATGCAGTCCGCCATCACGCGGTGACCTTCGTTCGTCGGGTGATAGCAATCGTAAAAATACTGGCGCTTCGAAATCACGCGGTTCTCCGCGTCGGGAAACTGCGGGGAAACCGCATCCTTGACGCTCACCATCGGAAGCGAATAATAGTTTCCGATCGGTGCAAGGCGGTCCTGCAGGTTCCAGTCGTTCATAAACACCGCAAACACAAGAATCACGGCGGGCATCTCCGGGCGGTTGTAAGCCTTCGCTATCAGGCTCTCGTAGCACACGCCCTCCGTCTCATCGCCCGCGTCGTTCACGGCAAATTCAATCAACACAATGTCCGGCTTCGCAGCGCCGTCCTTAAGCACGTCGTGCTCGTACCGGACGATTCCGAGTTCCGAAGGCGTTCCGCCGACACCGGCCTTCACAAGGTGCACCTTCTCCGGCTCCGTCGCATAGGTGTTCCGGAAATGGTCAAACACGCGGTAGCAATAGCTCTCCGTTTCAATCGGCTTCGCGCCGGCGCCCTGCGTAATCGAGCCGCCGATAAAGGCGATTGTCACATCCTCGCCGCGCTCCGCCTTCTCCATCGCCTTGCGCAGACGGTGCGTATTGCCCATCGCAAGAAGCGAGTTCGCAATCATTGCGCGGTACTCCTCCGACGCAAAATCAACCGGCGGATCCAGCTGCGGCTCCGGCACGGAATAACCGTCCTGAAGATAGAAAATCACGGTGAGTTTCACCTTGACATTGGCTTCGGGGCTGAACAGGAAAAATGTCCCGAGAATATCGTCCTCGTTTCTCCACGAGAACTCGTCGAGAGGAAAAACTCTCTCCGCTCCGTCGCAGCACACCTCCATCGCGAGTCGCGTACCGTTTTTGTATCGATCTGTCGTCGCATAGTTATGCAACTCACAGGTTACCTCAAGCTCTGCGTCACCGCCGTCCGCCCGCTCCGCAATCACGCCGATGCTGTGAACGATCTCGCGGAAATCCGCCGTCTTCTGAAGCCGGTTCGCAAGCTCGGGTGAAAGATCCGGACAAATCAGCTGAAGATTCTGACCGACGCGGTTCTCGAGAAAAATCGTCTCCGCATAGCGGTCACCGTCCGGTTCCTTATGGGAAGCGTACAGCAGATCCTCCAGCATAAAATAAATCTTGGCCCGTTGTTTGGTCGGGTCCTTCGGGGCGACAGGTCCTCTCATAATACGATAAAGCTCCTTCTCTTGTCCGGATATACGCACAATTATCCGCTTTTTCCCGGCTTTTTGCGGCGTTTTCGCCGCGAATCCCTCCCGGAATCTCTGCGAAAAATGCGCACAAACCGGAGTATGAGTATTATATCATAATCCCGCGCGCGATGTAAAGCCGAAAAAGACGGTTTTCGCTTCTTTTAGGTTGACTTTTTCACTTCTCCGGTAGTACACTTTTTCTACAGGCATATCCGTGCCGCAGTATTCGGAAGGAATTGATATTTTATGCGCAGAAACAACAATTATACCAAGCCGTCGGACGCGGCGCAGTCCCTCGCCCGCAGAGCATTTTTCGTGATGCTCGCCGTCCTTCTTACGGCAGCAATCACACTGCTTTCGGGATGCGAGGATAAACCCTCGGGCAACAGCACGCCCGCAGGCGACGCAACGCCGACCGCAGTCCCCACAAACGCACCGGTCACCGTCGACCCCGACGCGCGCGCCGTCACACTGGATTTTGCGAAAACACACCAGACCATCGACGGCTTCGGCGCCGGCTTCACCTGGTATTCGGAGCTTCTTTTCCGCCTGAAAGACCCGGCCGAAGGGCTGGATCTTCTCTTTAAGGACGCGGGCTTCACTATCCTCCGCTTTAAGAACGAGCTCGGCTATTCCTCGGGCGGCGCCATGGGCAAAGCCCGCATCGACAAGGCGTATTACGACGCCGCTTCGGAGCGCGCGAAGGCCCGCGGCGAGGAAGTCAAGGTCCTCTACTCCAGCTGGTCCCCGCAGGCCAACCTGAAGAGCAACAAGCGCATCGAGGGCGGCGGAACGCTCGCCAAAAACGCAGACGGCACATATGTATACAGCCAGTTCGCAAAATGGTGGACCGACGCGGTTTCTCTCTACCGCTCCCAGGGCATTCCCGTGGACTATGTCAGCATTCAGAACGAATGCGATTTCGTCGCGAGCTACGACGGCTGTGAATTTTCCGCAACAGAGACCGAAACGCACGCTTCATACGGCGAGGCATTTCTCGCCACCTACCGTTCGTTCCGCGACAATTTCGGCGAGAACGCGCCTCTGATGATTGCTCCCGAGACCATGACGGTTGATTCCTCGACACTCAAAAGCTACCTCTCCCCGATTCTCGCGGCAGAGCCGAACAGCGTCTATGCCGTCGCGCACCACCTGTATCTCGGCGGCGAATCCTCGGACGACCCCAACGAGTGCGCTCCCGATTCGTTCCTCATGAATTTCATGGGCGTAAAGAATTTTGCGGCGAAAAGCAACCTCCGCAAATGGCAGACCGAGTTTTACCGCGGCACCGCCCTTCAGACCGCCAATGTCGTCAACAACTCTCTCGTCTATGAGGATGCGAACGCTTACATCTTCTGGGGCGGCGTGTGGGTTGCAAACCAGACGGACGGAATGGACAACGGCAACCTGATTATCGTGGGCAATCCTTCCGCGGGCTGGCCTACGGAAAAGGGATACCTCGCAACCGGTAACTACTACGCAATGCGCCATTTTTCGCAGTTTATCCGGCCGGGATACATCCGCATTGACTCGGGCATCACCGGCGGAACCACGGTCCGCGCGAGCGCCTTCGTAAGCCCCGACGGAAACACTGTTGTCATCGTTCTTCTCAACAACGAGACATCCCCTGTCAAAGTCCAGTTGCCGCTTGACAATTTCACCGTAAACAGCTCTGCCGCCTACCAGTCCGTATTCACCAAGGGCTATACCGCGGACATGTGCTACAAAAAGCTCGGCGCCCTCGACGCCGACCGCGTACTCCCGCTTCCGGGCGAAAGCGTCACCACGATTGTGCTGCAGGGCACAGCGAAATGAGCCCGACAGTCAGAGTCTTACGAATGCCGCAACATGAATCCGACAATCGACACCCGCAAAAAAGGCACCGGTTTTCCGGTGCCTTTTTCACATTACTCAGCGTAACACAAAAGCTTCGCAAAATAGCCTCAAAGCAATTGCATTATTCCCCGTACCCGATGGCGAGCACGGTAAATTCCTTATCGGCGTTGCCGTCCGCCATGCGGACCGTCAGCGTGTGCTCTGCGGCCTCGGCCTCGTTCACAAGAACCAGCGTGTACGGGTTGTTCCAGCCGCCGGCATCATGGCCGTCGATGGTCTTTACGACTTTGCCGTCGACGAGGATTTCGGCCTTGCCGAAGGTCTGGCTCGAAGACTTCTTGTATACGAGCAGCAGGGACCGGCAGGTTCCCTTCCATGTGAGCGGCTCGCTGCCGTCCGCGGCGGCGTGTTTCCAGTTGTTCGGGAATGTGTTGGTTTTTTCATAGCGAACGGAAAATACGCCCTTGTCCGTCGAAACAAAGCCGCCGGCCTTCACGCCGGAGCCTTCCGCGGCCGCATCAAGCATCACAATTTTGTCGAAAGCATCGCTCATTTTAGGAGCCTCCGGCATTGCATTGGCTGCCTCGGCCTCCTCCGCATCGACATTTTTCAGAAGATACATCAGACAGTCCTTCATAATCATGTGGCCGTATGCGGTGGGATGATACGCGTCGTTAAAGTAGGTGGCGTCCTTAAGCGAACCGTCGGTCAGTCGCGGCACAACTGCATTTTTCACGCTCACCATCGGGAGATCGTAGTATTCGCCGATGGGCTTGAGGCGGTCCTGAAGGTTCCACTTCGACTTAAAAACGCTGAACAATAAAATCACGGCCGGGTCGCTCTCCGACTGCATCGCACGGCGGACAAGCCCCTCGTAGGTCTGTCCGTTCGTGGGGTCGTCTCCGTCGTTGACCGCAAACTCGATAATCAGCAAATCCGGCTCACGGCCTTCATTTTTCGCGATGACATCGCGCTCGTAGCGAACCACACCGAGCGTCGACGGAGTACCCGAGAGTCCCGCATTCAGAAAATGCACATTTGCTCCGCCGTTCTTGCCGTATACCTTTGCAAACTCCTTGGCAAAGGATGACGCATAGCAGTTCGCGTACGCTGCCGCGCCCTCGCCCTCGGTGATGGAGCCGCCGATGGTGACGATGTAGACATCCTCGCCGCTTCTCGCCTTCTCAATCACGCGCTTTAACCGTGCGTTGTTGCCGGTGCTCATCAACGAGTCCGCAATCATGTTGTTATACCAGATTTCCTTCTCCGAAAGTGCCGGCGTCGGTGTTGCCGGGACCTCGGTGGGCGTCGGCGTTGCCTCCTGCGTAGGTGCAGTCGTCGGCGTCGACTCTGTCTTGTTGTCCTTGCCGCCGCACGCCGTCAAAGCTGCGAGAAGCAGCGCGACGCACAACAGCATCCATACTCTCTGCGTGTGTTTTTTCATGGTGTTTTCCTTTCTTTTGCTCATCCGAGCAGGTGTATCATGCAGGTCGCCAGCCCCGCTGCCGCACAGGCTGCCAGCGACACAACCACGAGCCCCTTTCCGCGGTACGCAAGCGCCGCCGCCGCGAGCAGTCCGACAGCCGCCACCGCCATCGACCCTGTCGCGTACAATGCCGCCGGCAGCGTCATTGCCGTCAGCACCGCATAGGGCACATAGTATAAGAACGACCGGAAAAACCGGTTGCGAACTTTTCTCCGAAACACCGTAAACGGGATTGCTCTCACCAGATATGTGACCAGCATCATCACAAGTGCACACATTAGAAATCTACTCACGGCACGCACCTCCGTCCTCCGGCGGGAACAGCCATGCCCCGACAGCCGCTGCCGCAACAGCGCTCACGATGATGGCAAATCCGACCGACACTTCCTTAAGCACCGGCATATAATACATCAGGCAACTGACTGCCGCAGCGAGGATTACCACGAAAAGGACGCGTCTGCTCTCCTTTGCCGCCGGCACAACAATTGCGATGAACATTCCGTAGATAGCGAGGGACATGACTTCCGTCACGGTCGCCGGAAGAACGTCTCCGAGAATTGCTCCGAAGAGCGTTCCGAGCGACCACCCGATATACGGCAATGTCATAAGCCCCAGAAAATATACCGTCGTCACCGGCATCTTTCGGGACGCGGCAACGCCGTAGATTTCGTCTGTTATGCCGAACCCGAGCAGCGCCCGCTTCGACCCGTTTACATCCTCGGACATATTTTGCGAAAGCGAAATGCCCATGAGCGAGTACCGGAGATTGATGATGAACTGCGACAATGCGAGCTCGAACATCGAACCGCCTGCGGCAATCGTCTTGACTCCTGCAATCTGCCCTGCGCTCGTCAAATTGGTCATCGAGATCAATGTGCTCTCCCACCACCGGAAACCAAGCGACGCCCCCAGAATTCCGAAGGTGAACGAGACAAAGAAGTACCCGCACGCAATCGGAAATCCGTGACGCAGGCCTTCCCGGTACTCTCTGCGCCGGGATGTTTCCGCTGTTTGTTCGATTGTCATCCCGGGTACCTCCGTTTCATTCTCTCCGCGTTGCCGCAGCTCCCTCAGAAAACAACGAGGCTGCCGCAACAGCCCCGTCATAACAAATCTGCTTCAAAATGGATTGTTTCCCTGAAATCCGTCTGTCACACCGGACTTACAGCAATTGCACACCGCGCGATGCGGCATATTCAACGGCTTCCTCCGGCCATACGGACACCTGCACCTCACCGATGTGCGCCTTCCGAAGGAAGAACATACAGATGCGGGATTGCCCGATTCCGCCGCCGACGGTGTAAGGAAGCTTGCCCTGCAGAAGCGCCTTCTGGAAATCCAGCTCCGCACGCTCCGGGCAGCCCGCCTTCGCAAGCTGGCTCACCAGGGACTCCTCATCCACGCGGATGCCCATGGAGGAAAGCTCGAGTGCAATATCATCCACAGGATAATATACCATGATGTCACCGTTCAACTGCCAGTCGTCGTAGTCCGGCGCACGGCCGTCATGCTTCTCTCCGTTGGTGAGGAGATCGCCGATTTTCATGATAAAGACAGCGCCGTACTCCTTCGCCGCAAGATATTCTCTCTCCTTTACGGGCTTATCCGGATAGCGGTCGAGAAGCTCCTGCGAGGTGATAAACGAAATCTCCTCGGGGAGAATGCACTGTACATAGTCGTATTGGTTTGCGATGTATTTCTCGGTCACGCGAAGCGCCTCATACACATCCTTGACGGTCTTTTTGAGCATCTCCTCGGTGCGCTGCTCCTTCGTGATTACCTTCTCCCAGTCCCACTGGTCAACGAAGATGGAATGGATATTGTCCGTATCCTCATCGCGGCGGATTGCGTTCATATCGGTGTAAAGGCCCTCGCCTACGCGGAACCCGTAGCGTGCAAGCGCCATACGCTTCCATTTTGCGAGAGAGTGCACGATTTCCACCGGGCGGTCGCCGTTCTCTTTGATTCCGAATACAACCGGGCGCTCCACACCGTTTAAGTTATCGTTCAGACCCGACTCCGGCGTCACGAACAAAGGCGCCGTCACGCGGTGCAGATTGAGCTGCGTCGCAAGCTCACGCTGAAAATAATCCTTCACCTTCTTGATGGCAATCTGCGTCTCTCTGTTGGAGAGAGCCGCCTTGTAGCCTTCCGGAATATAACACTTGTCCATGGTATTCACCTCCGCGGATTACCGCATTGTCAATGGTACAGCTTCTTCGTCTCGTATACGGGCTCGCTCGTCAGATGCATTCCGAGCTTGCGGAACACGCCCTCGTCGACCGCCGAGAGGATGACCGTGCTGTGAACTTCACAGTCGCGGAGATTCTCGAGCTGCTGCATCGCCATCTCCGCCCTCTCATCCTGCGTCGCGCATACGGACAATGCAATCAGCACTTCATCGGTATGTAATCTCGGGTTTCGGTTTCCGAGATGATTAATCTTCAAATCCTGAATAGGCTCTATCAAAGCAGGCGCCAGCAAATCGACGGAATCATCGATTCCGGCAAGCGTCTTCAGTGCGTTCAAAAGCGCTGCGGACGACGCACCGAGAAGCGGTGAGGTCTTGCCGGTCACCACATAACCGTCGTTGAGCTCGATGGCAACTGCCGGTGCTCCGCCGGTCTCCTCGGACTTCTTCTTCGAAGCCACAACCACGGAGCGATCCTCCGGGCTGATGCCCGCCTTCTCCATCAAAAGCTCAATCTTGCCGACAGCCTCCGCCGTCGCTCTCGCCTTGCGGCGGTCGCACATCGTCGCAAAATAGCGGCGGATAATCTCCTCCTTCGCCGCCTCGCAGGTCGCCTCATCGTTGATGATGCAGTTGCCTGCCATATTGACGCCCATATCGGTGGGCGACTTGTACGGCGAACGGCCGTAAATGCGCTCAAACATCGCATTGAGAACCGGGAAAATCTCAACATCGCGGTTGTAATTGACCGTCGTCACACCGTATGCCTCGAGATGGAACGGGTCGATCATGTTCACATCGTTGAGATCGGCCGTTGCTGCCTCATATGCAAGGTTGACGGGATGTGCCAGTGGAAGGTTCCAGATGGGGAATGTCTCGAATTTGGCATAACCGGCGCGCACCCCGCGGATATTCTCATGGTACAGCTGCGAAAGGCAGGTCGCCATCTTGCCGCTGCCGGGTCCCGGAGCCGTCACGACAACGAGCGGCTTCGTCGTCTCGATATATTCGTTCCGACCGAGGCCGTCCTCGCTCACAATCTTGGAGACATTGGTCGGATAGCCGTCAATCTTGTAATGGCGGTATACTTTGAGGCCGAGGCTCTCGAGCTTCTTCTTGTATGCAAGCACAACGCTCTGCTCCACAAACTGCGTAAGCACGACACTGCCGACATACATTCCGTAACCGCGGAATGCGTCGATCAGGCGAAGCACATCGAGATCGTAAGTGATACTCAGGTCCGCGCGCACCTTGTTGTTGACGATGTCGTTGGCGTTGATTGCAATCACAATCTCCGCATCGTCCTTGATCTGCGCGAGCATGCGAATCTTACTGTCGGGATGAAATCCCGGCAGCACGCGGGATGCGTGGAAATCGTCAAACAGCTTGCCGCCGAACTCCAGATAGAGCTTGCCGCCGAACTGCCCGATGCGCTCCTTGATTCGCGCAGACTGCATCTCCAGATATTTGTCGTTGTCAAATCCGTACCGCTTCATAGCTCCTGCCTCCTCGATATCTCGTCCTTCGACATTCCGTCCCCGGAATCGCCGTATTGATCATGATCCTCCAGCAGAAATTCCTCGATTTCCGGACGCAGCCGAACAACCGCATCCACGATGCACGGTTCAAAATGCCGCCCCCGCTCGAGCGACAGCTCGTGCAATACTTCATCGAGGTCCATGCGCCTCTTGTATACGCGCTCCGACAGCATCGCGTCGAGCGTGTCCGCAATCGCCATAATACGCGCAGACAGCGGAATTGCCGTACCCTTCAAGCCTTCCGGATATCCCGTACCGTCCCACCGCTCGTGGTGGCTCAGGGTAATCTCCTGCGCACATTTTACGAGGCGCTTATCCGTAAGTCCGGAGAGATTTTCCGTGACGAGACGGTAGCCCTCCTTCGTATGGTTCTTGATGATGGTATATTCTTCATCCGTGAGCTCGCTCTCCTTTAAGAGGATGGCGTCCGGAATGGCAATCTTGCCGACATCGTGAAGCGGCGCCGCCGTCTCCATATACCCGATAGCCTTCGCGGAAAGCTCGGACTGATAGTACCCGAGTGTGTACATCTTCATGGCAATCATCCGCACATAGGCCTGCGTGCGGCGCACATGATGCCCCGTGCTCTGGTCGCGGAACTCGAGGAAATTAGCGAAACCGGAAATCAGCTGTGTCTGCATATCCTTCATCTGGATGTTGTTTACATGCAGCGATTCGAGCGATGACTCTGTCTTGCCGACCAGGGTAATCAGCACGATGGTAAGCAAAATGTATTCCCATGTCAGGCTGAAGCCGAACACGCTGAACCATTCCCGCTCCGTTAAGAAGTCGTATGCCTCGGCCACCTCATTCCGGGCGCGCAGCAAAAGCGAACCCATCATTATCGCATAGCATCCGGCCGTGATATGCAGCGTGAACCGCCGCTGATAATAGAGGCAGGAAAGCGCGGGCATCAGCGCGTAGCTGATGTACAGAAGAATCCCCGGCTTCGTCGCCATATAGCAGATGCCGCAGTGCATGCTGAAAATGATGATGTATTTTACAATCCACTGTGCACGCACCGAGCGCATCAGAGCCCGGCACAGCCAAACCAAACCGAACACGATGAGCGTGAAAACAATGCATTCGGGATAGGAAAACTCATTGTTCATCCCGGCATACTTCAGGATTGCAACCATCGGTCCGACAAAAAGAAGCACGAGCGAGCAGCGAATCAAAATAGTATTGATTTCGCTCTCGTTGCTTAGAAAATACGCGCTGTCGTGTTTCAAAACCGTTCCTCCGTCACTGTCGGTATTTGTCTGCCTGCTCGTTTACCCAGGTGTTGTCGTCGAAATAGTTGATGCGCATGGCGGCCTTGACCTCGTCAAGCGTTGCCGCCGCTGTCTTGCGTGCCTCGATGCTGCCCTTCTTAAGCATCTCCACAACCTCCGGAATCCTCTTCTGAAGCTCCGCGCGTCTTGCGCGAATCGGCGCAAGCTCCTCCTCCAAAACGGCGCACAGGAAACGCTTGATTTTCACATCGCCGAGGCCGCCTCTGCGGTAATGGTCCTTCAGAGCGTCCAGATTCTCATAGTCCGGAAGATATTTTGCAAAATGCTCCGGCTTGCAGAACGCATCCAGGTAGGTAAACACCGTATTGCCCTCCACGGTTCCCGGATCGGTCACCTTGATGTGGTTCGGGTCGGTGTACATATTCATGACTTTGTTCTTTACTTCCTCGGCGC
>CADBXF010000013.1 GCA_902798585.1 uncultured Lachnospiraceae bacterium
CATACGGCCTATAATGTGCCCTGTGCCATAGAGGGCGTTCTCCGAACGGAACACATAACATGCCTTTCCAAAGAGGAATGGCAGTCTGTCAGATAACTTTCGGCATTTATGTTATGGAGATTATAAAGCAATGGTTGATTTGTTTACTGAGGAAATCTACAAAAATGTTGTTGAAGGCAACATGGAATTATACAAACAGTTCTTTTCGTGTGATCCTAATGAGGAAGGTACAATCGAATACTGGAAGAATGCCATTGGTTTATACAATAGACTAGATGATGAAGGAAAGCAGGTATTGCTTTCAATAATCAAGAGTACTATCGTTGACACAATATCAAATGTTATGGCTATTCTTGACGGCTCTGAAGGACCGGAAGATATATCAATCAAGGTTCAGCTGAATGATCATGAAAATGACTGTGAATTGCAGGATTCATTTTTGGCATATGCTGAGGATCACGAAGAAGAGTAGCAATATTTCGGAATTACGATTCAGAGCGAGAGACAAATCGGCGTTTGACGAGGTAGCTGTATGGTGCAACTGATAAAAAGATGTCCAGAATATGTGATGGGATACAAGGAGTATTGTCAGGAATTGTATGATAACCATGTCACCTATTTCAGACCCACAAACCCAAAGAATATTGATAATGAATGGTTTTTTCGTACCAAGTCATGGTATGACAGGAAAGAACAGGGATTGGTAGAAGGCCAACCCGTCAGTTTTCATTATTGGGCAATCGACAACGGAAAATTCATAGGAGAATTTCAACTCCGAACCGAATTTCCCGAAAAGGTAATGTTGGATATTGGAAGCATTGGTTATGCAGTTAGAGTATCGGAACAAGGAAAAGGATATGGCAAAGAGATTCTTCGCCTTGGGTTGGAACTTGCAAAGCAACACGGCATGGAAAAAGTGTTGCTGACAATCAACGACGAAAACAAAGCCTCCATTCAAGTATGTGAAAAACTGGGCGGTATCTGGAAAGACACCATAGAAGCATATAATGATGCGGAGGGGCAACATTTGTTAAGACGATATTGGATAACCCTTTAATTGTCAAATTCGAATTGTTTTAACTAAATTTGCTTCGTTTTTCAGAAGTAAATGCAATGGCGAATATGTGTGCAGAAAAAGTCGGTAGGGAAATTGGCTGTTTTGATATACTACAGTTGCAACGGAAGGAGGAAGGTGATGGATTGGATTGAAGGCTTTCAGGAGTCGCTGGATTACATCGAGGAAAATCTTTCCGGAGAGCTGGATATCGAAGAGATTGCCGGGAGGGCGGCTCTTTCGCCGTTTTACTATCAGCGTATTTTCGGGGCTCTTTGCGGATTAACTGTCGGCGATTACATTCGAGCGCGCAGAATGACATTGGCTGCGCAGGAACTTAGCGGATCCGGGATTAGGGTGATTGATGTCGCCGTAAAATACGGATATGACTCTCCGGACAGTTTTGCGAAAGCATTCCAGCGGTTTCACGGTATTACGCCCTCACAAGCGCGTGAGCCCGGGGCAACTCTTCGTTCCTTTGCACCGTTGCACATCAAAATTACTTTGGAGGGTGGAAGCATGATGGATTACCGTATTGTTGAGAAGGCTTCGTTTACCATTATGGGGGTTAGAAGACCTTTTAATTGCGATACCAGCTATCAGGAGATTCCGAAGTTCTGGAAGGAATGGTTGGCACAGGGTGACAAGCGTCCGGTTATGGGGACTTTCGGTGTTTGCCTCGATATGGATGGGAAAAACTTCGATTACTGGATTGCGGATTTGTATTTTCCGTGGGAGGAGATTCCGGAGGGTTGCGAGACGCGGGTAATCCCGGGTGGTTTGTGGGCTCAGTTCCCGTGCACATTGGCGACCTTGCAGGAAACCAACACCAAGATTTGGTCGGAATGGCTTCCTTCGCTGACAAGCTATGCCATTGCCGGGGACTACGATATTGAAGTTTATCTGGAGCCGGAACCCGGCTCACAGGAGGTCAGAACTTATATCTGGGTGCCGATTAAGAAGGCGTGAGGGGGCTCGGTGCCCGCACCGCGGACTTCGTCCGCTTCTGATTACGCACCCGTTCACTCACAGACCTCCCTGCGGTCGGTCTGCTCGTGTCCGTGCGCTCGGCTGTTGTTGCCGGGCTGACGCCCGTCTGCGGCATAAAAATCCCCCGCTTGACAATGTACCATTGTCAGCGGGGGTATATTTTATGCCTGCCTGCTACGCAGGCAACAACAGCTCTCGCTTAGCGCTCATATCTTCTCCCCATTCCTCTTTCTTTCGAGGATCTTATGGATTCGCTCGGTCGGGTCGAGGTATTCGCTGATGGATGCGTCGTGGTTGAGGGAGTCAATCAGGAGCGCGATGTATTTGCTCATGTCGGCGGTGATGTACCATTCGCGACTCAGAAGTTCCGGCGTCTGATATACGAGGTTCGTCGTGACTACGCGGTAGATTAAACCGTCCTCGTAAGCTTTGTCGAAGGCTGCAAGGCCGCCGGTGAAGAGGCCGAAGGTCGCGCAGACGAAGATTCGACCGGCATTTCTCTTTTTGAGCTCTTTTGCGACATCGAGCATGCTCTCGCCGGAGGAAATCATATCATCGATGATGATGACATCCTTGCCCTTGACATCGGTGCCGAGGAATTCGTGAGCGACTATCGGGTTGCGGCCGTCCACGATGGTGGAGAAGTCGCGGCGCTTGTAGAACATGCCCATTTCCGCACCGACAACGGTCGCAAAATAAACCGCGCGGCTCATGGCGCCCTCATCGGGGCTGATGAGCATCAGGTGCTTGCAATCAATCTGAATGTCCGGCACATTGCGCAGGAGCGCTTTGATGAACTGATAGGTGGGCTGCACATTTTCAAAGGATTTGATCGGAATGGCGTTCTGCACACGGGGATCGTGCGCATCAAAGGTGATGACGGACTCAACGCCGAGGTTCACAAGCTCCTGCAAAGCTACGGCGCAGTCGAGCGATTCGCGCGAGGAGCGCTTATGCTGACGGCTCTCGTAGAGGAACGGCATGATGACCGTGATGCGGCGGGCTTTGCCGCTCAGAGCGGCGATGACGCGCTTTACATCCGCAAAATGGTCGTCCGGAGACATGTGGTTGAGCTGTCCGCAGACAGTGTAGGTAAGGCTGTAGTTGCACACGTCGACGAGGATGTAAACATCCATACCGCGGACGGTTTCGGCGATGATACCTTTTGCTTCGCCGGTGCCGAAGCGGGGGCATTTGGACTCAATCAGGTAGGTGTCGCGCCGGTAGGTATCGTACCCCGGCTCGTCGAGAAACTTGTGCTCGCGTGCGTTTCGCCAAGACACGATGTAATCATCGACGGTCTTCCCGATCGGTTTACTGCTCTCGAGGGCGATGATGCCCAAAGGCGCAAAGGAACTGCTGTCAACAAACTTGTCTTCCTGTGACATAGAAATCCTCCGTGAAATGATGTATGCAAGAACCGGCCACCGGCGCCGTCAGACGCCACCCCGCCGGAAGGGGTCATTTTACAAAATCTGCTGTACGCGGATGTCGTCGGCGAACAGCTTGATATATCGGAACAGGAATAACCGCGAGGCGATGCGCTCACTGTAGCGCTTGCTCAGGTCATCCATCGTCAGATTCGTGGTAATCAGGGTCGATTTCTTCTCGCGGTCGCGCTCTTCCAGGCAGACAAAGAGCTGCGAGGTTGTATAGGTGTTGGACATTTCCGTTCCGAGGTCGTCCACAATCAGAAGATCGCAATCCAGAATGTTGTCAAAATCCATCGATGCCTGCTTGGAGAGATCGCGGTCGCCGAAGCGATAGTGTTCGAAAATCTCAAACAGGCGGAACGCCGAGAGGTACAATACGGTATAACCGCGCGACAGAAGATTGCCCGCGATGCAGTTTGCGAGAAATGTCTTGCCGACACCGCTGAAACCGCTGATTAACAGATTGTTGTAGGAAGATCCGAACGCCTCGGTGAAGGATTTGGCATCGCGAAGCGCGGCCTCGGCGATGGCGCGGTATGTCTGGCCGGTCGACTCGTCGATTCGACGGTCGGAGTAGTATCCGAGATTGAAGGTCGCAAAATTTTCCTTCTCAAGGCGTTTGCGAAGCCCGTCCTCCATGTAGTAGCGTTCGATAATCGCGCGTCGGAAACAGGTGCACGGACGCTGCGCGGTGGTTCCGTCGGCGGAGCGGAGAATGACGACGCCGGTGTCCTTACAATGCGGGCATGTGTAGTGCGGCTCCAGATAGTCCGCGGGATAACCCGCGCCGGTCAGGAGCTGTTTTTTCTGGCGAATCAGCCATTCGTTCGTGCGGGCCAACGCGTCAAGCGCCGAGGTGTTGCCGGTGAGGGCAAGTTTGGCGGCAGTGACGGAGCCGTGCACGAGCTGTTCGTCAATCTCTGCGATTGCGGGAATCGCCCGTACCACTTCCTCTTTGCGGCGGTGCAGTTCTTTTTCGCCTTCGAGGCGGCGCTGCTCATACTCCCGAAGAAGGCTGTTGTACTCCGTTGTCGTAAGACTCATGGGAAACCTCCGTTCGCCGTCTCCGATGTGCGCGGAACGGTTGCTCCGGAGTCATCAATGACGGTTTCGCATGGCGAGCTCGAGCGAGGACATTTCGCCCTGCGAATACTCGCGCTGGGAATGATCGTTAAATCGGTTGTTCCGGGACTCGGCGTTCTTTGCGCGCGTTCTCGCGGCAGCGGATTTCTCGGCGTGTCGCGCGTCCTCGGCCTTCACCTGCTCTATGGTAGTGATTCCGGCTTCATGCCAGCGGGACAAAATGCTGTCCGCATAGCGGAAGTCGGAGGAGTTCGTGTTCAGCTGCGTGCGTCGGCAGGCCTCCTCCACGAGCTCCGCAGAGAGGTGCCACTCGCGGCCCCAACGGTTCAGAAACTCGATCTGAACCTTGCCGAAAGCCCGATTCGAAGGGAATTGCTCGCGCACGACGCGCGCAATCTCATCGTAGGCCACGACATGAAGCTGAGCTTCCTCCACGGTGGAAATCCCGTGCTCCGCCCACCCGATGGCAACCCGGGTGATGTAGCGGTAGTCGGTCTTGCCGATCTCCGCACAATATTCAAACAGGTAGTAAATCAGATCTCTCGAAAAATGAAGCTCTGCGTAAGCAAAAAGCATCAAACGGTAGTAGGACACCGTAAAATCGACCTTCAAAATCTGCTGGAGCACATCGGCAAGCCCCTGGTACTCCGGGTCCGCGTTAAACCTCGCGTCGACATCGCCCTCGTCAATCCGGAAGGCCTTCTCCGCGGTGCGGTAGTCCGGCTGCTCCCCGTCCGCATCGACCGAAGCGGCAACGGGTCTTGCGGAAGGCTTTGCCGTTGCAGTGTTCGCTGCGGTCTGCCGTGAAGCCTTGGGTTCGCCTGAGGAACCGGCGCTGACGGGCGCTGCAGCGTAGGAATTGTCGGATTCGTCCTCGTCCCCGCCGTTCTCCAACTCGAAGAGGTCAACCAGGTCGATTCTCGTGACACGGTTCCGGCTGAAGGCAACCTCCAGAAGACCGAAGTCCGCAAGGCGGAGCAGTGTGTCGCGAAGATCGCTCTCGGCTCCGTCAAAATGCGCCGCAAGGGATGACAGCGAGACATCCTCAGGGTCGCGGCGGTCGGGATTTCCGCCCATGTAATGGCGAAGCAGATAGAGATATACGCGAATCGCCGAACCGTCCAAACGGTCCATATAAGAATCGATGAAGATGTCCGGGACAACCGTTCCCGAACGCTTCGTCTTGGATTTCATGCGAACGATGCACATACGCCGACGGTTCCCCCTCTCTTCTCTGATTAACACTTGCTGAATGAACCGTGCGAAGCCCATTATAGCGAATCCGAGAGGGATTGTAAATAGCGAAAACGGCAGTCGAATCGTGTAGAATTTGCCGTCGGATATTGTGGATAACGTGGATAAATTCGAGCGTGCAGGTCCGCGGAAAATGTTCGCTGAGCCCTTGTTTTACGCGGCTTTCACGGGAATTTTCGGATATCCACAATCGGAGCGGGTAACTTTAAAATATCCACAGTGGATTGTTTGTAATCCGCTGTGGATATTGTGGATAACTATTGTGAAAGGAACGAAGTCCCTACAGTTACGATATCTCCCGCTCCCATGGTTATCAACAGGTCTCCGTTTACGCAATTTTTTAATAAAAATTTTGTAATTTCGTCGAAAGTCGGGAAATAGTAGGCCTCTTTGCCCATGGCGATGAGGTCGTCGCGCAAATCTGCCGAGGAGATGGTGCCGTCGTTGACCTCGCGTGCGGCGTAAATATCCGCCATTACAACCTTGTCGGCTGCGGCGAGAGCCTCCACGAACTCGCGGCGAAGCAATTTGGCGCGGGTATAGGTATGCGGCTGGAAGACGCACCATACGGACTTGTGCGGGTATGTCTGTGCAGCTGCAAGCGTTGCGCGAATCTCGGTCGGGTGATGCGCATAGTCGTCGACCACGGTCACGCCCTCGCGGACGCCCTTGACTTCAAAGCGCCGTTCGGTGCCGGTGAAATCCGCAAGCGCCTTCCGGATATCGTCGATTCCGATGCCGCGGAAAAAGGCCTCGGCTATGGCCGCGAGACTGTTGGAGACATTGTGCACGCCGGGCACGGAGAGTGCAATGCGGCCGGCAAATGCTCCGCGCACATACAAATCGTAGGAAGGGAAGCCGTATTCGTTGACGGTGATGCCGTCCGCACAATAGGTATACGGTGCGGTTTCGGGAGTCAGTCCGTCACGGCAGAGCCCGTAGGTTACGGTCTCGCAGGTGAGTCCTTCGAGGAAATCCGCAAGATTCGGAAGTTCGCCGTTGATGATGAGGCGGCCGCCCTCCGGAAGCCGCTCCGCGAACTTGCGGAACGAGCGGCGGATGTCGTCGAGGTCTTTGAAGAAATCGAGGTGATCCTCGTCAATATTCAGAATACAGATATCTGTCGGGTAAAATTTCAGGAAGCTGTTCGTGTACTCACAGGCCTCGAACAGGAAGCGCTCCGAGTTGCCGATTCGCAGATTGCCGCCGATGGCCTCGAGCATTCCGCCGAGGGAGACGGTCGGGTCGAGCCCCGCCTGAAGCAAAATCATGGCGATCATCGAGGTCGTCGTAGTCTTGCCGTGCGTTCCGGATACACCGATGGAAACAGGGTAGGTCTTCGAAACCTGGCCGAGCAGTTCCGCGCGGTCGATGAGGGGAATTCCCTTTTCCACGCAGGCCGCGTACTCCGGGTTGTCAGCGTGCACCGCAGCCGTGTAAATCGCGACATCGATGTCGCCCTGTATATTTTCCGCACACTGTCCGATGGCCACCGGAATTCCGTTTGCAATCAGGCGGTCGGTGATGACGGAACGGCTGCGGTCCGAGCCGCTGACGGTAAAGCCCTTCGAGCGCAGCAGCTCCGTGAGTCCGCTCATGCTGATTCCGCCGATTCCGATGAAATACAGATGTGCGGGTTGATTCAAATCCAATGAAAACATTTACTTCCTCCGGGTCGGAAACATTTCTCCGCCTGACGTCTCGCCGGAGACTTCATCAGGCGTGCCCGCGCCGCGGCGTTGCGCCGTTTGCAGGGTACCCGCTTGTGCGGGCATAATAACCCTATTAATAATAGCATGTTTTGCGGAAAATACAATCCCAACTTCCGCCGTGTTACGGGGGAATTTGGGAAAAGTGTAATATTTTCGGAAAGTCGGCGGAAAACATCGTCATTTTCCACAAAAAACAGGGGGAATACGGTTTCATTTTAAACATTCTTGTGGTACAATAAAATATCATACACGGCGGCTCGGAGTGCGCGTTTTCGGCCGTCGCGGAAACGACGAGGAGGTGGAGACTTGATTAAGAAAGAAATGATCGCCATGCTGCTTGCTGGCGGACAGGGATCCCGTCTCGGTGTGCTGACGCAGAGTGTCGCGAAGCCCGCTGTTGGATTCGGCGGCAAATACAGAATCATTGATTTTCCGCTGAGCAACTGTATCAATTCCGGCGTGGATACCGTCGGCGTGCTTACGCAGTACCAGCCCCTGCGGCTGAACACCCATATCGGAATCGGTATCCCGTGGGACCTCGACCGCAACATCGGAGGCGTATCGATTCTTCCGCCGTACGAGAAGAGTACGAATGCGGAGTGGTACACCGGCACGGCGAACGCCATTTACCAGAACCTTCGGTTTATGGAATACTATAATCCGGAGTATGTTCTTGTGCTCGGCGGCGACCACATTTACAAGATGGACTATGAGGAGATGCTCGATTTCCACAAGCGGAACAACGCGGATGTGACGATTGCGACGATTCCCGTTCCGTGGGAGGAGGCGAGCCGCTTCGGCGTCGTCATCACCGACGACGAAATGCGTATTCGCGAGTTTGAGGAGAAGCCCGCCAACCCGAGAAGCAACCTCGCTTCGATGGGTATTTACATTTTCACCTGGAAGGTGCTGCGCGAGGCGCTGATTACCCTCTCCGAGCAGGAAGGGTGCGACTTCGGCAAGCACATCATTCCGTATTGCCACAACCGGGGCGACCGTATTTTTGCATATGAGTTTAACGGCTACTGGAGAGATGTCGGAACGCTCGGTTCGTACTGGGCGGCCAACATGGAGCTCATCGACATCGTGCCGGTCTTCGATCTGTACGACGAGTACTGGAAGATTTACACGAAGAGCGATGTCATTCGTCCGCAGTACATCGCCGACAATACCGTCATCAACCGCGCCATCATCGGCGAGGGCACGGAGGTTTACGGCGAGGTGCACAACTCCGTCATCGGCGAGGGCGTGACCATCGAGGAGGGAGCGGTTGTCCGCGATTCCATCATCATGAAGGGCACGACAATCGGCCGGGGCACCTATATCGAGAAGGCGATTGTCGCGGAAAATGTCGTTATAGGAGACAATTGCCGCATCGGTATCGGCGAGGAAAAGCCGAACACCTGGAAGCCGCATATCTACAGCGAGGGCCTCGTGACAATCGGTGAGGATTCCGTGATTCCTCACGGTGTTCGCATCGGAAAGAACACGGTTATTCTCGGCGGAACCTGCGAGGACGACTACAGAAACGGCGCGCTCGAGAGCGGCGAAAGCTTGATAAAGGCAGGTGACGAAGCATGAAAGCAATCGGTATTATTTTGGCCGGCGGCAACTCCAGCCGCATGCAGGAATTGACAAGTCGCCGTGCAATCGCGGCGATGCCCGTTGCGGGAAGCTATCGAAGCATTGATTTTTCGCTTTCGAACATGACCAATTCGCATATTCAGAAGGTGGCCGTGCTGACGCAATACAGCTCGCGCTCTCTTCATGAGCACCTGAATTCCTCCAAATGGTGGGATTTCGGCCGCAAGCAGGGCGGTTTGTATCTCTTTGCGCCGACCATCACACAGGAGAACGGCTTCTGGTATCGCGGCACGGCTGACGCCATGTATCAAAACCTTGATTTTCTGAGAAACAGCCATGAGCCGTATGTCGTGATTGCCTCCGGCGACGGTGTGTACAAACTCGATTACAACCAGGTGATCAACCGCCACATCGATACGCAGGCGGACATTACGGTTGTCGTCACAAGACTTCCCGAGGAGCGCGACAACTCCCGCTTCGGCACGGTTAAGGTGGATGCGGAAGACCGCATCATCGAGTTCGAGGAGAAGCCGTTACAGTCGGACAACCGCCTGGTTTCGACCGGTGTATATGTCATCCGCCGCCGTCTTCTGATTGAGCTTCTGGAGCGCTGCATTGCGGACAACAACTTCGATTTTGTGCGCGGTGTTTTGATGCGCTACAAGGGCAGTAAGCGGATTTGCGCTTACATGCTTGAGGGTTATTGGAGCAACATCGCGACCGTGGAAGACTACTTCCGCACAAATATGGATTTCTTAAACCGCGACATTCGCGATTACTTCTTCCGTCAATATCCGGATGTTTACTCCAAAGTGGACGATCTTCCGCCCGCAAAATACAACCCGGACGCCGTCGTGAAGAACAGTCTGATTGCCGCAGGCTGCATCGTCAACGGTGTTGTTGAGAACTCGGTTCTCTTTAAGAAGGTCTATGTCGGAAACAATGTAACCATCAGGAATTCCATCATCTTAAACGATGTGCACATTTGCGATAATACCTATATCGAGAACTGCATCATCGAGAGCCGCGACACCATCCACTCCGATCGTCGCCTTGTCGGCGAAGGAAAGATTCTGATTGTGGACGAAAAGGCTGACCGCTTTGGGCTGTAGAGACCGGCGCGATAAACGGAACAACGGAATAACCAAAGCGCTGTCCGATGACATCATCGGGCAGCGCTTTTTCTGTCGGAATTTTCCTTTTTTTGGCTTTTGTATTGTCTGCTTTCCTGTCGGGACAGGGGCTCGTTGACTGCAATTGCGGAAACACTGAGATGAGTCAAATCACGGCGCGGTATCGTTTCCGAGATCCCGTGTGTAGCGCCATTCAATCACATCGCCATCCTGCAGCGGGCGGGCGCCGGCGCTCTCGGAGGGCGCTTCGCCGTTGACATAATACATCCAGCCGGAGAGCGAGCCGAAGTCGAATTCACGGAGCGGTCCGATGCCGCGTATATAGCCGCCGGTTCCGATTCCGGTGTCTAACGGAAGGCCGGCGTCGGCAGCGGCTGTGACAAGTGCGGTGTACACGGAATCGCCTTTTTTGAACGGGATCTGTACGGTGGCAAGAAGGACTCCGTCTGCGGGAAGCCCGTTCTCGCCGGCGACGGTATCGCAGCGAATCGTGAGAGTGACACAGCCGTCGGCGTCTTCCGCGGAAACCTTAAGACTGTCGTAATATTGCTGCGGCGTCTGGATTTTAACAATCCAAAGCAGCAAAAGAACGAGAAAAGAGACAATCGTCGCAAGAAGCACATTGCGGCGGGTCAGGCGCTTTCGAAGGGCGAGAATTGCCAACAAAACCGCGGTCAAAAGCAAAATGATACCGGTTCCGACGAGTCGATACGGCGGGATATTTGAGCCGCCGTTTCTTCCGGAGTCGGAGGGAGAACCGGAATTTTGCGAGGGCGTCAGGTCTGCGGAAGCGCCCGGAGTCACTGCGGATGTCGGTTTCGAGGAGGAATCCGGCGAGGGTGACGGGTCGTCGGGCGTCACGGTCGGGGACGGCGCAAGGAATCTGCCTTCGCGGACTGCGTCCAACTCGTAGAGGGAAGGGCGTCCCTCGCGGAAGCGAAGGTATGCAACACAGCCGTAAAATACCTGCTGCGTGGCCGTGCGATTGGTCTCGCCGCCTCGGATGTGGCGGAAGCTTCCGTCGGGCATGCGATAGGATGCGATGGCGTCGAAGACGGAGTTGCCGTCTTTGAGAAAGCGCGCGTCGGAGCAGGCGTCGATGCCGACGGAGGACAATGCCACGAGGACCTGGACGCAGCTCTCGCAGTTGGCAGCGCCGTAACTTGTGAACCCGCCGTCTGCGTTCTGGCGCGCCGAAAGAAGCGCTATCGCATCGTCAACGGCGGCAGCGGCTTCTGCGTCGGATGAGCCTGCAGCAGAGCGGCAATAGGGCGCCAGCGCCTGCACCGTCATGGAGGTGACATCCACATCGCCGTATTCGCCGGTGATTGCCCAGCCGCCGTCCGCAAGGCGAAGAGAGAGGATGCGGCGAACCGTATCCTGCGGCGTGGCGGCAGCGAGTGACACGCCGTTATTTTGCAGATGAAGCCCGAAGACAAGGCTCATGATGCCCTGTGAGCCGACGGATTCCGCTAAGAGCGAAGGGTCGTAGGGCGAGAGGTCATCGCCGATTGCGAGGGACACAAGAGCATATTTCTGCAGCGTTGTGCCCTGAAGCGGCGAGGAGAGACAGACAAGCGAAGCCCGCATCGCCTGAGCGGTGGCACGGAAGTCGTAGGCGCCGTGCTGTGCGAGGGCGAAGATGTACCACAGATCAAGGCGGGAGGACGGATCGCAGCCCTCGTCAAGGATTACCTGAGGGTCCGCCGAAGAGCGTTTGTCCGCGGCGGCCAGGTACGACAGAATTCCGTCGAAGAAATCGGCGGCAACGGTCTCGCCGGAGGAATCCTTCGCCGCAGCGGCCGAAGCGCCGGCGGCAGCCCGGGCGGTGAACACCTCCTTCGCCGTATCGCCTCTCGCCGCATCGCCTGCCGATGCCGGCGCACAGAGCAGGGCAAAGCAACAAAAGGCCAGCAGCAGCGCCGTGAAGCGCTGCCGAAGGCCTTTTCTGCTGGAATTCATTTTCCGGTGATCCGTACGATTCATAGATTACAAAGCGCGGTGCAGACTATGCGCGGGATTCCTTGCGGGAAGCGACAACAACGCCTGCGAAAGCGATGACGGCAACCGCACCGAAGAGCACAACAACGGTGTTATCAGCGGTCTTCGGGGTCTTCTCGCCGGAAGCGGAAGCCACCTTGACAACGAGAGCCGGAGGAACCAGCGTCTGCGAGTCGGATTTTGCGCTGACAGTGATTGTACCGGCGTCGGTGAGCTTGATGCTTGCCTTGCCGTTGTCGTCGGTCTTGACATCCGTCGCCTTGCCGTTTACGAGAATCGTGGCGCCCTTGACAGGGAGAACGACGGTGTTGAAATTCTCGTCGAAGCCGAGAGCCGAAAGCGTAACGGCAACAGTGTCACCGGCGGTGACGGAAGCCGTGTTCTTATCGAAGTAGCAGTACATATCGGACCAGTTGGTCGTGTCGGTGTAGACAAAAGCGGTGATAAATGCACCGTTCTTTACCTCGTCGCCGAGACTCATGGCAGCCGCGTTGTTGACATAGTAGCCGTAGCCGGTACCGTTGTCGATGCCCCAGAGCTTCTTGAGGGAGAGGCCGTAATCGGTCATCTCGGAAGCGTAGCCGGCAGCGGCGCCGCCGGAAAATTTGGCTTCGTGTGCGCAGTAGAGAGCGTCGTTGACGGTGATTTTGCCGTCGCTGTCGATATCCTTAACCGCAACAGGCTCCTGTACAAGTACAAGGTTGCCGCTCTTGTCGGCGATGGTGACATACACGGTTGTGTCTGCCGCAGCGGCAATACCGCAGCAAAGTCCCAAAAGGAGGACAACCGAGAGTGTCAGAGAAAGAAGTTTCTTCATGAAAATGCACCTCGTTTCATTTAATATATGTCAAAACAACCGCCGCAGCTTGCGAAAAACGGTTGTGATGAGCTGATTTAGCCGGAGCTCATTCCCCGGAAAATGCGCCGGTTCCGGCGAACCGCAGGCAGACTACCGATGCTCGCGGAACAGACCGTACCGGACGCGCAGGCGGTCCAGTTTTTCGCCGATCAGGCCGGCGAGAGCCAGAAGAAAAATGACATTGGACACCGCGTACTCAATCGTAATCGGAAGCGCCGCGCCGATCAGGGCGAGGTAGCGCGAAAGCGAGAGCCCTCCGCCCATCCAGAATGTCGACCAAAGATCCATGACGAGCGAGTAAAAGAAACCCGCGAAGACGCCGTAGATGCATAAAAGCAGCTTGTGCCTGCGGAGAGGTTTGGCGAGAAGCCCCGCGAGGCCGCCGATCAAGCCCCAGGAAAACATCTGAAACGGTGTCCACGGCCCCTGCCCGAAGTAAAAATTCGACAGCAGCGCCGTGAGGGAGCCGACGACAAATCCCGGCTCCGCACCGAGCCACATCGCCGATATGACCGTGATGGCCGTGACCGGCTTAAAGCCCGGCAGCCAGGCGAAGAGAAATCGTCCGGCGACCGAAAGCGAAATCAGCACCGAGAGCACCATAAGCTCCGCGGAACCCGTCTCGCGCCTCTCAAAGTCGCACCAGATCGGCAGGCAGGTGAGTACCGCGACGCACAGCGTAATCCAGGCGTAATGCTGCTCGCGGAACAAGACCGCGCCGCCGAGAACGATGAGCGGAATCAGCCCGAAGAAGCAGATGCGAGTAATCCGACGGCGGTTCATGGAGACACCTCCGTTGCGCGAGAGGAGCCCTCGCCCGCGCCCGACATCGCGCGAATCAGTTCCTCACAGGTGACAACACCCGGGAAGAAATCGCCGGCCATGCGGTTTGCCGCTGTCGTGTAAAAAGCGTTTCCGTCGAAAAATGCATGCGGCGTTCCCTCGGAAATCACCTCGCCGTCAAAGAGAAGACCGCACCGGTCCGCGTGCTCTGCGGCCCATTCGGCGTCGTGCGTCACGGACAAAACGGCGACGCCCTCCGCGGTGAGCTCCTTAAGAATCGCAGCCAGCTCATCCTTACCGCACACATCGATGCCCTTGGCGGGCTCGTCCAGAAGGAGGACCTTCGGCCGGGAGGCAAGAACCTTCGCAAGCGCCGCCTTCTGCAGTTCGCCGCCGCTCACATCATACGGGTGCGAATCCAGAATGTCTGTGATGTGAAGACGCTCACACATGGCGAGCATGTCAGCATTTGCCTTGTCTGCGACGGCTGACGCGGAAGCCTTCGCATCGGCGAAGGAGCAGGCGCGGGAAAATGCCCCGAGGAGATCCTCGCGAATCGACTTCTCCGTGAAGACATCGCGCGGCTGCTGCGGCAGCAAGGCGAGGTTTTCGCGGTACAGAGTTCCCATCGCAAAAGCGCTGAGTTTCTTTCCGAACAATTTTACGGAACCCGCGTAAGGACGCTTTAAACCAGCTAAAAGAGACAACAGTGTCGTCTTGCCGGAGCCATTGCCGCCGAGAAGACAGTAATGTTCGCCGGCAGATACGCAAAGCGTTGTGTCGCAGAGCACATCCGGCAGGTTTTTGTCGTAGCGGAAACGCACGCCGGACGCCGCGAGGGCGGGGGTTTCCGAACCGGTTGCGGCAGCCTCTGCAGCGTCCCCGGAAGGGCTGCGGCGGTCGGTTGCGGCGGACAATAACGCGCGGCCGTCCCGAACCGTGAGCGGAATGTCGCGGGCGGGTGTGTCAGAACTGCCCGATGCCGACGAATCGGGGCCGGGCAAGGTATTTTGCAGGGCAAGGTACACGCGCGTTGCCGTCGGGAGAGCCGACGCCATCGGGTGATGATTGCTGTGCACAAAAGCGGCGAGCTCGGCGGGCGAGCCGTCGCAGAGAAGTTCGCCGCGGTCAAGCAAAAGCACATGGTCCGTAAGCGGAAGAACCTGCTCGAGGCGGTGTTCCGCCATGAGAATCGTTACGCCGAGGTCGCGGTTGATGCGCGTGAGCATGCTTCGAAAATCAGCTGCGGCAATCGGGTCGAGCTGTGCCGTCGGTTCGTCCAAAAGAAGAAGCTGCGGGTTCATCGCCAGGACGGCAGCGAGGTTCAGGAGCTGTTTCTGGCCGCCCGAGAGCTCGTAGGTTTTTTTGTGATACCACCCCTCAATCCCGAAAAATGCAGCCATCTCCGCGACGCGCCGCCGGATGACTTCGGAGGGGAGCCCGAGATTCTCAAGCCCGAAGGCAAGCTCGTGCCAGACCGTGTCCGTGACAATCTGCGACTCCGGGTCCTGAAGGACAATGCCTATGGTGCGCGCGGAGAAGAGGTCGGCGGAGGATTCCGAAGGCGCGGCGGCCCTCGTCAAATCCGTGCCGTCTGCAAGAATCCGTCCCGAAAGCTCGCCGAACGGCGCAAGCTCGCGCTTGATCAGGCGGAGGAGGGTGGATTTGCCGCAGCCCGAGAGCCCGCAGAGAACCGCAAACTCGCCCTGCGGCACGGAAAATGAGACCCCGCGGAGCGCGTCTCTCGAAGCCTTCGGATAGCGGAAGGTTACATTTTCAATCGATAGAAGCACCAGCGAAGCTCCTCCTTGATGACGGATAAAAACGGAATCAGACACAATAAAGCATAAGCTGCAACACCGATGCGTGTAAGCGTGTCCGCGTGTGCGGTTACAATATTCGGGTAGAAGGAGATCGCGAGGCCGCCGCGCGCAAGCGCGAGCACGGACAGAGTCGCAAGCCCGAGAATCGCTGCAAGCCACAGCCCGTCTGCAGCAGTGAACCGGTAGGTGCGGTAGGTCGTCCGGCCGGGAAGACCGTAGCCGCGGGCCTTCATGGCAGCGCCGGTGTCGATGGCGTTTTCCAGCGACCAGGTGGTGAGCGCCGACATCGTGGTCAGGTTGCTCTTCGCGCGGTGAATCCAGTCGGGCTCGTCATAGACGCCCACGGCAATCTGCGCGTCGCGCATGGCGTCCGCCCTGCGCCGAAGAAGCGGGATAAACCGAAGCACCGAGGAAATCAGCAGCGCCAGCTTCGGAGCAAAACGGCCGAAGAAAAAGAAGCGGTGTTCCTCGGGAATCAGGCGGCGTTCGCAGCGAAACCACAGCAGAACCGCCAGAAGCATCGCACCGAGGTGGACGCCGTAGAGAAGGGCTTCCCTCGTGTACGGTCGTCCGCCCACAAACACAATCGGCGTCGCGCCGCCGGTGGAAAACAGCGGGTTGACGAGTGCGACCAAACCCCAACAAGCTACATATGAAAACACGGAACGGACGGTAAATCCGCCCCGGATTGTGCAAAAGTATAATACGGCGCCCGCGAGCGCGGAAAATGTAATCGCCGGCGATTGTGCAAACATGGCAAGAAGCAGAATCGACATAAACAGGGCGAGAGGCACCAGCGGGTGGCGCTTGCGGAAAATGTCCATCGGTTGCTCCTTTCCACAGATTGTGCGCCCGCCCGGGAAATAAAGAAAGCCCGCCGGACACAGCGTCAGGCGGGCGGTAAATGCAACAAAACAGGTATCTGACGGGGGCGCAGAGAGCGCTGAGCGCCTCGCGGGGTGCGGCGGTCCGTTCGGACGGTCGAAATCGCGCACTGCGGGGATACGCACAAAAGACGGGACGGCGAAAAAGCTGTCTCGAAAGGGTCAGATACGGGTCGGTAAGGTTGCTCCGGATTCGAACCGGAAGGGGGATGGAACACTGCTCGCTCACAACGGTTAAGACCGAATCTAATAAAGTATTCGAATTCTACGGTGCAGTATAGCATGAATCCGGGGAGCGTGCAAGAGCGCGGCGCCGAAAATGCGGGCTTTGCGCCGGAAAACAGGCATTTTTTCGGAGCGAAGAAAAATGAGGTTGACTCGCAAGGTAAATGTGTGTTACAATTTAAACAACCCATGGGGGAGTAGCAGACGCGGAACACCGCGCGGCAGGTCGTCATCACGATGAGCAATCATCCGGCTTACCGTTAAATATGCGAGACTCATGTATGCTTTGCCGTACATGGTTTCTGCGTTCACTTCGCCGACAGAGAATTCGGGACCGGTTACGGCACAAGCTGTATCCGGTCTTTTTTGCGCGCATAATACAGGCGCGGAGGGAACGGAAGAAAAATCTCAAAAAGGGCTTGACAGTTGAGCAACGATTCAATTATAATGTGAACAGATGAACAAACATTCAACTGAATCGGAGCGATTGCGGGCCGCATCCGAAAAGAAAAGGAGAAAAGAACATGAGTTTCGTGGAAATCCGAGATGTGAAGAAGAGCTACGGAGAAGGGGAAGCCAGGCAAACGGTGCTTTCCGGCGTGGACATTGCGATTGAGAAGGGCGAATTTTGCGTGCTGTTAGGGCCTTCCGGCAGCGGCAAGTCGACCCTTCTTAATATTATCGGCGGAATCGACAGCGCCGACGAGGGGTATGTGATGATCGACGGCGAGAAGACCGCGGACATGAGCGAATCGCGCCTGACGCAGTACCGCAGGAACCATCTGGGGTATGTGTTTCAGCTCTACAATCTGATTCCGAACCTGACGGTTCGCGAGAATATCGAGGTCGGCGCGTATCTGAGCAAGAAGCCGTTGCCGGTCGATGACCTGCTGAAGACGCTCGGCCTTTACGAGCATCGCCACAAGCTGCCGACGCAGCTCTCGGGCGGCCAGCAGCAGCGCACCGCCATCGGGCGTGCGGTCATCAAAAACCCCGACATTTTGCTCTGCGACGAGCCGACAGGCGCACTGGATTACAACACTTCGAAAGAGATTCTGACGCTTCTTGAGCGCATCAACAAAGAGTATGGCAACACCGTCATCATGGTGACGCACAACGATGCGCTGAAGAACATGGCGGACCGCGTCGTGAAGCTTCGCGACGGCAAGGTGAGCCGCAATTATCTGAACGAAAATAAGCAGCCGGTCAGCGAGATTGAGTGGTAAGGGGGGAATCGTATGAGAAATCCGATGAACCGACGCCTGCCTCGCGAACTCAAGGCAGACTTCGGAAAATATCTGGTCATTTTCCTCTTCCTCGTCATGGTCGTTTCCGTGGTTTCGGGCTTTTTGGTGGCAAACGCGGGCATTGCGGATGCATACACCCGAAACATGCGGGAGAGCAGGATGGAGGACGGCCACCTCGCATTTAATGTGCGGCCGGATGAGGAGTTTTTGCAAAAGCTTGCGGCAGGTGCGGACGCCGATTTCCACCGCGCGGACTTCTTTGAGGAGGAAGACGCGGACGGCACGACCTTCCGTGTGTATCGCTTCAATGAGGAAGTGAATGTGCCCGAAGTGACGGACGGACGCCTTCCGCAGAGCGCGGGCGAGATTGCGATTGACAATCTTCATGCGCACAAGGAGGATATCAAAGTCGGCGATCGGCTGAATATCGGCGGAAAGGAGGTAACCGTCGTCGGACTGTTGGCATTTCCGAATTACAGTTCGCTGTTTAAGGATAACGCGGATCTGATGTTTGAGGTCGAAAAATTCGGCATCGGCCTGATGTCCCCGCAGGGCTATGACGCGTTTGCGTCCGGGCATGAGACCATCGGCTACGCATGGATTTACCGCGGGAAACCGGCGACGGACAAGGCGAAGCAGGAGGCTGCAGAGAAGGTTCTCGCGGCGCTTCGGGACGAATTGATTGCGACGAACAGCGAAATCGTACAGCGCGCCTTGGCCGGCGAGACGGGACTCACGATGCTCGAGGTTTCGGACTTCCTTCCGGAGTATGAGAACAAGGCGATACAGTTTGCGGGCGAAGACATGAGCGGCGACGAGGGCGCGATGGTTGTGTTCCTCTATATCGTCATCGCGGTGCTTGCATTTATCGTGGCGGTCACGACCGTGAACACGCTCTCGAAGGAGGCCGGCGTCATCGGAACGCTCCGTGCGTCGGGCTACACCAGAGGCGAGATGGTAAGGCA
This sequence comes from uncultured Lachnospiraceae bacterium, assembly GCA_902798585.1. Taxonomy (GTDB): domain Bacteria; phylum Bacillota; class Clostridia; order Lachnospirales; family Lachnospiraceae; genus ISDg. Next base: position 19,031 of record CADBXF010000013.1, read on the forward strand.
CTACATGATTCTGCCGCTTGCTACATTTTTCGCGGGGCTCCTTGCGGGAAATGTGCTCGGCTACACGCTGATGCGCGATTTCATGGCGTCAATCTACGGCGAGATGTATTCGCTCGGAAAGGTGAAGACATTCTGGAACGCCGATGCGTTTGTGAAGACGACGGCGATTCCCGCAGTCATCATGATTGCCGTCAATGCGACGATTCTTCTGTGGAAACTTCGAATCGGGCCGCTGCAGTACCTGCGCCGGGAGATCTCCGGAAGAAAGAAGAAGCGCGCGCTCAGGTTGTCACGGAAAATTCCGTTCGCTTGGAGATTCCGCATCCGCATTTTGCTTCAGAATCTTCCGAACTACATCACGATGTCCGTGGGAATCGTTTTGGCCGGCGCCATCATCATCTTCGGCCTGATGTTCGAGCCGCTGCTTACGACCGTTGCGCAGCGCATCTCCGACACGAGCATCAGCCGCTATCAGTATATCCTGAAGACTCCCGAGGAAGCGGGCGGCGACGCGGAGAAATTCGCGATTGCGACGCTTGAGACCACGCACGAAAAATACAAGACCGACGAGGTTTCGGTCTACGGCATCAAGGCGGATAGCAAGTTCATCAAGACTGCGATTCCGGCCGGACAGGCGCTTCTTTCCAACGGCTTTATGGACAAATACAATGTGAAGAAGGGCGATACGGTCCGTCTCTACGACAAATACGCGGACAGGACCTACGAGTTCACCGTTGCCGGCGAATACCCCTACGAGGCGGCCCTCTCGGTGTTTATGAACCTCGGGGAATTCAACGAGACCTTTGAGAAGACGCCCGACTATTACAGCGGATATTTTGCGGACCGTGAGCTGACGGAGCTTGCGGAGTCGAATGTGTACCTCCGCCTTGACAGCAGCATGTTCGGAAACTTCGCGGAACAGCTCTGGAAATCCTTTGCGGATCTCATGGGCCCCGTAAAATGGTTCGGCATCCTCATGTTCGTGCTGATGGTCTACCTCCTCGCGAAGCAGATTATCGAGCGCAACCAGACGAGCATCTCCATGACGAAGATTTTGGGCTTCACCGGCGGTGAGATCGGCGGACTGTATATCGTCTCGACATCCCTTGTGGTTGTCGCAAGTCTCTTCCTCGCGGTGCCGCTTGTGGATTGGCTTCTCCGCCTGATTTTCCGGGGCTATCTGTATGAGCGCATGAGCGGCTACCTTCCGTACTGTGTGAGCGCCGACTGCTATTGGAAAATGATTCTTCTCGGAATCGCGAGCTACGCGGTCGTTGTGGCGCTCCAGCTTCTGAAGATTCGCCGAATCCCGAAGAGCGAGGCGCTCAAGACGCTCGAGTAACGCCGGCGGCGCGGCGTTTTTCGGAAAATGCCAGCGACAATTCCATAGGAAAAAAGAAATTGCCCGGAGGTTATCCGGGCAATTTTTCGGCTGCGCGCTCGGCGCAGGCTGTTTTGCGGCAGTTTCGTTTGTAAAATGCCAGAACGATTCGCTCTATGGGGCGCTTCAGCACGATGTGCGGATCCTCCCTGCGCGAAATCGGCCGGACGAGAACGGAAGGAATTCCCGCGCGGTTGGCGCCGAGAATGTCCGTGAAGAGCTGGTCTCCGAAGAAGAGTGTTGTCTCGGGGGATGTTCCGAGAAGCTCCATGGCTTTTCGGTAGCTCTTCGGGTTGGGCTTGGCGGCGCGGTAGAGATATTTCATGCCGACCGGGTCGGCGAACGATTTTACGCGCCGTTCGCAGCCGTTGCTCAGAAACAGAACGCCGAAGCCGATGTCGCGAAGCCGCGCGAGAAACGCAAGACTCTCCGGGGTCTGGTCGGTTTTGTGCACGACAATCGTGTTGTCGATATCGAAAATGATACCGCGATAGCCCTCGCGGTATTTTGCCTCAAAATCGTAATTGTAGACGCTTTCGACGCTTTCCGTAGGATAAAGGGACTGAAACAAGGGAATCTCCGTTCATGAATGAAATTGACCGGCTGTAATGTGCCACAGTCGGTCAATTTGTCGTTTCTAAGGTTACCTGAGCGCTGCGCGGGATTGTCCGATTACTCGGCGTCAGCCTTGACAAGGCCGAGCTTCTCAATCCATTTGTCGAGCGGAAGCGCAAGAATGATTGCGATTACCACAAAATGGCAGAGGCAGAATACAAGACCCTCCGTCCAGGTCAGCGGGCGGCCGAACAGGATGATAATGTGGTATGCATAGTCGAGCGATTTTGCGAGAGGCTCGCCGTGCGCGGTGTTAAAGCTGAGGTCCAAAAGACCGGAGAAGATCATCAGGATACCTGCGGTGCAGATCTTGATGGAACGGCCGGGCTTTCCTCCGCCCATGCGGTATGCGAACGCTACGGACATGATAATCAGCGGGTAGCACAGGAAATAGAGGTTCGTGTACATCTCGCCCTGAGCAGGGGTTCCGAGGGTACCGAAGATACCGTAGTAGCTTGCCCGCGGGATGATGAGCATCAGGAACGGGAAGAACGGCAGAATGGTCAGAAGGAAGCCGTATTTCGTCTTGTTCGGGAAGAAGCTGATGCCGATTACCGCGAAGAAGAAGATGATAAACTTCACAATCAGCCACCAGAACTCATCAATCTCCGACTGGTGCGGAAGGCAGAACCAGATGAGCAGGGCGCCGGCGCCACCGATGGCAAGTGCTACGAGCCATAAATACTTTTGCAGGAAACTTTTCATTGAATTCTCTCCTATCTTTTATTCTTGTGACAGCATCTCGAATTTCTTCTGCTGTTCCTTGGAGACATGAACTCCGAAGACAGCCTGTTTTGTATAGAGAAGTGTCAGAAGGGCTCTGACATCGAGATGTTTTTTGTACTTCTTAATCAGATAGCGCATGTTCTCCGCGCACTGCTTCTTCTTGTTGTCGAAGTTGCTCGCATGCATCAGATGGTAGTTGTTTGCCTCCGTGGAGTAGCCGAAGGTAAGTCCTTTTAAATACAGGCGGATGCCGAGGTCAAGATCCTCGTGGCCCCATTTGGAGAAGGACTCGTCAAAGCCGCCGACATCGAGGAGAGCCTGCCGGTCTACGGAAACGTTGCCGGTGTAGAAGTTCATCCAGCGGATGCGGCTCTTTGCGCCGTTGCCGAAGGCGTATTTTTCGACTTCGCCGTTCTGTTCGCAGAAATCGCGAAGCCCTTCGGGCTCTTCGTAGAAGCGGTCGATGTCGGAATCCTTCATGAACAGCTGGTTGCGCTGTCCGAGCACGACGCCGTAGCCCGCCTTGTGGAGCGAGTAGTGCGATTCGACATAGGTGGGAGATACCACGCGGTCGTCGTCAAGGAAAATGACAATCTCGCCGCTTGCCGCCTCGATTCCTTTGTTGCGCGCACGAGCACGGCCGATGTTCTGTTCGCTGATGACGGCGATCGGCTCGTAGGAGAGCTGCAGAGCGCGGAAGCCGTCGATCACCTCGGGGTCGCAGCCGTCGAAGACGACAATCACCTCGACCTCGTCGGTAATCTGCCCCTCGAGCGATTTCAGCACGAGGCGCAGGCGGTTCAGCTTGTTGAGAGTGGGAATTACAATGCTTGCTTTTTTCATGGTCACATCCCCCTGTTACAGTTTCAACTTTGCCTTCAGAGTGTAGAAGCGGATTGCGCCGCCGAGCACGCGGTCGTCGGGAAATTTCGACTTCAGGTGCTTTAAGTTAATCAGCTCCTCCTTCGCCTTCTGCGCTTTTACATGCGGGTGAAGGAGATGGTAGCAGATGATGCTGTTGTCCTGGTAGTAGGGGATGTCTTTCTGCGCGAGGCGGTATCCGACATCGGTGTCCTCGTAGCCCCAGCCCTTGAATGATTCGTCGAAGCCCGCGATGTCGTTCATCAGGCAGCGGTCGATGGAGACATTGCCGGTGATAAAGGTCATGAAGCGGTAGCTGCCGCGCGGCTTGCGCACGAACCATTTTTTGATGTTATAGTAAAACTCTTTCTTGCTGTGCTTGCTTACAAAGTCGAGCACATCCTCAAGCCGGTTTTCGTTCATGAGGTCGAGAAGCTCATTTTCCGTGACCTTCGCATCCATGCGCTCGCCCAGGACGACGCAGGGCTCGCCGGTGTGCCGTGCAAGGTGTCCCTTGATGAAATCGCCGCGCGTGAGGCGGTCGTCGTCAAGGAAAATGACCACATCGCCGGTCGCCTCCCGAAGGCCTAAGTTTCTCGCCGCTGCGCGGCCTACATTTTGCTTGCTGATGATGGGCTTGATGTCCATCGACCAGGTGAAGGTTTTGAATTCCTCGACGGTTTCCTCCCTGCACCCGTCAAACACGACAATGACCTCCGTCTCGTCGGTCATCTGCGGCTCAAGACACTTCAGGGTGAGATAGAGTCTCGAGTTTTTGTCCTTTGTGGGGATGATAATGCTGCATTTTTTACCCATGGTTTTTCTCTCTTTCCGTGATTCTACACAGTGTAGGACCGTACAATGCAAATCGAAACAAACAACACCGTCCAGAGCAGAAGACATGCTCGCATGGGCCGGTCTTTGTAGACAATCAGCTCCGGACTTCCGGCGATGGTCGATTTTTCGTTCAGGAAATGATACCGGAAAATGCCGTACATCAGCACGGGTGCCGTCGTGAACAGCGCTTTGATTTCCGAGGTATAGACAAAAATCGCATAGGACATGATGGTGCATGTCATCAGCATGATAATCAGTTGCTCAAGCTGTGCGATGGAGCAGCCGTTCAGCGACTCGCGGAAGCCGGCGGAATCGTTGCCGAGAAGCTTGATTTCGCTGCAGCGCTTGCCGATGCCGATGAACAGCGTTAAGAACATTACAAAAAGGATGAACCAGATGTTGCACGACTCGCCCACGGGCTTGTGAAGAATCCGGAAGCCGGCGCACAGGCGCAAAATGAAGCCGAGCGAAATCGTGAATACATCGATGAACATCAGCTTCTTCAAAAAGAGCGTGTAAGCGATGTTGATGACAAAATACGCGAGAATGATGCCCGCCACGACCTTGTCAAAGAAAAATGCCCCGACCAGGCTGGTTGCAAGCAACAGCCCGAACAAAAGGTAGGCGACGGGAATCGGAACCGCGCCGGACGCAATCGGGCGGGTTCGCTTTATCGGGTGCGCGCGATCCTTGGCCACATCGAAGATATCGTTCATGATGTAGACGGAGGAGCTCACGAAGCAGAACAGGAGCGCACCGAGGGCGCAGCGTGTAATCTGCGACAGGGACGGGATTGCGAAGACAAAGAGAAGCGGAACGAAGACAAAACCGTTCTTGATCCACTGCTTCACGCGAATCAACTGAACGGTCGATTTGAGCAGCCGGCCTCCTTCGGGAATATCCAGAGCGTAGGCAGGTTGCGCAGAGATACGGATGGCGGCATCGCCTGAGGATCGGAAAGCTTTCATGACAATTATACGCAATGACAAAAACCAGGCACCCGGGGCGCAGGGATCACTGCATACTCTCCTTTCTTTGATTGTTAACGACCGATAAACGACAAAACAACAAAGCTCTAAATAATCGCATTCATTAGATATCGAAAAAGCAAAGACAATCAGTATTATATTTTAGTTTTTTCAAAATTGCAACAACAAATTGACGGAAAAAAATACAAATTTTCGATTAATTCGAAGAATATGGCCGAAAATCGCAAACAAAGTTACATATAACGCATCGTCCGACGGTATCGAAGAAGCAGCAGGAAAGCTAATATTGCTTGATTAATCGTGAATGAAACAAAGGTGCCGGTGATTCCGAAAAATCTTGTGCAAACATAGATGGTCGCAATCAGGAAAAGGAAGGGTTTTGCAAGAATTGTGAAGGAGGTTTTTGCTCCGACATGCCCTTCGGTGACCAGCAGGGAGTTGAAGAAGTAGTAGATTCCCTGGAAGGCAATTCCGGCGGCTTCCAGCGCTACATAGATCCAAACAACCGGGTATTTTTTGCCGAACGCGAACAGAAGAAGCAGAAGAAGCACCGATGTTCCCGCTGCCAAAACAAGGAAGACAACCGGCAGAAACTTCGTCACGGTCCGCGCCAGACGCTTGCTGTCGATGCCGCGGTTAATCAGAATCGGCAGCATCACCGTCGCAAAAATATCGTTATAGAAGATGGAGAAATAGTTGCGGATTCCGGCCTGATAAGTGCTGAATATGCCGGAGTCGTATTTGGACCGCATGGCGGAGATGATGCAGATGTCCGCGGAGTTTAACGCGGTAATCAGGAACCAGCTCAGCATGTACATAACGCTTGTGGAGAGCAGCTTCCGCACCAGATCCGTGCGGAAACGCAGGCGGATTGCGCCGATTCTGTACACGGAGACAAGGAGGACAATCACCTGTCCGCAGACATTGAAAGTCACATATTTATATAGGCTTCCGTTCTTGAAGCCGAGGATGCAGATCACATAGGAACCGAACAGGAACACGCTTCCCGCGACCTTGGCAAGGCCGAGGCGGAGGAATTTTTCGTCGGCCTTCAAAACCGTGTCGGCGAGTATGCAGCTGTTCGTTACGACGGCGAGCGCGATGGCGAGATACCACGAGCCCGGCGTCAGGTTGGGAAGCCGGCAGATCAGCGGCGTAACCAGATACCCGATGAGGCAGAAGGAGAGGCAGATCGCGATGTTGCCGATCAGCACGGTGCCGAGAAGCTCCTTGCGCTCCTCTGCGGAGGATTCCGGAAGAATTTTCAAAAGCGTGCTGTTGGCGCCCATGACGAGCGGAATGACGAGAAGGTTGCTTAAACTGAAGACGAGATTGTACTCGCTCATGAGTTCGACGGAGAGCGTACGCCCCGCTAAGATGGTGACCACCAGATTGGCGAGCACGCCGAAGCCTCGAAACGCAAAAAGCATGAAGAAGTTCTTTATAAACAGCGCAAGAACAGACGAGTCTGTTTTGTGTCGGGTTGATTCACGCACGGAATATTCTCCTAATTATGAATAATTATAGCAAACGAATTGAATTATAGGATTCCAAGTGCAAGATGTCAAGTATATTGTGAAAAGATTGGTGATTTACTGCATTTTTCGATTATTTTGCTGCATTTTCTGCGAAAATGACGGTGAATACGGCAGGGCCGCCTGCATAACAGTGAATATTTGCTGTTGTAACGGAAAAAGAGTCAATTCCCGTACTTCCTTTAATATATGGGAGACCGATGAGGGCCCCTGTGCGTCTGCGGCGCCTCGGGATTTCGATGTATGTTTTCGCGGCAACAGACTCTGTACAAAAGGGAGGGTTTCTTGGTATACTAAAGGGGCGGCGGAGATGCCGGACGGAAGGGAACAGAGAGACATTCAGACTATGAAGAAGATTTTGGTCGGGCTGTCGGGCGGCGTGGACAGCGCTGTGGCAGCCCTCTTGTTGAAGAAAAAAGGATACGATGTCGCGGGGATTACGCTTCGCACATGGGAGTCGGACGCCGGCGAGATGAGCCGCTGCTGTGAGATCGATGACGCGAGAGACACGGCGGCCCGGCTCGGCATTCCGTTTCATGTCGTGAACTGCGTGGGGATATTTTGCGAGAAGGTGACAAAGCCGTTCGTTGCGGAATACCTGCGCGGGCGGACGCCGAACCCGTGCGTCGGCTGCAACCGCGAGGTCAAATGGGCGAAGATGCTTGAGTACGCGGACATCATGCAGGCGGACGGCGTCGCAACGGGGCACTATGCGAAGGTCGTGCAGCTGCAAAACGGCCGCTTCACGGTGCACACTGCGGCGCACGCGGAGAAGGACCAGACCTATATGCTCTACCGCCTGACGCAGGAGCAGCTCAGGCGGACCGTGATGCCGCTTGCGGACATGTCGAAGGCGGAGGTACGGGCGCTCGCGGAGGCCGCGGGAATTCCCGTGGCGGACAAGCCCGACTCGCAGGAGATTTGCTTTGTACCGGAGGGGCACTATGCGGAGTATGTCAGAGACCATGCGCCGGAGGGATGCGGGATTCCCGGCGAAGGAAATTTCGTCGATCTTGACGGCAGGGTTCTCGGGCGTCACAAGGGCATCATCCACTACACCGTGGGGCAGCGCAAGGGTTTGGGCATCGCGCTCGGTTTCCCTGCGTATGTCGCGGAGATTCGCCCCGCGGAAAATGAGGTCGTCCTCGGCGACGAGAGCGCCGTGTACCGCAGCAGCATTTTTTGTGAGGATGTGAATTTCATGGGGATTCCGGATATCGCGGCCGGCGAGTCGCTCCGGTGCTTTGTGAAGGTGCGCTACCACCACACCGCGCAGGCGGCGACTGTCACGCGGTTTGCGGGGGAGAACACGACGACCGCGGAAGAAGGCGGGGCGGGCGGAGGCCTGTTCCGAATCGCCTTCGACGAACCGGTCCGTGCGGCAGCGCCCGGGCAGTCGGCGGTATGGTACGACGCAGACGGAAATGTGCTCGGCGGCGGGATTATTTCAGAGAAAAATACGGAGCGATAGAAGGAGAAAACCGGGATGAACGAAGAAGAAACAGCAGTCAAAAAAGACAAAAAAGCACAGGACTTCATCTGGACACTGGTGGGCATACTTATGATCGTGCTGATAGAATTCGGGTTTCGGGACGGAGGCTGGTTTCGGTCGAAGGAGGCTGAAATCCCGGATGTCCGGGGGATGAGTTATGACGATGCGGTAACCACAATCAAAGCGAAACTGAAGAAAGCCGGTATCGAAAATGTTAAATTTCATCAGGGATGGGGGGATGCCGGGCCGAAGTACGAGCTGCTGGTTGCAAGCCAGGATCCCGAACCGGGAACCGTTGTGCGCAAAGGGGACAAGGTTGTCGTTAACCTGATTGTCGGCGAAGGCTGGTACAGTACGCAGTACCCCATCAAATATGAGATTGCGGAAGATATCCTGCAGTATTTTACGAGTTTGCCCCAAAGCGCCGTGTGCGGAACTACCGTGGAAATCCGGACAAAAGCTCTGACAGATGCGGATATTCATGTGTATGTGGGCGCGTACGAAGCGAAAAAAACACACGACGGCAGCGATTATTGGGGATACTCATTTCCCATGCCGGTAGGCGGCGCGACAGTTACGGCCAAATGGTATACGGAAGATGAATTAAAAAAGTAAAGCGGAAACGATGTCGCATAGGGGGATTGCAATGAAATGTCCGTTTTGTGATTACGAAAATCAGGTCGGCGCAGCCGAATGCGTATTTTGCGGAGCGATGCTTCCGTCGGAGGACGAGGTGACGACCGCCGGCAGAGAGAGCATTCTGGACCACGCTGCGGAGAAACTGGTGCGCTGCTCGTACTGCTGGAAGCTGAATCCCCCGGAAAATGAGCTGTGCGATGAGTGCGGGATGCCGCTTGCATTTGTGCCGCATCCCGAGCAGGCGGGGAAGACCCGGCCGCTTCGGAAGCGCGGCGAGGTCTGGACGCCGATTCCGGAGGGGAAACGCCGCTGCAGAGCCTGCTGGCACGACAATGAACTCGACGCCGTGCTGTGCGAAAAATGCGGATGCAAGCTGCTGATTCTCACGGAGGATCCCGACTATCACATGATAAAATCACAGCCGTCCCGCCCGGTCGTCAGCGATTTCGAATCGATTAAGTCGAGAGAAGAGACGGCGGATATGATCGGCGCCGCGGTCGGTTCCATGGTGAAGGACATCTTCCTGGAAGCGAGGGAGAAGGACCTTGCGAAGCAGGCCGAGAAGGAGAAGATCGAGCGCTCCCGAAAGAGCGGTTCCGTCAACTATGCGGAGCCGGGAAAAATCCGCTGCCGCAACTGCTGGTACGATAACCCCGCCGACGCAACCGCCTGCGCACAGTGCGGCTGCAAGCTGCGGAGGCCGCGCCGGATGTCGACCGCAGGAGAAAACGGGGGCAACGGCTCCGATGCCGGCCGCAGCGAATAATTGCGGCGGAAACACGGCATTTCCTTGCATGCGCGCCGCGCGCGTGGTATACTGTGAGAAACTCAAAAAAGGTATGGAATACGGATGAAGTTATCGGAAATTATGAAGAACGGTCGCACGGCGTTCACCTTCGAGATTTTCCCTCCGAAGAAGGATATGCCGATTGAGACGATCTATAAGACGCTGGACGGGCTGCAGGGACTGCGGCCGGATTTTATCAGCGTGACTTACGGCGCCGGCGGAAGCGCGGCGGATACGAAGACCGCGGATATCGCGGAGATTATCGAGAAGAAGTACAGCATCGCTTCGGCGGTGCATTTGACGTGTTTGTACAACACCAAAGAGGACATCGACCTGATTTGCGAGCAGCTCAAGGCGCGCGGGATTGAGAATATCTTAGCGCTGCGCGGCGACCGCAATCCCAACGCGGAGCGCGAGGTGCAGACGGACTTTAAGCATGCGTCGGATTTGATTGCGTATCTGAGGACGAAGGGCGATTTCCACATCATGGGAGCCTGCTATCCGGAAGGGCACATGGAGGCGGCTACGCTCGACGCGGACATCGCGAATCTGAAGAAGAAAGTGGATGCGGGGGCGGACCATCTGCTGTCGCAGCTGTTCTTCGACAATGATGCATTTTTCGCGTTTTTGGACAAGGCGCACGCGGCGGGAATCACCGTGCCGATTGAGGCGGGCATCATGCCCTGCACCAGCAAGGCTTCCATCGAGCGCATGGTCACGATGTGCGGTGCGAGTATCCCTTCGAAGTTTGCAAGGATGATGGCGCGTTATGAAGCGTATCCCGACGCGGTTCGCGAGGGCGGCATCGCCTACGCAATCGACCAGATTATCGACCTGGTGTCCCGCGGCGTGGACGGCATTCACCTTTACACGATGAACAACCCCTACGTCGCAAAGCGCATCACCGATGCGGTTGCACCGATGATCAACCCCGGACTGATCCGCGAGGATTGAGCCGGATTTGACATAACAACGAAACAAGGAAATCCCGTGCACGCCCCGGTCTACGGATCTCGGCGTGCTGTTGGAGTGTTTGGAAAAAGACGATTGAGCGCCGGAAGAGCAGCGCATCGGAGGAATCTCCGGGGCGATGACGAAGCGCTTTTGAAGGAGCAGGGAGCGAGTATGGTAGAACTGAAACCGATTCGAATGGAGGAGGCCGCGAGGTATCTGGGCTACGGCGGGCAGATGCCCGACGAGACCATCCTGGCGCTGATGCGCGAGTGTGAAAAGCCCCTCATGGAGGCGTGTCATCCGGCATACAGCGTCGGCATCTTTGACATGGAGTGCTGCGGCGAAGCCGAGGTGAAGCTCGCGGAGTGCGCGCTGGCGCTCACGGGAAAAGACATTGTGAATCATCTCGTCGGCTGCACGAAGGTTGCGCTGGTGGCGGCGACGCTCGGCTCGGGCGTGGATACGCTTTTGCGGAGGCTTCAGAAGACCGAGATGGCGAAGGCGCTTCTCACGGACGCCATGGCGGGCGCGGCAATCGAGCAGATCTGCGACGACATCCAGGCGGAGCTTTCGCGGAAAATGCCCCTCTACCGTCAGACCTGGCGCTTCTCGCCGGGGTACGGCGATCTGCCGCTTTCGCTTCAGGAGGAGCTGCTGTCGGCGGTTGAGGCCGGCAAGAGAATCGGGCTTGCGACGACCGCGGGACACATGCTCACCCCGATGAAATCCGTGACGGCAATCATCGGATTGCAGGACATGACGAAGGAACTTCGGAAGGTATCCACCGAGGACGGCGATGCGCTTTCGGCGCCGGTAGGAGCCTGTGCAGCGGGAGCGTGCGCGGGATGTGCATACCACGATAGCTGTCTATCAAGGCAGGATAAAACGGCAAATGAGACAACTGACGCAGAAGCGTCGGACGGAGGAAAGCATGAGTAATTACCCCGAAATTATGATTCTGGACGGCGCCATGGGCACCGAGCTGCAGGCAGCGGGATTGCCTCTGGGAGGAGTTCCGGAGGTCTGGAATATCGAGCATCCCGAGAAGGTGACGGAGATACACCGCCGCTATATCGAGGCCGGGTCGCAGGTCGTCTACGCGAACACCTTCGGCGCGAACCGCTTGAAGATGGCGAAGACCGGGTATCCCCTGCAGGCGCTGATTGTCGCGGCAATCGGAAATGCCCGCGCGGCGGTTCTGACCTCGAACAATAAAAACGCGAAGGTCGCCCTTGATATCGGACCCATCGGCCGGCTTCTTTCGCCCCTCGGGGATCTTTCCTTCGAGGAGGCGTACGACATTTTCGCAGAGGAAGTGCGTGCGGCAAAGGGAGCGGATCTCATTGTCATCGAGACGATGAGCGACCTCTATGAGGCGAAAGCCGCGGTTCTGGCCGCGAAGGAGAACAGCGATCTTCCGGTGTACCTCACGATGAGCTTTGAGGCCAACGGCCGCACCTTCACCGGCACGGACATCGATGCGATGGCGCTCACATTTTCCGACATGGGAATTGACGGAATCGGCGTGAACTGCTCGCTCGGACCGGCGGAACTGCTGCCGATGGTAAAGCGGCTCTACACGGCGACGAAGCTGCCCATCGTGGTAAAGCCGAACGCAGGTCTGCCCGACCCTGCGACGAACACTTACAATGTGTCGCCCGGGGAATTCGGCGCGATTATGCGGCAAATGCTTCCCTACGGCGTTCGCGTCGTGGGCGGCTGTTGCGGAACCTCGCCCGACTATATCCGGGAGCTTGTGCGCGTCGTGCGCGAGTGGGAGGCGGAGCGCGATGCGATACCGGCAGCACAGGACAATACCTCGGCCGGCAGCGGCTTTTACCCCGGGGACTACGAGGAGCTCACAAGGGAGCGCAACACGCGGCCCACGGGAATCTGTTCCGCCAACAAGGCGGTCTGGTTCACGGAGCCCCGCTGCATCGGCGAGCGCATCAACCCCACGGGCAAGAAGCGCTTCAAGGAAGCCCTGCAGAACGGCGATATGGATTACATTCTCGGGCAGGCAATCTCCCAGGTGGAGGCCGGCGCCGAGATTTTGGATGTCAATGTCGGTCTTCCCGGCATCGACGAGACGGAGATGATGGTGCGGGTGATTCGCGAGCTGCAGGCGGTTGTGGATGTTCCGCTGCAGATTGACTCGAACAAGCCCGAGGTCCTCGAGGCGGCGCTTCGCATCTACAACGGAAAACCGCTTGTGAACAGCGTAAACGGCGAGGAGAAGAGCCTTTCATCGATTCTCCCGCTTGTCAAAAAATACGGCGCGGCTGTGGTTGGACTAACACTCGATGAGGCCGGTATCGGCTCGAAGGCGGAGGAGCGATTTGCCGTAGCGGAGAAGATTGTGTCGCGCGCGGAGGCCGTCGGCATCCGCAGGGAAAATCTGCAGATTGACTGCCTGACGCTCACGGCGAGCGCGGAGCAGGCGGCGGTAGCGGAGACTTTGAAGGCGGTTGCGATGGTGCATGAGAAGCTTCACACCGGCGCGGTTCTCGGCGTCTCCAATGTAAGCTTCGGACTTCCGAACCGCGATCTGGTGAATGCGACATTTCTCACGATGGCGCTCCAAAACGGCCTGACACTGCCGATTATGAATCCGAATTCGGAGGCGATGATGGGCGCATTGCGCGCATTCCGCCTTCTCATGAATATCGATAAGAACTCGCTTGCATATATGGATGCGTACCGCGATTATGTTCCGCCCACCGCAGGCGGGGCAGGCGCCGGCAGCGGAGCAGGCACGGCGGGCGCTTCCGGAGCAGCATCCGCGAAGAGCACCGTTGCCGCACCCTCGGGCGACGCGACGGCAGCGGACATCGCCTCGAAACTTGGGGACGGAGCAGCCTCGTTGTACACCGCGGTTGTGCGAGGGCTTTCCGCGCAGGGAACGGAGCTTACGAAGAGCCTTTTGACGACGATGGATTCGATGGATATCGTAAACGGCGTGCTGATTCCCGCGCTCGACACGGTCGGCGCAGGGTTTGAGAGCGGCAAGGTGTTTCTGCCGCAGCTGATTCTGTCCGCGTCCGTGGTGCAGGGAGCATTTGCCGAGATTAAGGAGCATATGCGCAGAAGCGGCGGCGAGACCGTGAGCAAGGGCACGATTGTGCTTGCCACCGTGAAGGGCGACATCCACGATATCGGCAAAAACATCGTAAAGGTTCTTTTGGAAAATTACGGCTTCACCGTGGTTGACCTCGGCCGCGATGTGGAGATTTCGGCGGTTGTCGAGGCCGCGAAGAGGACCGGAACGCCGCTTGTGGGCTTAAGCGCCCTCATGACGACGACGCTGCCGAGCATGAAGGACACCATCACGGCGCTTCGTGAGGCGGGGCTTCCGTGTAAGGTTGTGGTCGGCGGTGCGGTTCTCACGCCGGAGTATGCGGTCGAGATCGGAGCGGATTACTACGGCCGCGATGCGAAGGCGACGGTCGACATCGCAAGAGAGGTCTTCGGGGTATAAGCGAAAGGGAGAGCGCATATGTGCGTATGGGGTTTGCTGCAGCGTCTGCGCGGGCGAAAAGGCGCGGCGGACGCGGAAAATATTACGGAAAATGAGGATGTAACAGGTCGTATGGTTTTGATAATCGGACTCGGAAATCCCGGCGCGAAATACGCCGGAACCCGCCACAACATCGGTTTTTCGGCGGTGACGGCGCTTGCGGATGCCTGCGGGATTGAGCTTAAGACAAAAGAGTGCAGGGGCCTGACCGGCACGGGCGTTATCGACGGCGTGAAGGTAAAGCTTGTACAGCCGCAGACATTCATGAACCTAAGCGGCGAGTGCGTGCGAGCGCTCATGGACTTTTACAAGGTGCCCGCGGACGATATTCTCGTCATTTGCGATGAGGTCTCGCTCCCGACGGGCAAGCTTCGCATCCGCGCCAAGGGAAGCGCAGGCGGACACAACGGTATGAAAAATATCATTGCGCAGATCGGAACGAGCGATTTTGCGAGACTTCGCATCGGCGTCGGCGAGAAGCCCGAGGGGTGGGATTTGGCCGACCATGTGCTGGCGCATTTTCCGAAGGAAGAGGAGGAAGCGGTGCGCGACGCCCTGAAGAAGACCGTTGCAGCCGTTCAATGCTTCCTCTCGGACGGAATCGCGGAGACAATGAACCGCTTCAACGGGTGAGAGTCGAAGAGACGATGTGTGTGGGCGGATAATCGAATCGGAAGGTACGACAGGCCGCTTCAACGGGTGATAAGGAAGGTAACATGCAACAGATATTGCGGACATATACGGAGCCGATGCACGCGTGCAAGGAGTTTCAGGCGCTTGCGGAGCATCTTTCGCGCGGGGAGACACCGGTTCTTATAACGGGGTGCACGGCGGTACAGAAAGCGCAGTTTGCCTATGCGGCAGGGCTTGCGAATCAGTTTCGGCTGCTCGTCGCCGAGGATGAACTCAAGGCGAAGGAGCTCTATGAGGACTATCGCGAGTTTGACCCCGACACGGTGTTTTTTCCGGACAAGGATTTGATTTTCTTCAGTGCGGGAAGCCAGGGAAATGCGACGCTTCGCGCGCGTATGGTCGTGCTCCGGAGACTTGCCGAGGCGATGGAGAACGGGACCCGGCTCACGGTTGTCACGACAATCCGGGCGGGGCTTGAGAAGCTGCAGCCGCTCTCCGAGATTTTGGATGCGCGAATTGCGATACGGCGCGATACGGAGACGACGCTTCAGGACCTTGTGCGTAAGTTGACGGAGCTTGGGTATCGGCGTGCGGATTCCGTGGAGACTGCGGGCGAATATGCGGTGCGCGGCGGTATTCTCGATGTGTTTCCCATCTCGCAGGACAACCCCTACCGCGTGGAATTCTGGGGCGATGATATCGATGACATCAAGGTGTTCGATGTCGCGAGCCAGCGCTCGATTGAGCCGGCGGAGGAGCTCGTCATCTATCCGGCGGTTGAGGTGATTCTCTCGGAAAAGGAGCGCGACCGCGGGCTTAAGCGGATTGACACCGACACGGAGACCGTCTGCGCGGATCTTGCCTCGCGGAAGGAGTACGATGCGGAGCATCATCTCCGCGTTACGGTCGGCGAGCTTAAGGACAGCATTTTGTATGCACCCGACACGGTCAACCTCGGCGCTTTGATTGACTATTTCAAGAAAAATACGGTATCGTTCTTCTCCTATTTTCCGGCGGATACGCTGGTGGTTCTGGATGAGCCGACGCGCCAGGAGGAAGTGGCGAAAATCGCCGTCGACGAATATACGGAGAGCATGGAGGGGCGTCTGTCGTCCGGAAGCCTTCTGCCGGGGCAGATGCGCGCGATTTACGATGACCGCAAGGTGATTGCGGCGCTCGCGGCGAGGAAGACGGTGTCGCTCTCGACATTTTTCGTGAAGGACCCGCTGATTGCGTACCGGCATCAATACGACCTCGGCGTGCGCGCCATCTCCTCGTACGGAAAGAAGCTCGACGCCCTGGCGAAGGATCTCGCCTCGTACCGCATGAAGGGGTATCGCACGCTTCTCGTATGCCCTTCACACACGCGTGCAAAGAAGCTTGTCGAGGAGCTTGCGGAGTACGGGGTTACGACATTTTACACGGAGGACCCGGACCGCGTTGTCGGCGACCGCGAGGTAATGATTCTCTACGGAAAGCTGCGGAGCGGTTTTGAGTATCCGGCGTTTCGGTTTCTTGTCATTGCGGAGAGCGATATTTTCGGACGGGACCGCGTCAAATCAACGGCCCGCAAGAGCGATCGGAAGGCGCTGGATTATCGCAAGCTCGAGAACGGCGACTATGTGATTCACGAAAACCACGGAATCGGAATTTATCGCGGCCTCGTGCAGATTACGACCGAGGGCGTCACGAAGGACTATGTGAAGGTCGATTACGAGGGCGGGGTGTGCTATGTGCCCGCGACCGGTCTCGATGTGCTGCAGAAATACGCGGATGCCGATGCGGAGAAGAAGCCGAAGCTCAACAAGCTCGGCGGCACCGAATGGACGAAGACGAAGACGCGCGTGCGCAAAAATGTGCACAACATCGCGGAGGAGCTGATTCGCCTGTATGCGGCGAGACAGAGCCGGAAAGGGTTTGCATTTTCCGAGGATAAGCTGTGGCAGAAGGAGTTCGAGGAGCTCTTCCCCTTCGAGGAGACCGACGACCAGCTGCGCGCAATCGCGGACACAAAGCGCGACATGGAGAGCGACCGCATTATGGACCGCCTAATCTGCGGCGATGTCGGATACGGCAAGACGGAGATTGCGCTTCGCGCGGCGTTCAAGGCGGTTTTGGACGGTAAGCAGGTCGCGGTCTTAGTGCCGACCACAATTCTCGCGCAGCAGCATTTCAATACCTTTACCCAGCGGCTGATGGATTTTCCGTGCCGTGTGGATATGCTCTCGCGGTTCCGCGGCAAGGCGCAGCAGGAGCGTACGATTGCGGACCTTAAGAAGGGTCTTGTGGATATTGTCATCGGCACGCATCGCATTCTCTCAAAGGATGTCGAGTTCAAAAATCTCGGGCTTTTGATTGTCGACGAGGAGCAGCGGTTCGGCGTGACGCACAAAGAGAAAATCAAGCAGATGCGAAATGATGTGGATGCGCTCACCCTGACGGCGACGCCGATTCCGCGAACGCTTCACATGAGCCTGATCGGAATCCGCGATATGAGCATCCTTGAGGAGCCGCCGCTTGACCGCCGGCCGATTCAGACCTTTGTCATGGAATACAGCCCGGAGATGGCCCGCGAGGCGATTCACAGAGAACTTGCAAGAGACGGGCAAGTGTATTATATTTACAACAGAGTACAGGGCATTGCCGATGTCGCGGCGAAGATTGCGGAGCTCTGCCCGGAGGCAAATGTTGCCTATGCGCACGGTCAGATGAACGAGCACGAGTTGGAGAAGATTATGGCGCGTTTTATCAACCGTGAGATTGATGTTCTGGTGTCGACCACAATCGTCGAGACCGGCATGGACATCAGCAATGTCAATACGATGATTATCGACGGTGCGGAGCGGCTGGGACTCTCGCAGCTCTATCAGCTGCGCGGGCGCGTGGGACGCTCGAACCGGATTGCATACGCATTTTTAATGTACCGGCGGGATAAAATTCTGACGGAGACGGCGGAGAAACGCCTGAAGGCCATCCGCGATTACACGGAGCTCGGCGCAGGCTATAAGATTTCTCTGCGCGACCTGGAGATCCGCGGCGCGGGCAACCTCCTGGGTGCGGAGCAGCACGGCCAGATTGCGAGCGTCGGGTACGATTTGTATTGCAAAATGCTCGGCGAGGCGATTCGCGCGATGAAGGGCGAGGAGCCTGAGCGGGAGGATTTCGAGACGCAGATTGACGCGGAGCTCGACGCATACATTCCGTCGACCTACATCCGCAACGAGGTGCAGAAGCTTGACATGTACAAGCGAATCGCCGCGATTGTCTCGGAGGCCGAGATGGAGGAACTTCAGGACGAGCTTACGGACCGCTTCGGCGATCTTCCGGAGTGCGTCAACCTGCTGCTGCATGTGGCGCTTCTCAAGGCGCTCGCACATCACGCATATGTCGAGAAGGTGACGATGAAGAACGGCTTTCTGGTGCTGCAGATGTACGGCAACGCACGCATCCGCGTGCAGGAGCTGCCGGCGTTTGTGGCGCGCTACCCGGGGCGCCTTCGCGTGCAGACCGGCGACACGCCGACGCTCACTTATGTGTTTGAACAGGTCAGACCCGCTGCGGCGAAGGGCGCAAAACAACGCGCCGGCGCACAGGCGGACATTTATTCGCAATTCCGCGAGGCGGGCGAGGTGCTTACGGAGCTTGGGAAACTCGCGGAGTAGCGGGGCCATTTTCCGCGGAAAAGGAACGCCCGGTGGGCGGCAGCGGAAATAAAATCCGACGGAGGAAAACGGATGATGAAGGGGAAACGAAATCAGGGGATTCGGCTTTTGGCAGTATTTGCGATGCTGCTTGTGTGTCTTTGCGCATGCGGGAAGGACAGCAAGGATCCGAAGAAAAATCTTCCGACCAGCGAGGGCTTTACCAACGATGTGCTCATGCGTGTCGGCGGTGTGGATGTGAGCTACGCGGAGGCCAACATTTATCTGCAGAGCATGCGCGAGGAGGTGGAGGCGCTCTACGGCAGCGAAATCTGGGACCTGAAGTTCACGAGCGAGGGCAAGACCTACTCCGCGCTCATGAAGGACCGGCTTCTTGAGAAGATTACCTACATCAAGCTGGTGTGCCACATGGCGGACGAGTTTGATGTCAAGCTCGGCGCCGACGATATTCTCAATGTCAACGATTACACCCAGCAATATCTCTCCGGCATCACCGAGGAGACCGCGAAAAAGTACGGTATCACAGAGGATTTGATTCGCTCCATTTACAACGACAATGTCCTCGCGGAGAAGACATACCGTACCATCACCTTAAACGCCGACACCTCGTACTCCGAAATCGAGGTGCTCCGCGCCAAGTTTTACTACATTTATCTAAAGAATTATTACGAGGATGCAGACGGAAACAAAACGCCGTTTACGGACGCGGATATGCAGACGCTTCGCACGAAGGCGGACGGCTATCTTGCATCCGCGAAGGGGGCGCAGGATTTCTACAACTATGCGAAGACCGTCACCGAGGCGGGTTCCGTCGAGATGACCGTTGGCCGCGCCGACCTCAAGACCAACAGCCGTACCGCGGCATTTGCCTTGAAAAAGGGCGAAATCAGCCGTGTAATCGAGGAGGAAGACGGCCTTTACATCTTCTTCTGCGCCGAAGAGAAGGATGAGGCAGCGACCCAGGCCGCCGAGGAGGCGCGCATCGAGGAACTCTCCCGCGCCTACTTCAACGCCCTCTACGACAAATGGAAGGCCAATGTGAAGATCGAATTGAATCAGGCGTTGTGGGATGCGATGTAACGGAATCGGAAATATAAAACCGTGAATGTGCATAAATAATAAGTTCTGATTGACAATTTTTTACGGGAGGAGTATACTTTTCATCAGATTGGAACTATTCTGATGTCGGGCGTTTTTTCGACAATCGTGTCTCGGCTGTCCGTGCGGTTTCTGGGCAGAACAGTCTGCGGAGTCGGTAATACCATGGGGGGGTGTAATTAATGAGAACAGGGGTGAAAGTGTTAATTGTTGCAGCTGTTGTTTTGGCTGCAATTCTTTTTTTTGTATTAAGGGATAATGACACGGCGGAACCCCCGATAGACAAGTACAGTGAGACGGTTAAGTATCTTACCGAAGAT
>CADBXF010000014.1:0-27050 GCA_902798585.1 uncultured Lachnospiraceae bacterium
AGTAGTTGTTGTCATAGACGAACCGAAGCGGAAGGCGCTTGATTATGGAAGCCGGCAAATCCCTGCAGTCGCGCCCCCACTGTTTCTCGGTATAGCCCTTGACCAGCTTTTCAAACACATCGCGACCGACCATGGAGATGGCCTGCTCCTCAAGGTTCTTCGGCTCGGTAACGCCCTCCTTTGCAATCTGCGCGGCAATGATATTCTTCGCCTCCTGCGGCGTCTTAATGTTCCACAGTCTGCTGAAGGTATTCATGTTAAACGGCAGATTATACAATTCATCCTTGTATACCGCAACCGGTGAATTGATGTAATTGTTGAACTCCGCAAAGCGGTTGACAAACTCCCAGATGGTCTTGTCCGAAGTATGGAAAATGTGCGCCCCGTACCAATGCACGGGGATACCCTCGACATTTTTGCAATAGGCGTTGCCCGCGATATGGTCACGCCGGTCAATTACCAGAACGCTCTTTCCCTTCTGCGCCGCCTCATAGGCGAATACGGCGCCGTACAATCCGGCTCCGACAATCAGATAGTCATACATCGTCCCTCTCCTCCTTTCCCGCTTCGGAAACGCGGGCAAGCGCCGCAGCATAATCCTCAGGGGTTGTTATTTTCAGATTGCCGCGGTCTCCCTCCACGGTGAACACCGGATGTCCCGCAGCAAGATAACAACCGCTGATGTCCGTCCGCAGCTCCCGATCCGCAAGCGTCATCTTGGTGTACATCGCACGCCACTCGCCGATTCGTACGGTCTGCGGCGTCTGCGCAAGCCACATGCTGCTCCGCTTCGGAACCTCCGAGACGGCGCCGTTATCGCCTAAGCGAAGCACCGTATCCACGGAAGGAATCGCCGTCGTAACGGCGGCTCCGCGACCGGCTTTCCGAATCGCGGCAATATTGTCGGAAATCATCCGCTCCGTCACAAACGGACGCACGGCATCATGCGTGACAAGAATCGTGTCCGCGGGTGCATTCAACCGGTTGCATGCCGTCTCGGTGATGCGCCATATGGTTTCGTTCCGGTTCGCTCCGCCCTCTGTCAACAGGATACGCCGTCTGCGGTCTCCGAACACGGCGTCGTCAAACAATGCCCCCGTATATGCGAGCCATTCCTTCGGAACGCCGACAATCACGGCATCCACCTCGGGATGATTTACAAAAGCCTCAACGGACCACAGCAGTATTTTGCGTGTTCCGAGTCTCAGAAACTGCTTGGGAACCGATGCTCCCATCCGGCTTCCCATACCGCCGGCGACGATTGCCCCGATAACCATATTACCCCTCCGTCCGGCATTTTCAGCCGTTCAACTGCGAATCCTTCAACCGGTTCACCGCACAGAACATGGCGCGAATCGACGCGCGCGTGATGTTGGAACTGATTCCGACACCGTATGTCATTCGGCCGGTCTCCGTATCCTGCATGCGCACATAGGCGGCAGCCTGCGCCTCCGAACCGGAGTTCAGCGCATGCTCGGAGTAATCCAGAAGTCGAATCTGCAGCCCAAGTTCCTCCTGCAACCCCCTCCGCACAGCGTCAATCGGGCCGTTTCCGTAACAGTCAAGCTCCGCAGTTTTTCCGTAGTAGCTGTATACAAGGTGCGCATGCGTCGTGTCAACCTCGTCGGTATCCGTCCGGTCGTCGATACTGCACCGCAGGAAATGAAGCGGCGTCTTGCGTTCAAGATACTCTCTTCGGAACAGCGTGAACACATCCTCCCGCGTGAGCTCCGCACCGAGCGTGTCCGCCATCCGCTGCACCCGCGCACCGAATTCCCTGTGCATTTCCTTGGGGAGCAGGAACCCGTAATACTGTCGCAAAATGTAAGCCACGCCGCCCTTTCCGGACTGCGCATTGATGCGAACCACCGTCTCGTAGGTGCGTCCGATATCAGCCGGATCAATCAACAGATACGGCACCTTCCACTCGCCGTCGGGATTATCGCTCATCGCCGAAAAGCCCTTGCTGATGGCGTCCTGATGCCCGCCGGAAAATGCCGTGAATGCAAATCTTCCCGCGTACGGATGACGCGGCGAAACCGGCATCTTCACAAGCTCCTCATAGCTCTCGATAATGGAATCGATGTCGGAGAGTTCAAGTCCCGGCTGAATCCCCGAAGCATACAAATTGTAAGCAAGCGTCAACACATCCATATTGCCGGTCCGCTCGCCGTTGCCGAACAATGTCCCCTCGACACGCTCCGCTCCCGCAAGCAGCGCCAGCTCCGCGCTGGCAATCCCGGTACCGCGGTCATTGTGCGTATGAATGCTGACCGTCACAAACTCGCGGCAAATCAACCGGTCGGAGACCCATTCGACCGCATCGGCAAATGTGTTGGGCGTATTTAATTCCACCGTCTCCGGAAGGTTGATAATTGCGCGCCTCTTTGCGGACGGCTCCCACTCCCGGAGGACGGCATTGCACACCGCAAGCGCATACTCCGGCTCGGTTCCGCTGAAACTCTCCGGCGAATATTCAAGCACCATCTCGCCCTCGAAGGAAGCCTCCAGTTCGCGGAGTCGACGAACGGCGCGCACCGGAATCTGCAGGATTTCCTCCTGCGTCATATGGAACACGACATCCCTCTGCAACGCGGATGTCGGATTGTAGATATGGAAAATCACCTTCGGAAAATCTTTGATTGCCCGGAAAGTATCGTCAATCTGCTCGTCGCGGCATTGTGTCAACACCTGGACATACACATCGTCAGGCACGAGCGATCGCTCCGAAAGAACGCGCAGAAACTCGCTCTCCGCGCGGGATGCCGCCGGAAATCCGACCTCAATCTCGCGAAAACCGAGCTTATACAAAACTTCGAACAGTCGACATTTTTCGTCCACGGTCATCGGCTCCACCAACGCCTGGTTGCCGTCGCGAAGATCCACACTGCACCATACGGGAGCCTTCGTAATCTGCGCCGAGGGCCACCGCCGCTGCGGATAATTCATCGCCGGGAACGGTTTGTATCGTCTTGCATCTTTCATAAAAACCTCTCCATAAAGCAAGGAAGTGCTCCATACAATCACTATATAAAGCACTTCTCATCTCATTCTGTCTATGCCGTTGTCGCACCTTCCGCCGCAGGGCGGAATCCGGGTTCATCAGGTGAGATCAAAACCTGCGCGCACGGCAGCCAGCATCTCCTGTAGCGCTTCCTGCTCCTGTTCTCCGTCGCAGACAATCTCAATCTCTTCGCCCTTTTTCACCTGTGCACTCAGAATTCCGAGCACACTTTTCGCATTGACGCGGTACTCGCGAATCACCAGATACGCCATGCAGGGGTATGCCAGTGCAATGCTGCTCATCTTTCCGGCCGGCTTGATGTGCAGGCCTTTTTCGTTAATCACCGTAGCTTTTCCCGATACCATACGCTTCTCCTCTCCTTGTCATGCTCCCGCGTGCTGGCCCTCCTCCGAGTTCTCCGTTACAACCACATTCACCTTCATGGAAAATGTCTTGTATTCCCCGTCCGGATTCTGATTCGGTTCCTCCTGCTTGCGCAGGCTGGTCTCCACGCTCCTGTCGCCCTGTGCATTCGCATAATCGGAATGCAGCTCCACCTGGTATTTGCCGGGTGCGGCAATGCCCTTCATGTCGACATACAAATCGAGCTGATTTGCTGTCAGTTTCTCAAGATTCTCCGCAAAATCAAACACATCGACCGTCAGCGTCTCCGCCTCAATCTCCGCCGTGAAAGTGCTTTCCAGATCTCTGAAAATAACCGATGTCGCATTCACGGTCAAAGTCTTCTTCTGAAGCATATCGACTTTGATTCGCACGGGGATGGTATATTTCTCCGAAGGATCGTATACCCCTTCGGGAAGGTATTCCCGATAGTTAAACTCGTTGTCCTCGATGTAGATGCCGCGCCCCTGCACATTCTCGCGGTGATACGGAATCGTAAATCCGTTCGCGAGCAAATCCGCCATGTCCTGCGGTTTGCCGGCCAGCAGCAGTTCCTTCTGTGTCTCCACCTCAACAATACCGTACCCGTTCACGGGAACAATTCCGTCCTTGCTGATGGGATTGATTTTTACGGTCTGCTTCTGGAGAAGGTCAAACTCCACATTTACCTCGGTCATCTGTGCAGCGAATCCGAGATCTTTCAAATCGATGGAATTGCCGTCGGAATCGTACGCCGCAAGCGACGCCTTTCCCTTTCTTGCCGATGGATTCACGCCGTCAAGGTCAACCGTCGCAACCAGGCTCAAACCTGCCTTGACGACATCCTGCGATCCGGATACGGTATATCTCTTGTTATCCGCATCGACAAATACCGGATAATAACCCTTCGGGCAGTTTGCAAACTCAAAGGAGTAGGAAACCACCGCGGTCTCCATCTGAACAATCTTGCCGGACATCATCATCGTCGACTGTCTCGTGATTTCGACAATGGCGGCGATATTTTTCTCCTTCGCTTCCACATGCACGGGCACCGCATATACACTGCTCATTTCGTTGAAATCGACATAGGCAATGAAATCCGAAGCCGTCAGCTCCTCAATCTTGGAGCGGACGCCGCTGATGCGAATCGTCACCTTGCGGCCGGCGCTGTCTGAAGGAACATAGGTTGTATTCTCGGATGTGACAACCTCCTCGTTGCGAAAATCAATCGGAATATCCGAGATGGTCTTCGTAATCTTCGGATCGGAGAGGTTGATGATGGTAATCCAAACCAAAAGCGCAAGGACAAGCGATACAAGCTTCATCCCGATGTTGCGCGTGAACATGGCCTTAAGCTTGCCCTTCATGATTGTTCCATTCCTTTCTGAATCTTCTGCGGCTGCCGGTCGACTTGTTCTGGCATTCCGTCATCTTGCTTCGCAAAATGTTCTCCGAGACATCCCGAATCAGCTGTCCGTGCTGCGCAAGTGCAATCTTGCCGTTCTCCTCGGACACGATAATCGTCAGACAGTCGGACACTTCACTCACACCGACACCGGCGCGGTGACGCATACCGAGCTCTTTCGAAAGCCGCATATTGTCCGACACCGGCAAAATACATGTCGCTGCCGCGGCGCGGTTTCCGCGCACAATCACTGCGCCGTCGTGAAGCGGCGTGTTATGCTCGAAAATGTTAATCAGCAAACCGGAGGTTACGAGGGAATCGAGTGCGATTCCGGTCTCCACGAACTTGTCGAGGGAAACCTTCTCCTCGATGATGATAAGCGCACCGGTCTTGACCTCGGCCATCGCCAGAACAGCGGCGATTATCTCCTCGCGCGTCTCGTCGGAGAAGCGCTCTCCCGTTCCCTTGCCGGTGTCAAAGAATCCGACAAGCTTACGCTGGCCCAACTGCTCGAGAGCGGTGCGAAGCTCCGGCTGAAAAATGATAAAAATCGCTATAATACCTACGCTCACGGCGTTTCGGAAGATCCACAAAATGGCGCTGAATTCAAAAATCGTCGCAACAAACCAGACAAGAACCAGAATAATCAGGCCCTTGACCAGATACCATGCGCGCGTGCGCTGAATCCAATTGATCAAGTGATACATCAGAAATGCAATCAGCAAAATCTCGACAATATCCGCAACGGCAATCTTCGGCAGCGAAACCCAATTAAATGCATTCCGAAACGCATCAATCAATCCGTGCATGTGGTCCTCCTTTCCGTGAAATCAATCTGCCGGGAATTACAGATAATCCTCGTCCTCCGAAGCTTCCTGCTCCGGGAAATAATCATAAATGACCTGCTCGTCCTCGTCGTCGTCATCGTCATCCGCAAACAGCGACGTCCCGGCCGGAGCCGCGCTGCCCGCAGGAGCCGCAGTCTGTTTTGCCGGAGCCGGCTTTGCCTGCTTCTGCTGGCTGTACGCCGCCTTCTTCGCATAAATCTTCTGCTCGGCGTAGCTGAGCGACGGTTCGGGCTCTTCGGCGGCTTCCTCCGCAGGGTTCCAATCCTCATCCTCGAAGAGCGCATCGTTCGCGCCCGTCGCCGGACCTGCCGCGACAGCCCCGTTCACATTGCCGACACGGGTCTCATAGCGCTTCGGACGAAGCTTCGTCAAATCAACGCTGTCGTCGATGTCATCCTCATCGTCGTCATCGTCATCATCGTTCGTCTCCGTCTTCAGGCTGCGAAGCTTCTTCTTCGCGCCTGCATCCAGCGACTCCGCTGCCTTGTTGCTGTAGTCAATGAGACCGATAGCGGCCTCTTCATATTCTTCATCGTCGTCATCCTCACCGGTGCGGCGTCTGCGGATAACCTTCTTCTCCTTCCGTCTCGGAGCGCCCGCTTTAATCTTCGGAATCGCCTTGACATAGTAGAAATAATCGTCATCCTCAAACTCCACATGCTCCGCCATCGAATACTGAAGCACACGGTAGAAGAACAGAATCACCAGCGAGATACCGCCGCACAACAGGGATGCGAGCACCATTCCTCCGATGCTGATTCCCATGTCGAAGCGGAGATCCGCGATGATATAGCCGAGCATCATTACGCCGGTACCTACGGCGATACTGATCTCGAACGCATAATCCATGTTGATACGACGCACAAAATATACCGAAACAATAACCAGAGCAAGAATCAGCATCGTCACATACATCGGCGGATTCTTGATCAGCTGGTCGAGCATCGTAACGAAAAGCGCCTGCGGCTCGGAGCGAAGATTGAATTTGGCAAGCGTCTCAATGTTCTTGCTCACATAGGATATCGTGTAGTATGCAAACACACCGCAGCATACCGGAACAATCGTTAGAAGGTTGCCGAACAAGCCGAGCAGAATCGGCAGAATATACGGAACTCCGAAGGATTGCAGCACCGGGAGTGCAATCATGGATGCTCCCTGCCTCGAAGTAAAACGAAGGAAGAAGCAGTAGCAAATCATAAACAATGCAAATACCGTCACTGCGAGGATTGCCGCGTCCGCAAAGAAAATCAGGAGCGTCACATACACGGCGGCGATTACAACCATCAGACCCGACGGAAGGAATGCAGAGACAAGCGCAATCAAAAGGATTGTCATGTTCTTACACATTGTCGCATTGTACGGCATAACCTTCGCAATTCTGCTGAAGGCAACATACAGCAAAAGGAACCGAACTGCCAGGTTGATCCAAAAATCATATCGCTGATAGATTGACACAACCTTGGCCCGCAGTTCAAACAACAGCATCATCGAATTATTCCCCCCATTCCTCTTCCAAATCCGTAGCGCGCTCTTCCTGCTCTTCGATCTTGCGCACCTTGCCGAGCATACGGTAATACCGGTTCAGCCTCTTGTGCGACCGGAAATAGCGAATCTGATATCCGAGCCAGGTCACGGCGATGGACACAACGAGAATTGCGAGATAGCCGAACAAAATCCAGCGGCCGAGCAATTTGTAATTGAGTTCAAGCGCGTTCTTGATTATGAAATCCAACTTGTAAGCAATCACCATTGCAAGCACGATAATGCTGCCGAAAGTGACCCAAATCAGAGTCTTCATAATTTCATGACGGGTGTAATCGGAGCGGAAATAATTGGCGACCGCCATGTCGTCCACTCCCTCTTTCTGTTCGTAAATGGCAAGCCTTGTCATCAGACGAACCTTTTCGTTGTTAACCATAGAAAAACCTCATTTTCCGTATTTCTCTTAAATCCCGTTCCGCCGCCACATTCGGCATACGGGCGCACTTATCGACAATACTCATATTCCTGACAATTTTACCACACTTCTGTACAAATAGCAACATTTGCGGCCGAAAGAATGAAAAAAAGCGCCTGCGGGCAATCTCCCGCAGACGCCGGTTGCAATTCGTTTTTCTACTCTTCGACATAGAAGAGGATTCCGATGGTGTTCGGCCCGCAGTGGCTCGAAATCACGCCGCCGGCCTGCGTCTCGCAAATCTCCTCGAAGCGCCCCAGACCCGTAAGGAATTCGCGTGCTTTCTCAACAAGCGCCGGATCGCAGAGCGAGTGCGTGATAAACACTCTCCGCGGCTCCGCCTTCGCAAGTTCCTCGCGGAGATCGCTCATGTAACGCTCCATCGAGGAGAGCATATTTCCGCGGTATTTGCGTGCAACGCCCATCTTTCCCCCGGAAACCGCAATCATAGGATGAATCTTGAGCGCATTACCGAGAAACGCCGTCGTGGCTTTGCACCGGCCGCCGCGCGCAAGATAGGTCAGAGTGTCCACAATGAAGCTTGCGCGAACAAGCCCGCGTGCCGCCGAAATCCGCTCGACAATCTCCTCCGCAGTCGCCCCGGCAGCCGCCATCTCGGCCGCTCTGAGCACCTGCAGTCCGATTCCCGTCGAGAGGTTCTCCGAATTCACGACAAACAGTCTCTTATACTCATGGTCATCGGCAAAAATCCGGACGATATTGCAGGTCGTGCTCATGTCCTCGGAAATGCCGATAAACACGATATCATCCCCCGCCTCCATCATCGGAAGAACGCGGTTCTCCAGCACTTCGAAAGTAACTGCGGCCGTGCCCGGAGTCGTCTTGCGCGCTTCCGCCCATGCGTAAATCTCGCTCGGCGTAATCTCCTCCCCGTCATAGTAGCTCTTTCCGTCCATCACGATACAGAGCGGAAGAATCGTGATGCCGTACTTTTCAATCTGCTCAGCGGAAAGGTCGCATGTACTGTCGGCTATAATTCGCAAAGCCATAGAATTTCCTCCGATATTCGCAAAATAGGAAAACAAAAAAATCCCGGACTGTCCAAGCCCGGGATTTCATGTCTGTCTCAAACTCTCTTCATGTACTCACCGGTACGGGTATCAATCTGAATAACCTCGCCCTCGTTGACAAACAGCGGTACCAACACCGTAGCACCCGTCTCGACTGTTGCGGGCTTCGTAGCGCCGGTAGCCGTATCGCCCTTGAAACCGGGCTCGGTGGACGTAATCTGAAGCTCAACGAACATCGGAGGCTCGATGGCAAACACCTGACCCTGATGCGAAAGCATCTTAACCATCTCGTTCTCCTTGACGAACTTGAGTGCGTCGCCGACCTGCTCGGCCGTCATCGCAATCTGATCATAGGTCTCCGTATTCATGAAGTTATACATATCACCGTCTTCGTAGAGATACTGCATATCCAGTCTCTCAATATGAGCCTGCGGGAATTTCTCCGTCGGGCGGAAAGTTCTCTCGACAACACCGCCGTTCTTGATATCCTTCAGCTTCGTACGCACAAAAGCGGCTCCCTTACCGGGCTTGACATGCTGAAACTCAACTACCTGATAAACAGCATTATCAATCTCCAGAGTAACACCGTTTCTGAATTCACCTGCTGACAGCATAAAAAAGTTCCTCCTTCAAAGAAACAAATCTACATAGTTCACTTAAGTTTATCCCATTTAGCCGCGGTTTGCAACATTTTTTTTGCAAAATGCGGAAAATCTTGCCTCTTAAAATCACTCAGGCAATCGGAATCTCGGTCAGTTCCTTCGGCGAGTTCGTCAGGTTTTCGTGCCCGTCCGCCGTAACCGCAACCAGATCCTCGATCCGCACGCCGCCGAAGCCGTCGACATAGATGCCCGGCTCCACGGTCATCAGCATGCCTTCCCCGACAATCTCCTCACTCCGCGCATTTGCATACGGAGGCTCGTGAATCTCAAGCCCGACGCTGTGCCCGAGTCCGTGCCCGAAGCATCCCTCAAACCCTGCCGCGTTGATGATATTCCGCGCCACGGCATCGATGTCTTTGCCGCGCATTCCCGCGTGAATCGCCTCAAGGGTCGCCTTCTGTGCCGCAAGAACCGTCTCGTAAATCTCCCGCTGGCGGTCACTCGCACGACCGAGCACGACCGTGCGGGTCATGTCGGAGCAGTATCCCTCGTAGATACATCCGAAATCCATCGTTACGAAATCGCCGTCCTGCAGGCGGCGTGTTCCCGGCATCGCGTGCGGCATGGAGGAGTTCACTCCCGATGCGACAATCGGGGGGAACGAATTGCCGGATGCGCCGGCCTCACACATGTAGTAGGTCAGTTTTGCCGCGATCTCCAGCTCGGTCACGCCGGGTTTGAGATCGGAAAGAATGCGGGCATAAGCCTCATCGCCGATCTGTTCCGCACGGCGAAGCCTGCGAAGCTCCTCAGCGGTCTTCACCTTGCGAAGCGCAATCAACACATTGTCAACCGGCACAAGCTCCTGACTGCATGCGTTGCGAAACGCCTCGAACTCCGAATAGCGGACCGCATCGCGCTCAAAAGCCACGCGCTTCGCGCCGTGCTTATCCAAAAGCTTGCCCGTCAGCTCCGCATAGCTAGTCCCTGCGACATCGAGCACTTCACAGTCTGCAGCCTCAAGCCGCGCCTGTATCAAAAAGCGGAAATCCGTCATCAGATACGCACTTCCGTCGGCGAAGAGAAGCAGCTCTCCCGTGTCGTTGGTATAATCACTCAGATACCGGACATTTGCCATGTCCTTCACAATCATCGCATCAACCGAAAGCTCCCGCAAAATCGGAAGCGCACGCACATAATTACTCATATTTTGTCTCCGAAAAGGATAGTCCCGTCCGCGCGGATTCGCAAATCCGCCGCCTTATTTTCCTTTTTCGCGCTCCTTAAGAAGATGATCGATATACTCCATCGCATCGGAATAGCCGGCAAATCCGCGCCCGTAAATCTGACGGTCGCAGGCTCCCGCGGTCACGCTGTGGCTGCGGAACTGCTCGCGGTTGTAAATGTTCGAGAGATGAACCTCAACCTTCGGAACCGAAAGCATCAGAAGCGCATCGTAAATCGCATAGCTGTAGTGCGTAAACGCTGCCGGATTGATAATGATTCCGCTGTAATTACCGCGCATCGCGCGATTCAGACGGGTTACAATCTCGCCCTCGGAATTGCTCTGGAAGGTCTCCGCCAGATAGCCGAGTTTCTTCGCCTCAGCCCTGCAGTAATTCTGCAGATCGTCAAGCGTCTCTTTGCCGTAAATCTCCGGCTCCCGCATGCCGAGCATGGAAAGATTCGGTCCGTTGATAATCAAAAGAGTCTTAACCGCCATGATGTATTCCTTTCTCCCCGGCTCGCTCCCGAACCCGAGTCTGTGTATTTACAAAGCGTCGCGGACGGCATCCGCCACCTGCTCCACCGTGCGATCATCGATATCCACCGTGCGGTGCGCCACCGTAGGATAGACAAATCTCCAGCGAAGGAAGAGTTCTCTCCTCTCCCCGTCTGTCTTCTCGGACAACAGTACCGGCTGCTCTTCGGGGTTTCTCATCGAGAACCTCCGGATTATCTCCTCCTCGCTTCCGCTCAGGTATACAACCGTACCGAGCTTTCGAAGCATCTTCTGGTTTTTGAGACGGATCGGCATTCCCGCACCCGCCGCAATAACCGAGTGTGTGCGCGATTTCAGAATGCCCTTGAGCGCCATCGTCTCCAGATCCCGGAAGTATTCCTCGCCCTTGGTCCGGAATATCTCCGCGATACTCATCCCGACCTTCTCCTCGATATACCGGTCGGTATCAATAAAGTCAAACCCCATCTCCGCCGCAAGGACTTTGCCGACACTCGTCTTGCCGGCCCCCGCAAATCCGATTAAAACCACGTTGAGCTGGTTCATCTTCTCCCAGCGATCGCGCCGATAGAAGCGTAAAATGATGCGCTCAAGCTTCCGCTTTGCGACAATCTGCACCTCCTCCGCCTTGTTGATCGGCTTCACGAGAATGGAGCGGATTCCGGAACGGTTGGCGCCGTAAACATCGGTGAATATCTGGTCGCCGATGAACAGCGTATTTTTCTTCGTGGTGCGCATCAGAACCATGGCTTTCAAGTAGTTTCTCCGCGCAGGCTTATGGGCATTGAAAATGTAGTGGAGTCTGACACCCTTGACACGCGCGCCGCGATAGAACCGACGAACACGCGGAGCCTTGTTGTTGGAAAGCAGGCAGATGCGGAACCCGATTTTGTTGAGACGCCGAAACAGCTCGATCACCTCCGCATTCGCGTCGGCACCGTGCTCCACAAGCGTATTGTCGATGTCATAAATCAGGCCGCGATACCCCTTCCGATACAACTCTTCATAGTCGATATCGTAGGAGGATTCCGCCATCTCCGCCGGATAAAACCTTCGAAACATGTCACTCTCCCGCACCGGCACGCTGCATTTTCGCAGCGCAAAGCCCGTACTTTCGGGCGCCGGAAACTTTATCGCCTCTCAGTGTATCAATCTTTGACTGCGTTGTCAACAGGCATCCCGTTCTGAAGCTCCCTGTCAATCAGGAGCAGCTCGTGCTCAACCGACTCCCGTTTGATCCGGTTTTCGCCCCGGATACGAATCATCTCATTGAGACTTTCAATCAACGCCCGGTTGGTCTGCGAAAGCGTCTCCGGCCGGACGGACTCCTCCCCGTATGCCCTCTGCGTCTCCGCCGTGACATTTTTCAGATTTTGCGCATTCTGAACGAGAAGGCGGTTGGTCATCTCGTTGATGGAGCGGTCGGTCTGCAGCGCCTGCCTTGCATGCTCCGCGCCGAGCGCAAGGACAATCTGGCTCTTCCAAAGCGGAATGGTCGTATACAGCGTGGACTGCAGTTTGTCCGCAATCATCGCAAAATTGGCCTGCAGCATGCGAATCTGCGCCGCCTGCTGCCGGGAAATCACCCGCATGGTCATTAATTCCGTCGCCCGCTTTTCAAGGCGCTCGATGATTGCGCTTCTCCAGGAATCGTCGACCGCACTGTCGGTTGCCGTCATCCCCTCCTCCCGAAGGTCCTCCGCCTTCAGCCGGACGGCGGCAATCTTGACGGCGGCCTCGCGATAATACTCTTCATTTAAATCGAACAGCTGGTTTAAAAGCGCACAATCCCGAAGCAGCCGGACCTGATGGCTCTCCAAAGCTTCGGCGATTCGGTTCACATTGCGGGCCGCCTCATCGTACTGCTTTCTGGCTGCAACGGCACGGTTCTTTCTGCGCCAGAAGAAGAGGCTGGACCGCGGATTTCCTGCGTCGTCGTTGATATCGACAAGCGTCTCAATCGTCTGCTGCATCAAATCATCGACATCGTTGGCCGGAGAAGCGTTCAGATTGTTGATAATCATCTGCGACAAATCGGCCATGCGCTTCTGCGTATCGCCGCCGAAGCGGGTGATTCCCGCGATATCCGAGACATCCAGCTCCGAAACGGCGCGCTCGATTGCCGGCAGCTGCTCCTCCGAAATATCACTCAGCTCATTGTCGACCAACACTCTGAGGTATTTGATTTCTGTCTTTTCGTCCATTCCTACTCCTCTTCCGTCTCATATTTCGGAACCGTGATTATCTCGTCCAGCTTCAACCTGCGGATGAAGCTGTCGGCATCACGAAAAATGTTTTCCCCCGCAATTCCGAGGCTTTGCGGCGTCCCGAGGAAAATCTCCCGCTCCGGCGTCCGATTCCCGCGGGCTCCCTGTTTACCGCTGTATTCGCTCCCGAGCGGAATCTGCCAGTTCCGGTTCAGAAACAGCAATTCCGACAATGATTCGCCGAAGACCTTCCCCGACGGTCGCTCTCCCTCCCCGCGGCGCGGCTGGACAGCGCGAAGCCGCGATACAACCCTTCGAAGAAAGAGCTGCCCGCACAGCGGATAATAGCAGCTTCCGGGATTCAGCTTCTCCCCGGGCTTTTTCATCGAAACACCGCACAGATAAATCACATCCTGCTCCATGCTGGCCTCGAACGCCCGAAAATCCACGATATAGCCGTTTTGCTCCAGCACGCGGACGAGATTGAGCGCCAGAATTCCCCGGTTTCGAACCTGGGCTTCCGTCGTATCGCCCGTGTACGCCAGATTCAAAAATACGCGGACTACCTTCTTCTCCTTCGGGCGCGCGGTCCGGTACATATTTTTCGGCGCTCCCGCGATAAATGCAGGGACATTCGGCCTGTTTCCGACAAATGCGGGCTCCGCGACATTGGCCTGCACCGATTTCCGATTGACCGCCTCGAGGCTTCTCGAAAGCGCCATGAATTTCTCAAACCCGTCGGCGGTTTCGGCCGACTCCCGCCCCGCCGTACCCGTGCGGACCGTTTTCCCCGCCTCGGTATTACTGGGAACCGCATCCCCGGAAGTCACAGCCGACTCCCGTGCGGTCTTCCGCAGAATGTGCTCCGTCTCCGGTATATCCCGCTCCAGATATTCGTGAAGCTCCCTCACCGACGGGAAGCTTAAGTCACAGACTGAAAACGATCCGAATTGCCCGAACCGGAGATTTCTTCTCTCGACCTCCGTCAGTGTGTCAAATCCCATGATATCCAAACCTCATCAAACCGTGCGGATTGTGTCCTTCCCCGTAATGATTTCCTGTGCACGCGTGTGGAAAAGCATGAAAATCTCAGCGCACGGCTTCGACATCTTCCCCATCTGTTCGCGAAGATTCCGGTCCAGAAACTCCAGGTATTCCGCATCCTTCGTCTGAATGAATTCGTACTCGATAATCTTCTTCGCAGAGAAGCTGCCGTTGTCGAGATAGCGGCAGATTTTCGAGGCATCGCGCGTCGTAATGATTCCGGATGCGCCGGCGTGGGTGTACTGCGCCCAGGCGTCGGTCGCCTGACGGAACGCAACGACAAAGCGGAACCACTCCGGATAATCGCGCATGATGGCTTCCTCCATCCGGTTGTCGTAACCGACATAGATCGGCGTAAACCGCTGCTGCACCGACTCCTCGATTTTCTCGCGGGTGTTGTAGTTGGCGTCCGCGCCGTTTCCGACGGTGTTGCCGGCCGCTACGATTCGGAAATTCGGATGGCGCGGAACATTCTCGCCGTTGGGGAAGCTGTAGCACGCATTTTCCGTGTTGGAGAGGAACGAATTCAGCTTCACCGTCGCGCGGCTGTTACCGTTGTCGAGCTCGTCGCAAAATGCGATTTTGCCGTACTTGTAGCACCGATAGAAATTCGGCCGGCTGTATCCGCCGTTCGCCGTCTGAAATCCGAGGATATCATACTCCTCGTTGATATATCCGATATCGATATGCTCCAGATTCAGAATCGAAGCAATCTGATTGACCATGAATGTCTTGCCGCAGCCGGACGGTCCGATCAGATACGGGTTGGAATTTTCCATAACCGCCGTCAGCACATCGTCGAACATCCTGTGGAACAAAACTCCCTGCGAGGCCATGGCATTCTTCGCCTCAATCGCTTTCGCATAGCGCTCGGAGAAGGGAATCTCCGGATTCAAAAGCGGCGAGACCGGAGGCAGCTTCTCCTCCGCCAGCGGTGCGTCCGGCTGCATCCCGTCCGCCGTTTCCGCGCTTCTCACGACCACGGCATTGGCGCGTAAAATGTTCCCGTTCTCCGGTATTGTCTCCGAAGCGGCGCCTCGCAGCCGACCCTCATCGAGAAGCATCAGTCGGTCGATTTTCTCCCGGAGTTCGCGGGCTTCCTCCGACCCGGAAACCGCCTCGCGGATTCTGCTGTCGTCGCGGAAAAACGATTCCGTCCGGGCTATCACCGAGGAAGCCTCCTTGCCCGAGCGTATAATCTCCTCCCGAAGCCCTGCGGAAATGCCGTCTGCCTCCCGGCGAAGCGCCTCAACACGATTCCTGCTCTCGGAAATCATGCTGTTCACAAGCTCGTCGCGCTCCGCAAGCACCGACCGCTTCTGCGTCTCCATGAAATCCTCCTGCACCTTCTGCATGGTTTCCTTCAGAGCGTTGACGCGCGAGGTTACGCGGAGAATCTCCGCATCGCCGAATTCTTTGATGGTTCCGATTGCGGATTCCGAAATCTCGCCGGCCGCCTTGATGCGTTCCTCCGAGAGCGCAAGCGTATCGACAAGCCTCTGTGTCACGAGCTCCACGGTATTGATCTTCTGTTCCGCGGCGGCGATGCGCTCCTCACTCACCTCGTAAATGCCCGCGAGATGCCGGAAGTCCCTCTCGACCTCCTCCATGACAACCTTCGCCGGCTCCGCCTTCAGCAAAACGCGGGATGCATAGGTTGCCATCGCCATCGTAAACATCTCCTCGTCCGCGCAGAATCCGCTGATTTTGCCTGCCAGATCAATCAAAAACTGCTTGCTGTCAACGCTGATTCCACGGATTCCCGGCAACAGCCGCGACAGGCGCAGAAAATTCATCGGGTCGTAAAAGCGATGGTACAGCGCCGGGATAAACAATCGTTTTGTCACAACGCCGTCGGTGTCGAAGAGCTCGACAAAAAAGTCGCGCAGCCGATCAAAATCAGGGGTTTTCTCCCCCATGTAAAACACATGCGGATAGATTTCCTCGCCGTACACCACCGACTCCTTGCCGTGCTCGCGCTCGAAATCGGGATTTCTCATCACCGCTTCAACCACATCAAGGAACAGCGAAAACGGGCGGATAACCGTCTTTCGCGAGGTCTCATCATAATTGGCAATCGCCTCCGAGAGCCGCTTGCTCCGGGTGCTGACATCCCCCTTGAGCTCGTGCCGCAGCCGTTCCGCTCTCTTCTCGTCACTCTCCGTGCTCACATTTGAAAAAAAGCCCATCTCCCGTATCCTCTTCCCGTTTTTTATTCCGTTACAAAATAGTTGCCTGCCAGTCCCGTGCGATAGATGCCCGAGGCCCCGGCAATCCCCGGCTCGAAATATGTCTGGTACCGGCCGTCGCGCAGCCTTGCGCGCTTCATCCGGACGGAGTTCTTCCGAAGAGTCACCTTCGAATCCCGGTTGTCTACCTTCGTCCGCGACATTGTCTCCGAATATCCCGCACCGCAAAACAAAAGCGACGCACAGCAATCCTCCTTCGTCACGCTTCGATACCTCTTTGTTTCCTCCGCAAATACATACACGGCATCAAACGGCAGCCGGTATGCCTTTGCAAACGGAACTCCCGCAGGCAGAAGCCCCGCTGTCGTTCCGTCGACAACCCCGGAAAACGGTTCCGCCGGGATGGCGTCCCGCCCGTAATACACCGGCTTTCCCTCGTGGG
Source organism: uncultured Lachnospiraceae bacterium (assembly GCA_902798585.1). Classification (GTDB taxonomy): domain Bacteria; phylum Bacillota; class Clostridia; order Lachnospirales; family Lachnospiraceae; genus ISDg. Next base: position 16,852 of record CADBXF010000014.1, read on the forward strand.
TCGCCTCGTAAAATGTCTCCGCGCCGTCCGCAGTAAACCGGTAGGAAAAGCGCCCCGAAAAATCCGCCCGAAGCGCGGCAAATGCCACCCGGATTCCTTCGTCATCGGCGGTATAGTCAATCCGCAATTCATCCCCAGGCTCCGGCCAGTCACCGATGCGGATACGGTATTCTCCCTCGCAGGGGCATGTGATTCCCACGGGATGCAGCGTGTCGGTATTTTGCGAATTCAAAACAATCGACCCTCTTCCGCGCCAGCCGGGGTTCTGTCTCACAACGGTTGCCTCTCTTCCGAGGATTGCACTTGCGGACTCAAGAACATAGGCGGCCAGCGGGAGAAATCTCCGGCTGTCAAAGGCTGCGAACGACACCGCCGGGATCTTCGAGCCCTGCTTTTTCGCGAATTCCCTCTGAAAATGCTCCTCCTCCGTGTAGCGCCCGCTTTCGAACAGCTCGCGCGTCTTTTCGTTCATCAACACGGCGGAAGTGTCTTCCGTCTCCGCATAGATTTCATACAGTCTGCCGATCAGCTCCTCAAAATACGGGTCGAGCTCGCTCATCGTAATCTGCTCGTTATCTCCGTACAAAACGGTGACGGCCGTACAGCCGTCCACGCCCGGATCCGTACCGTGAGGACTGTTTTCCTCCCTTCGAACGGCCTCCGTAAACTCATAGACAGCCACCATCCGAAGGTTTGCAATCTTTTGTATCGCAATCTCCTGCTCCGTCATCCTGCGAAACATACTTCTTCCTCTGTTTCCCTTTGATACAGCACTACAGAGGTCGCATTTACACGACCTCTGCAGCATACAAAATCTTTCCTGTTTTGACGATTTACTCCTCGTCTTCCACCTTCTCGGCCTCATCGATAACCTTCGCCTGAACATCCGAAGGAGCGGGCTCGTAGCGGGCGAACTCATACGAGTAGTCGCCGATACCGCCGGTCATGGACCGCAAATCCGTGGAATAGCCGTAGAGTTCCGACATCGGAATGTCGGCGATAATCTCCTGCTTGCCGCCCGTAACCGGGTTCATGCCGAGCACACGGCCGCGGCGCTTGCTGAGATCACCCATGATGTCACCGGTAAACTTGTCCGGAACAACAACCTTCATCGAAGCGATCGGCTCGAGAATAATCGGCGTAGCATCCATGATACCCGCCTTGAACGCCTTGCGCGCAGCAAGCTTGAATGCCATTTCGTTCGAGTCTACCGGATGGTAGGAACCGTCGATCAGCGTCGCCTTGATGCCGACCACCGGGTAACCTGCAAGAGGACCTGCAAGCACGCTCTCCTGAACACCCTTCTCAACCGCCGGGAAGAAGTTTCTCGGAACGGAACCGCCGAAAATCTTCTCCTCGAAGATGTACGGAGTCTCAAGATCGCCCGAAGGCTCGAATGTCATAATAACATCACCGAACTGGCCGGCGCCGCCGGACTGCTTCTTATGGCGGCCCTGAACCTGAACCTTCTTGCGAATGGTCTCGCGGTAAGCCACCTTCGGCTTGGAGGTGATAATCTCCACCTTGTATCTCGAGAGGAGCTTGCTCACGGTAACATCGATCTGCTGATCGCCGATGCCGTAGAGAAGCGACTGACGGTTCTCCTTGTCGTTGACCGTCTTAAGCGTCTTATCCTCTTCCATCAGCTTTGCAAGAGCCTGCGAAACCTTGTCGTCATCGCCCTTATTTTTCGCCTCGTAACGCACATAGGTGTACGGAACGGACATCTTGATCGGATCGTAAATAATCGGGTTGGCCTTCGTCGAAAGGGTGTCGCCGGTCTGCGTGTCGGAGAGCTTGCCGATGGCGCCGATATCGCCCGCGTAAAGCTCCTTCACCTCAATCTGCTCCTTGCCGCGAAGCACATACAGACGGGACAGTTTTTCCTCGGTGCCCTTGTTGGCATTGTAAATCACGGAGTCGGACTTGAGGACGCCGGAGCAAACCTTCACGAGGGAGAATTTGCCGATGAACGGATCCGCAATCGTCTTGAATACGCGCGCCGAAAAATCCTTGTTCGCATCGTAATCCGCGAAGAATGTCGTCTCGGTCTTCTGGCTCATACCGGTGATGACGTTTTTGTTCGGGGACGGGAAATACTTGTCAATCGCCTGCAGCAGCGCGAAGGTACCTCTCGCCTGAACGCCGGAGCCGCACAGAACGGGAATCATGTCGCACGATGCAACGCCGGAGCGGATGGCGTTCTCAATCTCCACCATCGTAAACTCCTCGCCCTCGAAGAACTTGTTCATCAAATCCTCGCTCGTCTCGGCGATGGACTCCATCAGGGCGTCGCGGTAGTTGTTGACATATTCCATGCAATAATCGGGGATGTCGCCGTCGACATACTCGCCGAGATTGTTGGAGAAACGGCGGCCTGCCATCTTCACGACATTGACAAAGCCGATAAATTTCTCGTTCTCACGAATCGGTGTATGGAACGGAGCGATGCGGTTGCCGTAGTCCTCCTTGAGAGCCTCAACCACATTGCGGAACGACGCATTGTCATCGTCCATATCCGTTACGAAGAACATGCGCGGCAGCTTAAAGCGCTCGCAAATGTCCCAGGCCTTTCTTGTGCCGACTTCGATGCCCGCCTTCGCGGAGACAACGATAACGGCAGCATCCGCTGCGCTGACAGCCTCTTCCACTTCACCGACAAAATCGAAATAACCCGGAGTATCCAGGAAATTAATCTTCGTATCTTCCCAAAGAATGGGCACCAGCGTCGTGCTGATAGAGAAAAGTCTCTTCTGCTCTTCCTTGTCATAGTCGCTGATGGTGTTTCCTTCTTCCACACGGCCCATACGCTTGGTAATGCCCGTCGTATATGCCATGGCTTCCACGAGAGTTGTCTTACCGCAGCCGCCGTGTCCCAATACCGCGACGTTGCGGATCTTCTCGTACTTGTAAGTCTGCATGTTTGTAACCCTCCAATATCTTAGTGTTCCGTAGGACAGAAACCATATGTTGATTTTACCAATTTTTCGGAAAATATTCAATTCTTTTTGTTAGATTTTACAAAATCTTTTTATCCCGCGGTTTCTGACCGATGAACCGTCGAAAAAAAAGAAAAAAGCCGCCGGAGCCCGCGCTTTCCGCGCAAGCCCCGACGGCATGTATTGTCCCTACTGTTTTACTGCTCCTCAGGCGTGATTCCAAGGTTCTTGCGGAGCACATCGAAGCTGCACGGACCGACCTTGAGGAAGGCCTCGTACGCCTGCTTCTTCGTCATGTTCTTCGAGCTCATCAGCTCATCGATGATATCGATGCACAGGAAATGGCACAGCGAGTACGGAAGAACCACACCGGGATCCGCGGTAACCATCTCGTAAATCTCATCCGAAGCGCCGGCGTTAAGCAGATTTTCGGACATGAAATTCCGCAGTTCGTCTCTGCTCCAGCCGAAGTAGTTTACACCGATATCGCAGCAGCCGATCATGGACATGGGGAAGGTGTAATCGAAGTCAAAGAAAAGTGCGACATCGGCGTCATTTTTCGTCGCCCACAGGTAGGCGTTCGTTCCCATCATGGTCGCCCAGCCTTCCATGTATCCCGTGTAATGGAGCGCGGAATTGATCGGGTGATATCCGGGCGTCGCACGGAAATACTCATCCTGATACAGGTGTCCCGGGTATCCCTCGTGCGCAAGCGTCGAGAACAGTTCGACATCCGAGCTCTTGTTCTTCGGATTGACACGGATAATCTTGCGGTCCGGATTATCGGCCTGAGGGCTCAGGAAATATGCCAAAACACCTTCCACGCAAAGCTCATCGGGCAATGCGGACACCGTATACTGCGTATCGCGGATTGCCGGATACTCTGCAGCCGTACGCTTCTTAAGATCGTCAAGGATTGTCCGGAAATCGGTCGTGCCGTAACGCATGTTTTGCTTGCGCTGAGCAATCGTCTTATCCTTGAGATAAGCCGTACTGTAGTCGGAAACCATGTCCTGCGCCTTCTTGAGAAGGTAATCGTACATCTTGTCCACCGACCAGTTGGAACCGGTCGTGGTCTGTACAAGCATCGTATAGTATTCCTTGCCGCCCTCGCGGGAGGCAAGCGATTTCGGCTCCTCGACATACTGCTCAAGAGTCTTTACATCGTCGTAGAAGCGCTTGAACGCCGGAACCGTCTCCGTGGAAAGCAGCTCCTCAACCTTCGTGCTGTACTCGCTGATCTTGTCCGCATCAAAGCCGGAATTTTCCATATTGCTGCAGAAGGAAGCCAGGAGAACATTCCGCTCGGCCGGGGCGCACAGATTGTTGATGTTATCCATCGTCGTGTCGAACATCCCCTGCGTCGGACCGTAACCGGCCTCGCAAAGCTTCTTCATCTCCGTAAACAGCGAGTTCAGGTAAGCCGGAATCGAGCCGAGATCCTTTAAGAACAGCTCGAGATCCTTCTCCTCGGCAAGCGGATACTCCGTCAGCGCGGTGGAAAGCGAGTCAACCGCGTTATTGTTCTCACGCATGAAAATGTTCAGGCAAACCTTGACATCCTTATAAAGCTCGGAAATGCGAATTTCGTATGCGAGACGGTCGTAATCGACCTTCTGCGCATCCGTAAGGTTGTCATAGTTGAATTTGACAAGTTCCTCGGCGTAACCCTTCATCTGCTCGTAGGTCTCGGCGAGGTCAATCGTCTCCTCCGTAAGCTCGAAATCCGTCGTGATTCCGTATTCCTCCGGGTGCTCCAGATTAAAATGCACCGACAGGTTGTTGGTGCCGATCATATCGACGAACACCGAATCAAGGAATTCTTTAAACGCCGCCTGCTCCTCCTCGGCGGAACCGAAAGCCGGGGTAGGCGTCGGCGTGGCAGGTGCCTCCGTCGGTGTCGGGGTCGCAGGTATCTCCGTGGGTGTCGGGGTCGCAGGCACCTCCGTAGGTGTCATCGTTGCGGCGATTCCGGAAGGATCCTCGCCCTCCCTCTTCGCCGGCTTATCCGAAGCGCAGGCGCAGAGAAGCATCGCGCAGAGCAACAGCGACAGCCATTTTTTCCAGGTATTTACTCTCATAGGTCTTTCCTCTCACAGGTAAAATAAATCTCTGACCGATTTCTGCAAAAAAACCTGTCAAAGATACGATACGAGTTCATTATAGGAGAAACGAGGCTTTTTTTCAACCGAATTTGTTGTAAAGATTGTGAAAGACGCTTGATTTTTTGTTAAATCTCTGTTACAATTCAGTTAGTTGTAAATCAAGTTTACAGTTAATTGTTGTTTTTCCATAGAGGATTAATTGAAGTAAGGAGGTAACTTTTCATGGATCGAGCGGAAATCGGACGCATTATCAAAGAGGCGCGCCTGGCCAAGAAAATGACGCAGAGCCAGGTCGTAGGCAATTTCATCACCCGCAACATGCTCTCCCAGATTGAGAGCGGAACAGCTATCCCGTCGATTAAAACACTGGAATATCTCTCCCAGAAGCTGGATATTTCCATTCACCTTCTCACGCCGGAGGATCGCAAGCTTTCCATCACCGAAAGCGAAGGCGATGCACGGCCGATTATGAAGGCGAAGACGCAGTACCGCGCCGGCGATTATCGCACGGCTGCAGCAACCGTAAAGCCGTTGCTGAACCCCGACAACCTCTTCTACGATGAGGCTTGCGCCGTATATGCCATGAGCTGTCTGGCTCATGCCAAGGAATCCGGCCTTCCCTCCTCGGAAGTCTGCTCCTACGCGAAGGAAGCCATGTTCTATGCGGACAAGGGATTTTACTCCTGCCGCGAATGGAAGGTCGAGGCCTGCTGCCTCGTGGAATCTTCGCAGCAAACCGTGAATGAAAAAGACTGACGCAGCAGCCGTCGTCTTCTGCTTAGGAAAAATGTTCGATTGAACCGGCAAAATGCCGCACCCCGGATCGGGATGCGGCATTCTTGTTTGTTCGGATAAAAATGTCTTCGCACTTACTGTGCATTTTCCTCGACAACCGTCTCGCGAATCGTACGGTTGTCAATCTCCTCGCGAATGGCCTTGATGAACTCCGAAAGAGGCTTTGCGCCCTCGTCGCCTGCGAAGCGGCTGCGGACGGAAACGAGTCCCTCTTCTGCCTCCTTGGCGCCCACAACGAGCATGTACGGAATGCGCTCCAGTCTCGCCTCGCGAATCTTGTAGCCGATCTTCTCGGAACGGCGGTCCGCCGAGGCCAAGATGCCTGCCTTCTTCAACTCCGCAAGAACGGAATCCGCGTAGTCGTTGTACTTCTCAGAAATCGGAAGCACGCGAACCTGCTCCGGGCACAGCCACGTCGGGAACTGTCCCGCGTAGTGCTCGATCAGCCATGCCAGCGTACGCTCGTAGCAGCCCATGGAAGTGCGGTGGATAATCCACGGCTGCGCCTTGTTGCCGTCGGCGTCGATATAGTACATGCCGAACTTCTGTGCGCTCTCGCAGTCGAGCTGGATCGTCACCATCGTGTCTTCCTTGCCGTATACATTTTTCGCCTGAATATCGATCTTCGGCCCGTAAAATGCAGCCTCGCCGTCCGCCTCGGTGAACTTGATGCCGTTCTTGTTCATGACATCGCGAAGGTACTGCTGCGTCGAGTTCCAGTACTCCTCATCGCCCTCGTACTTGTCCTTGTTGGCGGGATCCCACTTGGAAAGACGGTAGGTTACATCGCCGTCGATGCCGAGCGTCTTCATGACATAGTTTGCGAGCTCAACGCATCTCGTGAGCTCCTCCTCCGCCTGATCCGGACGGAGCACGATGTGCCCCTCCGTAATCGTGAACTGGCGGACTCTCGTAAGTCCGTGCATCTCACCGGAATCCTCGTTTCGGAACAGCGTGCTGGTCTCGGACATGCGGTACGGAAGATCGCGGTAGGAGCGCTGCTCGTTCATGTATACATAGTACTGGAACGGGCACGTCATCGGGCGGAGCGCCATAACTTCCTTGCCCTCTCCCGCATCCTTGTTAAGGATGAACATGCCGTCCATATAGTGATCCCAGTGGCCGGAGATCTTGTAGAGATCGGACTTCGCCATAAGGGGCGTTCTCGTGCGGACATAGCCCCACTCGTTGTCCTCGAGATCCTCCATCCAGCGCTGCAGCGTCATGATCATGCGCGTTCCCTTGGGGGTGAACAGCGGCAGACCCTGACCGATGACATCCGCCGTCAGGAACAGCTTCATCTCGCGGCCGAGTTTGTTGTGATCGCGCTTCTTGATGTCCTCAAGGTGCGCAAGGTAAGCGTCAAGGTCGGCATTTTTCGTAAACGCCGTACCGTAGATACGCGTCAGCATCTTGTTCTTCTCGCTGCCTCTCCAGTAAGCTCCGGAGGAGGAGATCAGCTTGATGGCCTTCAGGGGCTTCGTGCTCATCAGGTGAGGTCCTGCGCAGAGGTCGACAAAGTCGCCCTGATCGTAAAATGAGAGCTCTGCGTCCTCGGGAAGGTCGTTGATCAGTTCCACCTTGTAAGGCTCCTCACGCTTCTCCATCAAAGCGATGGCCTCGGCGCGGGACAGCGTGAAGCGCTTGAGCTCCTTGCCCTCCTTGATGATTTTCTTCATCTCGGCCTCGAGAGCGTCGAGGGCCTCGCGGTCCAGCGGCTCCATGTCGAAGTCGTAGTAGAAGCCGGTGTCAATCGACGGGCCGATGGCGCATTTGGCGTTCGGATAAAGTCTCTTTACAGCCTCCGCAAGCACATGGGATGCGGTGTGGCGGTATGCCGCCTTACCGGCGTCGTCGTTAAATGTCAGAATGTTCAGCGAGCAGTCCTTGTCAATGACGGTACGAAGGTCCTTGACCTTGCCGTCCACCTCGCCTGCGCAGGCCATGCGCGCGAGTCCCTCGCTCAGATCCGCAGCGATGTCGATGATGCTCATCGGCTGCGCGTACTCTTTGAAAGAGCCGTCCTTCAACGTGATTTTCATGTTGATTCTCCTTTCGTTGTCACGATTGTTCCTGTGCCGTCAGGGATTTCTCTGCCGCCGGAATGTCCGCGCGGGCTGCGCCCGCCCGGTGCACATAACCGGAAAACAAAAAATCCCTGCTGACACTTGCGTATCAACAGGGACGAATAAAATTCGCGGTTCCACCCTATTTGGCTCTCCGTGGGAAAGCCCTCTTCATTGTGACGGTAACGGAGTCGCCGGACCGGATTGGGGTCACTCGGGAGACGGTCTTCCGCACAGTTCCCGCCGGACGCTCTCAGCCTGCTTTCGCATGCGCCCTTCTCTGTTCGCAAACTCTCGTGCGTACTGCTTTCTCCTTCACAGTTTTGCTTGTTGAGTCAGATTATACCACCGAAAACGGGTTTGTCAAGAACAGATTTTACTGATATCTGCCCTTGGCCTCCGGAAGACCCCGATACGCCGCCTCTTTTCGAAGCAATTCCTCAAGCTCTTCATAAAATGCCTTCAGCTCCGGCATCAGGGAATCCTTCGTCGTAGCCGGAATCGCATACTCCGCACCGTCCCAGACAAATGTCAGCTCAGCATAAAATGTCGGAGCTGTCGCGATCACAGTTTCGGAGTCCTCCGACGACTTCGCATATTGCTTCTGCCTCTCGGCGAGGCCTGCCGCATCATACTTTCGAAACAGCTCCGCCACCGCCGCATCGGTCTCCGCGGAAATCTCCCACTCCGCGGACGCAACCTTGTCGGCCACCAGATCCTTCTGAATGACTTTGTCGACAGTTGAAAAAACATTCTTCTGTTCGTCCGAAACCCACGAAGAATAGGTGAACTTCATCTTCTCCCCGTCCGCGGTTTTCCCCTTCGTACCGCAACCTGCCGTCAGCGCAAGCATCACACACACCACGGTTACCAAAATCCTTCGTTTCATACCTTACCCCCTTGAAGTTTTCATTTCTTTCCCATTGCGGCAAATTCATCCAACGTATAAAAACATACCATTTTCGTATGAATTCGTCCATTGTTTTTCCGTTATTTTTTCGCTACAATGAGAAAAATACCACCTGCATTTTCCGCAGGATCAACCGGAGTTCTCCATGAAGACATTGATTAACAACAACTTCAGATTCCGCAAATTCCCCATCGACGCATCCGAGGATGACATTCTCTCTGCTGCCGCTGCCGGCACAGGCTTTTCCTCGGTGGACATCCCGCACGACTTTTTAATCGGGCAGGTTTCCGACCTCTACGAGACCTGCATCGGCTGCTATGTGCGCCCGCTTTTCTACGACGGGAAGACGCCGCATGTCTTTTTGGAATTTGACGGTATTTACATGGATTCCCGGTTTTATATCAATGATACGCTCGTACATGCCTGGCCTTATGGCTATTCGCAGACTTTTTTTGAAATTACGCCGTTTCTCGTATCCGGCGACAACACGCTGGCGGTGACCTGCCGTTACGAATCGCCGAACACGCGCTGGTACTCGGGGGCCGGCATCTACCGGAACTGCTATCGCATTGACAAATCCACCTCCTACCTTCCGGAAAACGGAATCTACGCCGTCGCGACTCCTTCCTGTGAAACAGCGGACGGACTCGGCTGTTTCCCCGGGGAGAGCCTTCTCTCCGTCGACGCAGAAGTCGTGACAGGCGCGTGTGATTGCGCAGTGCTCCGCCATTCGCTCCGGGACGCCGGGGGCAACATTGTCGCGACATCGGAGGCTCCGGCAGGCCCGACGACGGCTGCCGCCTGCTCCGGTCAAAGCCCCTGCTGCACCGTCTCCGCACAGGTCCTTACGGTGCCGAACGCTCAGGCCTGGGACATTGACTCCCCATATCTCTACGAACTTACGACAGAACTCTTCGTTTCTTCGGAAAATGCCTCCGGAAGCGTAAAAGGGCTGATCCCCGTCGATTCGCACACTCAGCGCATCGGCTTCCGCTCCGTGAGACTCGATTCTGACAACGGCTTCTTCTTAAACGGCCGCCACAGAAAGCTCCACGGCGCCTGCATGCACCACGATCTCGGTGCGCTTGGCGCGGCTGTCAACAGGACAGCGACCAAACGGCAGCTTCTCTCTCTTCTTTCGATGGGTGTGAACGCTGTGCGCACTTCCCATAACATGCCTTCCGTCGAGTTCATGGACCTCTGTGATGAACTCGGTATTCTCGTGGACTCCGAGGCATTTGACATGTGGGAGCTTCATAAAACCGACCACGACTATGCGACCTTCTTTAAGGACCACTGGAAGCAGGATGTCACCTCCTGGATCCGCCGCGACCGGAACCGCCCTTCCGTTATCTTCTGGAGCATCGGAAACGAGAACTGGGGA
>CADBXF010000014.1:27077-65645 GCA_902798585.1 uncultured Lachnospiraceae bacterium
CGATTACCGGCATCACGCCTTCACGACCATCGGCTCCAACTATGTCGCCTGGGAGGGAGCGCAGCGGTGCTCCGACTTGCTGGAGGCCTCCGGGTACAACTATCTGGAGCGAATCTACGACGAGCACCACGAAAAATATCCGCACTGGTGCATCTACGGAAGCGAGACATCCTCCACGGTACAAAGCAGGGGAATCTATCATTTTCCGGCGGATGTGAGGCTTCTGACCTTCGCGGACGGTCAGTGCTCCTCCCTCTCCAACTGCTCCACCAACTGGGGCGCCAGGAACCCGACCGTCGTGATCACGGGCGACCGCGATGTTTCCTACAGTCTCGGCCAGTTCATCTGGACCGGCTGGGATTACATCGGCGAGCCCACGCCCTACCACTCAAAAAATTCCTTCTTCGGCCAGTGCGACACCGCCGGCTTCCCGAAGGACTCCTACTACATCTATCAGGCCGGCTGGACCGATCCGGAGACACACCCTATGGTGCATATCGTGCCGTACTGGGACTTTAATGTCGGTCAGATGATCGATGTGCAGGTCTTCTCCAACTGTCCGAAGGTGGAGCTGTTCTTCCGGGCGGAAAATGCCCCCCGGCTCTCCCTCGGGACCCGGGACATCGACCCCGTGAACGGGCAGACGCTGCATGGCGCATGGCGCATTCCCTACCAGCCCGGCGAGCTCACCGCAGCGGCTTATGACGCGGCAGGAAAGCCTGTCGCAACAGACTCGCAGCGCTCCTTCGGCGACCCCGCTTCCATCGTCCTCACCCCTGACAAAGCCGTTCTCACGGCCGACGGCGAGGACATGCTTTTCATCGAGGTCTCAACCGTCGACGCTAACGGCACCTTCGTCGCCAACGCCCGCAACCGCATGAATGTCACGGTGAGCGGCGCTGCCCGCCTTGTTGGCACGGACAACGGCGACAGCACCGACTACGACGAATACAAAGGCACCTCCCGAAGGCTCTTCTCCGGAAGGCTTCTTCTGATGCTCGCGGCACGGAAGGAACCGGGTGAGATTATTGTGACGGTCTCCTCCGCAGGACTGCCTGACGCGGAGCTGCGGCTGATTGCAGAAGAATCTGCCGCGCCGGTGGATCCCGCAGTCTGCGCTTCCGCAGCCAATGTGCCCCGTATCATGAACGAAGCCGTCATCAACGAAGTCCCGATTCGCAAGATTGAACTCACACTGCAGGACGGTGACCCTGTACTTACTCCCGACCGTCGGGAAGTGACCGTCAGGGCTGAAATTCTTCCCGTAAACGCGACATTTACGGAGCTTACATTCCGCGTGATGACCGCGGATGGTATCGACTCCGCGGCAATCCGGGTCACTCCTCTTCCGGACGGGCGTTCCGCGATAATTACGGCTCTTGGTGATGAGGAGCGGTGCTTCCTGTACGCATTTGCCGACAACGGCAAATCCCATGCCGATGTGATTTCAAGCCTTGAACTGCGCAGCACGGGGCTCGGCAAGGCGACCACCGACCCGTATGAGTTTGTAAACGCCATCCGCTATGACGCAAGCAACCAAAAGCCCACGCTCAGCTTCGACGGCGGCGCGTTCACCGCGGACGAGCCCACATGGGTACGGTTTGACAATGTGGATTTCGGCGATTACGGCTCCGACACAATCACCCTTCCGATCTTTTCCTTCTCCGACACCGTTCCGGTGGAAGTCTGGGAGGGAACGCCGAATGAGGCCGGCAGCGTTCTTCTCTTCCGTGGCAACTACGAGGCCAAGAGTTGGTACAACCACTATCAGCCCAACACCTTCCGCCTTTCGAAGCGCCTGCGCGGGGTGACGAGCGTATCCATTCTTGTTCCGTTCCGGCTCTCCCTTCACGGATTTGTCTTTGAGCGCATCGACAAGGCGTGGGCCCGAATCGGCGTGACTGAGCTTTTGCACGCGAGCGGCGACGCATACAACATAACCGAAGACGGCATCTACGGGATTTCCAACAACGTGGACCTGGCGTTCGGAGCGTTTGACTTCGGCGAGCGGGGTGCCCGCAGGATCACCGTTACCGGCCGTTCTCATGTACCGCAATGCACGATTCATCTGCATTTTACGAAGGACGATGTAACCGAAACGCAGATTATCGATATCCCGAAGGGGGATGAGGCGGAAACATTCACATTTTCCCTCGAGCCCGTGTACGGAGCTTGCACGGTGAACTTCATATTCCTTCCGGGAACAGACTTTGACCTGCTGTCGTTCCGGTTTACATGACATAATTTAAGGCGGAGCATATCCTGCTCCGCCTTGTTTTATTCTTCCCCCACCGCATGTTTTCTGAGTTCGGAAAGGATCACCTGAAATCGCTTGTCATCCCTGATATAATCAAAGACTTTCTTCTCTTCGAGCAGTTTCATGTGAATGTATGCAGTGTTGCATGTATTGGTGCTTAATACATCCCCTTGTTTCTGCTGAAGGCGGTTCACCATCGGTGCGGTATAGTCAAAATCCAGATCTCTTATTCGGTCAAACTCGAGTGAATGCTTGCAGCACTCTCTGAGCATCTCAATTGTTTTATCTGCGTTTTGAAGTTCCGAATATACATGTGCCAGGCGATAGTAATTATTTGCCAGAGTGTAATTGTCAAAGCCGTAGTTCCCGTCGGAATAAAGGCGTTTAATGATGTCGATGGCAAATGTGTACGCTTCTGCCTTTTCCTCATAGCTGAGTTTTGTTTTTTGAGGAATCCCGTATGCTGTCAACGCCGCCTCCCGAATCAGATTGCTCAGGTACTCCTGACTTGCCTTAACCCCTTCTTCTCCGCTTAAAACATGGCAGCGAAGATTGCTCTGATTCACATAAAAATTTCCTCCCATATCCGCATAATGAAGCGCCTTCTCATCATCGTTACCCTGGTAGGAATAACAAAGGATCTGGATCGCGCTCTCCCGATACTCTTTATCGGTCGACTTTGCAATAATGGTTTCCCCCAGTTCGGTAATGCGTCTGAGCTTATCCTCCGGCATCGGATCTTCATAATTACTCGAATCCATGGAAATCGCATACATCAACTTAACCATGACTCCGAAATCATTCGGAAACTCTTTGTATGCGTTCTCCCAAAGTTCGAGATTCTTCTTCATATCGCCCTTGTTATTCAGCAGTTTGCTTTCATCCCTGTAGGCATTAATCTTCTCTTCAATCCGGGCTTTGTCCACATTCAGCAGTTCATCAACGGTAATTCCGAAATAGAGCGCAATCTTGGGAAGCAGCGTAATATCCGGATACCCCTCGCCGCGCTCCCATTTGCCGACGGATTGGGGCGTGATACCGAGATAATTAGCGAGATCCTCCTGCGTGACATTCTTCTGTCTGCGCAATGTGCGCAGTGTATTCTTCAGATCGATTTCCATAACAATCCCCTTCCTTTGCATTTATTCCGTGATCACTTGTCTATGATTATAATAGCACAGAATCGGCTTTTCAAACATCGGGAAGTGTGAAAATCGTTGGATTTTGCAACTGCCCGTTGTTTTTTTGCACAAAAAAGAGGAACGGCTTCACCGTTCCTCTGAAACTCAAACAGTATTCATGAATGAAAGTCGGGGACGACCTTTTCATTCCGCGGGCAGTTCCTGCCCCGTAAAATGCTCCGCGTACCCACCGGATTCGGATTACTTCTCCTCCAGACGCTCGCGCATCTTAACTTCCGTCATTACCTTCTGGTCGTAGCAAGCAAACATCGCATCAACCTTGGCCGCATCCGGCTTCCTGGTAATCAGGCTCACAAGCGGAACCAGGATAAGGCCGCCGACCATGGAAACCACGCCGGAGTTGATGGAGGACTTGAAGATGTAGCCGATCACGGTTTCCTTGTCAAGCGTAATGGTGCCGAAGGATACCAGAAGCTGCATAATCGTCATGCCGATTGCGAAGATGAAGCTCACCGCAACCGCGGGCTTCGTCACACGCTTCGAGTAGAGGCCGTACATGAACGGTGCAAGGAATGCACCCGCCATAGCGCCCCACGAAACACCCATCATCTGCGCGATGAAGGTGATGTTTAAGCTGTCCTTCAGAACCGCAAGCACCGCGGATACAAGCACGAAGAAGATGATGAAGAGCCGCATGATTCCGACCTTCTTCTTCTCACTCATCTCCTCCTTGGAAGCCGGCGCGATAACATCAAGCGTAAGCGTCGAACTGGAGGTGAGGACCAGGGACGACAATGTCGACATGGAAGCCGCAAGGACAAGTACGATAACGATGGAGATAATCACTGCCGGAAGCTCGGAGAGCATAGCCGGGATGATGCTGTCGAAAAGGATCTTGCCTTCCTTGCTGTACTTGATGGCTTCGGAGTTGCTGAAGAGCCGTCCGAAACCGCCGAGGAAGTAGCAACCGCCGGCAACCACAACCGCGAAGAATGTGGAGATGATGGTACCCTTCTTGATGGAACCTTCGTTCTTGATGGAGTAGAATTTGCCGATCATCTGCGGAAGGCCCCAGGTACCGAGGGAGGTAAGCAGCACAACGAACAGAAGCTGCAGCGGATCCGGGCCGAAGAAGCTTGCGTAACCGCCGTTTAATTTGTCGCCGCTTGCCATGATAACCTCGCTCTGGGAGAGCTTGGCAACCGCCTGCGAGAAGCCGCCGTTCTTGGCAAGAACCGCCAAAACCACGGAGACGATACCCACCAACATGATGATACCCTGGATAAAGTCGTTGATGGCCGTAGCCATGTAACCGCCGAAGATAACATAGATTGCCGTGAGCACTGCCATCACCGCGATAACAACCCAGTACGGAATGTCAAACACGATGTTGAAGAGGCTGGAAAGACCGTTGTACAACGATGCGGTGTACGGAACCATGAATACGAACACGATAAATGCCGCCGCAATCTTCAGTCCCTTGGAACCGAAGCGCTTCTCAAAGAAGTCGGGCATCGTCTTGGTGTCGAGGTGTCTGGTCATGATACGCGTGCGGCGTCCCAAAATCTCCCATGCAAGGAGCGAGCCGATAAACGCGTTTCCGAGGCCGATCCAGGTCGAAGCAAGACCGAAGTTCCAACCGAACTGTCCGGCGTAACCGACGAAGATAACGGCCGAGAAATAGGATGTACCGAAGGCAAATGCCGTAAGCCAGGGGCCGACATTGCGTCCGCCGAGAACGAATCCGTTAACATCGGTTGCGTGCTTCTTGCAGCGCCATCCGACGAAAATCATCAGGGCGAAAAAGCACACCAGCATAATAGAAGTCAGAGCAATTAACATGGGGGATAGTCTCCGTTTCTTTTATTGTATCCGCGCATTTGCCGCGGATTTCTTACATTTTACTTGATCTGCGCCTCAACAAGGCTGCCGCCGCAGAACTGCTTGCGGAGCTTCGGCTTTTCGATTTTTCCGGTAGGATTTCTCGGAACATCCATGAAGACAATCTTGCGGGGTCTCTTATATCTCGGAAGATCCAGACAGAATTCGTTGACTTCCTCTTCTGTCATACTCATGCCTTCCTTCACCTGGATTACCGCCAGGGTCACTTCGCCGAGACGCGCGTCCGGAATACCGATGACAGCAACATCCGCAATCTTGTTGTTGGCGCGAAGGTAATCCTCAATCTGCACGGGGTAGATGTTCTCGCCGCCCATGATGATGACATCCTTCTTGCGGTCAACGAGGTAGATGAAGCCTTCCTCATCCTGCTTTGCCATATCGCCGGTGTAGAGCCAGCCGTCCTCGGAAAGCACGGCCTTCGTGGCGGCCTCATCCTTGTAGTAGCACTTCATGACGCCCGGGCCCTTGACGGCAAGCTCGCCGACCTCGCCCTTCGGAACGCTCTCGCGCTTCTCATTGACGATGTCGCACTCCCAACCGTAGCCCGGAACACCGATGGCGCCGACTTTGCGGATGTTTTCGATGCCGAGATGTACACAGCCGGGTCCGATGGACTCGGAGAGGCCGTAGTTCGTATCGTAATCATGATTCGGAAAATGCTCCTTCCACCGCTTGATTAAGCTCGGCGGAACGGGCTGTGCACCGACATGCATCAGTCTCCACTGGGAGAGCTCGTACTTCGAAAGGTCAATCTCCCCGCGGTCGATGGTGTCGAGAATGTCCTGTGCCCACGGTACCAGAAGCCATACAATCGTGGCCTTCTCGCGGGAAACCGTCTCGATAATCCACTCGGGCTTGACGCCGCGGAGAAGCACCGCCTTGCTTGCGCTTAAGAGGCTTCCGAACCAGTGCATCTTCGCGCCGGTATGATACAACGGCGGGATGCAGAGGAACACATCGTCGTGGGTCTGACCGTGATGCTTCTGCTCTGTCACGCAGGACGAAACAAGCGCTCTGTGGGCATGCAGAATGGCCTTCGGGAATCCCGTGGTACCCGACGAGAAATAAATCGCCGCATCGTCATCATCCGTGAGGGCGATGTTAGGGTTCTTGGAAGTACAATAGGCGGCGTATTTTTCGTAGCTGTCCGCAAACGACGGGCAGTCCTCGCCGACATAGAACATCTCCTTCACCTTCGGGATTCGCTCCGCGATATCCTCAACACGGCCTACGAACTCCGGTCCGAACACAAGGACGCTGCAGTCCGCAAGGTCGAGGCAATACTTGATTTCATCTGCGGTATAGCGGTAATTCATGGGAACCGCCAACGCGCCGGTCTTCAATACGCCGAAGTAGATCGGCAGCCACTCCAGGCAGTTCATAAGAAGGATGGCAACCTTGTCGCCCTTCTTCACGCCGCGGCTTAAGAGAAGGTTTGCGAAACGGTTCGACTTGCGATCGAAGTCCTCCCAAGTCATCTCACGACGGTATTTTTCGTCGCGGTCGCTCTCAATCAGTTCATACTCCCGCCAGGTGCGGCTCTTCTGCTCCGCCGGGTTGATTTCCACCAGGCAGACTTCGTTTCCGTACAGCTGCGCATTGCGCACCAAAAACTCTGTAATCGGCATGTTTCCTCCTAAGTTACGGACAGCCCGTCGACCGTCCGTAAAAATATACTCGAGTATATGCAATGTCCGACCGCTCGTCCGTCGCCCTGCAGAGGCAGCGAACACAAAAAAAGAAGGCCTGACTTTGCCAGTTGAAAGTGTAACGCTTTAACGCGACAAAGTCAAGCCTTATTTTGTTTTTTTCCCTTTTTTGAAAAGATTACTTCGTTTCCTGCCCCGGATGATAACTCAAGTCAATGGAGCTGCCAAGCTGGATAATCGCCCGGTCACCGGTGAAAACCGTGTACATATCCACCACTGTGGTGTTATGCAACAGACCTAAGAAACCATCCTTCTTATAGGCATGATAAGACAAATGCTCGTTCTTACTCTCGGGAGTATCCTCCTCAATCAGATAGATGAAATCATGGCAATCCGAGGTATTATCGAGAACCCAGTTTTCGTCGAGAAGAGTCTTCTTCAGATCCTCATACTCGGGCAGAGTCATTTCCATCCGGGCCTTCTGCAGAGCACCGTGCATATTCTTATCGTTTTCAAACGACTTCACAATGTACTGATCAAATCGATCCGTCAGTTTTTTATAATCCGCCATAGGATTGATGTATCCGGCAATCAAAAGATACAGACCGGCACCCAAAAGCAGGACCGCCAACACAGACACTGCAATTACAACTTTTTTCATAGTGATTCACCCTCGTTTTCCCAAAAATCATATCTTCCCACAACACTGCCGGAGCCGAAAATCGTATCGCTCTTCTTTGGAAGCAGCTTACTTCCCGAAGCTCCAGTTTACTAATTCATACCCGCTGCCTGCGAACAGGAAATATACATCATGAACGCCGGTCACGGTCCTGAGGAGCTCAGCGGACACCTCGCCGTCCTTCACTTCAAGGTAGCCGACATCCTCTCCGCCGAGGCTGTCAAGGCGGATTGCAACAGCACCGCTGCCCTCGCCTGCGGCAAATTTCGCCGTAAAGCTCTTTGCGCCGTCGGTTCCGAAGTCAACGCCTGCCACATTGATCCAGTCGCCCTCGTCGATGCCCGTGACAACCATGTCGCCCGAGCCGAACTTCTTCGCAGTCTCACCGTAGGGCTTTGTCTCAATACCGCCCATGGTGCGCATCGTCGCCGCCGGAACGACCTTGTAAGGGTCAAAGCTGTGAAGCTGCGCAACGCCGTTCTTCGTTCCCTTACCCATCGCAATCGTGCCGTCTTCCTGCAGGTTCAGCTCATCGATGTGCGTGCAGCGGTATCCGCCGCCCGTGCCGAGAGGCTTGTCGAGGATCTGCGAATGGTAGGTGATATAGTATTTGCCTTCGAACTCGAAGATGCAGTGATGGTTGTTGCCTCCGGGGCCGAAGTAGAAGCCCGGATTTTTCAGAATTGCACCCGCGTAGGCGTAAGGTCCGAGCGGATTGGCCGAAGTCATGTAGCAGATCTCGCCGTTGTGCATGTCATAGTTCTTCTGGTTCGCATGGCCGTCCACATTGAAATTGCTGCAATAGCTGTAATAATATGTGTCGCCGATGCGGTTGATGCCGGAGTCCTCGAAGAGGAACGGCGGGTCAAGGGAAACCGGGTCTCCGTCAAGCGAAATCATATCGTCGCTGAGCTTCACCATGCGGGCCGTGTAAGGATGCTCAATCTGGTCCGCGGAAGGGCTGTTTCCGCCGGGAACGCCGCCGCCCACATAGAGATAAGCCGAGCCGTCGTTGTCCACTAAAACCGCCGGGTCAAAGAGCCATGTGACATTGGCGCAGTTCGGAGTGTTGCGGTTGATAAGCGCCTTGCCGATAGGGTCCTCGAACGGTCCCACGGGGCTGTCCGCACGAAGCACGCCGATGCCGTTGCCGCTGTTCGCAAAATAGAGGAAGAACTGCATCTTTCCGTCAATCTCCTTGCATGCCGCTGCCGGCGCCCAGGAGTTTCCGCCCCACTTCGCCGCACCGGTAAAGCCCGCCGCCTTGACGGAACCGTGGTCGGTCCAGTTTACAAGGTCGTCCGAAGAAATCACATTGATCGTATTGATTTTGGAATAGCTGTTTGCTGCCGGCTTGCCGCCCACACCGGTCTCAATGACGTCGCCGGTCATGTAGATATACACGCGTCCGTCATACACTAACGCATATGGATCCGCGCCCAAGCGCTGCACCATCAGCGGGTTGTTGTAAATCGGAAGCTTCAGCGTGTCCGCCTTCTTCATTGCGGCAAATACGCCGCTCCACTTCTCCGCTGCGGTCGCCGTAGGCGCAGGTGTTGTCGCCGGCGTCGTTCCGGTCATCGTATTCACAGATTCACTGCTCATGGTTTCACCCTCCTTGCAGCCGCCGAGCACGACGGCACATAGTAATAATATTGTACACAAAATCCTCGCTTTTTCCATGTTTTTTCCTTCTTTTTTACGCTTGAAAAAACGATTTACGCCAACAGACTCCACTCGCCGCAATCTACAACGCGGGTCGCGAGCCCCTCGTAAAATTCCGCCTCATGGCACACGATAATCATGGTGCCCTTATACTCCGAAAGAGCCTTCCGAAGCGCTTCCTTCGCGTCCACATCCAGATGGTTCGTGGGCTCGTCGAGGATTAAGAGATTGCTCTCCCGGTTCATCAGCTTGCAGAGCCTTACCTTCGCCTGCTCGCCGCCGGAGAGGACGCGCACCTGGCTCTCAATGTGCTTTGTTGTCAGGCCGCATTTTGCGAGAGCTGCGCGCACTTCGTAGTTCGTGTACGAAGGGTACTCGTCCCAGAACTCATCCATGCAGGTCTTGGTTCCCTCGCCGGAGAGCTCCTGCTCAAAATACCCGATGGCCAGATAATCTCCTAACAGGACTTTCCCGGAGATTTCGGGAATCAGTCCGAGGATGCTCTTAAGAAGCGTCGTCTTGCCGATGCCGTTCGCGCCGCGCAGCACAACTCTCTCGCCGCGCTCGATGTGAATGTTCAAAGGTCTCGAGAGGGGCTTGTCGTATCCGATGACAAGGTCCTTCGTCTCCACGACAACGCGGGACGGTACACGGGCTTCCTTAAACTGGAATTCCGGTTTCGGATTCTCCCGAACCATCTCAATCACATCCATCTTGTCAAGCTTCTTCTGACGCGACATCGCCATATTGCGCGTTGCAACGCGCGATTTGTTGCGCGCGACGAAATCCTTCAGCTCCCTGATCTCCTGCTGCTGACGGTTGTATGCCGCTTCCAGCTGACCCTTTCTCATCTCGTAGACCTCGAGGAAGTGGTCGTAATCCCCGGGATAACGCTCCAGGTGGGCATTTTCCACATGCCAGATCACATTGACAACGCTGTTAAGAAACGGCATGTCATGGGAAATCAGGATAAATGCGTTCTCGTACTCCGAAAGATATCTCCGAAGCCATTCAATATGCTGCTCGTCGAGATAGTTGGTAGGCTCGTCGAGAAGCAGAATGTCGGGCTTTTCCAAAAGCAACTTTGCGAGAAGCACCTTCGTTCTCTGTCCGCCGGAGAGCTCGCTGACATCCTTGTCAAATCCGAGAGCGTCCAGCTCAAAAGCATGACCGATTTCATCAATCTTCGTATCGATGGTGTAGAAATCATGCTGCTCGAGCATCTCCTGCAGCACGCCCATCTCCTCGAGGAGCGCATTCATCGTCTCCTCGTCCGCATCGCTCATTTTCTCACAGATGCGATTTACCTCCGCTTCCTTCTCGTAGAGCCAGGAAAATGCGGAAGCCAGTACATCACGGATGGTCATGCCGGGCTTTAAAACCGTGTGCTGGTCAAGATACCCGACACGGACATTTTTCGCCCAGGCAATCGTCCCCTCGTCCGGCATCAACACCCCCGTGACGATGTTAAAAAACGTACTCTTTCCCTCGCCGTTGGCGCCCACCAGCCCGATGTGCTCGCCCGCAAGCAGGCGGAATGTCACATTCCGGAAGATGGCGCGGTCGCCGAATCCGTGGGAAAGATTCTCAACCGATAAAATACTCATGTGAAAAGGGCGGACACAGGACTCTCCCGCATCCGCCGGTATACTCCTTTACGATAATTTGTGAATGAACAAGCCGCTGCGAAGCTTCGGCTCGAACCAGGTGGACTTCGGCGGCATCAAGCGGCCGGCATCCGCCACATCGAAAAGCTCCGTAATCTGTGTCGGATACATGGAAAATGCCACCTTCATGTCGGTGTGAACTCTGCGCTCGAGCTCCGCAAGTCCGCGGATTCCGCCGATGAAATCGATGCGCTTGTCAACGCGGGGATCGCCGATTCCGAGAATCGGTCCGAGCAGGTAATCCTGCAAAAGCGACACATCCAGGGACTCGACCGGATCGGTGATGGCCATGAGATTGCTCTTCGCGGAAAGCTCGTACCAGGTGTCGTCGAGGAACATTCCGAAGTTTCCCTTTGCCGCCGGTGCGTACGCCTCAGCACCGATTTTCCGAACGGTAAAGTCCTTCGAAATCGCCGTAAGGAACTCCTCCGAAGTCATGCCGTTTAAATCCCTGACAACGCGGTTGTAAGGGAGAATCATCAAACAATCCTCAGGGAACAGTACCGAGAGGAAATAGTTGAACTCCTCGTTCCCCGTATAGCTGCCTGCCTCCGCGCGGCGCTTAAAGCCGACCTTGACTGCCGAAGCCGCACGGTGATGGCCGTCTGCGATATAAATCGCATTCATCTTCGCAAATGCATCCTTAATCGCCGCCACATCCGCCGCGTCCGCGATTCTCCACACATTGTGCGTGATGCCGTCATCCGCCGTAAACGCGTACAGCGGCGCGGTAAACTTCGTGCGCGCGGTAATATCCGCAATCACACCCTCCGAGCGGTATGCAAGGAAAATAGGGCCGGTCTGCGCGTCACAGGTGTCCACATGGCGGATGCGGTCCTGCTCCTTCTCCTCACGGGTGTTCTCATGCTTCTTAATCACGCCGTTTGCGTAATCGTCGATCGATGCGCAGGCAACGATACCGGTTTGGGAGCGGTCGTCCATAATCAGCTCGTAAACATAGTAGCACTCCTGCGAATCGGTCACATAGGTGCCGTCCGCAATGCGGGCCGTGAGCAGCTCCTTAGCCTTCGCATAGACAATCGGGTCGTAAGTATCGACATCATCCGGGAGATTGCTCTCCGCGCGGTCGATATTGAGGAACGAAAGCGGGTCCTTAAGGGCTGCCTCCTTCGCCTCTGCGCGGTTATATACATCATACGGCAACGCCGCTACCCGGGAAGCAAGCTCCGGGGTCGGACGAACGCACCGGAACGGTTTTACATCAGCCATGAATTTATTCTCCTTGTCTTGGTTATTGGTTATATTCATTCCTGCCGTGCAAACCGGCAGTGAAACATCATTTTCATACAAAAGCAGCAGGGCGCATCAGAGCCTGCCCGGCCTCTTCGGCGGAACCGACGGCAGCACCTTGCGCGGCAGCATATACATCACCGCAATAAAAAACACGACGCAGAGCAGAAGCTGCGCACCTCCGGCCGTCATATGGAAATCGATTCCGTGTTTGCCTGCAGTGACCATATGATACATCTTTCTCAATACCCCGAGGAAGAAAAGATACATTACGACACTTCCGAATCCCGCGAAGCGATACCGAAGCACCACAGTCGCAGCGAGGTACACCGTAAAATAAACCAGAATCACAAGCAATGCCAGCAGCGTGATATACTCAAACACGGTCGAGCCAAGCGACGGCAGGAATGCCTCACCGTCGTGCTGAATCATTTTTCGGAAACCGAACTTGGAAAGGTCCTCGCCGGCCTCCGGAAGTGCTGCCTTAAAGACCTCGATATCGGCAAACAAAAAAGCTCCGTACAACACCACAAACGCGGCCATCGACAACAGGACATAAATCATGCGGAAGATAATCGCCCGCCTCTTCGAGATACCCTCCTTCTGCAGTTCGTCAAAAACCTTCGGATTGCGCAGATCCCGCAGAAGCATCGAGCCTGTCAGAAACAGATGATACATGGCGGAGATTGCGAGGGAAAGCACTCCCATCGTGATGCATGTCGCGACAAACTTGTGGTTCTTTATCGCGACTCCCGCCAGAATCAGGCACTCCAAAAGCACCGCGGCCACAACCATCATGGTGAAAGCCGGTAAAACCGAACGCAAATCCTTTTTCAACACTTTCTTCATACAGCCTCCGACCGCCGCGGAAAATTCCTGCACAGGGCTCCCGTTATCGCGCAACGAAGGGGAATGACCGCAAAGCGCCATTCCCCTCAAACCGATTCGACGGCTAATAATTTATAAGTCCACCAATTGTTTTCTTGCAAGACGATCCTTCTTCAGGAAACGAAGGTCTCTTCCGAAGCGAACCTGAATCATCTGCGGATCGCTGTTGTCGATGACCTCACCGACACCGTACTCGCGGTGAACAAGCGTATCCTGCTCCTTGAGAAGGTCAAGCTTCTCGCGGATAATCTCCTCCGGAGTCTTCTCAACCGGAGCCGCAGATTCCGCAGGCGCATCGCCGCGTCCGTAGTTCGGTACGATTTGTGCGAGGAGCGCCTTCTCCTGCTCGTCGGCATTTTCCGTAAGATGCTGAAGGAATTCCGCATCCTGCGCATCCCACTCGCCGGTCGCTTCCGCCACACTCTCGGCGGCTGCGGCAGCGTCGCTCATCAGACCGTGGTTCGCCGCATCCTCGGTGACAGCCTCGGTGACAGCCTCCGAAACGGCATCGGTTGCGATATCCTCATCGTCAAACACGCCGTCGAGATCCAGCTTAAACTCGTCAACGCCGATCTCCGCGGCGATATCGCGATTGGTCTGGTCCCGCAGCTGACCCTTGATTGCACTGTTCTTCGCCTCCCGGAAGTCCTCCTCGGACTCGCCCTCGAGGCGTTCCACTTCATAGGTTCTTCGGCTGGAGCTGCGGCTCATCTCCTCATCAATCTTGCGGTCGCCGAAGTAGGTAATCAGCGTAAATGCCAAAGCGCCGACCAAAATGATTCCCACGATAATCAGGAACCATGTCCATTTGCCCCAGGGATTCTTCTTATCCTTCTCCGCCATCTCGTTGGTGGAAGGTGCCTTCGAAGGCGCCGGCTCCTCAATGAGCTCGCCCTTCTGCTCTTCCGTAGGCGTCGGCGCTTCCGTATCCGTAGCGGTAGCCACCGGTGAGGGCGTCGGGCTGAATGTGATCTGGTCGCTGCCTCTCTTCACCCGGCCGGAGTAAATATATCCCTCGAATTCCTCGCCCGAGTATGTAAACTTGACATGATACCAAATATCCAGGTCGGAGTCCTTGCTCTCACCCCAGACCGTAACCTTCGCACCCTTCGAAAGAATGACATCCTTGCCGGTCGAAGTCTTGAGCGTATCGTCAAGCTCGCCCTTCTTCTCCTTCGAGCCGTCCGGCGTCCTGGAGCCGGGAGCCTTGCGGACGCGGGAACCGTCCTTGGTTACTTCGCCTTCATAATATCCGTGCTCGTACTGCTCGGGGTTGACATAGTCCTTCACTTCGTTTTCGCCCTCGGCACGCGCGGGCACAGCAAGGCGGCCGGGCAACATCCCGAGCAACACCGCTGCCGCCAGCACGACGCCGGCGATTAGACATTGTTTGACAGTTTTGAACCTTCGACTCATGTGAATTTCCTCCCTTACCGTCTCACATCCGATCCGGTGCCTCAAAACCGAGCATCCGGATACCGTCACCGAAGATTGCGAGCGCTATCCGCAAAATGGTAATCCACTCGTTGCGCTTCGCCTCGTCGGGTTCTCCGACGATTTTATTCGCGTGATAGAAACCGTTGAAATTGTCCGCCAATTCGTACAGGAACTGACAAATCTTGTGCGGGGCAAGCTCCGCCTCCGCCTTCTCCACCGTGTCCGCAAAACGGGTCACGGTAAGCAGCAGAGCCGTCTCCGCCGCTCCGCGCTCGCGCACCGCCGCGGTCTTCACCGCCTCGGGAATCGTGCCGAGCTTGGCAAGAATCGACTTGATACGAACCATCGTGTATAAAATATACGGTCCGGTGTTGCCGTCGAACGAAGTGAACCGCTCGATATCGAAGATGTAATCCTTGGACGCCTGGTTCGAGAGATCTCCGTACTTCAGCGCAGCCAATCCGACCGTCTTCGCAATCTGCCGCTTCTCCTCCTCTGGGAAATCGCGGTCGGCCATCTTCGCAAGCACTTCGTCGTCGATGTTTCCGACGAGCGTCTCGAGGCGCATCACGCCGCCGTCCCGGGTCTTAAACGGCTTGCCGTCCTTTCCGTTCATCGTGCCGAAGCCGA
Organism: uncultured Lachnospiraceae bacterium; assembly: GCA_902798585.1. Taxonomy (GTDB): domain Bacteria; phylum Bacillota; class Clostridia; order Lachnospirales; family Lachnospiraceae; genus ISDg. The sequence goes on from CADBXF010000014.1 coordinate 42,245, forward strand.
TAAAAGTGAGCTCCGTATCCGGCTTTACAAGCCCGGTCTTGCGCGAGCAGCGGAAAATCTGCTCGAAATACAAATCCTGGCGCTTGTCGACCACATAAACAATCTGGTCGGGGTCAAACAGCTTCATTCGCTCGACAATCGTAGCGAGGTCGGTCGTGTTGTACAGCGTAGCGCCGTCCGACTTCAGAATCATGCAGGGCGGAATCTCCTTGGTGTCCGATTCCTCCTTGACATCCACGACGAGAGCGCCTTCGCTGATTCTCGTGTAACCGCCCTTATTCATCCCGTCGATCATGTCGGGAATGTACGGCTGTGCATCGCTCTCCTTCTTCCAGAGGTCGAAATGCACATTCAGCTTATCCTCATAATTCGCCTTCAGATCCTTCATGGAAACGGTCATGATATGTTCCCACAAAGCATGGTATCCGCGGTTGCCCTTCTGGAGATCCAGAATCGCCCTGCGCGCGGCATCCCGGTATTCCTCGTGGCCCTCCTCCTTGGAGTACTGGCTCGCAAAAGGATAAATCTCCTCGAGCTCCGCCACGGTAAACGGCGCTTCCTTCGGATATTCCCCGGTGTAATCCGGGTCAAAGTACGGAAGCTCCGGCTGTCTTCTCTTCAATTCCGTGATAATCAATCCGATCGGCAGACCCCAGTCCCCCAGATGCGCATCGCCGATCACCTTGTGGCCGCGATACCGGAGAATGTTTTTGATTGACTCACCGATGACTGCCGGACGAAGATGTCCGACATGCAGCGGCTTCGCCACATTGGCTCCGCCGTAGTCGATAACGATGGTCTTCGGATTCTCCGCAGGCTCAACGCCGAAGCTTTCCGCTCCGCCCATCGCAAAGACATAATTCGCAAGAAACTCGCTGTTCAGCGTGATGTTGATAAAGCCGGGAGCAACCGCCGTCGCGGTGAAAATCTCCGCGCCGTCCGCTGCCGCAACAGCCTCATTGGCAATCAGAACCGGCGCCTTGTGATATTTCTTGGCCGCAGCCATCGCGCCGTTGCATTGATACTGACACAAATCGGGACGATTGGAAACCGTCACCGCACCGTATTCCGCATCATATCCGCAATCCGCAAACGCGCGGCTCATGATCTCGGAAATCTGGGTAATAATCTTCTTCACGTTTCTTCCACTCCACCTTCTGTCTGTGCCGCTTTACGGGCGTTCGGCACAGCTATGCATACACAGATATTTTATCACAGTGACATTTCCTTGTAAACCCCAATCAACTTTTTCTTTTCTTTTCATGGTAGATATGCTATACTGTGTCCTGCTATGTAAAGCCCGCCGCAGACCGGCGGAAAATGCTTTGCAGCTCCAGATGAAACCTATATCTCCCGGAGGATTTTTATATGATCAAGGTTGTCAAATTCGGCGGTAGTTCTCTCGCAAGCGCCGAACAGTTCATGAAGGTTAAGGACATCATCAAGGCCGATTCCGACCGCCGCTTTGTCGTTCCGTCGGCTCCCGGCAAGCGCAACAGCGCGGACACCAAAGTGACCGACATGCTCTACCGCTGCTACGCTTTAGCGGAGGAGGGGCAGGATTTCGACGATGCGCTCGCCGCAATCAAAGCGCGCTATCAGGATATCATCGACGGGCTCTCCCTTACGGTCTCCCTCGACGATGAGTTCGCGAAGGTCCGCGACAATTTCAAGAATCACGCCGGCAAGGATTATGCCGCCTCCCGCGGCGAATACTTAAACGGTATTCTCCTCGCATCCTATCTCGGATACGAGTTCCTCGATGCGGCGCAGTATATTTTCTTCCGCGAGGACGGCACCTTCGACGATGTCGCAACACAGAAGAAGCTCTCGAAGAAGCTTGCGACGCTCTCACACGCCGTCATTCCCGGCTTCTACGGGTCCTATGCGGACGGCCGCGTCAAGACTTTCTCCCGCGGCGGTTCCGACATCACCGGCTCGATTGTAGCACGCGCCGCACAGGCGAACCTCTATGAGAACTGGACCGATGTATCGGGCTTCCTGGTAACCGATCCCCGCATCGTGCGCGATCCCAAGGTCATCGAGACCATCACCTACCGTGAGCTCCGCGAGCTCTCGTACATGGGTGCCGGCGTACTTCACGAGGACGCCATTTTCCCTGTGCGTACAGCGGGCATTCCGATTAACATCAAAAACACCAACGCCCCGGAGGACGCAGGCACATTCATCGTGGAAAACACTTCCCGCAAGCCCGCGTACACCATCACCGGAATCGCCGGCAAGAAGGGCTTTACCGCCATCAATATCGAGAAGGATATGATGAACTCCGAGATCGGTTTCGGCCGCAAGGCGTTGCAGGCGTTCGAGGACAACGGAATCAGCTTCGAGCACATGCCCTCCGGCATCGACACCCTCTCCGTCTTTGTTCATCAGACCGAGTTTGAGGAGAAGGAGCAGACCGTTCTCGCCGAGATTCACAAGCTCTGCAACCCCGACTCCATCGAAATCGCCACGGATCTTGCCCTGATTGCCGTCGTGGGACGCGGCATGAAGTCCAACCACGGTACCGCGGCACGCATTTTCCGCGCGCTCGACAACGCGGGCGTCAACATCCGAATGATCGACCAGGGCTCGAGCGAGCTCAACATCATCATCGGTGTCGCAGGCGCGGATTTCGAGTCCGCCATCAACGCAATCTACCACGCATTCGTGCAGTAACCCATGTACGGTCGACCGGCGGGTATGCCGGTTTCCGATAAATCGCGCCGCGCGCGCAAGAGGAGGATTCAACCATGTCCAACCCGATTGTTACATTTACCATGAAAGACGGTTCCGTGATGAAGGCGGAGCTCTATCCGGAGATTGCGCCCAATTCCGTCAACAACTTCATCTCGCTGGTTAAGAAGGGCTTTTACAACGGCCTGACCTTTCACCGCGTTATTCCCGGTTTTATGATTCAGGGCGGCTGCCCGAACGGAACCGGAATGGGCGGTCCCGGCTACAGCATCCGCGGTGAGTTCGCACACAACGGTTTTGCGAACGATTTAAAGCACACCCCCGGCGTTCTCTCCATGGCGCGCGCCATGAACCCGAACTCCGCCGGCTCGCAGTTCTTTATCATGCATAAGACTTCGCCGCATCTCGACGGCGAATACGCCGCTTTCGGCAAGGTTACGGAAGGCCTCGAGGTTGTGGATGCCATCGCCAATGTGCGCACGGATTTCCGCGACAAGCCCCTCTCTCCCGTTGTGATGGAGACTGTGACTGTAGAAACCTTCGGCGTGGATTATCCGGAGCCGGAGCGCTGCTAAAAGGAATCATTCATGAAAATCACCGGTATCATTGCGGAGTACAACCCTTTTCACAACGGACATCGATATCACCTCGCGCAGACGCGTCTGCGCACGGGATGTGACGCGATTGTCGTCGTGATGAGCGGGGATTTTGTGCAGCGCGGGTACCCGGCAATAACCGACAAGTACCTTCGCGCCGAAGCGGCTCTCCGCTGCGGCGCGGATCTTGTTTTGGAGCTTCCCGTGTACGGTTCCGCCGCAAGCGCCGAGGATTTCGCCGGCGCCGGTGTCCGTGCTCTTGCGGGGCTTCGCTGCGTCGACATGCTCTCCTACGGCGCCGAGGACGCCGAAGTCGGCGTCGATACCTTCCGGAGCATTGCGGCGTTTCTGAACGAAGAACCCGCGGATTACAAGGCCGTGCTGCTACGCCGTGTAAAGGCCGGAAACTCGTATGCGAAGGCCCGTGCGCTCGCTCTCGCCGACTTCTTTCCGCAGGCCGCGGAGCTTCTTTCCAAGCCAAACAACATTCTGGCCGTCGAGTATGAGCGGGCGCTTATGCGCACCGGCGCTCCCGTTGCCAGCTGTGTAATCTCCCGGACCGACCGGGGATATCATGACACCTCGATCGCCGAGGTTTGTTCCGCAACGGCTATCCGCGAGACGCTTGCCTCGGGCGGACATTTTCCGTTACAGTCGGTGCCGGAGGAAATACGCGACCTCTGCGAACCGCTTACGGCTTCGACGACAATCTCGCCGGACGACGCCTCCGACATGCTTTTCGCTGCGCTTCGCGCGCATTCGCAGGCTTCGCTTTCAGCCGTCTACGACATTCCCGCCGATCTCGCCAACCGCATTCTCTCGCAGTCGGAGCAGCCGTTCACCTGGACTTCGCTCGCCGAGTCCGTAAAATGCAAAGCGTTTACGAGGACGCGCATCGACCGCGCGCTGTGTCATGCGCTTCTCGACATAACCGAGGCGGATGCCGATTCCTTCAAATCTGCGGAGTGCCTTCCGTACCTTCGGGTGCTCGGCGTTCGCAGTGACGCACAGGGACTGCTCGCTGAGCTTCGCAAGGCCTCGAAAATCCCGCTTTTATGCCGGCTGAACGAGGATATGCACGCCCTCACGGAGCCCGCAAAAGTCCTCCTTACCAAGGACCTCCGTGCTTCCGCGCTCTATTCGCAGCTTCTGTTTTCCAAATGCGGAGTCACGCGCTCCGACACGCACCGACGGCTTCTTACCGTGTGAGCGAAGAAAAACGAACCTGCACAGACAAAACAAAAACCCGGGCAGACGGTATCGCCTTATCGGCAATACTGCTGTCCGGGATTTCTTTTGATTTATTTCGACGGAATTACTCCTCGATCCCCTCAAGGAAGGTGTTCTCGTTGTAGTTCTCGAGGATGTCATCGTCATCGCTCACGGAAGCAATCGGATCGTCAAATGCGTAAGCTTCCTGCGGGTTAAGCTGTGTCGTGAGCTCCTTGCGGTTCGCGGCAACAACCGTGTAGCTGTCGTTCAGCGCATTGATCAGACCCTCAGCCTGACGCTTCGTATTGTTGAATGCATCAGCGAGAATTCTCTCCATGTCGCTCATAATCTCATTCGCATAATTGAGCGCGCCGTTGCGAATCGTCGCGGAATCGCTCTCGGCACTGCTGCGAATCTCCGCAGCCTCCTCGGAAGCCTGGGAAATCATCTCCTGCGACTTGTTGTATGCCTGCTGAACGATGGCATTCTCGCTCACCAGCTGCTCCGCCTTGATCTTGGCTTCCTTGATGATGCCCTCCGCGCGCTCCTCGGCCTGCGCGATGATGCTGTCGCGGTTCGCGATAATCTTCTGGTAGCGCTTGATTTCGTCGGGAGTGCGCTCGCGAAGCTCCTGAAGCAGTTCGTATAACTCATCCTTCGGAACGCTCACCTTCGTGCCGCCCCAACCGGAAGTCTTGCAGCTCTCTACAAACTCATAAATCTCATCAATCGTCTTCTCAATCGTTGCTCCCATTCTCAATTCTCCTTTGGCTGATACAATTTGTCGTACACATCCCGTACCACTTCCGGCGGTACAAACTGCGAGATATCGCCGCCGTAGCTGGCGATCTCCTTCACGATACTGGAACTCAGGTAGGAGTATTCAACGCTGGTCGTAAGGAAGATTGTGTCGATATCCGGATTCAGCTTGTGATTCAGCTGCGCAATCTGAAGCTCGTACTCGAAATCCGTAACGGCGCGAAGTCCGCGAACCAGCACATTTGCGTTCTGCTCCTTCGCGAAATCGACGGTCAGTCCCGAGAACGACATCACCTCGACACCCGGGATATCCTTCGTCACTTTACGGATTAACTGCACTCTCTCCTCAACGGAAAATGCCGGCTTCTTCGCATTGTTGTTAAGCACTGCGATGATTAATTTCTTCGTGATTCGGGCAGCCCGTTTGATGATGTCCAGGTGTCCGAGCGTAATCGGATCGAAACTGCCTGCATAAATACCCGTTTTCATAACTCTCCTGCGTTCTCGAACCGGATCTTACAAATCCCCCCGCCATACGGTGAGGAAAAGATGCTGGTTCGACTTGTATTCTTTGATTCTGGAAACCCGATATCCGGCCTTCAAATAGGGCGTGATGTCCGCACCGACGGTCGTTTCGACAATGACAAGCCCGTCCGGAGCAAGAATACCTTCCTGCCGGAGCGCCGAAAGTGCAGACAGTTCCAGTCCCTTGCCGTACGGCGGGTCCAAAAAGGCGATGTCGAAGACATGTCCCTCGGAGCGCATCCGGCGAATTGCCGAAAGCGCATCCGTCGCATAGACCTTCGCGCGCTCCGTGAATTTCGTGTGCGCGAGATTCGTGCGGACGCAGGCAACTGCGTCACGCGAGACATCCGCGAAGCAGGCGAAATCAGCCCCTCTGGAGAGAGCCTCGATACCGATGCCTCCGCTTCCCGCGAAGAGGTCCAAAAACCGACTTCCGGGGATCCGCGGCTGCAGGATATTAAACAAAGTTTCCTTAATCCGGTCCGTCGTCGGTCGTGTCTCCCGGCCCGCCGGGGTCACGAGAACCAGACTCCTGGCCGTACCGGCGATTACACGCATATCCGCCCTCCGAACCTGTTAGTTTCCTCCGGTTATTCATCACGCGCAGCAACAAATAACCAAAGATAATTATAGACGATTGCTATCTTTCTGTCAACGACGAATCCTGAAAAAACGCCTCGCTTCGTCGCCGTGTTTTCCCTTATTTTGCAAGCGGAAGCGCCGCCTCAATCCGGGCGGTTGCGCCGGCGAGTTCCGGCACGGAAAGCTGTTCCGCAAGCCCCATATCCACGATCTTCGCCGAATCCGGATCAATCGGAAGCTTTGCAAGCACCGAAAGCTGATGGTGCGCTGCAACCTCCTCGATTCTGCTCTCGCCGAATACCGCATGTCTTCCGCCGCAGTCCGGGCATACGAAGTAGCTGTAGTTCTCCACGATTCCGAGAATCGGAACATTCATCATCTTCGCCATGTTCACGGCCTTCGCAACCACCATGGAAACGAGGTCCTGCGGGCTTGTCACGATGACGATACCGTCCACCGGCAGCGACTGGAACACCGTCAGCGGCACATCGCCGGTTCCGGGCGGCATATCCACAAACATATAGTCCACATCGCCCCAGCACACATCCGTCCAGAACTGCTTGACGGTTCCCGCAATCACGGGGCCTCTCCAGATGACCGGAGATTCCTCCTCATCCAGAAGCAGGTTGATGCTCATCACACGGATTCCCTTGCTGCTTTCCACGGGCCAGATGCCGTCGTCGTTGCCTCTCGCCGGTCCCTTGACGCCGAGCGATTTCGGAATCGACGGGCCTGTGATATCGGCGTCGAGAATCGCGCACTGATATCCCTTCTGCTGCAGCTGCACCGCGAGATTGACGGTGACAAAGGATTTGCCGACGCCGCCCTTGCCGCTGACCACGCCGATGACTTTCTTCACACGGCTGTTTTTGTTGGCAGGCGCCAGAAAACTCTCCCGATTCGACGCACCGCCCTGCGTGCGGCTGCTGCAGTTGGCGCTGCAGGTGGAGCAATCGTGGGTGCACGACTCCTCCGGGGTATTGTTAACTACATTTTCTTCGCTCATGATATCCTCCAAAGCCTGCATTATGCAGGTATAATTATCAAACTATCGCTCTCCCGCGACACGCATGCCGCGAGATTCGGCATCACCGCGCTGCATCTTCCTGCATCGCGCTTGCGTAGGCCTCTTCCTTCTTCTGCTCCTCGCTTCTGCGAAGCAGCTCGTCGTACTGCGTATACATCTTCTGCACTCCGTTTTCCAGTAAATAGTAGTGCATGATATACGGAATCAGCAAAATGAGCAGTGCGCCGAACAAAAGGAGTATCGGAATCGACGGCTGCGCAACGAAGAACAACGCCGTTCCGACCGAAAGGACGGCAAAAAGCACCGTCACAATCAGATGAACCAGCCGCTCATGCATGAAAAATCCAATCTGCACGAGATGTTTTCCGACTTCATCCTCATAGTTCACCGCGATCGGCGGATGCTCCAACAGCCTGTCAATCATCGCAAGATATGCAAGAATACGCTTTTTCATACTTCCTCCGCGCCTGCGAGCGCTTCATAGACCTCCGAAAATCTCTTGTGAATCGCCGTGTCGGGATCCGCCCCGAGAAGCGACATTCTCTCGGCGAAGACAAGACCTCCGGCCATCGTCATATGCCCTCCGCCGTTGCCGACCTCGCGGAGCGCAAGATTAACCAACTGCCCTGCATTGATGTTGGAAAGCTCCGAGCGGACGGAAAATTTCAAACCTCTTCCCCGTTCCGCATATACCACGGCAATCTCGACCGCATCGAGCGCAAGAATGAAATTGGATACGCTCGCAATCAGACCGTCGGGGCAGTCAAACGGGATATGAACGAATCCGAGCTTGCCGTACACCGCGATATTCTGAATCGCCGCGCCGTATGCGCGAAGGTCCGACAACTGAAGACTGTTGTTATCCAGGCGAAGAATCAGCCGGCCGTCCGCCAGATGATGCAGCTTGGAAAATGCCTCCAGATCCTCGTCCGTGACACCTGCGCACAGATTTCTCGTATCCATCTTGATCCCGTACAAAAGCGCAGTGGCTATCTTCTCCGGAATGTCCACACCGAGTTCCTCATAGAGCCTCGTGACAATGGTCGCACAGGCACCGACAATTCTGTGAATCACCACATCGTAATGCTCCTGCGTAACCCACGGATGGTGATCGATGCAGACAAGCTCCTCACCGCGCATGTCCGTCAGATTCGAATTGTTTTTCTGCACATCGACATTGATTACGACCGAATTCTCATCGATCTCATCCATCTCGTCCTTCAGAAGCGGCGAAATCTCGAAGACATCCATCATCATCCGGATGTTTACCTTGTCCACCGTCCCGAAATAACAAATCGGAGCCTCGATTCCCTGCGTCTTCAGAAGATATTGCAGGGCGTACGCCGACGCCAGTGCATCCGGATCCGGATAATCGTGCGTCTGAATGTAAACATTGCGTCCCTCTGCGATGCGAAGCAACTGTTCGAACTGTTTCTTCATTCGATTTTCCGCCGCAGGCGTCCTGCGGCTCTCCTTGCCGTAACATTTTTCCGCAGATTCAAAACAGTCTCTTCCGTATTTCCGACGCACACACAGAGTTATGATAGCATGGAAATGTGTCGGAATCAAGTAGCTTCAACCGCAAAAGCGTCAGCATTTTCCCGAAAAAAGTTATTCTTTTTCGTGGAAAATGACGGATTGACTACTACCACATCTTGTGGTATTCTGAACACAAGTGAAGAACATTTAGCCTCTGACGGTTCATGTGGAAGCAACCACAGTGAGGTTAAATGCGAGTGGCAGCCGCTGCGCTGCCGTTAAGCCGACCGTCTGGGCAACAGTTTTTCCGAATGCTGTTGCCCTTTTTGATTTTCACAGCATTGCTTCACCGCAACAGAGCGTCATGCCGCGGCGCGCCCGGAGGAGACGGTCGTTTTCCCCCGGCGCAACAGTCATCAGACGGCATACAACAGGAGGAAGACATCATGGACGCTTGGGAAGGATTTGTCGGAGGAGCCTGGGAGCGCGAAATCAATGTTCGCGATTTCATCCAGAAAAACTACACGCCCTACACCGGGGATGCTTCGTTTCTCGCCGGCGCGACCGACCGCACGAAAGAGTTGATGGGGAAGCTTACGCATCTCTTCGACCTCGAGCAGCAGTTCGGGGGCGTTCTCGATATCGACACGCAGCATGTCACCTCGCTTCTCAACTATAAGCCCGGATATCTCGATAAGGACAGGGAACTGATTGTCGGTCTGCAGACGGACCGGCCGCTTCGCCGCGGCGTCAACCCCTTCGGCGGCCTCAACATGACGAGAAAGGCCTGCCAGGCGTACGGTTACGAGCTCTCCGAGAAGGTTGAGGAGGAGTTTTTATACCGCACCACGCACAATGACGGCGTCTTCCGCGTCTACAGCGACGAGATTCGCAAGGCGCGCCATGTCGGCATTATCACCGGGCTTCCGGATGCCTACGGCCGCGGACGCATCATCGGCGACTACCGCCGTGTAGCGCTGTACGGCGTGGATCGTCTGATTGAAGGCAAGACGAAGGACAAGGCGGAACTCGCGGCTTCGCAGCCCATGGACGCCGAGACCATCCGCCGCCTGGAGGAGCTTTACCAGCAGATCAATTTCCTCGGGAAACTCAAGGATATGGCGCTTCTCTACGGCATCGATATCAGCAAGCCCGCGACAAACTCCCGCGAGGCAATCCAGTGGCTGTACTTCGGCTACCTCGGCGCCATCAAGGAGCAAAACGGCGCTGCAATGAGCTTGGGCCGCACCTCCACTTTCCTTGATATTTATTTTGAGAGAGACCTGAAAAACGGCGTTTACACCGAGAGCGAGCTGCAGGAGCTTCTGGACGATTTCGTCATGAAGCTTCGCATGGCAAGACATCTCCGTACGCCCGAGTACAACGAGCTGTTCGCCGGCGACCCGATGTGGATTACCGAGTCCGTGGGCGGCATGGGCGAGGACGGAAGGACGCTTGTCACGAAGAACTCCTTCCGCATTCTGAATACGCTCTATACCCTGGGACCGTCCGCCGAGCCGAACCTCACGGTGCTGTGGTCGAAGAATCTTCCGCAGAACTTTAAGAATTTTGCGGCGAAGGTTTCCTGCGATACCGACGCAATCCAGTATGAAAATGACGACCTCATGCGCCCGATTTACGGCGACGACTACGGCATCGCCTGCTGTGTCTCCGCGATGCGTCTGGGCAAGGATATGCAGTTCTTCGGCGCACGCGCCAACCTTGCAAAGCTCCTTCTGATGAGCTTAAACGGCGGGCGCGACGAGCGCTACAATATGCAGGTCGGCCCGGAGATGCCCGTATACGAGGATGAATATCTCGACTATGACAAAGTCTGCGAGCGCATGGCCTTCTACCGCGACTGGCTTGCGAAGACCTATGTTACCGCGATGAACATGATTCATTATATGCACGACAAATACGCTTACGAGAAGACGCAGATGGCCCTGCACGACACCGATGTGCACCGCTATATGGCGTTCGGCGTCGCCGGCCTTTCCGTTCTCGCCGACTCGCTCTCCGCAATCAAATACGCGAAGGTAAGAGCGATTCGCGACCCTGAGACCGGTCTCATCAAGGATTTCGAGACCGCGGGCGAGTTCCCCTGCTACGGCAACGACGACGACCGTGTCGACCTTCTTGCAAAGGAGCAGACCGAGCTCTTCTTAGCGGCTCTTCGCAAGACGCCGACCTATCGAAATGCCGAGCATACGCTCTCGATTCTCACAATCACATCGAATGTAATGTACGGCAAGAAAACCGGCAACACGCCCGACGGACGCCGCGCCGGCGAGCCTTTCGCCCCGGGCGCTAACCCGATGCACGGCCGTGACAGAAGCGGCGCTCTCGCCTCCCTTAACTCGGTGGCGAAGCTCTCCTATCAGACCTGCAAGGACGGCATCAGCAACACCTTCTCCATCATCCCGCAGGCCCTCGGCCATACGGAGACGGAGCGGTGTCAAAACCTCATTCACATCCTCGACGGGTATTTTGCGCAAAATGCACACCACTTAAATGTCAATGTGCTCAACCGCGAGACTCTCATCGATGCGATGAACCACCCGGAGAAATACCCGACGCTCACCATCCGCGTCTCGGGCTACGCAGTGACCTTCAACAAGCTGACGCTTGAGCAGAAGAAGGAGGTTATCTCCCGTACCTTCCACGAGGCAGTTTGATTTTCCGAGGATTGTTACACTGTAGTAAAAGCGCATACTAAGACAGCGGGCGGGGCCGTTTCGCCCCGCCCGTCCTTTCCCGGAGGTATCCATGTCCGATTCCGAAATCACCGGAAGAATCCATTCGTTTCAGTCGCTCGGTGCCGTTGACGGTCCCGGGCTTCGCTTCGTAATCTTCATGCAGGGATGCCCCATCCGCTGTATGTATTGCCATAATCCGGACACCTGGAACCGCCGTGGCGGCACGGAATACACCGCCGCGGAAGTGGTTGCCAAAGTGCTTCGCTACCGCACCTATTTCGGCGAGGACGGCGGTGTTACGGTCTCCGGCGGAGAGGCTCTGCTGCAGGCGCCCTTCGTCGCTGCGCTCTTCCGCGCTCTCAAAGCGGAAGGCATCCGTACATGTCTGGACACAAGCGGTATCCTGCATTCGGAGGCTGAGTTTCGGGACGAATCGCCTTTTGCATCGGACAATCCCGTGTCCCGCGACACTGTCTTCGGGGACTCCGGGCAGTCCGTGCTGACCGAACTTCTCGCCGTCACCGACCTTGTCATCTGCGATATCAAGTTTACAAACGAAGAAGACTACCATGCATATGCGCACGGCAGTCTTTCCTCCGTTCTTTCGTTTTTAGCCCTCACACAAGCATATCATGTACCGCTCTGGGTTCGCCATGTCGTCGTCCCCGGTTTCACCGATTCCGAGGAAGAAGTTCGCGCCATGATTTCCATTGCAGTAAAGCAGGATAACCTTCGGCGAATTGAACTGCTCCCCTTTCGAAAGCTCTGCATCACCAAGTATGAATCCCTCGGTATCCCCTTTCCGTGTGCTGATATTCCGGAGTGCGACGAAACGACGCTAAGGAAGCTGAATCACCTGATTCCCGCGGATTACCGTTGACACGCCCTGCGGTTTCATCTCCACCGACAGGTCCATCTCCAATTGAAATACTCCGGAGCATCGGAGCGCATCCATTCTCTCCCGGACCAAAAGGTGATGTCTTCCGGATAACCATACCACCAGGAATCTCCTTCACAGGAACTCAAAAGCGGTGAGGTAAAATATCCGTCATATACCTGACCTTCCTGAGAAAACACCTGAATTCTCTTCGACACCCCCCCGTCAACAACAGCCAATCGGGATTGCGCATGATCAAACGCCATCGCGACTTCATTCCGGTAGGCCGAGGCTGACAGATACGCCTTGGTTCTCAGCCAAACCCCGACCGTCCCGTCTTCGCTTCGACCGATAACTGCAAGGTCACTGTTTTTGCCCATGCGCTCACCGGGTTTTTCCTGTTCTCTTATATCGGAATAAGTAGCACGGGACACGACGAAGAAATCTTCATGGGCGCTCACAGAAACCATTTCTTCTTTTCGGTTTTCACTTGTGCCGATGACTTCCTCAGAGAGGCACTCCCCCGTCGCAATGTCAAGAATTCTCGCATAGACCTGCTTCTCCATGCGGTATGTAACCGCAAGCATCGTCTGGTCATCGCTCATCGTAAGATTCAGCACTTCAGCCTCCGGATTCAGGGGACAGAAGAGCCTTAATTTATCAACCTCGATCTTTGCACTCCCGTTTCCTTCCGAAGACGAGTACGGCAGCTCATAAATACCGTATCCTCCGGGCACCGAAATGCAGGAAGTATCGACAACTTTTCCCTCTTCGGTATATGTTGAAAACGAAAAATACATCTTCGATTCCGTCAGTGCATTTACAAAGGACGGATTATAAAGATCACAGTTCATCAACGGCAATGCGTAGCTGTTCCACGCTATGTGATCGTCGAAGCTGATGTCTTCCATTTTCACTTCCCATGTTTCCTCCGGAATCACGGGAATCCGAAACATATCGCGGAGTTTCGTCGCAGTATCCTGAACCCAGGGATTATCACTGTCGGTACTGAAGAAATCCAAATCCCAATGATCGTATACTACAGGATCGGCGGTATAATTGTTTTCCGACCGTACCGGCACCTGGATGATGAATTCAAACGGATAGTATTCAAAATATTCCGACACCGTGATTTCTTCCGCCTTCTGACTCTTCTTCAGCTGTTCCGCAAGCTGCACGGGAACGCTCTTTTCCCCATACAGCTTAACCCGGACACCGCAGTACATTTGCATCGTAAAATACTTTTCTGCATTTCCATACCAGGCGGACTCCTCCCGCTCGGCACTGCCGTTGTTGCTTCCCATCTTCACCGTCGACAAAATGCCGTTTCGGTCGAAGACAATCGTATTTTCCCTTCTTTGCGACAATCGCCTCCACAAATCCCCTCCCGACATACGGAACGCGGGATATTCGCAGAACGAAATCTCCAGTCCTTCCGCAGCAGACGCATCCCCGAAAAATGTATCTACCTCTGTCGGAGTTCGTTCGATTTTCGCCAGCTTGGCAAGGAATACGCCGGAACCGATGGTTCCGATTCCCAGACAGACAGCCAATATCACAAGATACCTTTTCATCCCTTTTCCTCCCCGTTTTCCCGCGGTATAATCTCCGCGGCACATTCCGTAATCGCTGCCGCAACCGTTGCAAATATCATGACTCGGAATACCGTCACCATATGGCGGAAGCAGAATAATTTGTCCCCCCGATTTTCAAACCATTCAAGCACCCGGATGAAGTTTTCGCTGCGGCAGGAATATCCGATTGCACTGACTGCGAAAAAGACGCCGAGCAACGCAAGCAAACCTCCGAGCACAAAGCAAACCGGTCTCCAATGCTTCACGGCAAACAACCGTATAACCGCTGTCAGCACTACGCCTAACCACAATGCCGTCAGGAGATAGAAGCGCCACATCCGTGGCATATACTCCTCGGTGTACATTCCCTCCACGACATAATGCTCATAAAAATGCCATACTTTCTCCTGTAACCATGACGCCTCGTGGTAAAAGGAAGTCTCCATTCGGAATCCGAAGAAGAGAAATCCGCTGACCGCGGTAAGCAGGGAACATACAATGTCAAGCCACCGGCGTCCCGCGATTCCCATCACCAAAAAGCCAATCGGGATAAGTATTTTCCAATCCGCAAGCAGGGAATACACCCCCTCACTAAAAGGCCTGTTCCAATATTCTTCCCAGGTATACTCGTCGGAAATCTTTATGATAGGATTCCAGATTGCCTCCGCTGCCAGAAGGAGAAAGCCCAGAACGCAGAGTAATCTGCCGACCTGATAATATTCTTTTCGCTTCATTGTAACCCTCCACACAGGCTATTCATCCGTGCCGCCGAACTGCGACAATGACTTGCTGACCCGATCGGCCTTATAGCCGTACAGCTCCTTGACATAATCGACAAGCGTTTTCCCCTGCTCCTCGAGTTCTTCCGTCGTGACATCTCCGATGATTGTTCCCTTGTGAATCATGACGGCACGGCTCACCAGACCCTCCACCTCCTCAATCAGGTGTGTGGACAGAAATACCGTTTCCGTCGGCTCCAGAATTCCGAGCAGAAGCTTGTAAAAATCTTCGCGATTGAAAATATCATGCCCGACAAAGGGTTCGTCAAGGAAGATATAATCCGCCCCCTGCGAAAGCGCGAGAATCACCTCGACCTGACTCTTCTGTCCCGCGGAAAATGTTTTTACCGCGCGGTTCAGTGGCAGCTCGAAGAATTCAGCAAGCCCGAAAAATCTCGTCTTCCGAAATTTGGGAAAATGAGCCTCATAAAACTCCGCGTGCTCCTTAACCGTCATCTTCGGGAAGAAACTGAGCTCACAGGTGCCGAACGACAGGCGGTCGATATTTTTCCTTGTGATCGCCTCGCCGTCCAGAAGAATCTCACCCTGGTACCCGAGTAATCCGAGAATACATTTCATCAGTGTTGTCTTGCCGGCTCCGTTTTCGCCGAACAACCCGATAATCTCCCCCTGTCCGAACGACAGATTCACATCCTTAAGGGCATCCACATGCCCGCTGTACCGTTTGTTCACAGCTTTTAGTTCTACCATGAAAGTGTCCTCCAGATATCCAATGTCGTTTCCGGAATGCGCTCCGGAATTGTGTTGTGAAAATACATATGATGATAGATACAGCCGAGCGCTATGCAAACGCCCGTCACAAAAATAATCCACACCACCGGAAATGCAAGGCATCGCAGATGCAGTTCCCACCGGCTTCGAAGCCGCTTCATCACATAGATGCTTTTGTTCGGATAGAAATAGCTTCGATAGTTCATCACGGCAATTGCCACTCCGAACACAACCAACAGCGGCCAAAGATCAAAAACCCCTTCCATCATACTGTTGATTCCGGGAATTTTCTGGAGTATCTGGACATCGATGCGTTTTCCCTCCCAATAATAGTAGTCGCTGTCATAAATATACTCCCCGGGTTCACTGTTTTCGTACCGGATTAAAAACTTGCTGCTGTCAACGAACAACACGAGCAACGATACGATACAGAGAATCAGTAGCGTCCTGCGCACCGGATTTCCCTCTGCCCCCGAGCATTCACCCGGAAAATATTTAACAATCCATCGCTTCATTCCCGCTCCTTGCCTTTCCGTTGTGCAGACGCTTCACCGTCAACACAACCGTGATTGATGCGAACAAAACGATAAAGAACACACCCTCCACAGACCAACCGGAGGTATAAAATACGGCCAGAATAGCCAGTGTCGCGATTCCGAGCCCCCGGGAGGAGCTGTCGCCGGGATAGTGTGAAACGCAGGCGCTCACAGCCCCGCTGCACAGCACAAAGCATATGTTGCGAACCCACAGCGAAATCTCCGACAGAGGAACTATCGCGCGATAGAACGGATTGTGATACATGGCCACAACGACATCCATAACGCCGGACAGGTTATACTCCGATGCGTTATGCATTAATCCGGCCGTGACAATCGTCATAATCTCAATCTGCCACAGGAGCAGAAACAAAAGTGCGCAGGCAATCATCTCCCATACCAACACCATGCGCTCGGATATCCGAAGCCGCGCAAGCAAATATCGCGGGTGGCTCTTGCCCGGAAAAAGACCGCAGCACACAACGGCTACGCCGAGCGAGCACAACAGAAAAGGAAAATAAAACGCCAGATACGCGCTCCCTACCTGAAAGGTTCCCGGCTCCAAACTGAACTTTCCCAAGAATGCAAAGCGATATACCGGCAGGCTGATTACCGGAGCTGCCAGTATAAAAATCAATGCCCATTTCAGTTTCTGCCGGAGCACCAGCGCGAACACCGAAAAATGTTTTTTCATGCCTCCGTCTCCTCCCAGTTTTGTAAAATCAAAGCCACCGCTTCTTCCTTATCAATACCCATTTGCCGAAGCGACCGAACAATTCCGCGAATCTCCTCGGCAACCAGATCCTTCCGCAACCGATCCAACTTCTCTTCAGTCAATGTCATCATACTTCCTGCCCCCGCCTGTGATTCAATCAAGCCCTCTTCCTCCAGCATTCGAAACGCCTTCTGCACTGTATTCGGATTGATTCCGAGGAGTGCGGAAAGCACTCGCCTTGAGGGCAACTCGTCCCCGTTTGAAATGTTCCCGGCTACGGCTCCCCGCTTTATGAACAGCAAAATCTGCTGATAAATCGGAACCCCGTCGACCGGATGAAATGTGTCAAATGTAATCATACCGTCACCGTCTCGCCTCGCTTCCTTAGGTCGCTGATCCTTTCGTTATCCCCGCCGGCCTCGCCGTAACACACGGAATTACGCATTGTTACACGCACCGGTCTTCCCACGCAAACTGCACTGTACTGTCACAACCGTATTAGTCGTGTAATACGGTTGACTGTATTATACGACTGATACAGTTTGTTGTCAACACCATTTGATAAATTTCTTTGAAAATAAACTCCGGACACAAAAATGCCCCGGCCGGTGTTGTACCCGTCCGGGGCATCGTTTTTCATCATCCCGGGAAACCCTCGGAATTCCGAAGGCAGCGTCATTTTGCTTTTGCCGCCCATTGTTTCCATTGTCTGTTTATAACCTCAAAAAGGTCGTCATAATCATTCTGTTTCTCAAAGAAGCTGTCCAGAGCCTCCTCGTAATACAGATTGAGTATCGGTTTCCCCGTTGAATTCAGGAACATCCGCGAACACAGAGAAACAATATCGTCATCATATCGCCGCAATGCCCGGTATTGCTTCTCCGTCAAATCGGGAACAAATCCGGCAAGCGAAACGATCGGCTCCGCAGCTGCCTTCGCCGTGGCTGTGTACTCCATCCAGTCTTTCTCATCCGAAACTCCCCAGCAGAGCAGGGATGCAATTCGCGGATTGGAATAGCAGGCGCCAAGCACCTGCATAGCAAGTTCCTTTCGCTGAGAATCCGCTGCGACCCCGTAGGAAAGTCCTAGTGTATAGAGAGGCTGCGCATCCGACACAGAAAAAAGTGTGAACCCTTCCGGCACATCGTCAGGACCCTGAGAGATGTACACAATCGTGTTTTCGGGGATACCGGCCGCTGTCTCTGTCTTAACCAGTCGGCCCGTCTTACAATCCTCGTAAACCGTCTGTAAGAGTTCCTTTGTCTGCTTCTGTCGTATAATATTGACAAACTCCTGTGTTTGCGGATTATACGAGGTTCGGAAATCTCCACTGTATCCCAGGAAGAACAACAACGCCCTCTTCCCGAATGCGCTTGTTGCGATTACCGGCCGGTTTTCCGTATCCATGTCGCACATTTTCCGAAGCGACTCATAAGTGCCGTCAAATGCCGCATCGAAGATTTCCTTATACCGATTGTTGACATACAACTGACAACTCGATATCTGATTGGCCGGGCGTCGATACGGAACTGTGTATTTCTTTCCGTCGACGGAAAACCACTCGACTCCTCCGTAAGCCTCATAAAGCTTCTTCCCTTCTTCGGTCGCCAGATAATCGTCAAGCGGAACCATCTCGGCCTCCACGAACTTCATCGCATCGTAAATGCCGTTCTCCCAGACTCCGGCGCACAGGATGTCGGGCGCTGTTCTCTTGCGCTTCTCAAACGACAACCAGTCCGAATATTCGCTTCCGCCCAGATACAAGGTCTGCGTAAACTCGATTTCGCAGTCAAATCCTTGTTCCTCCAGATAACGACGCACTTCCTTCTGCGCTTCCTCGGAAATCGGCTGCGCAAAATACACGGCCCAAACAATTTTCCGATTCGCATTCGTGACCGACGGAGCATTCGTCGGTGTCGGAATCGCGGTCGGCGTCGATATTATCGGAACTTCCGTCGGCGTCACTTCCCCGGTGATATTTTCCGCAGGGCTGACGGTTGCCGTCGCAATCACCGTAGGGTTCGTATCCGCCGGCTTGTCCGAAGCGCATGCGTAAGCCGCAACCGATAAAATCGCAAGCACCAATGTAAGAACCAATCGTTTTCTCATACTCTCACCTCGCAAAATCTAATGTGAATCAATTATACAAAGCCCTCGGTTACGGTACCGTTGTCTCAAAACCCGTGCAGAAACATTCCTGCCTGTCGCCGGAAACCCCATGAGAAGATACGACCATATAGTATCGCCTCCCGGTTCCCTCCAGCGAATCGGCGTAAACGCTTGCGGAGCCGCTGTCACCGAAGCTTTTTTCGCAGGCGCCAAAACGGTCTGTCTCTGTGTCATACCAATAAAAAACCGCCTCGCAGCTTGCTCTTGCATTTCGGTCTGTCGTCCGGGTAACTGCACTCGCTCCTGTGCTGTCAGCAGATATATAATTACCGTATTTCACCTCAATATCGCTGTTTTGCAAAGATGCAACCGTATAATTTCCCGGTATATCCTCCGGAAAAGCTTCATCCTCGCCGTACGGATATTTTTCGGAGTCTGCAGCCGGAATCATTCCGACAACAGACAGCTCCCTGCCGGATATTGTGGCATATGTTATTTCCGCACACAGCTCCTCCCCGCTGTAGCAGGAGAATACATACTCCCGTCTGACCGGAGTTCCTCCTTCCGCAACTCTCTCCCCGGGAGACCAGAGCTTTTTAACCGTTTCCCCTACCGACTCGACGCTCTCTGCCGTCACGAATTGTCCACTGCCTTTGTCCGTGATTACAACTCGCGTCGTTCCCTGAGGCATCGTCAGCACAAGTTCCTCTGCCGCTTCCGGTACCGATGACGGCTTGTGAAGTTCCCGGCGGCAAATCACCCCGCAGAGCACAACTGCCGCGACAACCGCCGCTGCAGCCGCTGCCCTCACGGCAAATCCGACGCTTTGTTTCCGAACGCTTCGCCCGCCGTTATGCAAATCCACGGTGTTTTCGAGAGGCATTTCAAAATCCCCGTCGTATTCACACAGAGAACGGAGGTCGATAGGGGTATCTTCCGCCGCCTGATTGATGTATTTCACATCGATGTCACCGATGGCCATCAGCAAATCATACTCTGTCACACCTCATATCCTCCGTTCTTCAGGTATTTTTTTAACTTCGCTCTTACTCGAAACAATACTGCCTTGACCGTTCCTTCCGCAAGTCCGTATCGCGCCCCGATTTGCTTTACGGAATCACAATACCAGTATCTCCGCACGAAAAGCTTTCGCTGCTCCTCCGTACAATCCGCAAGGAAGTTGTTCATCAGGCGAGTGATTTCCGCCAAATCCTCACTCTTCTCCGGAGTCTCTTTCGACGGTATACACTCCATCATTTCCATCGTCAGTTCGCACCGCTCGGCCCATCGCTTCTTTCTCCGGTCCGCCTTGTATCGATTCAAAGCAATCCCCCGAACAATCCGTCCCAGAAAGGCGAACAGATAAGTTCTCGGCTCATGCGGCGGTATTCGATTCCAGGCTTCCAAATATGTATCGTTTTCACATTCCTCCGCACTCTGGGAATCCCCGAGAATTCCGTAGGCAATGCCGCGCAGTCTGGCTCCGTATTGTTCTGCTGTCCGGGCGATGGCATTTTCATCTCTGGCTAAAAACAGATCGACAATCTGATTGTCATCCAAACGATACCACCCCCTTTCGCAAAATGAATTCCGGCCGGAACCCCTTCAACCATTATATCAATTTTTCACAGCCGCAGGTTTACTAATTTTTTGCGACTTTCTGTCCGAACTTTCTGTCCGACTGAAGCATCGACAAAAAAACCGAAAAATCGCAAAACACCGCTTGACTCTCCCACTGTGTCAGGGTTTATAGTATGCTTGAGCTCAATAAAAAGCCGCGGCGGGTCAGCAATGCGCGGCGTTACCATGGGAGAATGAATATGCTGAAAATCGGTGATTTTTCAAAACTATCAAGAGTGAGCATCCGAATGCTCCGTCACTACGACGATATCGGGCTTTTAAAGCCTGCAACGACCGATGATTTTACGGGATATCGCTATTACCGCGAGGATCAGCTCTTCACGATTGCGAGAATTACGGCCCTGAGGGATATGGGATTTTCCCTCGCGGAGATTGTCAGGATATTGGACATCTATGAGGATGCCGACAAGCTGGAGGAATATCTTGCGAAGCGAAAGGAAGAACTTGACGCGCTTGCGGCGCAGACGGAGTACCAGAGGATGCTGCTCGATTCAGCCAGAAAGAGGCTGCGGAAGGAGCAGATTATGAATTTCGATGTAACGGTTAAGACAATTCCGGAGCGCTATGCCGCTACGGTGCAGATGACAGTCCCGGGGTATGCGGATGAAGGCATGCTTTGGACGACAATGTTTGCCGAGACAGCGGCAACGCCTCTTGTGCAGGCGGATCCCTGCCTTGTGGCAGCACAATTCCTCGACCCCGAATACAAGGAGGAAAATGTGGAAATCCTTGCCTGGATGACGGTCAAGGGAACCTACAAGGATACGGAGCATGTAAAGTTTAAGACGCTTCCGGCCGTGAAGGTTGCAAGCTGCATCGTAAAAGGCAGCTACGATCAGATGGGCGACGCCTGTGCCTGCGTTGCGTCCTGGATTGGCGCTAACGGCTACACAATGAACGGTCCGATGTTCAACATTTACCATGTAAGCCCCGCGCAGACGCAAAACCCCGACGAATATGTCACGGAAGTTTGCTTCCCCGTGGAGTAAAATGCATCAGCTGTAAATAACCGACGCCTCCCCCGGTTTCCCCGAGGGAGGCGTTTTTCTGTCCCGCTATGCGCGCTTGGATCGAAGAATCCGGCTGCAGACAAGCACCACGGCAATCACTGCAATCGCCGGCAGAAGCCAGCCTGAAATCAGCAGAATCAGGAAACCGATGATGCCGAAGTACAGAACAAATCTCGCGAACAATCTATCCTGATACATCTTCCGGACACTCTCCGGCGCCCCGCATTCGCGGATGTGCCGATTCTGTATAAAATATAAAGCGATAAGATAAATGAAAGCCCCGAGGGACAGTGCAACCGCGGCATTCACAATAATGAGCGGCAATATTACCGCGACAAAACGGCTTAGTTGCTTTTCATAACTTGTTGGGTCGTATGACATATTGATATCCGATGACGATATGAATATCCATACGGTGAGAATCGGAATAATCAGGAAAGCAAGCAACGCAATCAAGCCGTTCCGGTTAAATTTCCTGCAGGCAATGCGGGCCACATTTTCCGCCATAGCATTGGTGACATCATCCTCCTGCGTTTCCTCGTCCGTCTGCGTCAGGCCGTTTCGCAAAAGCTCATCGGCAGAGACTTCCAGCAGGTCTGCAAGCGCCGGAATCAGGGACAATTCCGGGAGCGACCGGTCGGTCTCCCAGCGGCTGACAGTCTTGTCCGAAACATACAAATAATCCGCCACTTCCTTCTGTGTCAGCTTCTTCTCTCTGCGAAGCCCCGCCAGATACGATCCGAAAGATTTCGTGCTCATCTATAGCACCCCCAATCACATTTGATGTCGCCATTGTAACGACCGCTCCCCGCAAAAGTCAATCCTTCGGCGCTCTAATCCGACTCTCGCATTCGGAGAGTGCCGTATTTAGGCGCTTTTTTCGAAAACAGCCGCCGATTCAGGAGGAATCAGCGGCTTGTATTCAACATCATAACTTACGGCAAATACATCCCTATACCGTCGCTGGCTTGCTCAAAACATCGGCGATAATCTCCACCGCTTCATCGACAAGCGCCTCGGTATGCGACGCCATGTAACTGGTGCGCAGAAGGCACTCGGTGGGCGCCGTTGCCGGCGGAAGAACCGGATTGACATAGACGCCTGCCTCGTAGAGCTGCTTTGCGCGGATCAATGTCGTCTCGGTGTCGTAGGTGTAAATCGGGATAATCGGCGTGTCGCTCATGCGGATGCGGATTCCGCGGTCCAACAGACCCTTGCGGGCTCTTGCGGAAATCGCCTGCAGTTTTAACGGCAGCGAAGGATCGCGCTCGAGAATGCGAAGCGCTGTCAGGGCAACCGCGCAGCTTGCCGGCGTGATGGACGCCGAGAAAATGAACGGCCGGGAGTTGTGGCGAACGAAATTAGCCACTCTCTCGCTGGCAGCCATGTAACCGCCGAGGGACGCGAGGGAGATCGAAAATGTACCCATGTAAATGTCGACCTCGTCCTCAAGCCCGAAGTAGCTTGCGGTTCCGCGGCCGCCCTCGCCGATAACGCCGAGACCGTGCGCATCGTCCACCATGACGCGCGCACCGTATTTCTTCGCCAAAGCAACAATCTCAGGAAGCTTCGCGATATCTCCGCCCATGCTGAAGACACCGTCGGTCACAATCAGACATCCGGCCGTCTCCGGTACCTTCCGGAGCTGTTTCTCCAGATCTTCCATGTCCGCATGGTAATAGCGAAGCATCGTGCCGTAACTGAGTTTGCATCCGTCATAGATGCTCGCATGGTTCTCACGGTCGCAGATGACATAGTCATGCCGGCCTACCAGGGCACTGATAATACCGAGATTGCTCTGGAATCCCGTGGAAAATGTCACCACGCTCTCCTTGCGCAGGAACTTCGCAAG
>CADBXF010000015.1 GCA_902798585.1 uncultured Lachnospiraceae bacterium
GCCAGGAGGGCGCTGCCCACCAGGGCGCCGACGATCTGGGAGATCACATAGCCCACGAAGTCCTTGCCGCTCATGCCGCCGGTGAGCAGCACGCCCAGGGACACCGCCGGGTTGATGTGGCAGCCGGACACGTTGCCCACGCAGTAGGCCATGCCCACGATCACGAGGCCGAAGGCCAGGGCCGTCAGGAGATAGCCGCTGCCGGAGGCCGCGTCGCAGCCCACCAGCATGGCGGTGCCGCAGCCCATGAAGCAGAGAGTGAAGGTCCCGATGACCTCCGCCAGGAATTTCTTTGACAGCATAGCAGATCGCTCCTTTCTGTGCTGTGGTTGGATTATGGGTTCATTATAGCAAATCTCTCCGGGAAAGCAAAGGCTTTTCTGCCGGAGAGATCGCTTTGGACTGGGCCGTATCCCGCGTCTGTATCGGCCGGCAAATCCTCTGCGATGTCATTTTTCGCCGGTACGGGCGGACATTGACGGAGGAGGAGATTGCCCGCTACGGGGATATTAACGCGGCATGCTGGAAACAGCTCGAACGGCGCGAGATCACGAAGGAAGAGCTTACAATCAAACGATTTCAGGCATTTCTCGAATCGCTGTCGATTGCGGAAGATGAGGAAGGTCTTCGGGCGCTCAACCGAAGCTACATGGAGCGAAATTCACAGCTCGCTTTTGTAATCCCGGGTGCAGAGCGCGCCTGCAGGGAACTGGCAAAGCGATACCGGCTTATTTTGATTACGAACGGTACGGACTGGGTGCAGCGGGGGCGGCTTGCCAAGATTCCGTTTGCGGAGTGCTTCTGCGGCGTTGTCATCTCCGACGAGGTGGGATGCAACAAACCGGCGCCGGAGTTTTTCCGGGGCGTCACCGCAATCACGGGGGATACGGATGTGTCCCGGTATCTTGTAATCGGCGACTCGCAGTCCTCGGACATCGCCTTCGGACGCGCAATCGGGGCGGACACCTGCTGGGTGCGCACCCGCGGGGACGGGCAGAGCGGAGAGTCGACATATACCGTTTCTTCGCTGGCAGAGGCCGCGACATTGCTGCTTTAGCATTTTTCGCAGAAGAGAAATGTACGAAAAATGACAAGGCTTGCGGCAGGTAAACACGAAAAGCCATGCCGGCATGGAGGAAGTTATGTTTGTGCATGCCGATGCCTTGACGGCGGGAAAAGGCGTGCGGTATAATCGGGGTAACGCGGCAGTGCGTAAGCCGCATCATCAGAGGAATTCAAAACCACGGAAGAAAGGGGTTTCAAACAATGCAATACGGTTATTTCAATGAAAAAGAGAAGGAGTATGTAATCACCAGACCCGATACGCCGTCGGCGTGGGCGAACTATCTCGGTTCGCCGGAATACGGCGCCATCATCTCCAACAATGCGGGGGGTTACAGCTTCGTGAAATCCGGTGCGAACGGGCGTGTGATCCGGTATCGCTTCAATGCGGTGGCGATGGATCAGCCGGGACGCTATATTTATCTTCGCGATCTCGCGGACGGCGACTACTGGTCGGCCTCCTGGGCACCGGTCTGCAAGCCGTTGGATTCCTATAAGAGCGAGTGCCGCCACGGAACCGCGTACACAGTCATCTCTTCGGAGTACCGCGGTATCAGGGCGGAGACTTCGTACTATGTTCCCAAGGACGCGACATACGAGGTGTGGAACGCCGTTATCACAAACACGGGGGATGCGCCCCGCAAACTGTCCGTGACGGGATATTGCGAGTTTGTCAACGACAACAACTATGAGCAGGATCAGGTCAATCTGCAGTACACCCTGTTCATTACACATACATATTTCAAGGGCAATTTCATTTTGCAGAAGGAAAATGAGAATTTCCGCGACCCTAACAAGGAGCGTTTCCTCGGCCTTGCCGGCGCGAAGGTGGATCGTTTCTGCGGCGACCGCGACCGCTTTGTGGGCAACTACAGAAGCTATGCGAATCCGCTCGGCGTTGCCGAAGGTCTGAAGGGCGATCTGAACTACTGCGGAAACTCCTGCGGCGCGCTTGAGACGGAGATTACGCTTGCACCCGGCGAGTCGAAGAGACTGACTTACATTCTCGGCCAGAAGCCCGAGACCGAGGCGGCGAAGATTATCGCCCGCTATGAGGAGGACGGCGTATGTGAGAAGGAGCTTGCAGAGCTTAAGGCATACTGGCATGAGAAGATTAACAATCTCCAGGTTAACACGCCGGATGAGAACTTCAACAACATGGTGAATGTGTGGAATGCATACAACTGCTTTATCACCTTCACCTGGTCGCGCGCGGCATCCTTCCAGTACTGTGGACTCCGCAACGGTTTCGGCTATCGCGACACCGTGCAGGATATTCAGGGTATCATTCACCTCGCGCCCGAGATGGCTGCGGACCAGATTCGCTTCATGCTTTCGGCACAGGTGACCAACGGCGCGGGTCTTCCGCTCGTAAAATACACCCACAATGCAGGCCATGAGGACACGCCGGATGACGCTTCCTATGTGAAGGAGACAGGACATCCGAGCTACCGTGCGGACGATGCGCTGTGGCTTTTCCCGACGGTGTACAAGTATATCTCCGAGAGCGGCAACATCGCCTTCCTCGACGAGGAGATTTATTACGCAAACGATATGCAGAAGGGCACCGTTTACGACCACTTAAAGCGCGCCATCGACTTCTCCATGAACAACCTGGGAAATCACGGCATGCCCGCCGGTCTCCACGCCGACTGGAACGACTGCGTGCGCCTCGGCAAGAAGGGTGAATCCACATTTGTAGCATTCCAGCTTGTGTACGCCGTGAAGATTCTCCGCAAGTACGCGGTCATCAAGAACGACACCGACTATATCGCATATCTCGACTCCGTGAACGCGAAAATGGAGGAAATCCTCTCCGCATGCTGGGATGAGGACCGCTATATCCGCGGCTACAAGGAGGACGGCGAGATTATCGGAAAGCGCACCGATCCCGAGGCATCCATGTGGCTCAATCCGCAGTCCTGGTCGGTAATCGCCGACTTCGGTACGAAGGAGCAGCAGGAGAAGGCCATGGATTCCGTGGAGCGCGAGCTCAATACGCCGTACGGCGCGATGGTAATGTATCCCGCATATGAGAACCATGCATTTGACGGAGCTTTGATGGTATGCTTTAACAAGTGCGTCAAGGAAAATGCCGGTATCTTCTCGCAGCCGCAGGGCTGGTTGATTCTTGCGGAGGCTAAGCTCGGGCACGGCAACCGCGCGTTTAAGTACTGGACCGAGGCAGCGCCTGCGACCTATAATGCGGACGCCGACCACAGAGAACTCGAGCCCTATGTGTTCGGGCAGTTTGTCGAGGGCAAGGACAGCCCGTTTGCAGGCCGCGCACATGTACACTGGTTGACAGGTACCGCGTCGACCGTCATGGTCGGTACGACCGAGGGTATCCTGGGCTTGAACCCCGAGGCCGACGGCATTGTCATCGACCCGTCCATCCCTTCGGAGTGGAAGAGCTACACGATGCGCAAAGTCTTCCGCGGCAAGGTTCTCAATGTGACCGTCAACAATCCGAACGGCTCCGAGCACGGCGTTAAGAGCGTAACCGTTAACGGTGCGAAGATTGACGGAATTCTCATCCGCGACGATATTTTACGGGCGGAAAATGAGATTACGATTGAGATGTAATCGATAACAGACGACAAATATTGCATTGGAAGGGGGGTGTTGCGGCATCCCCCTTTTTCACTTGCAAAATTGTAAGTCGATTTATGAAGGATATGTTTGTAAAATTCACCGAATAACGGTATACTGAAGGGGAACAGTAATCATCGGTGTACGGTGAAGTTCGCGGGATGCGCAACGATTTGGAATTTGTACCCGCATCTCGCCGGGGACAAGACATCGTAACACTGAATTGACGATTCAAACAAAGACAGAAGTTGGTTATCTTTTTTTGGAGGACTTCCCTTAAACGAAGTCTCTTAATCTGTATACCCCCACTGCGTTGGGAAAAAAACCGGGAGATTATGGTTATGGGTAAACAATGGTTCAAAAAGGCAACAGCGCTGATATTGGCAATGGTTTTGGTAATCGGCGGTATGACGATTCCGACGGCGAATGCGGCAATTACGAAGACCGGTCCGTCGGTATCCCGCGCAACGGGAACGGAGAAGGTGACAATTAATGTCAAAACATACGGTGAGGAGGGTACCATTGAGGGAAACCTGAATCCTTGTGTCGGAGAGACTGTGACTTTGAAGGCAGTCCCGAAAGACGGATGCTATGTCGTCGGATGGCTGGAGAGCGGGGTGCCCGTATTGCATTACGGGGACACATATACAGTTGAAGCTGAAACAGACAAAAATCTTTCGGTTTTTATCGTACCGAAGGGGAAGTATTATGTCCTGGCGTATATGGACAATTCCAGGGGCGAGGGGCGAATCGATTCTCAAATCCATGCCCCCGGGGAAAAATGCTATGTGGAGTATGATGCAGCATCAGGGTATCGACTGGACAGCGTTCGCTACGGGCTTCTTCCTGCCGATGGCGATATCGAATCCATTACAGAATGGCGTGATTTGGAAAAAGATATCTTCGGGGCGGAGTATTTTGTCATGCCTGAGGGTAATGCAGTGATACATTTCGAATTTCTCTCGACGATTCCGCACACGGTAACATGTGCGACAACCGGTGCCGGGACGGCGACACTTGACCGTCCGAGCGGGATATACTACGAAGGAGAAACGGTAACACTGACACTTACGCCAGGCGATAATCAAGAACTTACGGAGCTGGGAATTCCCGATCATACGACAGTGCTGACCGAAGGCGACAGGACAATTGTTTCTTTCGAGATGCACAATAAGGATATTTCTTGCTGGGCCAAGTTTGAGCCAAAGACCATTACTTCCATATTTGTGTATCCGCAAGGCGGAGGATCTACTGGAATTGTTTCAGGTCCGGAACCCGGGTCGTGCACAGCGACAGCACAGCCGAACCCCGGTTATGGTTTTAAAGGCTGGAGAGAGATTGATCCGGATACGGGAGATGTGTCGGATACAGTTCTCAGCACGGACCCGGTGTTCACATTCGCAAGAGGTGAATACAAGTATCTTTTAGCGGAATTTCATTCGGGTACCTATAAAATCATTATTCCCGAAAGAATAGAACACGGTTCGGTTGAGATCGTGAACCCGAAGGAGTCCTACCAAGCGGGTGAAACAATAACTCTTCGCGCGAATCCCGATGAGAACTATACGATAGCTAAGTATGGGTATGCATATATTGCAGATGACGGAACGACGCAGATTGTCGAGTTTGAGGGGAATCAATTTGTTATGCCCGCGAATGATATTGCGCTCACGGCGCTTTTCATACCGTTGGGCTATTTGAGAATCGACATCAGTCCGAAAGAGGGCGGTACGATTAATTATGAGTCGGGATACTATCCTCCGGGAAAGGAAATAACCCTTCAGGCGAAGCCGGCGGACGGCTATGTCCTGAAACATTGGGAATACAACGGACAGATATACGAAGCTCAAGAAGTCTTCTTTACGATGCCGTCCGGCGGTGTCTTAATGACTGCGGTGTTCGAGAAGGATCCGGATTCCTTTCTGATCACTGCAAAACCAGATCCGGACGAGGGCGGTTCGGTTGTGGGCGGCGGAACATTCAAAAAGCGCGCCATTTATACGGTGTGTGCGATTGCTGCAGCCGGATATCGATTCGTCAACTGGACGGAAGATGGAAAAGAAGTAAGCAGGTTGTCGAATTATTCAGCATTTGCGGAAGGAAATCATGATTATGTCGCTCATTTTGAGAGAATTCCGGTTCACAGAGTTCAGGTCGGTGTTAATCTCAGCTTCGGCGCAGAAGCGACAGGCGGCGGCAGATTCGAAGAGGGCACTGAAATTACGGTGTCGGCGACGGCGCCGGAAGAGTATCGCTTTGTCAACTGGACAGTGGACGGTATCGAAGTAAGCACAGACCAGAATTACCGGTTTAAGGTAGAGAAAGATGTTGATTTGACGGCAAATTTCGCGATAAAGGAATTCCTTATTTCGGCGAAGACAAATTCGGCGGAGAAAGGGTCGGTTACCGGAGCCGGAACATTCCAATATGCTGCAGGAGTGACATTGGAGGCTGTTCCGAAAGAAGGATCGGTTTTCCGGGGCTGGATGGAGAACGGGGAAATAATCAGTGTGAATCCGATTCTTACCTTCCAGGCTTACGCTGACCGGAATCTTATCGCGATGTTCGGAGACACGACGCTCAGCAACTGGTTTGATATTGGCCTGGGCGATATTTACATCGGTGACGGCTATGTCAAGCAGAACAATAATACATATCAGGAAACGAATCCTGTCATATACGGGATAACAGAGGATCACAGTGTGTTCATTGAGAGCGAAGCCGGGCATACGGTGACGGTAACTCTGAGCGAACTGAATATCAAAAGAAATACTCCGACCGGAGTTGAAATAGTAAACTTTGTGATTCCGGGGAACCCTCCGGCTGCGGTAGGTATCAGCGGGGATGGGGATGTTACGCTTATTATTAAACAGGAGAACACGCTTACCAGTTCGTGGTATCACGCCGGAATCCAGACACAGGGGAATGGTTCCCTGACGATTACGGGAGACGGTAAGTTGACCGCGACGGGTGGCACCAGATCAGCGGGAATCGGATGTTCGAGAGTCGATTCCTGCGGGGATATCATTATCGAAGGAAGTGTTTCGGTCTATGCAAACGGCACTGTGGCAGGCGGAATCGGAGCATCATCTGGCGCCAAATGCAGCAGCATTCGGATTGGGGAGAACGCCTTCGTCTCGACAACCGGAAAAAACGGTGGCGGAATCTACGCCGAGACAATTGTAATTACCGATTCGGCTGAGGTGATAGTAAGAGCGGATACTAACGGTGCGGGAATCGGAGGATTCGCTAAGACTGCGCCGGAATCCATTACCATTAGCGGCAATGCAAAGGTGGATGTCGAGACAACCGACGGCGGCGCGGCAATCGGCGGCGATTACGGGCAGGAAGGAAAGAACATCACGATTACCGACAATGCTCAGGTTTCCGCAAAATCGAAACCGGATTACGATGATATAGATTACAATTCCGGTGCAGCAATCGGCGGCGGCAAGCAAGGCGACGGAACAAACATCGTCATCAGCGGAAATGCGGTTGTTTCCGCTCAGTCCCAGAGAGGCGCGGCGGCTATCGGCGGCGGCTGTTACGGCAACGGAAGCAACATTGTGATTAAAGACAATGCGGTGGTTAAGGCACTTGAAGTGGGAGCCTACGGAGCCGGAATCGGCGGCGGCAGGCAAGGCAACGGAACCGGAATCGTGATTCAGGATAATGCAGTGGTTACCGCAATCGCGAACGGAAGCGGCGGAGCCGGAATCGGCGGCGGTGGTGACGCTGGCGGAATCGATATTGTAATCAAAGGAAATGCCACGGTTATCGCGCAGGCAACTGATTTAGGCGGAGCCGGAATCGGCGGCGGAATGTACGGTAACTGCAACGGAATCAAGATTATCGAGAATGCAACTGTAATCGCACGCGGAGCTTGCGGCGCAGCCGGAATCGGCGGCGGATTCGAAGGGAAAGCCTCGAATATAGTAATCGGCGGGAAAACGGTTGTCGATGCTGTCGAGGGAGAAGGATATCTCAACGAAAACAAGGTTGATCCGGCGAGATGCGCGAGAGGCGCGGGGATCGGTCACGGCGGACACTATATTTCCTATGACGAGCTCGGAATAAACGGCGGGGAAGATTACACGATGGTGGAGGACTTCTACGGTGAAATCAGAATTTACCGTCCGAAAACGCCTGTCGAAAAGATTCAAAGCGGAGAAGCGGATGAAATGCGGGATAAGTTCGTAACCGTGACATTCCGTGATAATACCGATTCTCAGCTCGAGAAAACACAGAAAGTTACCTGCGGCGCGTATACATTGCTTGCGACCGAAGTGTTTAAGCGCAGTGAGTATCGTGTCTGCGGGTGGAATACGAAAGCTGACGGCACGGGGATTCCTTACGGCGACGGAGAGCAGGTTTGCCTGACGCAGGATCTTGTTCTGTACGCAAAGTGGGAGCATATCCATGAGTTTCTTCCCGTGGTTGATGAGAAGCTCCTCGTGTCCGGTCCGACCTGTGAACATGGAGCAGTATACTATAAGAGTTGTTCCTGCGGGGAAATTTCAACGGAGACCTTCGAAAGCGGAGAGCCGAACGGCCACCGTTGGAAAGAGATTCCCGGTGATGAGGCCAGACAATGTGAAGTCTGCGGCGCCATTGAGGACATCGAGGTTCGTTACAACCCGGTCGGCGGCGAGACTATCACATGGACAAGGGGAAGCAAAGAAAATATCGTACTCACCTTCAAGCGCAACACAAACGATGCTTCCTGCTTCAGCCACTACAGAAAGACTTTGATTGACGGACAGGAAGTTTCGGTGGATGCAAGGTCGGGAAGTACCATTATCACGATTCCTGCAGATATGCTGGAGCAACTGGCAGACGGTAAGCATACGATTACTGCGGTCTTCGATGATTGGAGTGCGGATGTTGCTCTTACGATTGCCGAGCAGGAAAAGGAGGAAATACCTCCTGTTGAGGAGGAAAAGCCTCCTGTAGAGGAGGAAAAAACGGAGGAGCAGACTCCCGAGTCTCCGAAGATTGAGGAGCCCAAGCCGGTGATTTCTCCGAAGACCGGAGATACCAATCCGATTGTAATAATGCTTATCCTTGTTGTGCTTGCTGCCGGTATTGTCGGCGCAGTGCAGATTCGGCGGAGAAAGTCTGTATAACAGTGATGTGACCACACAGCAATCATTGATTCAAGCGGCACGGGAATTCCCGTGCCGCTTGTTTTACGAAAAGCCGGGGGAAGACAGGCGACGCGTGCGGGGGAAGTTCCTGCAGCCAGCCTTCGGGCTATTGATAAAACAAAGAAAGCCGCGGTATGTACCGCGGCTTTCTTCTTGTAATTCCGGGAATCGGAATTGATTACTTGTAGAGCTCAACAAGCTTGAGCAGGTGCTGGTAACGCTCGTTTGCAACCTTCTCGGACTCGGCGAAGAGCTTCTCTGCACGCTCCGGGAACGGCTTGATGAGACGCGTGTAACGGGACTCGTTGTTGAGGAATTCCTGATACGTGCCATCGCCTTCCTTGGAAGTCAGAGTGAAAGGATTCTTGCCTTCTGCCTTGAGAGCAGGGTTGAAGGAGAAGAGATTCCAGTAGCCGGCCTTAACCGCCTTCTTCATCTCATCCTGGCAGTGGTTCATGCCACCCTTCGCAATTCCGTGGAGCTCGCAAGGAGCGTAGCCGATGATGAGCGAAGGACCGTTGTAAGCCTCAGCCTCCTGGAGAACCTTAACTGCCTGAGCAGGGTTGGCACCCAGAGCAATCTGAGCAACATATACATAACCGTACTGCATAGCGATCTCGGAAAGGCTCTTCTTGCCGATCTCCTTACCTGCAGCAGCGAACTGGCAAACCTCACCGATGTTGGAAGCCTTGGAAGCCTGACCACCGGTATTGGAGTACATCTCGGTATCGAATACCATGACGTTTACATTCTCACCGGAAGCAAGGACATGATCAAGTCCGCCGTAACCGATATCGTAAGCCCAACCGTCACCACCGAAGATCCATACGGACTTCTTAGCGAGGTAATCCTTCTTTGCAAGAACTTCCTTGCAAAGGTCGCAATCGCATTTCTCGAGCTCTGCAACCAACGCGTCGGTATCTGCGGAGTTCTTGAGAGTGTCGTCCTTGGTAGCAAGGAAAGCAGCGATTGCAGCCTTCAGAGAATCGGAAGCATCGCCTGCAGCGATCTCCTCGAGCTTTGCAATAGCCTGGTCACGAAGAACCTTCTGGCCGAGGTACATACCGAAGCCGTGCTCCGCATTGTCCTCGAAGAGGGAGTTGGACCATGCCGGTCCCTTAAGGGAATCCTTGTTAACGGTGTAAGGCGAGGTAGCAGCAGGACCGCCCCAGATGGAGGAGCAACCGGTTGCATTGGAGATGTACATATGCTCGCCGAACAGCTGTGTAATCAAGCGTGCGTAGGAAGTCTCGGCGCAGCCTGCGCAGGAGCCGGAGAACTCAAGGAGCGGCTGGTTGAACTGCGAACCCTTAACAGCGGGCATCGTGTCAGCAACAGCCTTCTTGCCTACATTAGCAACAAGGTAGTCAAATACCGGCTGCTCAGCTGCCTGGGACTCCTGAGGAACCATAGCGATAGCAGCGGTAGGACATACGGTTACGCACTCGCCGCAGCCCATGCAGTCGAGAGGAGATACACTCATCGTGTACTTGTACTCGCTTGCCTTCGGTTTCGTGTCTGCGAGCTTGATGTTGGAAGGAGCAGCCTTAACCTCATCCTCGGAAAGGAGGAAAGGACGGATTGTAGCGTGCGAGCAGACAAATGCACAGTTGTTACACTGAATACACTTTGCTGCATCCCACTCCGGGACGGTAACAGCGGTACCGCGCTTCTCGTAAGCGGAAGCACCGGTCTCAAACTGGCCGTCTGCGATATCCTTGAATGCGGATACCGGAAGGCTGTAACCATCCATCAGGCCGATGGGATCGAGGAGCTCGTTAACCATCTTAACCGTAGCAGGACGGCCGGCGCGCTCAACCTTCTTCGGAGCATCTACTGCGGTAGCCCAGTCAGCAGGAACGGTAACTTCGTGGATAGCATCTACACCGGCATCGATTGCCTTGTAGTTCATCTCAACGACAGCGTCACCCTTCTTAGCGTAGGACTTCTTAGCAGCTGCCTTCATGTACTCAACAGCCTCATCGATCGGCATAACGTTTGCAAGCTTGAAGAAAGCGGACTGGAGAATCGTGTTGGTTCTCTTGCCCATACCAATCTCGATAGCCTTGTCGATAGCGTTGATCGTGTAAAGCTTGATGTTGTTCTTAGCGATGTACTGCTTAGCCTCAGCAGGCATGTGCTGATTCAGCTCTTCGTCGGACCACTGGCAGTTGATCATGAAGATTCCGCCCGGCTTAACATCCTGAACCATCTTGTAACCCTTGATTACATAAGACGGGTTGTGGCATGCAACGAAGTCAGCCTGATTGATGTAGTAAGGGCTCTTGATCGGCTTGTCACCGAAACGAAGGTGGCTGATGGTGATACCGCCGGTCTTCTTCGAGTCGTACTGGAAGTAAGCCTGGATGTATTTGTCGGTATGGTCACCGATAATCTTCGTGGAGTTCTTGTTGGCACCAACGGTACCGTCGCCGCCGAGACCCCAGAACTTGCACTCAACCGTGCCCTTAGCCGAGGTGATGGGAGCGGGCTTAACCTCAGGAAGCGAAAGGTTCGTAACATCATCGACGATACCGATGGTGAAACGCGCCTTCGGAGCATCCTTGGCAAGCTCGGTGTAGATTGCGAAGATCGAGGAAGGAGCGGTGTCCTTGGAACCGAGACCGTAGCGGCCGCCGGAAAGGATTACATCGTTCAAACCGGCCTCGCGGAGCGTGGTAGCAACATCGAGGTAGAGAGGCTCACCGAGGGAACCGGGCTCCTTCGTTCTGTCGAGAACGGCAATCTTCTTAGCGGTCTTGGGAAGAACCTTAAGAAGAGCGGAGGAAACCCAAGGACGATACAGACGAACCTTTACAAGGCCGACCTTCTCGCCGGCAGCGGTGAGGTAGTCGATAACTTCCTCGGCAACGTCGCATACGGAACCCATCGCGATGATTACGCGATCGGCATCCTTAGCGCCGTAGTAGTTGAAGAGATCGTAGTCGGTACCGAGCTTCTCGTTAATCTTCTTCATGTACTTCTCAACAACAGCGGGAAGCGCATCGTAAACCGAGTTGCAGGCCTCGCGGTGCTGGAAGAATACGTCGTCGTTCTCATGGGAACCGCGCATTGCAGGATGCTCAGGGTTCAGAGCGTGAGCACGGAAGTCGGCAACGGCATCCATGTTCGTCATCTCCTTGAGGTCCTCATAGTCCCAGAGCTCAATCTTCTGAATCTCATGGGAGGTACGGAAACCGTCGAAGAAGTTCAGGAACGGAACCTTGCCCTCGATTGCAGCGAGATGTGCAACAGGGGAGAGATCCATAACTTCCTGGGGATTGGACTCCGCCATCATGGCGAAACCGGTCTGACGGCATGCGTAAACGTCGCTGTGGTCGCCGAAGATGTTCAGAGACTGCGTAGCAACGCAACGTGCGGATACATCGAAAACACAAGGAAGCTGCTCGGCAGCAATCTTGTACATATTAGGGATCATCAAGAGAAGACCCTGGGATGCGGTAAATGTAGTGGTGATAGCACCGGCAGCGAGGGAACCGTGAACGGTACCTGCAGCACCGGCTTCGGACTGCATCTCGGTAACTTTAACGGTGTTGCCGAAGATGTTCTTGCGTCCTTCCGCGGACCACTGGTCGACACAGTCGGCCATCGGGCTGGAAGGTGTGATGGGGTAGATACCGGCGACTTCCGTAAACGCATAAGCTACGTGAGCGGCAGCGGTATTGCCATCCATTGACTGTTTCTTTCTAGCCATTGTATTACGTCCTCCTTTATTCGTGGCATGTGCTCTCCGATTTCAAGCTTTGCCCAACAGTAAAATTATAGTGTATCTTCCCGCTTTTGTAAACACATTTTTCGTCCGGGAGGGGTGTTTTTTCTGTGTTTTTCCGTGGGGAAAATAGCCAAGAAAGCGTGCGAAACAGGAGCTTTTTCGTGCACAAGAGAGAAAAACGCACAAAAGCGCGAAAAATGCCCGTTCGCCGCGATTTTTCGGTTGACAAATCCGCGCATGCTGGACTATACTTTCAAAAGTGTTTCATTAATGAAAAAGGGAAGCGCTCATTTTGCGGCGGCAAATGCCTGCAGAAGGACGGCGCTACCGTACGGAGGAACCGGAATGGCACATAAGTCGGAGAAGAAGATTATCACGAAGAACGAGATGGAGAAACTCGAGAGCGAGTTGACCGAGCTCCGCGTGGTAGCGAGAAAAGAGATTGCCCAGAAGATTAAGGAAGCCCGCGAGCAGGGTGACTTGTCCGAGAACGCCGAGTATGATGCGGCGATGGATGAGCAGCGCGAGATTGAGAGCCGTATCGACGAGCTCGAGGATCTTCTGAAGAATGTGGAAGTGGTTGACGAGGGCGAGCTTGACCTTGAGACCGTCAACATCGGCAGCAAAGTAACCATTCAGAATGTCAAGACGAAGAAACAGTCCGTTTACCAGATTGTGGGTACCACCGGTGCCAATGCACTGCTCGGAAAGATTTCGAACGAGTCTCCGGTCGGCCGCGAGCTGATTGGTGCGAAGGTCGGATCGAAGATCGAGGTCGATCTTCCGAACGGAACCGTGACATATCGGGTTGTGGAGATTCACAAGCCCGAGTGAGATGGGGCAGACTGCAGTACATAAGCCGGCGGGAAGTACCAGCCGGCTTTTCTTGATATCATATGCGCATGCGCATGGCCGCTGCGAAACGGGAATGCACGGGCAGGCCGGGAGACAGCGGACGACGGCGCGGAGCGATACAACGGAGGAATGAACATGGCAGAGCAAAATACCAATCCGGCAGCGGAAGCACCGGCACGGGAGATGAATGAAATCCTGCGTCTCCGCAGACAGAGACTTGCGGATCTTCAGGCGGAGGGCAAGGACCCCTTTACCATCACGAAGTACGACCAGACGCACCACACCGACGAGGTTAAGGCGCTCTACGAGGCGCTGGAAGCCGAGAAACTTGCGGGGAGAGCGGTTCCCGACACCGAGGGCCTTCCGGAGGCGGAAGCCCGTGAGATTAAGAAAAATGATTACAACGAGCGCCGCGCAATCATGGACGCTTCGCCGATTTCCGTGTCTGTAGCGGGACGGTTGATGTTCAAGCGCGTCATGGGCAAGGCGTCATTTTGCAATATTCAGGACCTCAAGGGTTCGATTCAGGTGTATGTAGCGAAGGATGCCGTCGGCGAGGAGTCGTATGCGGATTTCAAGAAGTCCGATATCGGTGACATTTACGGTGTGAAGGGCTACGCCTTCCGCACGATGACCGGCGAGATTTCCATTCACGCTTCGGAGCTTACGCTTCTCTCGAAGAGCCTTCAGGTTCTGCCGGAGAAGTACCACGGTATCACCAACACGGATATGCGCTATCGCCAGCGCTATACCGACCTCATCATGAATCCCGAGGTGAAGGACACCTTCGTCAAGAGATCGAAGATGATTGCAAGCATCCGCAGTTTTCTGGCGGGAAGAGGCTTCATGGAAGTCGAGACGCCCATGCTTGTGGCCAACGCGGGCGGCGCTGCGGCGCGTCCCTTCGAGACGCATTACAACTCGCTCAATGAGGATGTCAAGCTTCGAATCAGCCTTGAGCTTTACCTCAAGAGACTGATTGTCGGCGGTCTCGAGCGCGTTTTCGAGATCGGCCGCGTGTTCCGCAACGAAGGCTGCGACACGAGACACAATCCCGAGTTTACGCTGATGGAGCTCTATCAGGCGTACACCGATTACTACGGAATGATGGAACTCACGGAGTCGATGTTCCGGTATCTTGCCAAGGAAGTATGCGGCACGGAGAAGATTACCTATGCCGGTACCGAAATCGACCTCGGCAAGCCGTTTGCCCGCCTCACGATGACCGAGGCCGTTAAGCAGTACACAGGCATTGATTTCGATACGGTAGCTTCCGACGAGGAGGCTAAGGCGCTTGCCAAGGAGCGCCATGTGGAGTTTGAGGAGCGCCATACGAAGGGCGACATTCTCAACCTTTTCTTCGAGGAATATGTGGAAGAGCACCTTGTGCAGCCCACATTTATCATGGATCATCCGGTGGAGATTTCGCCTCTTACGAAGCGGAAGCCCGACAAGCCCGGTTATGTGGAGCGTTTCGAGCTTTACATCAACACCTGGGAGATGTGCAATGCATACTCCGAGCTCAATGACCCCGTGGATCAGCGCGAGCGCTTCAAGGCGCAGGAGAAGGCGCTTGCGGCAGGCGACGAGGAGGCCAATACGACCGACGAGGATTTCATGAACGCCCTCGAAATCGGCATGCCTCCGACCGGCGGCATCGGCTATGGTCTCGACCGTCTTGCGATGCTGCTCACGGACAGCCCCGCCATCCGCGATGTACTGCTGTTCCCGACAATGCGGTCGTTGGATTCCGCGAAAAATGAGAAGTCGTCCCGCGCGGAGGAGGCTCCGGCAGCTCCCGCAGCGCCCGCGGAGGAGAAAATTGATTTCTCCGATGTGGTGATTGAGCCGATGTTTGAGGATGCGGTCGACTTTGAGACTTTCTCGAAGAGCGATTTCCGCGCCGTGAAGGTGCTTGCCTGCGAGGCGGTGCCGAAGTCGAAGAAGCTTCTGCAGTTCACGCTCGACGACGGAACCGGGAAGACGCGCACCATCCTGAGCGGTATCCACGCATTTTACGAGCCGGAGGAGCTTGTCGGAAAGACCTGCGTTGCAATTGTGAACCTTCCACCCAGACCGATGATGGGCATCGAGTCCTGCGGTATGCTCTTAAGCGCCGTACATACGGAAGGCGGCGAGGAGAAGCTTCATCTTCTGATGGTGGATCCGCACATTCCGGCGGGCGCAAAGTTGTATTAATCGACAGTCGCCGTCACAGCGTGAGACCCGAAATGCGGAGGAATGTGTTTTCCGTCGGGCGGAACAATCGAAAAGACGAACAAACAGGAAAACTCCCCGGGGCAGTGCATGGTACTGCCCGCCGGGGAGTTTTTTGTCGGTATTTGCGGATAAACCGCCTGATTTGTGAAGCCGCAGATTTCTTTTTCGAACCGGGAAAATCGGCGGTCAGATTACATAATCGTCGGAAAATGCCTTCGAGCGGTCCAAAACATCCTGCAGCGTGATACTGTCGAGGTACTCCGAGATGACCTTGTACAGACCCTGCCAGACGGAGAGCATCGCGCACCCGTTGCTGCGCTCGCAGGTTACGGGGTCCTCCTCGCCGCATGCCACGGGCGCGAGGGAGCCTTCCGTCAGGCGAAGGACTTCACCGATGGTACAGCGGTCGGCGCTTTTGGCAAGGCGGTATCCGCCCTGAGCGCCGCGGTTTGTGCGAAGAATCCCCGAGGAATTGAAAATCGGGATGATTTGTTCGAGATATTTTTTGGAGATGTTCTGGCGGTCGGCGATATCCTTGAGCGCGATATAACCGGAGTTCTGATGCTCCGCAAGATCGAGAAACATGCGAAGTGCATAGCGTCCTTTGGTCGATATTTTCATGAAAAACACACCTCCTTCACTTTGATTACTTAATAATACCATAGATTTAATAGGTTTTCAAGATTCTGTTGTAAAGGTGACAATAAATTGTTATAATGAACCTGTCAGGCTACAGGAACATCCGTGTTTTACGGGGATTATCAGAAAGAGGAACGGCACTATGGCGGCTTGTATCGCATTTTGGATGAACGAGATTGAGGATGCGCAGGAGCATTGGGGCGACGGCTGGGAAAATGTCGAGGAATACGGAAGTGCGGCATACGGACACAGCCTTCACACATGGGATGACGGATCGCGAAAACTCCGGAGATGCAACCGTTGCGGCGGGTATATACTTTGCCAGTGGTCGGAGTTTCACTCCTTTGCGGATGACGACTCGTATTACACGGACTATTTTCCGGTGGAGAGTCCGGAGGAAGCGGACGAAATCAACAGGCGGTTCGACGGGTTTCAAATCGAGTCGCAGTTCGGGCGGAGGTTTTTGAGCGTGACGAACGGACGCTACCATTGGTCGGGAGCGGAGGATTGAGGAATTTTCACACAATCACAACGGGAACGGGACGGTTCGCGGGCAGCGACAGCGGGAAGAGGACGGTTCACGAGCAGCGAAAACGGGAAAGGCGTTGCTCACAGTTGATTCCCGGATAAGCGCTGAATACTTTTCGGAGGGGGAGAAAATGAAAAAATCCAATATTATTCTTGCGTCCGGTGCGGCATTTTTCCTGCTGTCGGCGATTACCTGCGGGATTAACGACACCTTCGGGACCTTGGAAACCGTGTTTTTTATCCTCGGCGGTATTCTTCTTTGCGCATTCGTTGCGAAAATTGTTGTGCCCATGATAAAAGGGCGGGCAGCGGAGCGGGAGTTTGAAACCGCTGTAATGCAGTATGACCTTTCGGTCGGCGAAAACATCCCGAAGGTTCGGGAGCAGCTTCGGAAGCACGGAATATCAGCCTCCTATATACATATCGGGGAGACGCCGATTTGCGATGAAAAGTTTAATCTTTTGAAACTTGCCGACGGACGGTGGGAAGCATTTTACGGGGAGCACGGACAGAAGTCCAACCCGCGCGTGTTTGACACGGCCGAGGAGGCTGCGGAGTACCTGATTCAGCGGTGGTAAGGAGACGATACCATATCGAAATTGCTTTCGAAGGATGCTGCGTGACTCTGCGGAATCCGATTCGGAGGATTGATGACGAAGAATTCGGCGGTTCCTGCAAAGGCGGGCGGATTGTTGCCGTATCTGCGGAAAGAAGAACGGAAGGGGCGGAGAAAACCGCCCTTTTTTGATGCGAAAAACGGCGGCGGGTGTAAGATGTCCGGTGAGATTGCGTCTTATGGGACAGGAGGGTAATAATGCCGGATTCAGCTGCGGAATTCCGGATGCGCAGGGAAGAGGCGGTATCCTCCGAAAATATGTGGGGAGCCGGAAGGGCATTCCCGGAATCGAGGAATTATGAAACGACGGAAAACGGTGTGCGGTATTTTGCTGCTGGTGCTTCTTGTGACACTTGCAGCGTGCGGGAAAAGCGGGACAGAGCCCGCTGCGAAAAGCGCTTCGAAGAGCGGGCAGGAGAAGACGACACAAAATGAGACAAAGCTGAAAAACAAGGGGAGCGCGAGTCCGCAGACAAGCGTTCCGACAGAGCCGGTAAAGGAGGAAAATCCGACGGCATTGCAGGAGTATTTGGCATTTTTGCGGGATGAGAACACACCGCATAAGAAGCCGATTCGCGTTCTGGACGACCGGGGCGCAGAGAGCCCGGCGGCGCCGGACGGAATTGATTTGATGTACGGAAGCACATGCACGCTCACGGAGTACGGTATTTTTGCCGACATGCACACGGAGGAAATACCGGATGCGGCGGAGAGCGGTCAGAATGGGGGGACGCTCACAGGCACGGTGATGACGGAAGAGAGCGGGAAGCATGTTACGGAGTTTCGGCTGATAGATGAGAAAACAGGAGAATACATCGTTTTGGCGAGGTACGAGGGAGTAATCAACGAAACTGCGAGCCGGCGAATCGTGCGCGGGGATAAACTGTACACGGTTATTTCCATCGGAGATCCCCTGAAAAATGAGCGTGTACCGATGATTCTGGCGGAGTTTGATTTGAAAAAACGCGGCCTTTCCGAATACCGCATCACGGAGAACGGTTTTCCGTACACTTCGGTGGATGAGATGAACGGTTGCTTTTATGTGCTGTGTTTCGAGACATCGACCTCCTCTGTGGCGTACAGGGTGAATCCGGCGGACAAATCCGTGAAGGCGGTTTTGAACACCGAGACGGGGGAGAGCGAAGACGGGGAAGTGCTTCGTGCTCTGTATACGGCTGACGACTCGTTGTATGTTCTCAAACTGGTCATGGAGAGCGGCAAGGCGAACCGGCTCCGCGCGGAGCGCTACAGCGATGCGGGAACGCTCCTGTGGCAGCGGGACATAACGGAGATGATCCGGAACGCCTGCGGACATCTGTGGATGAATGAAGCGGACGGAAATGCCGAGCTTGCGATGCCGGTCTCGGATTTTGCAATCTTCGGCAGCCGTTACCTGTATTATTCCAATTACAGCATCACCAAAGCGCTTGTGGACCTGCAGACCGGCGAGACTGTCAGCACGCTCGATCTGTGCCGTGACTTAAACTCCGGAAAGGAAACGCCGTATTTTTATCTCGCATACCGCGATGCGGAGTCCGCAGAGCCTGCCGGACATATTTACCGGCTGGAAGGCGGCGTCCTCAAGAGCCTGCCGGCGCCCGGGGCTTTGGCCGGCACGGAGGTCGTAAGCCTCTCCTCAGCTGCGGACGGTCGTGTCCTTGTCGGTTACAATTCGCTCCTGGAGGACGGCATTGCCGATTATAAGACGCTGCAGTTGGTGGTTGCGAGCGGTTGCTTTGCGAAGTGAAATCATTCTTGCATGCATATTCTCCGTGTGATACAATAATCGGTAATACAGAACAACCGAAGTGACAGTCGCGTGTGGTCGGTTGCGTGGGGAATATGAAAACAAAAGTCTATGAAAAATGGTACGATGACGGGGTGCTTCGGCTGACTAAGCGGCGGAAGAAGGGAATTCTTACGCCTCTGTTCAGCCGGTTCCTCGTCATTTTCCTTTTGCTCGTTCTGCAGATGGTTCTGTTTACGGGGCTGTTCGTGTGGCTCGGAGATTTCAAGCCGTATTTCAATGCGATGAACGGGCTTCTTGCATTTGTCATGCTGGTGTATCTGTTCGGATGCGACATGGATCCCACGGCCAAG
Organism: uncultured Lachnospiraceae bacterium; assembly: GCA_902798585.1. Lineage (GTDB taxonomy): Bacteria > Bacillota > Clostridia > Lachnospirales > Lachnospiraceae > ISDg. Next base: position 19,493 of record CADBXF010000015.1, read on the forward strand.
CTCACCTGGGTGTTTTTCATGGCGCTGTTCCCGATTCCGGTTTCTCTGTTTTTGCTGTACACCAGGACGGATTTCGGTCACCGGGCAATCAAGAAGAGAGTCAGCGAGCTGGTGGATGAGACGCGAAATCTGATTTCGACGGAAGAGGCGGTGGCGGAGTATATGGACCGGCAGCAGGACGGCACCGCGGAGCTGGTGCGCTGGATTAACCGCAGCGGTTGTTTCCCGGCGTTCGGTGCGACCGGGGCGGCCTATGAGGCGAGCGGGGCCGAGCAGTTTGAAGTGATTCTCACAGAACTGCGGGCTGCGGAGAAGTACATTTTCCTTGAGAGCTTTATCATCAACGAGGGATATATGTGGGGGAAAATCCTCGAGATTCTGATGGAGAAGGCTGCGGCGGGAGTGGATGTGCGCGTTCTTTACGACGGAATGTGCGAGATTGCGATGCTTCCGATGGACTACAACGAGCGGCTGACCTCCTTCGGTATACGCGCGAAGGCGTTTGCCCCGATTCGACCGATTATGTCCTCGCATTACAACTATCGCGATCATCGGAAAATAATGGTGATCGACGGCAGAGTGGCATTTTCCGGCGGGATCAATATGTCCGATGAATACATCGGGCGCGTCGAGCGGTTCGGGGTGTGGAAGGACGCCGGGCTTGTGGTGCGCGGAGAGGCCGTGAAAAGCTATACGCTGATGTTTTTGCAGATGTGGAACATCGATGAGACCGGGGAAGACCGGAAGTTGCTGGAAAGCCTTGCGGAGCGCTCCCCGAAGGATGCTTCGTTTGACGAAGAGCAGGGCGTGGTGATTCCGTTCGGGGATTGCCCGATCGATAATTATAAGGTCGGGGAGACCGTTTATCTCGATATACTCAACCGCGCGAAGCGGCATGTCCGTATCATGACGCCGTATCTGATTCTCGACGGCGAGATGGAAAATGCCCTGAAGTACGCAGCGCAGCGCGGTGTGGAGGTCTCGCTGATTCTCCCGGGAATTCCGGACAAGAAGCTTCCGTATGCGCTCGCCAAATCCTATTACAAGACGCTCACGGAGGCCGGTGTGAAAATCTATGAATATACGCCGGGCTTTGTCCACGCAAAGGTATTCACAAGCGACGGTGAGAAAGCGGTGGTAGGCTCCATCAATCTGGACTATCGGAGTCTGTATCACCATTACGAGTGCGCGACCTATCTCTATCGCGTCCCGGTCATCTCCGAAATCGAGGAGGATTTTGCGAGGACGCTCGCGGAATCGAAGGAAGTAACCCCGGAGACGATTCGGAACGAGAGACTGTACTATCGTGTGTTCGGCAAATTGATGCGGTTTGTCGCACCGCTCATGTAGGAAGGCGCGGAAATGCGAGCAGCGCCGCTTTGTGAGAAGTGCGAGGGAAACACGCCGCAATCATGCCCGGGCAGACAGGAGAACAGGAAGAGTATCGGCAATACGAATAACAGAAAGAAGCGGAATTCTCTCGGATTCCGCTTCTTTCCGTATGTTGAGGAAAATTGAAGAAATGAGCTTAGTTTTGCGTCGTTGCGCTCGGCCCGGGAAGGGGAGCGCGGTGACTGTCGCCGCAGATGGCATCGATTTGCGCAGAGACGGCCTGCGTCGCACGCGAGAGAATTCCGTTGCCGGAGAGCTCGCGGTCCTTCCCGAGGAAGAACAGAGCGATTGTGTCGGGGCCGACATGGCTTCCCGTGCAAAAATCATATGTCGTATCAATAAAGGCGCGCACTTTGACGCGCTTGGTAATCTCGTTCATGATGTAGACGGATTCCTCGTAGGCATCCGCATGGGCGATGCCGAGAATCTGGTTCTCCGGGTCCACGACATTGTCGCAGACGAGGGAGATGAGAGTGTTGAGCGCCGCTTTGCGCCCGTGACACTTCTTGTACTGCACGATGTGTCCCTCGCGGTCGCCGCGCAAAATCGGCTTGATGCTTAAGAGGTTGCCGATGATTGCCTTCGAGCCCGTGAGCCGGCCGGTGCGGGCAATGTAGCGAAGATCGCCGACCGTAAACACGCCGTTGATGCGGGGCACCATGGCCTGAATGGCCTCTACGGTTTCGGAGGTCGTCTTTCCGTCGCGGCGCATCTCGCTTGCATAGATTGCGAGAATGCCGGTGGCGAGAGAGGCGTTCATCGTATCAATCGTATATACCCGGCAGCCGTTCGTCATCTCGTCGTTGACGGTTTCGGCAGCGAGGCGGGAAGCGTTGTAGGTTCCGCTGATTCCGCTCGAGATGGAGAGGCTTATGACATCCTCGCCGGCCTCGCAGACAGAGCGGAAGCAGTCTTCAAACTCGCCGCATCCGATCAGACCGGTCTGTACTTTCATCCCTCCGCGAATGGCATCGTAATACTCCTTGCCTTTGATGCGCTCTTCCTCGATGGTGAGATCGGGGTCAAAGCAGGTGAGCGGCTGACCGTCCGCTATGTTGACAAAGGACAGAACGCGAATATTGTACTCGCGAACGAGCTCTGCGGGGATGTTGGCGCCGGAATCGACAACAATCTGAAACATGAATCCTCCTCGGCTGCTTACCACGGCAGTCCTTTTTGATAACTGTCACCATTATACATAGTTTTCAAAACCATGTCAAGAGTTTATTTTGTCTGTACGAATTCGACATCGAAGCCGTGAGAAGGTTTGCGCAGAGCGGAGATTTTCCGTTATGTACCCGGCTGTTCTTTGAAAACCGGAGAAATAAATCCGTTTTCTGCATGAATATTTTGCATTTCGTCATTATCTGCAAAATAGTGACGCCGGTTGTTTGCATCGCGTTTCGGAATGCCGTATACTGAAAGAAAGCAGTAATATAGGGAGGTAATGCCATGAAAATGAAGAAGTCGGTTTTGATTCGTCTGATTGTTTGCATCGTTTTGTTTGCGGCGTTTCTCGGAATCGGAAGTGTGAGCGACGGGTTCGGGTTCGAAGGATTCGGGGATGCCCTCAGGGATTTCAACTGGGCGAAGCTCCTTCGCCTTCTCGTGATGATTGCCGGAATGCTTGCGCTTGCGACCTTAGTCGAATTCGTGCTCGGGCTGTTTCACCCGGAGAATCACCGGGCGAAGTCTGTTCTCTCCATCATCGCAAGCCTCGTCAAATATGTGACGGCCATCGCGATTCTATGCTGGGGACTTCGGATTATCGGCGTCAATGTCTCTACAATCGTTGCCAGCGTGGGAATCATTGCTCTCATCGTCGGCTTCAGCGCGGAGAGCCTGATTTCGGACGTCGTCACGGGAACCTTTATGCTTTTTGAGAATCAATACAATGTGGGAGACATCGTCGAAGTCGGCGGCTTCCGCGGCACCGTGACATCCATCGGAATCCGCACGACCTGCATCACCGATCCGGGCGGCAATGTAAAGATTGTCAACAATTCGGCGATGCAAAATATTCTGAACCGGTCGGACAATGCTTCCCGAAGCATCAGCGACATCGCGATTCCCTACGGCACCGATCTGATTAAGCTCGAGGCAGGAATCCCGAAATTGATGCAGGACATCTACGCCGGGCACCCCGATGTGATGAAGGAAGCGCCGGTGTATCTCGGGGTACAGGAGCTTGCGGACAGCGCCGTGGTGCTTCGCTTTGTCGTGAGCGTCGACGAGAAAAACATCTATTCCGGCGCGCGCATCCTAAACCACGATTTGCTGCTCGGCTTCCGAAGCCTCGGTGTCGAGTGCCCGTTCCCGCAGATGGATGTGCATCTCGACCGGTAATCCGGTTATTTTGCGAAAGCGGCGCCGTTATGTCGATGAACAATCGCAGACAAACGGCGCCTGAGGGATGTTTCGGTTGAGTACAGGAGACTGCCATGAGATATCGCAACAGACCGTCCGAATACAATATACCGCCGGAAAATCCGCGATGCCCCGGGGAGATTGCGCCTCCTCCGGATGAGATTGCCGCGCCGCCGCCGGAACGCGCCACGCTGGCGCAGGGGAACGGAGCGCCGGATTTTTCGTCGGAAGACAATAAAAAGAAGACTGTGAGATTGGGACTTCGCACCGCATTGGCGCCCGTGGCGGCGATGATTGCGGCGGTCGCGATTATGTTTGCGTCGTTCGGATTTGACCCGCTCGGAAATGATTTTCTGCGGGCGCCTGCAAAGGAAACGGAGCCAACGCCGCAGATTACCGCTGTCCCGAAGGGGACGGACGTTGAAAAACCGACGCCGACGCCGGGAGAAGAGCCGACGCCGACACCCGGAGAAACCGGCGATTCCGGCGATGATGATTTTCCGGTGATGGGCAATCTTGCGCCTGATTTTTCGGGGGCATACGCGTGGAGCGGCATGGGGACCGAGGAGTATATCCGGATGGCGCTGACCGGTGACACGGCGTATCGCTATCTGCAGATAGGATCCGTATGGGAGTCTATGGGCGACTCGCTCGGCACGGTTCCCGGGGCTTCCTATGACGCGTCCTCAAACACCCTCACGCTTACCGACTGTACGGCGGAGTGTCTGGACGTCAACCTGATGGGCAACGGATTTACCGTAAAACTGGTCGGGCAAAACCGCATCGGCTACATCACGATGTGGGGCGCGGGATACGCGGGAAGCGTCACCTTTACGGGCAGCGGAACGCTCATCATCAACGAGCAGAGAAAGGAAATCGTCGGTCTGACTGTCAACGGGGAATCCAGCGAGAGCGCGGTGCTTGTGGACCGCGGAGTGACCGTTGATATCTACGGCTCGCCGGCGATACTGATTGGCAGAACCACGATGGAGAAGGCCATCTGGTTTAAGAAGGGAATGAAGCTTTCCGGCGGCACGAGGAGCGCGGGAGAATTTTTCACATATACGCGCACGGTGACGGATGAGAACGGCAATGTGGTGTTCGGCGACGACGGATATCCCCTTGAGGAGCGCATCACCTTAGCCGAGATTTCCGAAGCCCTCGGAGAGACATACTACGATTATTCCGTCGTTGATGAGGACGGCGTGCCGGTGACGGAGGTTCATTTTTCGATGGAAAATGCGGACTGAGAACCGTTAAAATGTGGCGGCTCCGGGGATGGCGGGAGTGCGCATCCTACAGAAGCAGGGAGGTCATCACGGAGATGATGACCGTGATGGTAATCATGGAAACCGCGGTTGTGACGGCGATTGCGGAGGAGAGCACGGAGGTGTCCTCGCCGATTTTTTCCGCCTGAATCATCGGAAGATTGCCGACGGGAACGGCTGCCATGAGGCACATTCCGAGTGTGGCTGAGGGATCGAAGGACATGCGGTGCATAACGACGGCAATTCCGATCGGAAGCAGCACGAGACGAAGCCCGATGTAACACCAGATGCGGGCATCGCGAAGGTAGGTGAGCAGGTGCGAGCGGGCGATATTGATGCCCAGAAGCGCCATCGAGAGAAACACCGTGGCATTGCCGACATACTGGACGGTGTTTGAGATAATCGGCGGCGGTGTGAGGCGGAACCAGAAGACCGCAAGGCTCACAATCGCCATGATTGTACCGGGATTAATCACATTTTTCAGGGCGCGGAGCGGCGATTGCTTCGCGTCTTTTTTGTTGTCCGGAGTATCCGAAGCCTCTCTGTCCGCGGGGCCGTTTCCGAGAATCGCGAGCCCGTGGGTGTAGAAGAGAAGGCTGTAAAACACATTGATGACAATCACATAGAGAATCGCGTTGTCGGGAAGCACGGCCCGCGCGACGGGAATTCCGAGAAAGCCTGTGTTGGTGTAGACGGTCATGAGGTTATAGAAGCGGCGCTTATCCCGCGGTACGCGCAAAATGTGCGGCATCAGAAAGCCGAGGCCGACCAGAAGCGCATAAAACCCGGCGCCGAGTGCGGCGGCGGTCAGAAGATCGCGGTGTGAGGCCGTCAGCCTGCCGGAGAGGATGGAGGCCAGAATCAAGGCGGGATTGCAGACATCGACAACAATCGCGGATATCTGCTTCGACGTCAGGGCGTCGACGGACCCGCGCTTTTCAAGATAAAAACCGATGGCAACCAAGATGCAGATGACACCCATCTGCTGCAGGATAACGGACAGACTCATGGGAACGACTCCGGTAGGTAAAATATTGCGCCCCGAAGGAATTTCCGGCTCGGGACAGGCCGCCGTCAGTATAATACAATCCCTTGGCAAAAACAAGCGGCGAAACCGTGTTTTTTCATGGAAAATCCTTGCATGTTTTGCCTTTTTGCGGTAGTATTTTATTACTTCGGATTTCGGAAGGAGAATCGAAATGCAGTATATTCAGCAAAACATGACAGGGATGATTCTTTTGTTCGCGGCGGCGGTCGTTCTTGCGTTTACATTCCAGTTCCGGCAGTGCCGGATTGAGCGCGACGGCAAATCGGCAAGCCCGTGGTGGTACCGCATCATCCAAATCGGCGGTATGATTGTCACGGCGGTGCTGCTCTTAGCGGAAATCAGTGTGTTTGTAGGCTTTTTGTCCAACGCACTGAGCTTCACGGGAGACGCGCTTGCGGGAACGCTCGCATTCGGCATCCTTGTTGCGGCGGCGTTTGTCGGAGCGGCGAAGCTCGGCGCTTATTTGGCGTCGCTTGGGCAGCGGAAGGAAGTCAACAGGAAGTTCGATGCGGATCCGGTGGTACAGTATCTTGTGAAGGATGCTGACGCCGGGGCGAAGGAGATTCTCATTTTTCGCGATCGTCTGGAAGGACGCAGAAGCTATACCTTCGATGTGGACGGGTACAATCATGCGGCATTTTCCGAATACGGGTGCCGGGAGCTTGCGGCATATATTCTCCGGAATACCGAAACGAAGTACAAAGCTATCGTGTGTCGCGGCCTTGCAGGGCCTCAGGGACCGCGGGTTAACAACAATTCCGCCGGCGAGGGGGCGCAGTATCGGTTTTCTCACATGCTGCTGACGAAGACGGAGGAGTAGGGCGAAGCCGTACGGCTTCAGAAAATGGGGGTAAAAACGAATATGAAAAAGCTTGGGATTTACGCCGCAATCGGTTTGATTGCGGCAGCTGCAATTGCTGCGGTTGTTTATTTTGCGAAGCAATCCGGCTCCGAACCGAAGAAGGAAGCGGAGAAGGCTAAGCCGACAGCCACCGTGGCGCCGACGGTTCCTGCGGGACATGTCGCTCTGTGGAGACCGGAGAGCATTGTCGAGGAGCGGAAGGTCGACGACAAAACCTCGAAGACGGTGTACGAATTGAAGTACGATGAGCTCGGAAGATGTACGCAGTACACCGAGAAGACCGATAACATCGCCAGAAGAACGATTGTCTGGGAATACAACGATGAAAGAATGACCACGAAGGAGACCAACACGCAGTTCAACGACGGAAAATGGGCCTATCGGACCGACATCATATACGATGCGGAGGGGTTGGAGATTTTCCGCGAGAGCTTTCGCTATGACGAACCGACATGGACGAAATACGAAAGCACAGCCAGGTCGGTTGTCATAGGTCCCGGCGGCAACCCGATTGTTTTGATGGAAACTACGGGCTTCAATTACACGGGAAAAGAGAAGTCGAATGAAATGCGGCAGGTTTACGAGCCGGAGACTATGACTCTTCGGAATCAGAAACGGATGAATGATTCGGAAGAATGGAGAGATACCGAAACTTTCGTGTTTGATGAACTCGGCCGCACGGTATCTTCCTGCAGCTACGATATCTACGGGAAAAAGCGGACGGAGAGCCAAACAAGCTATAATGCGGACGGAACCGGTATCAGCAGGAACTATACCGCCGACGGAAGTCTCTGTGATACGATTGAGCTGGATTCGAAGGGAAGAGAAGTGAAGCGGACACACTGCAATGCCGCCGGCGAAACGGAGTACACCGAGACCTGTGAATATTCCGAGCTGTCAGACATCGGGGCAGAGGTTTTGCGTACCCGGTATGACAAAGACGGCAAACTGCTGAACCGTGATAGAAGCATTTACATGCCGGACGAAACGATGTCCGCTCCGACTCTCGGAATGGCTGCTGTTCCTTCGGACCCGAAGACAGTCGGCGTTTATTTCCGGGCTTCCTACGATGGAGACGGACGGCTGACGCGTCTCGGCAATTCCGTTGTACCTTTCTGTGATTTTTCGTACGATTCCTACGGAAACTGTGAGCATTATTCCGGGCAGTGCGAAGAGCTCCTGTTTACGGGAGACTGCGCCTATACGCAGATTATCGTCACGGAGGAACAGGCAAAAGCGCCGGGCAAATGTTATACGGTGGACGCAGTTTCCAGGGAACAGATTATCCCGTCGGACGACAACGCTTTGTTGTTGAAGAGTATGGTCGCCGGATATTAACCACTGTCGGTTCCGGGCTTTTCGGGCAGTGACACGGAGAACCATACCCGTCGATTCGGGACAAATACATACAGAATACAAACAAAACGGCCGGCTTCGGGAATGCGAAGCCGGTCGTCATTTGTTTTATGCTCTTTCGGAAAATGCCGTCATCGCCGGGACGCTGCTCAGCCGATGTCCTGCGGCATGAGATAAGCGTCGGAAATCTCGGCAAACGGACCCGGAAGCGCGGATGTGCCGCGGTGGTTTCCGAAGAAATCCGTGTTGAAGACAATCGTGCTTCCGTCGGGATCTTCGAAACGCTGTTCGGGCTCGAAGGCGCATCCGAGCGTGTCGCTGTCGACAATCGCGTCGCGGTAGGAACCGAGGATGTTGTACAGATTGGTCTTCAGCGTGTAGGTGCCGTTTTTCTCGGTGAGGCTGACATATCCGTTCGTCGTCCCGTCGGCAAAGCAGTCGGTCTCGTTCTCCCAGGCCTTCGCTCCGCCGAAATACGCATTTCCGCGGCTCCATACGGGCAGGTGCGAGAAATGATATTTAGCCATCTTGCCCATGTTGGCCGGCCGGTCGAGCTCGAACCAGGAAATCCACTCATCGTAGGTCGGATATCCGTTGAAAACGGCCGTTCCGACGGTCGTGTTGTCGCCGCGCTCGTATCCGAGGCGAACCTTCTCGTCGTCATTCTCCGCGCGGTACATCTGAAGGAAAATGTTGTTGTAGAAGCGGTTGTCACCGTGCAGGATGCTCATGAAGCCCGCGACCTCGGTCCTGTGACGGATATGGTACGGCGTGTAGCGCGGCTGGTTCAGGCCGTTGACGACATTGTCCGTGCCGCCGCCGACGGAGGTGAACGAGCCGGCGATAAGATTGTGCACGCAGGCGATTCCCTCGGTCGCGATGCGGATGCCCGCACGGGAGAGGAGAATGTTGTTGTCAATCAGCGTCGGGCCGTGGCCGACCTCGATAAAGATGTCCTGACACATCATGGAGCCTGCGGCGCGCGGCGTGCCCTCCGGAGCGTGGTTGTCGTGCAGGAAATTCTGCGTGATGCGCGTTCCCTGCGCCTGCCAGTCGCACCAGATGCCCATTGTGGAGTGATGAATATGGTTGCGGCGGAAGACGACATCGATTGCCGCGTGGAATTTGATGCCGGAGATCTCGGCGCCGCCGAGCTGCTGCATATTGTTAATATGGTGGATGTGGTTGTCCTCAATCAGGCTGAAGACGCAGCCCATACGGCCGACGATACCCGCCTGCTCGCAGTGGTGGATATGGCAGCGGCGCACGATATGGCTTCCGACCTTCTCCTTGAGCCATCCGTGGTACTGGCCGCGGCACACGGCGTCGCGCTCCATCTGCGTGGGGCTCTTGACGCGCTTCACGGTGAAGTAGTGGTCATTTTCCTCATCGTAATACTTGCCGAGAGAGATGCCGCAGCATTTGCTGTTGTAAATCTCACAATCCTCGATAATCCAGCCCTTCGACCAATGCGGACCGATCATGCCGTCCTGGTAAGCGGCGGGAGGAGCCCATGTCGTTGCGGCCTTCGATACGGTGAAGCCGGAAAATGTGATATATCCGATGCCGGTCTCCGAGGGCATGAAGCAGTTGCGGCGGACATTGATTTCGACGGTCTCTTTGTTCGGATCCATCTCCTGAAAATTCGCGTAAAACACGGTCTCGTCGCCGTCCTGCTCCGCATACCATTGATAGACGGATTCCTCCGGAACCCAGGACGGTTTGTAAATCTCGCCCCGGATACAGTCCTCGAGGGATTCCGCTTCGTAAAGCGCGCGGTCATTTACATAGACGCAGCCCGTATGGCGGATTTCGGAACCGAAGTACCAATCGCCGTATACCCGGGTCGTGTAAGGGTTGTAGCTGCCGAACACACCATTGTTGACGCGGGCCGTCCAGACGGTTCCCTGATAGGGCTTCCAGTCGGTGACAATCTCCGCGCCGGTGATGTGCGCTCCGAGCGGCTCCGCGGAGCGGTATACGATGCGCGCGTCCTCGGTACCCGCAAAACGCGGATTGACATACTCCCGGTAGATTCCGGGAGCGACGATGATCTCGTCACCGGGGCGGGCGATTTTCGCTGCGTCGTTGATGTGTTTAAAAGGCATGTTTTTGCTTCCGTTGCCGTCTCTTCCGGCGGATGCGCTGACATAGTAAATCATAGTGGAATACCTCCTCTGGTATTTCAAAAAGTATAGCATGTTTTATCGGATATTGGAATGGAAAATGTCATATGTTCCCTGCCTCCGAATGAATGGAAAAATCGGTTTACTTTCGCGCGCGCACATGATATTCTATTAGTGTGACAAAGTGTACGCGCCGACAGGCGGCGCGCGTGTTTTTAACGGAGAGGAGAGAGTTATGGCAATTACGGAGGTGACGGCGTCCCGGTGGGAGGAGCTTCTTGCGGGCGATGGTCTTGTCGTTGTTGATTTCTGGGCTTCCTGGTGCGGTCCGTGCCGGATGATGAGCCCGATTCTTCAGGATTTTTCGGAGGAGCATCCCGAGATTACGGTGGCGAAGGTCAATGTTGACAGCGAGCCGGAGCTTGCGATGAAGTATAAGATTATGAATATCCCGAGCATTCTGTTCTTCCGCGGCGGCGATATCGTGAAGCGGCAGATCGGAGCCGTGAGCAAGGGAAAGCTTGAGGAAATTCTCCGCGGAATTTAACAGTATCGTCGGATGACGGGAAAGAGAGGAAAAAGCATGACTGCGGTTGCAAAAGATATTTTGTATGTCGGCGTAAACGACAGAAAGATCGATTTGTTTGAGGGGCAGTATGTCGTTCCGAACGGGATGGCATACAATTCCTATGTTATTTCGGATGAGAAGACGGCGGTCATGGACACGGTCGACCGGAATTTTACGCACGAGTGGCTGGACAATGTGGCCGGCGCACTTGCGGGGAGAAAGCCGGACTATCTGATCGTTCAGCACATGGAGCCCGACCACTCCGCCAACATCGTGAATTTCATGAATGCGTATCCGCAGGCGACAATCGTCTCGTCCGCGAAGGCATTTGTCATGATGAAGAATTTCTTCGGCAGGGAGTTTGAGGACCGCCGCATTGTGATTGCGGACGGTGACACGCTCTCGCTCGGCGCACACACGCTCACTTTCGTGGCGGCGCCGATGGTGCACTGGCCGGAGGTTGTGATGACCTACGATTCGTATGCAAAGGTTTTGTTTTCCGCCGACGGCTTCGGCAAATTCGGGGCTCTCGACGCTGATGAGGACTGGGCGTGCGAGGCGAGGCGGTACTATTTCGGCATTGTCGGCAAATACGGCGTACAGGTGCAGAATGTCTTAAAGAAGGCCGCAGGGCTTGATATTCAGACCATCTGTCCGCTGCACGGTCCGATTCTTTCCGAGAACCTCGGTTACTATCTGGGACTCTACAACACATGGTCGTCCTACACGGCGGAGACCGACGGCGTTGTGGTGTGTTACACTTCGGTGTACGGAAACACGAAGCAGGCTGCACTTCTTCTGGCGGACAGGCTGAAGGCTTACGGCTGTCCGAAGGTGGCGGTCAACGATCTCGCCCGCTGCGATATGGCCGAGGCTGTCGAGGATGCGTTCCGCTACGGCAAACTCGTGCTCGCCACGACGACCTACAACGCGGACATTTTCCCTTTCATGAAGGAGTTTATCAATCACCTGACGGAGAGAGGATACCGCAACCGCACAATCGGTATCATCGAAAACGGTTCGTGGGCGCCGCAGGCGGCGAAGACAATCCGCGCGATGTTCGAGGGCTGTAAGAATCTGACATTTACCGATACGACCGTGAAGATTATGTCCGCACTGTCGGAGGAGTCCAAACAGCAGGTCGACGATCTCGCGAAGGAGCTGTGCGCCGAGTATCTTGCAATGCAGGGCGACAGCGTCACGAAGAACGATATGACGGCGCTGTTCCGCATCGGGTACGGTCTCTATGTCGTGACTTCGAACGATGGCAGGAAGGACAACGGACTGATTGTCAATACGGTCACCCAGGTGACGAACACGCCGAACCGCGTGGCGGTCTGCATCAACAAACAAAACTATTCCCATCATGTGATTCAGCAGACCGGCGTGATGAATGTCAACTGCCTCTCCGTGGAGGCGCCGTTCTCGGTGTTCGAGGATTTCGGCTTCCGAAGCGGAAGAACAATCGACAAATTCGAGGGAGCGGAGGTTGTCCGCTCGGAGAACGGGCTTGTCGTGCTGCAGCGGTATGTCAATGCGTTCATGTCGCTCAAGGTTGAACAATATATCGATCTCGATACGCACGGTATGTTCGTCTGCTCGGTGACCGAAGCGCGCGTTCTGTCCGAGCGCGAGACGATGACGTATACCTACTATCAGAACAATGTGAAGCCGAAGCCCGAGACGGAAGGAAAGAAGGGCTGGGTATGCAAGGTCTGCGGCTATGTCTACGAGGGCGAGGAACTCCCGGACGACATCGTATGCCCGCTGTGCAAGCACGGCGCAGCGGATTTTGAGAAGATTGAATGACAGCTCGCGGGCGGGAAAACTGCCGGCGGGGCGAAGCTGAGGGAAAAGCGGGGAAGCGCCGAACCAGAGGAAGCGGTCGGGCATTTTGACACAAAGGAAATCGGGGACGCCGAAGGAGAGAAAACTATGATGGAACGAAGAGTGATGGAAACCACGGGAACCGAAAATTCGCTGCTCGGATTCGGGTGTATGCGTTTTCCGACGAAGGACGGCAAGATTGACAAAGAGCGCTCGGCGAAGATGATTGATATGGCATACAGGGCCGGCGTGACATACTATGATGTGGCATATCCTTACCACGGCGGCGAGGCGGAGCCGGTTCTCGGTGAAATATTGAAAAAATACGACCGAAGCACATTCCATCTCGCTACGAAGCTCCCGTGCTGGGAGGTTCACAGCCTTGACGACGCCAAGCGGCTGTTTGCATATCAGCTCGAGCGCCTTCAGGTGGACTATGTCGATTACTATCTGCTGCATGCGCTTGATATCAATCGCTTCCGTGAGATGGTTTCCTACGGGGTTCCGGAGTATCTGGCGGAGATGAAGGCGGCGGGCAGGATTCGCAATCTCGGATTTTCCTTCCACGACAAATACGAGTCTTTCGTGGAGATTATCAACTACCGCGACTGGGACTTCTGCCAGATTCAGTATAACTACATGGATCGTTGGGAGCAGGCCGGAGACAAGGGTGTTGCCCTGGCCACCGAGAAGGGCATCCCGCTCGTCATCATGGAGCCCATAAAGGGCGGTACGCTGGCGACGCTTCCCGAGGAGGTTATGGCGCCGTTCCGTGCCATTCGCCCCGATGCTTCCGCGGCGTCCTGGGCGCTTCGCTTTGTCGCGAGCAAGCCGATTATCAAGGTTATTTTGAGCGGCATGTCCACGGAGGAGCAGGTACAGGACAACCTGAACACCTTTACGTGCCCCAACGGAGTGGATATTCCGCGCAACTTCTCCATCTGGAACCAGTTCGGCATGTACGGCAATGTCGGCAGCATGAAGTGGAACTGGGACCGCATGGACGATGCCGCGAAGGCGAAAAACTGCGTGGAGTGCGGAGCGTGCGAGGCTGCGTGCCCGCAGCATCTCTCCATCCGGGAGAACCTGGCGGCGCTGCAGATTGAGCTCGATGAGGCTTCCGCAAGAGGATAAGAGGGACATTTTCCGGGCGTCGCGCGATATGCGGCGGAGATCGGAGAAACGAGGATTTTGACATTGCATTGTAAGGCAGTGATTTTTGATTTGGACGGCACTTTGATTGATACGGAGAAACTGTACCGGAAGTACTGGCCGGAGGCTCTGGCGCATTTCGGCTATGAGCTTTCGGACGAGAGGGCGCTTCTGCTGCGGTCGCTCGGAAGACCGTTCGCGCCGGAGCAGTTCCGGCGGTGGTTCGGCGAAGATTTCGATTATCCTTCGGTGCGCGCGTACCGCGGAAAATTGATTGAGGCTCACATTGCGGAGCACGGAATTGCACCGAAGCCCGGTGCGAGGGAGGCGATTCTCGCACTGCAGAAACGCGGGCTTGTGACTGCGATTGCGACGGCTACGGACCCGGAGCGGACGCGGCGATATCTGCAGATTGCGGGACTTTCGGGATTGTTTTCGAACATCATCAGTGCTACAATGGTATCACAGGGCAAACCGGCGCCGGATATTTACCGTTATGCATGCGGGGAGCTTTCTTTGCAGCCCTCGGAGTGCATCGCGGTCGAAGACGCACCGAACGGTGTGCGAAGCGCGGCTGCGGCCGGGTTGCGCGTGGTGATGATTCCGGATCAGACGGAGCCGGAGGAGGATATCAGGCCGCTTCTTTTTGCGGTTGTTCCGACACTTTCGGCGTTGGTTGATCTTGTTTGACTTGACATGGGAGGCAAAATGGAACCGAGAGAATGCGGGGACGGAGCTCCTCTGTGTGCCGCGGTGTCCGATGTCATTTCGGGGATTTCCATCGGATGGAACCTCGGAAACAGTTACGATTGCCACGGGACATGGTTTGACAATGTCCGGACGGAGACAGCATGGGGAAATCCTTTAGTCACGAGGGATTTCGTGCATTTTGTCGCCGGGCTCGGCTTTACTGCGATGCGCATTCCCGTGACATGGTATCCGCATATGGACGAAGACGGTACCATAGACGGTGAATGGCTTCGCCGTGTCCGCAGAGTCGTCCGGATGGTGATTGCGGAGGGGATGGTCTGCATCCTCGATATGAAACACGATACCGGCGGAATGCGCTCCTACGGCGGCGGCTGGATTCGCGCAACAAAGGCTAATTTTGCGCAGTACCGGGAGCGGGTAGAGACGATGGTTCGCCAGGTGGCGGAATATTTTTCGCAGGAATCCGACCGGTTGATTCTCAGCGGTTTTGACGATATTATGAACGAGGAGTGTGAGACCGAGATGCCTTCGGCGGAGGAGCTGGAGGTTGTCAACGACTGGAACCGGCTCTTCGTTACGACGGTGCGGTCAACCGGCGGCGGCAACGCCACGCGGAATCTGATTGTCAGCCCGTACGGATCGGGCGTCGGCCCGTATATACTCAGCGGCTTTCGGCTGCCGGAGGATTCGGTGCCGGGGCATCTGGCTGTCGGGGTCAATCTCTATGTGCCGCAGGGCTTTACCTCCCGGGCTGCGACATGGTCGCGGCAGACAGTGGAATTCGACTGCCGCTGCGAGGAGGAGCTGGAGCACGCATTTACCACGCTCGACGAGCTTTCGGCGCAGGTCGGAGTCCCGGTGATTGTCGGCGAGTTCGGCGCTATGGACCGGGCAAACGATGACGCGCGCGCAATCTATGCGGCTTCGGTTGTCGACAAAGCGCGAAGGCGCGGAATCCCCTGCTTCGTCTGGGATGACGGTAAGGGGTACGGACTTCTGAACCGCGACAGCAGGACGATTCGATTCCCGGGCATTATCGGGGCAATGAAGGCAGCGGCGACGATGGCGCGGGAATCCTGACGCCGGACATCGCAATGTCACAAACGGAAGATTACAAAGGAAAATGCAATCGCGCTCAAAGCGGTTACAGATAGAGAAGGAGGGATTGTACGGTGAACAAAAGGGATTTGCTGAGCAGTATGTGGGACCGGGTTACGGAGATTCGTGACGGTATGCAGGAGATTGAGGAGAATATTTACTCGATTTCCGATTGTATCGACTCGAAGAAATTTCTTGCCCCTGAGGCAGCGGAGAGTGTGATGAAGAATCTTGGAAAAATCGAGGAAGCCAGCGCATTTTGCAAGGACAATTACGAGTCCCTGAGCGGAGAGGAGTTCGCCTTTGACGAGCTCGCGAGCCTGGAGGCCAGCCTTCGGGAGATTGACATCATCCTGAGCAATCAGGAGGAGGTTGAGACCGCGAAGCGCTTCCTTGCACTGTCCTGTGCGGATGAGATTGCGCGTCCGTATCTTGTTTCGGAGCAGGATAAAGTCAGCGGAATTTTGAACGGAGAAGATTCCTTCACCGTGGCAAAGGATGCCGACCGCCTTGCCGGATTAAAGCCCTACGCCCGTTACATGAAGGCTTTCGA
The DNA here is from genome assembly GCA_902798585.1 of uncultured Lachnospiraceae bacterium. GTDB lineage: Bacteria > Bacillota > Clostridia > Lachnospirales > Lachnospiraceae > ISDg. The sequence goes on from CADBXF010000015.1 coordinate 35,821, forward strand.
CGAGCCGCGCATGGTGAATGTGCTCGACTATATTCCCGAGTTGCGGGATGCCTTTGACGATGAGCTTGTAGCAGCTCTTTTGGATAAGCAGATCAGCGAAGCGGCTGCGGAGACGACGGCGGTGGAGATTCCCGTTGAGGAGACCGCAGAGCCGGCGGCGGAGGTTGTCGTGGAGAGCGCGGAGGACATCACGGAGCCGGAAGTGCCTTCGGAAGAGACCGACGAGCCGGAGATTTCGGAGCCCGCAATCGACATGCCTTCGGAGGAGACCGATGAGCCGGAGATTTCGGAGCCTGCAATCGATGTGCCGTCGGATGATATCGACGAGCCGGAGATTTCGGAGCCCGTAATCGATGTACCGTCGGACGACATTGACGAGCCGGAGATTTCGGAGCCCGCAATCGATGTACCGTCGGATGATATCGACGAGCCCGATTTGAGCGTTCCTTCGGATTCCCCGGAGGAGCCCGACAGCGGCGTTTCGTTCAATCTCTTCGGGGACGATGAGCCTGTCGCCGAGTCTGCAGAGGAGGCGTGGGAGCCGGAGGTTTCCATCCCGATTGACTCCGCGGAGGAAGAGGAGCCTGCAGCTGCGCCGGAGGAGAAACCGAAGGAGAGCACCGGATTTTTCGGTCGCTGGTTTTAATTGATATCGCATGCGCGGGGGTGAGAGGTCGCCTCCGCGCTTTTTGTTCGCCGGAACGGCATCGATTTCACACACATTTAACTTTACAAGGGAGCGTTTTGTGGTAAAATAGTCAAGGTGATTTACACCGGAAAGGATTCCGGAAAGTAACACCGGGAGGATAGCAATGGTTTCATTTTTGTTTCAAATCAGTGACTGGATTTCCAATCCGACGATTCTTAAGATTGTGACGAATCCGTATCTTTTGTTTGCCGTCGGTCTTGTTTTGTTGATTAAGGGCGGCGACTGGTTCGTCGACGGAGCTTCGGGAATTGCTCAGAAGTTTCATGTTCCCGAGATTCTGATCGGCGCGACGGTCGTGTCCATCGGTACGACGCTGCCGGAAGTGATGGTTTCCGCCGGTGCGGCTTTTCGCGGAAACAGCGGTATCGCTTACGGAAATGCGCTCGGTTCCATCATTTGCAACACGGCGCTGATTGCGGCGCTCACAATCGCAATCCGTCCTTCGAAGGCACAGCGCAAGCCGCTTCTTCTCCCCGTGACATTTTTCTTTCTCGCCGCCGCGGTCTATGTGGCAGTCGCTTATGTCACAAAGGATTTCTCCCGTGTTGTAGGCATTTTGCTTCTTTGCATGTTCGTTGTCTACATGGTACTCACGGTTCGCCAGGCGCTTAAAGGAGCGCGGAAGGCTTCCGCGGATTCCGGAGCTAAGCGCAATGCGGAGGAGTTCTCCTCGGAGATTTCCGGGCAGGAGGCCGCTGAGGAGGCGGTACAGTCCCGGTCCGCAGTGCTGCTGCTTGTGCTTCTTGCGGTCGGAGCCGCTCTGATTGCCGTAGGCGCGGATCTTCTGGTGGACAATGCGGAAATCATCGCTTCGAATTTCGGCGTTCCGGATTCCGTGATTGCGCTGACCATTGTGGCGCTCGGAACCTCGCTTCCGGAGCTTGTGACGGCCGTGACATCGCTTGTAAAGGGACACAGCTCCCTTTCGCTCGGCAACATCATCGGCGCAAATCTCTTCAACCTTGTCCTGGTGAGCGGTACGGCGATTACCATCCGCCCGTTCGGCGTTCCCTGCGAGAGGACGCTCGCGGGAATCAACACCTCGCTTCTTGTGGACATTCCCGTGGCGTTTTTCGTCATGCTGATTCTGACGATACCTACGCTGCGCCGTGAGAAGCTGTCGCGGTGGCAGGGTATCGTGCTGCTCGCAACCTACGCAGCGTTTGTCACATTCCAGGTGATTTCCGCCGTATGCCTGTAAAACCGGCCCGGAACATAATCCGCCGTGCGGTCCCCGCGACCGCACGGTTTTTTTGTTTTTACGGGGAGTGTGAAAAACTCGTGAATTATGCAATATATCTATGCATTTGCGGAAAATGTGCTTTTCTTTTTGCGGGATTTGCGGTATACTGATACCGGTTGTACTATGCCCTCGCGTCGGTCGGGGCGACATCATTTTTCTCGGAGGTTTTACTATGAGCAGCAAGGATACAAAGACGCCTGTATACGAGGCGGAGATTGAGATAGAAGGCACGGAGGGACAGGCGGTTGTCTCCGACGATGTCATTGCCACGGTGGTCGGTCTGGCCGCAGCCGAGGTTGAGGGAGTCGCGCATCTCCCCGGCAACATGACGAAGGAGCTGATCGGCAAAAACGGAATCAAGAACAATTCCAAGGGCGTTCGCATCAGCCTGAACGAGGGGCGCGTCGCGACGGAGTTATCGGTTTGCGTACAGTACGGTTACAGCGTTCCCAAGGTTGCCAAGAATGTGCAGGAGAGAGTGCGCTCCGCAGTGGAGAGCATGTTGGGATTTGCGTCCGACAAGGTGACGCTGCATGTTGTCGGCGTGGATTTGGATCGTAAATGATCACCGGAGGGACTATGGCACAAGAGACGGAGAAGCCGGCAGCGGAGATGATTCCGGAGCCGGTGATTCATACGAAAATTTCGGCGCGTGAGCTGCGAAGACATGTGTTTGTTCTTATGTTCCTCACGGGCTTTCATGAAAAGGCGGAACGCGAGGAATACGCGAGACGCTATCTGGAGGACCTCCCGTATACGCCGGAGGTTGCGGAGCGAATCTATGAGAGATATGTCGCGGTTGCGGCGAAGATCGGACAGATCGACCCGATGATCGGCAAATCCTCCCGCGGATGGAACCTGCGACGCATCGGCAAGGTGGAGCTGAACCTGCTTCGCGTCGCCGTTTACGAGATGTATTTCGACCCGGAGATTCCGATGGAGGTTGCCATCAACGAGGCGGTGGAGCTCGGGCGCCGGTACGGCGTGGAGAATTCCCCTGCGTTCATCAACGGAATTCTCGCGGAGATCGCGAAAAATTATCCGGTTTCGGAGAGTTTGTCGTAAGAGACCGGCGGGAAAGAGGAGCACATGGAACAGACATACCGGGTTTCCCAGGTGAATGCGTATGTCCGAAACCTCTTGGAGGGCGACCGTCTGCTTTCGCATATCACGGTGGAGGGCGAGGTCTCCAACTGCAAATATCATCCGTCCGGCCATGTCTATTTTTCGCTGAAGGAGGCGGATGCACAGCTTCCCTGCGTGATGTTTTCCTCGGCACGGGCGCGGGGGCTTTCGTTTGCAATGCGCGACGGCATGCAGGTGACAGCGACGGGGCGCGTCTCGCTGTACGACCGCGACGGGCGCTGTCAATTGTATGTGACGCTGATTCGTCCCGCAGGACAGGGACTTCTGTATGAGGAGCTCGAGCGGCGCAAGCGAGCGCTGTACGAGGAAGGGCTCTTCGATGCGGCACACAAGAAGGCGCTCCCCGAGTATCCGCGAAGAATCGGTATCGTGACGGCGGAAAAGGGCGCTGCGCTGCAGGATATTCTGCAGATTCTGCGCCGCCGGAACCCGTACATTCAGCCGGTGCTTTCCCCCTGTCAGGTGCAGGGAGAAGGAGCGGCGGAATCTGTCTGCAGGGCGCTTCGACGGGTTGCGCGGGCGAATGTGGATGTGATTATCGTGGGCCGCGGAGGCGGTTCCATCGAGGATTTGTGGGCATTTAACGAGGAGTGCGTTGCCCGCGCCGTCTATGCGTGTGAAATCCCCGTGATTTCCGCGGTAGGGCACGAGATTAATACGACATTGATTGATTTTGTTGCGGATGTTGTGGCGCCGACGCCCTCCGCCGCTGCGGAGCTGGTTTCCGGCACGAGCGAGGAGCTGGAGGCGCGGCTGATTGACCTGCATGCGGGGCTCTACCGGAGCATGGCGGCTGCGGTGGAGAAGGCGCGCGCGGAGGTCGATGCGCTCGGCGTCAGACTTCGCTATGTGAGCCCCGGAAACCGCCTTGCGCGGGACCGTGAGGCTTTGGCTGCGGCCGGGGAACGGATGGTCTGGCTTGTGCGAAGGGCGCTGACCGACGAGAGGACGGCGCTTGATTTGCACGGGGAACGGCTCCGTCGGGGCATGCGCGAGCGCGTGCGGCAGGCGCGCGCCGACCTCGGAGTTTTGGCGGCGAGGCTGGACGGCGTGTCTCCGGTAAAGACACTCAGCAAGGGATATGCATATGTGACGACCGAATCCGGACCGGTCAGCGGAGTTTCTTCGCTGAAGCCGGGCTGCGAGATTCGGGGATATGTTTCGGACGGCGGTTTCACGGCGCTTGTGAAAACCGTTCGGAAAAATGAGGTGACGGACGATGGCAGGGACTAAGAAGAGTACGGCTGCGAAGACGAAAGCGGCAGAGGCGGAGGAGATGACTCTTTCGCAGGGGATGCAGGAGCTTTCCGAGATTATCCGGCAGATGGAGGAGGGCGGCCGCCCTCTGGAGGAGACATTTGCCTTGTATAAGCAGGGACTGACGAGACTGCGCAAATGCAATGCGCAGATCGATCGTGTGGAGAAGGAACTCGAGATTCTGGAAGAAGGCGGGGAGAGCGAATGAGCGGAAATATCGGCGCCGAACAGGCGGCGCTTGCGGCGGAAATCACGGAGCGAATCCGGAGGTTTGTTCCGTCGACGGACGATTATCAGAAGTTGTTGACAGAGGCGATGGAATACAGTGTGTTTAACGGCGGCAAGCGCATCCGGCCGATGCTTTTGCTGCTCACATTCCGGGCTCTCGGCGGGTCCGGGGCGGAGGAGACTCCGCTTGTCGATCCGTTCCTTGCGGCGATTGAAATGATTCATTGCTACTCGCTTGTGCATGACGATCTGCCGGCGATGGACAATGACAATTACCGCCGCGGCAAGCTTACGACACATGCAAAATACGGCCACGCCATGGGAATTCTCGCGGGCGACGGCCTTCTGAATGCGGCTTTTGAGGCGGCGTTGTCCGCCGAGGAGCCGGATTGCAGCGGACGGCGAACAGTCAAGGCGCTTCGCATACTTGCAGCGAAGGCGGGAGCCTACGGGATGGTCGGCGGACAGGCGGTCGACGTCGAGATGACGGGGAAGCCGATGAGCGAGGGCGAGCTGGCGTTTGTGTATCGCCTTAAGACCGGCGCTCTGCTGGAGGCCGCGATGCAGGTCGGCGCCGTTTTGGCGGGCGCGTCCGACGAGGTTGTTGCGAAGGTCGGCGAGATTGCATCGCGCGTCGGAATGGCATTTCAGATTCAGGACGATATTCTCGATATTGCAAGCACCACGGAGGAGCTCGGCAAGCCCGTGGGAAGCGATGAGAAAAATCATAAGACAACCTATGTGACGATTCACGGGATGCGCGCTTCGAGAGAGGCGGAGGAGAGGCTTTCGACCGAGGCGCTTGCAATCCTTGCGGGTCTGCCCTGCGGCGCTGCGGGGGAGCCTTTGGCACGGCTGATCAGCTCGCTCGTCGGAAGAACGGTTTGAGAAGGGGATTCGCGCGATGACGGAAGTTTTATCGAAAATCAATGCGCCGAACGATGTGAAGGCCGTTCCGGAGGACAGACTGCCCCGCCTTGCGGCGGAGATTCGCAAGGAGATTCTGACGACGGTCAGCCGCAACGGCGGTCACCTTGCCTCCAATCTGGGCGCGGTGGAGCTTACGATTGCACTGCATCGTTTTTTGACATTTCCCGAGGATAAGTTGGTTTGGGATGTCGGGCATCAATGCTATGCCCACAAGCTTCTGACCGGCCGCCGGGAACAGTTTGCGACGCTCCGCAGGAAGGACGGACTGAGCGGTTTTCCGAAGGTTTCGGAGAGCGTTTGCGACAGCTTCGATACCGGACACAGTTCCACATCGCTCTCGGTCGCTGCGGGACTCGCGAAGGCGCGGGATCTGCAGGGCGGCAGCGAGAAGATTGTCGCGGTGATCGGCGACGGTTCGCTCTCCGGCGGTATGGCGTACGAGGCGCTTAACAACATCGGGCGGTTTCACACGAATGTAATTGTGATTCTGAACGACAATGAGATGTCCATCTCCCGGAATGTCGGCGGGCTTGCCAATTATCTCGGGCACCTTCGGATGTCTCAGCGCTATCTGAATCTAAAGGACAATGTGGAGCGGAAACTCGCCAAGACCAACATCGGCGAGGTGCTCGCAAAGGGAATCCGCAAGACCAAGGATTCCATTCGACAGATTATGATTCCCGGGGACTTCTTCGAGGAACTCGGGCTGACTTATTTCGGGCCGGTGGACGGCCACAGCATCGCGGACATCACGATGGCTCTGCAGGCCGCGTCGAAGGTTCGCGGCGGTGTTTTGATTCATGTCACGACGAAGAAGGGCAAGGGCTATTCCTTCGCGGAGGAATCGCCGAGCAGATTCCACGGGATTGCGCCGTTCCGGCTGGTGACCGGCCAGGTGCGCCGTCCTTCGGAGGAATCGTCCTACACCGAAGTGTTCGGGCAGACCTGCGTCGAGCTCGGCGATGAGAGGGAAAATGTCGTTTTTGTGACGGCGGCGATGGCCGGAGGAACGGGTCTCTCGGAAGTCTCCCGCAAGTATCCCGGCAGATTTTTCGATGTGGGAATCGCCGAGGAGCACGCAGTGACCTTTGCCGCGGGAATGGCTGCAGGCGGAATGGTGCCGGTTGTGGCGATCTATTCGACATTTCTGCAGCGGGCTTACGATCAATTGCTGGAGGATGTATGTCTGAACCGCCAGCATGTGATATTGGCGATCGACCGCGCCGGGCTGGTGGCCGACGACGGGGAGACGCATCAGGGAGTCTACGATATCGGATTTCTGTCGCAGATGCCCGGAATGACCGTGATGGCTCCGGCTAACGGAGTTGAGCTGTCGCAGATGCTGCGGGCTGCGGTCGATTGGGACGGACCGGCGGCAATCCGGTATCCCAAGGGCACGCAGGACTGCTCTTTGATGACCTGTGCTCCGATACGGCTCGGGCGCTGCTCGGAACTGACAAGAGGTTCCCGCGTCGCCGTAAGCTTCCTCGGACCGTATGAGAGCACGGCCCGGAAGGTAGCGGAAGCGCTTGCGGCGGACGGAATTACGCCGACGATTGCAAATGCGCGCTTTGCGGTGCCGTTCGATGCGGAGTGGATTCGAGGTCTGGCGGAAAATCATGAGCTTCTGGTGACGATTGAGGAAGGGTGTGCGTCCGGCGGATACGGGGAGGCGGTTGCCTCATGGTGTCAGCGGGAAGGCATTCCGCTTCGCGTCCTCGTGATTGCAGCGCCGAAGGAATTTTTCGCGCATGCGTCGCGGGATGAGCTTCTGGAATATTGCGGCCTGACGGCGGAGGCAATTGTAAAACGGATTCGGGGGCTTTTGTGAAAACTCGATTGGATGTTTGCATGGTGAACCGGGCGCTGACGGCATCCCGAGAGAAGGCGAGGGCGAGAATCCTCGCGGGGGAAGTCGAGGTGAACGGCGTTACGGTGACAAAGCCGGGGACGATGATCGACGACTCGGCGGAGATTGTGCTGCACGGCGAGGGCAATCTTTTCGTGGGAAGGGGCGGCCTGAAGCTTGAGAAGCTGCTCGCGGAGCACAAGCCGTCGCTTGCGGGGCTCACCTGCCTCGATGTCGGCGCTTCCACGGGAGGCTTTACCGATGCGATGCTTTCGCGCGGGGCATCGAAGGTATACGCCGTGGATGTGGGCACCGGACAGCTGGCGGAATCGCTTCGACGGGACCCGCGGGTCGTCTCGATGGAGAAGACCGACATACGCACGGTGACGCGGGAAATGCTCGGCGGCTGTGTGGATTTTGCGGGGATTGATGTCTCGTTTATCTCGCTTACGAAGATTCTCGGTCCGGTTGCGGCGCTGCTTGCGCCGGGGGCGGAGGTCGGGTGTCTGATTAAACCGCAGTTTGAAGCGGGAAGAGAGCATGTCGGCAAGCACGGAATCGTGAAGAGCGCCGATGTGCATACGGAGGTTCTTACACGGGTTGCGGCCTGTGCCGGCGCCGTCGGACTGGCGGTGCGGGAACTGACCTGGTCGCCGGTTCGCGGCGGCAGCGGAAACATCGAATATCTGATGTTTGCAGCGTATACACCGGAGGAGGCGCTCCCGGAAACTTCGTTCAGGGAGCAGGCGGAAAGGACGGTAAATGAAGCATTTCGGTATTATTGCCAACCGTGAGAAAGACCCGGAAGGGCGTTTCGTCCGGGAGCTGGCACAGTATCTGACAAAGCGGGGATGCACGGCGCACTGCCTGGAGCCGATGGTCCCGGGGGAGGATGCCGCAGCGCGTTTTGCGGATTTGCCGAAGGAGACGGAATGCGTCGTGGTGCTCGGCGGTGACGGAACCTTTCTTCATGCCGCCAAGGCGCTTCTTGCAGGCAATGCCGCAATCCTCGGAATCAATTTGGGGACACTGGGATTCCTCACGGCCGCGGAATATGCCAAGGCCGAGGAGGCCTTGAACTGTGTGATTGACGATGAGTACGGCGCCATCGGTATGCGTGCGCTCACGCTTGAGATGGGCGGGACGACATACCCGGCGGCGGCGCTCAATGAGATTGTTGTATCCCGAAACGGCTTTTCCAGACTCATCCACCTGCAGGTTGCCGTCAACGGGGAGATCGTTTCGGATTATTTAAGCGACGGTGTCATCATCTCGACACCGACCGGATCGACGGGGTACAGTATGAGCGCGGGCGGACCGATTGTGCAGCCGTACGCGAAGATTCTGCTGATTACACCCATTTGCCCTCATACGATGCAGGCAAGACCGCTTGCCGTGTCGGACGAGGACAGCATTGAAGTGCGCGTACTTCGGGGATCCCGCTCAATTCCCGAGGAAGCGGTGGTTTCCGCCGACGGAGATGAGATCGGCAAGCTGAATGTGGGGGACCGGATTAAAATTCATCTCGGACGCGCCGAGGTGGCCGTATTGAGCGTAGGAAGTGTTACTTTTTGGGAGCGCGTAAAAAGCAAGTTATAGCACATTGTGCGGAAAGGAACGGAAAATGAAAAACAATCGACACAAACTGATCCTCGAGCTGGTAACGCAGAGAAACATCGAGACACAGGAAGAGCTCGCACAGCTTTTGAAAGAGCAGGGACTGAAGGTGACGCAGGCTACCGTGTCCCGCGATATTCGCGAGTTGAATCTGACGAAGGTGAGCGCGGAGAACGGAAAGCAGAAGTACATCGTGCTCGACAACGGCGTGAGCACTGCGGGCCGGATGAACCGGTATGCGAGACTCTTAAACGACGCCATTTTGAGTGCGGATACCGCGAAAAATCTCCTGATTCTTCGCACGAGCCCCGGACTCGCATCGGCAGTCGGCGCTGCGGTGGATGCGCTCGGACTGACGGCGGCGGTCGGAAGTCTGGCCGGCGACGACACGGTATTTTGCGCATTTAAGGAGGACGAGGACGCGGTTACGGCGCTGCAGGAGCTGCAGCAGAAGATTTCGACCGGCCTCGAAGTGAAGAAGACGAGACGCCGCCGCTCTGCAGCGGGCACGGCGGACATCGAGCCGGCGGAATAATTCCGGCGGTTTGCGGAGCCCGCGGACGAGCGAAAAGCCGCTTCGGGACTCCCGGAGGATGAGTCATTCGGCGCAAAAGAGCGCCGTTACGGACAGACGCAGGATGCCGGAATGCATTTTGCGTGAAATAAAGACAAGACAGGAGAGTAAGAAACAACTATGTCAGGACATTCCAAATTTGCCAACATCAAGCACAAGAAGGAGAAGAACGATGCTGCAAAGGGCAAAATCTTCACGCGCCTCGGCCGTGAGATTGCCGTAGCTGTCAAGGAGGGCGGCCCGGACATCAACAACAACTCCAAACTCAAAGATATCGTGGCGAAGGCGAAATCCAACAACATGCCCAACGACACGATTGAGCGAAGCATCAAGAAGGCGGCGGGCGATGCCAACTCCGTCAACTATGAGTTCGTTTCGTACGAGGGCTACGGTCCGAAGGGAACCGCTATCATCGTCGATGCGCTCACGGACAACAAGAACCGTACGGCGGCAAATGTGCGCGCCGCGTTCACGAAGGGACAGGGCAGCGTCGGACCGATGGGCTGCGTGTCGTATATGTTTGACGAGAAGGGTCAGATTATCATCGACAAGGAAGAATTCGATATGGATCCGGACGAGCTGATGATGCTTGCGCTCGACGCGGGAGCGGAGGATTTCGCGGACGAGGAGGATTCCTACGAAGTCATCACGGCGCCGGAGGATTTTTCGGCGGTTCGCGAAGCTCTCGAGGCGGCCGGCGTTCCGATGCTCGAGGCGGAGGTTACGAAGATTCCGCAGACCTATGTCGACCTCACGGATGAGACCGATATCAAGCTGATCACCCGCATCATCGACCTTTTAGAGGAGGACGATGACGTGCAGGAGGTATATACCAACTGGAGTGACCAGGAGTAATCACAACAGGAAGTCTGAAAATGACCGGATCATTGCAGAACCTGAGCGTTCTGCAAATACATGGCTATGATAAGCATGGTATTATTCCCCCGGAGAAAGGGAAAGGATAAGTATGCTGTCTGAATTACATGTCAAGAATTTTGCGATCCTCGACGAGGTTTCGGTGGAGTTCGGCGCGGGACTGAATGTCCTCACGGGCGAAACCGGAGCCGGCAAATCGCTCCTCTTAGGGTCGGTCAACGCCGCATTGGGAGGGAAGGTTTCGAAGGATTTCCTCGGTTCCAACGGGGATTACGCGCTCGCGGAGCTGTTGTTTGACAATGATGAGTGCGTTCGGGATCTTCTCGAAAAATACGAGCTTCCGGTGTCGGACATGCTCGTGATCTCAAGGCGCATCACCGACACGGGGCGGAGTGTGAGCCGCATCAACGGCGAGACGGTCAATGCGGCAATCGTGAAGGAGGTGGCTTCCCGTCTCTTCGACGTTCACGGTCAGCACGACCATCAGACGCTTCTGTATCCGGCAAAGCAGCTGGCACTTTTGGACCGCTATGCGGGCGCGGAGGCGCTTGCGGCGGCCGCAGAGGTACGCGCCCTTGCGCGGGATTACCGGGCGGCGAAGAAGGAGCTTGCGGATGCGTCCGAGCACGGCGCGGCGAGAGCGAGAGAGCTTTCCATGGCGCAGTATGAGTACGATGAGATTATGGCCGCGAGACTGGCCGCGGGCGAGGATGATCTTTTGGAGGAGCGCTTTCGGGTTCTCTCGAACCGGGAGAAACTGACGGAAGCCTGTGCTGAGGCGGATTCGGTGCTCTCAACGGATGCGACATCCGTCACCACGGGCATCGGAAGGGCTCTTCGGAAGCTTTCCAAGGCATCCTCCCTGGATCCGAAACTCGAGGCAATCTATGCGGATCTTCAGCTTGCGGAGGAGCAGGTAGGCGACATTGCGGCGCGTCTTTCGGACTATCTCGGCGAGATCACAGGGACGGAGGACGAGCTTGCGAAAGTGGGAGAGCGGCTGGATGTCATCAACCGCCTGAAATCCAAGTACGGACGGACGATCGAAGCGATCCTCGCGTACGCGGACGAGGCGGAGAAAACCATCGCGAAGCTCTCGGATTTTGAAGGGTATGTGTCTTCCCTGACGGCAAGGGTGAAGGAATCGGAACGCGCGCTGCGAGCGGCAGCGGCGAAGCTTACGAAGCAGCGCAAAGCGGCTGCGGAGGACCTCTCCGCGAAGGTGCGCGAGGCGCTTTCGGAGCTTAATTTCCTGAACTCCGAGTTTACGGTCGAGTTCAGTGAACTCGAGGAGCCGGGTGAGACCGGCGCCGAGGAGGCGGAGTTCATGATCTCCGCGAACCCGGGTGAACCGCTTCGCCCGCTTGCAAAAATCGCGAGCGGCGGCGAATTATCCCGCGTGATGCTTGCCCTGAAGGCGGCGAGCGCAGGCAAGGACGAGATCGAGACTTTATTTTTCGATGAGATCGATGCGGGAATCAGCGGTCGCACCGCGCAGAAGGTTGCCGAGAAGCTCGCGGCGATCGCGCAGACGAAACAGGTGATCTGCATCACGCATCTTCCGCAGATCGCGGCGATGGCAGATTGTCATTTTGAGATAACAAAACAGGCGGAGGACGGCAGGACGCGAACATCCCTGTGCAAGCTCTCGGAGGCTGAGGTCCCGAGGGAACTCGCAAGAATGCTCGGCGGCGCGGAGATCACGGACACCGTGATGACGAGCGCGCGGGAAATGCGCGAGCTGGCGATGCGGAAGAAATCCGCCGGAGGTGAAACATGAGACAATTGGTGAAGATCCGGATGTTTCTTGCCCTTATGCTTGCGGTTATGCTTTTGACCGTGGCTTGCGGCGGTGACACGGAGCAGAGAAAGGGATCGAAGAAAGATGACGACCCGGAGCCCACTCCCACGGAGGAGGTTCTGCCGGAGTTGACGGCAACCCCCGAGATAACTCCGACGGAGGCTCCGACGCCTTCGCCCACGCCGACGCTGTCTCCGGCACCGACACCGATCGTGCTGCGGAGCATGGATGATGTCGGCGCGTATCTGAAGTCGAAGCTCGATGAGGACGAAGCGAACGGAGAGGAGACCCGGTACTCTCTCGAAATCGGACGCACGGGTGAGACGCACTGGTCTTATGTGCAGTTCCTGAATTACGAGGGCTATATAAATGCGGCAATGCTTCAGTCGCTTGTCCCAGAGGAGCTGATCAACGATACGATTCCCGGATTTATCGGGGCGACAACAATTGTCAATTCCGGTGCGCAAGGCCTGATGAGAGTCGGATTTGTCATTGACATTGATAAGTGGACGAAGCCGGGCGAGGATTTTCAGCCGGTCATCTACGGGCTGAACGAGTTTAACCAGAGACTTTACGCATACGACACGACGATCGAGGGCAACATGGCGTCGATCCTGACGACGACCTTCGGCTCGTATGTATTGATCGACAAGGTCGCGTATGACGCTGCGCTCAAGGCTGCCGCGGAGGTTGATCTTTCGCAGGATCCCGGCACGGACAGCAACAACGACGGCATTAGCGATTACCTGACAAAATTGATGTGCGACGGCGTGATCCGCTCGGGTACCGGTGCAAAGATATTTAACGGTTATACATATGAGCAGGTTCAGGAGAACGACGATGTCGACGGAGACGGAGTAAAGAACGGCAAGAAGTACAGCTTCCGCGACAAGCTTCCGATCCCCAAGGAGGCGGTGGTGTTCGACGGCAGATACTATGCGCGGTACGACACCGGCTACATCTGGGAGGATGTGGAGGCTCTGTGCGAGAGCTACGGAGGCCATCTTCTGACGATCACGAGCGCCGAGGAGCGCGATTTTGTGAAGGAGCTTCTTAAGGACGGCACGAAGTCCACATACTGGCTCGGCGCGACGGACATTGAGACGGAAGGAGACTTCCGCTGGGTTACCGGCGAAGAGTGGGACTTCACCGACTGGGCGCCTCTTGAGCCGAACAACGACGGCGCGGAAGACTATGTCGAGATCGAGACGTGGAGCGATTACCGCTGGAACGACGGCGAGCGCGACGGCGATTACGGCATGTTCAGCAAGAGTAACCACGGCTTTGTCTGCGAATGGGAAAGCGACGCGGTAAATGTCGTCGGATACGTTTATATCAACGGAATTAAAGTCGGACGGGCGATGTTTGAATATGATTGATTCTCCCGCACCGAGGGAAATACGAGGTTACTATGAAAAAGATTCTGTTTGCGGCTTCGGAATGTGTACCGTTTATCAAAACGGGAGGTTTGGCGGATGTAGTCGGCTCGCTGCCGAAGTACATCAACAAGGACGAGTTTGACGTGCGCGTCATTTTGCCGAAGTATATGGCTATTCCGCAGAAGTATAAGGAGCAGATGCGGTTCGTCACGAATTTTACGGTAAATCTCTCCTGGAGAAGCCAGTATGTCGGTCTGTTCGAGCTCGATTACGACGGCGTGCGGTTCTATTTCGTGGACAACGAGTTCTATTTTGCGGGAAGCCATCCGTACGGCTATATCCACGAGGATATCGAGAAGTTCGCCTTCTTCTGCAAGGCGGTTCTCTCGGCGCTTCCGGCGCTTGATTTCCGCCCGGACATCATTCACTGCCACGACTGGCAGACGGGACTGATTCCCGTTATGCTTCACGATCGCTTCCAGGACAACGAGTTCTTCCGCGGAATCAAGACAATCATGACGATTCACAACCTGAAGTTCCAGGGGATCTGGGACAAGAAGTCCGTCATGGACATCACCGGTCTCTCGGAGTATTATTTTTCGCCGGACAAGCTTGAGGCGTACGGCGACGCGAACTACTTAAAGGGCGGTCTCGTGTACGCGGACCGCATCACGACCGTGAGCAACACCTACGCGAACGAGATCAAGACGCAGTTCTACGGCGAGGGCCTCGACGGTCTGATGAACGCCCGCAGCAACGTGCTCTCGGGCATCGTGAACGGTATCGATTACAAGGAGTATGACCCTGCGACCGACCCGTTGATTTACAACAACTACGACGCCATCACCTTCCGCAAGGAGAAGAGCAAGAACAAGCGAGCTCTCCAGCAGGAGCTCGGGCTCGATGTGAATGAGAAGATTTTTATGCTCGGCGTTGTATCGCGGCTCACGGACCAGAAGGGCTTTGACCTGATCGACTATGTGATTGAGGAGATTTGTGCGGAGGATACGCAGTTCGTTGTGCTCGGTACGGGAGATCCGAAGTACGAGAATCTGTTCCGCCATTTTGAGTGGAAATATAAGAACCGGGTTTCCGCGAGCATCTATTACAACAATGAGCGCTCCCACCGCATCTATGCGGCCTGCGACGCGTTCCTGATGCCTTCGCTGTTTGAGCCGTGCGGGCTTTCGCAGCTGATGGCGCTTCGGTACGGTACCGTGCCGATTGTGCGCGAGACGGGCGGCCTTCGCGACACGGTGGAGCCGTACAACCAGTACGAGAACACCGGCACGGGTTTCGGCTTCTGCAACTACAACGCGCACGAGATGCTGGCGACGATCCGCTACGCAAAGAGCGTCTACTACGATCACCGCCGCGAGTGGAACAAGATTGTCGACCGCGGTATGGCGAAGGATTTTTCGTGGACGAATTCCGCTAAACAATATGAGGAATTGTACCGCTACATGTGAGAGTAACGGGGGTCCCACAGCATGGAATGTTGTGGGATTTCCGATTTTTACGGAAATACGATTCCGCGGTATCGCGGGATATTGTGAGGTGTAATTATGGCTGTGACGAAACTGCTTCGCGGGCTTTTGCGGGAGATACCGCATACGATTGTACAGGGAAGCGAGGATACCGCGGTGAGCGGCGTTGCGTACGACACGCGGAAAATAACGGGAGGCGAGGTTTTCGTATGCATCGCGGGAACCGTCGTCGACGGGCACGACTATATCGATAAGGCGGTCTCCGCCGGTGCGGCTGCCGTTGTGGTTACGAGGGATGTCGAGGTTCCTTCCGGCGTGACGGTCGTGCGTGTAACTGACGACCGGAAGGCCCTGGCGCTGCTCTCCGTCGCGTGGTTCGACAACCCCGCAAAATCCCTTCTCACAATCGGAATTACGGGGACGAAGGGCAAGACGACAACCGCATATATGATTTATCATCTCTTAAACGGCGCCGGGATTCCGTGCGGATTGATCGGAACCGTGGAGATTATCGCGGGGGATACGCACATTTCCGCGTCGCACTCCACGCCCGAGTCGTATGTCATTGCCGAGGCGATGGCGAAGATGCGCGATTGCGGCTGCAAGGCGGTTGTCATGGAGGTTTCTTCACAGGGCCTTAAGATGGACCGCGTGTACGGAATCACCTTCGACTACGGCCTGTTTACGAATCTGGAGCCCGACCATATCGGCGGCAATGAGCATCCGGATTTCGAGGATTACAAAAACTGTAAGCGGAAGCTGTTCTCCATGTGTAAAAAGGGCATTTTAAATGCCGATGATGCCCATTTTCCGGAGATGATCGAAGGATGCACCTGTGAGGTGGTGCGGTTCGGCGCCTCCGAAGGGTGTGATTACCGCATGACGCAGACGGCGCTTCTCAACGAAGCCGGTCGCAAGGGCGTATCCTACCGGATTACCGGGCGGCGGGAGATGGATATAGTGACGGAGATTCCGGGAAGATTTACGATGTACAACAGCCTCGCGGCGGCGGCGCTCGGATGCGAGGTCGGAATTCCCGGGGATACGATGCGCAGGGTGCTTCGCGATGTTCGCGTACGGGGGCGTGTTGAGAGCGTTCCGGTGTCTGCGCATTTTACGGTGCTTCTCGACTATGCGCACAACGGAATGGCGCTCCGAAGCCTTCTCTCGACGCTTCGCGAGTATCAGCCGAAACGCCTCGTGTGCATGTTCGGCTGCGGAGGCAACCGCGCGAGGGATCGCCGCTACGACATGGGCGAGATTTCGTCGAAGCTTGCGGATTTTACGATTGTGACTTCGGATAACCCGAGATTCGAGGAGCCGGAGGATATCATCCGCGACATTTTGGTCGGCGTGGCGAAGGGGCCGGGAGAGTATGTGACGGTTCCCGACCGCAGAGAGGCAATCGCTTACGCGCTGTCCCATGCGCAGGAAGGGGACTGCATTGTCATCGCCGGCAAGGGCCATGAGGATTATCAGGAGATCCGCGGCGTAAAATACCCGATGGACGACCGGGCGATGATTTTGGAGGAGGCGGAACGCCTCGGAATTTCGTGATGCAACGAAAAATGAGCAGAAAGGCCGGACAATGAGCTACACTGTTTTGGATATTGCAAAAGGCATGGGGGCGAAGCTTCTGTGCGGAGACCCGGACGCGACGGTGGACCGGTTTACATTTTCCTCGAAGGACGGCGATGCGCGCACGATGTTTATCCCGATGAAGGGAGAGCGCGTCGATGCGCATGATTTCATCGCCGACGCCTATGCCCACGGGGTTCGCGTGACGACGACCGAGCGCGGGGAAATCGTGCCGGGTACGGAGGGAATGGCGTACCTGTATACGGAGGATGCAAGGTCGGCCTTGCAGAGGTTCGGCGCGTCCCTTCGGGACCGGTTTGCCGCAGTCAAAATGGTCGCCGTCACCGGAAGTGTCGGCAAGACCACGACGAAGGAGTTGGTAGCAACGGCGCTTCTGCCGCTCGGGAAAGTACTGAAGACCGAGGGAAATAAAAACGGTCAGCTCGGAGTTCCGCAGATGATGGCGGAGCTGTCCGACGACACGGATGCCGCCGTTATCGAGATGGGAATGAGCCTTCCCGGGGAGATGGGAAGAATTGCCGCCGTCGCCAAACCCGATTGCGCGGTGATTACGAACATCGGCGTCTCCCATATCGGAAACCTCGGTTCACAGGAGGCTATACGCCGGGAGAAGCTGTCCGTAATCGACTCCTTAAGCGCGGGCGGAACGCTCCTTGTAAACGGCGACGACCCGCTTCTTGCCGTGCTTTGCAAAGACAACCCGGAGTACCGCGGTACGGACGGAATCGAGATGTATGACAGGACCCGGGGACGCCTTTCGGATATTACGATTGCTGCCTACGGGGCAGCGCCCTGGTGCAGATACCGGTATGCGGAGGAAGTACTTTCGGAGGATTCGGCGACATTTTCCTTCGTGAGCGGAGATACCGAAGTGCGCGTGGAACTGCCGGTTCCCGGACACCACAATGTCTCGAACGCGACAGCGGCAATCGCAATCGCCGGGCTGTTCGGACTCCCCGCGGAGGCGGCTGCGCAGGCGCTTCTTTCTTACCGCCCGATGGCGATGCGGGGCGGAATCGAGACGCTTGCCGACGGCGTGATTATGATTGACGATACTTACAATGCGAGCCCGGATTCCATGCGCAGCGGTCTCAATGTGCTGTGCGCGGTGAAGGCGGAGCGCCGCATTGCGGTTTTGGCGGATATACTCGAACTCGGAGAACTCAGCGAACAGTGCCATAGAAGTGTCGGACGCGATGTCGCCGGCAGACCGGTGGATATTCTGATTACGGTGGGAACCGAGGCTCGGGCGATTGCCGATGAGGCCGAGACGGCGCTTCGGGAGAAGGCGTGCGACGATGCGGGAAAGCTTACCGTAATCCGCACGACGACGAAGGAAGAGGGACGCGATGCGCTTCTTTCCGTTGTAAAGCCCGGGGATGCGGTGCTCCTCAAGGGCTCCCGGGGAATGGGAATGGACGCGATTGCGAAGGTGTTGCGCGAGAGATAAAAGGCAGGAAAGAACCATGGCAGTTTATGCTGACATCATCATCGATATCGCGGCGCCGAAACTCGACCGGTCGTTTCAATACCGGATTCCGGACGCGCTTCGGGAGGAAGCCCGTGTCGGATCGCCGGTGCTGATTCCCTTCGGAAGCGGAAAGACGCTCCGCAGAGGCTACATCGTGGGAATCGGCGACGAGCCTAAGATCGAGGCTTCGAAAATCCGTGAGATTGCGGAGATTCCGAAGCGCGACCTCACCATCGAGGATTCGCTTGTGACGCTTGCCTATCGAATCAGGGAGCGCTACGGCGGCTCGCTGTACGACGCTCTGCGCACGGTGATTCCGTCGAGGCAGAAGGTGGAGCAGGTGCCGAAGCGCATGGTGCGAAGAGCGCTTTCCGCGGATGAGCTTATGAAGCGGGCGGACGGGCTTCGGGGAAACGAGACCGCGAAGGCGCGGTTATACCGGGCGCTTGCCGAGACTGCGGAAATTCCGTGGGAACTTGTGAGCGGCAAACTACGGCTCACGAAGGCGATGCTTGAGCGTGCGCAGGCGGACGGGATTCTCACGATAGAGACCGTTGTCGACGCGCAAAATGACCGGGGAGCCGGGCTTACGGTGACGCTCAACAGGGAGCAGGAGAGTGCTGCGGCCGCAGTATTGTCCGGGGACGAAAAATGTTCCGTGTTTCTACTGCACGGCATCACCGGAAGCGGCAAAACCGAGGTGTATCTTCGGGTGATCGGCGAGATTCTTGCAAAGGGACAGCAGGTGATTGTGCTGATTCCCGAGATTGCATTGACATACCAGACCGTTCTGCGGTTTTACCGCTGCTTCGGCGACAGGGTTGCATTTATCCACTCGAAAATGTCCGCGGGTGACCGTTACCGTATGCGGGAGCGGGCAAGAGCCGGGGAGATTTCCATTATGATCGGCCCCCGCTCGGCATTGTTCACCCCGTTTCCGAACCTCGGGCTGGTGATTGTCGACGAGGAGCATGAGACTTCGTACCGGAGCGAGCTGACGCCGCGCTACCACGCGGTTTCCGTTGCGATTATGCGGGCGGAGCTGTGCGGCGCGAAGGTGATTTTAGGATCTGCGACGCCGTCGCTTGAGACCTATTACAAATGCGGGCGCGGCGAATACCGTCTGCTCACGCTCACAAAGCGGGCGAAGGACGGCGCAATGCTTCCGAAGGCGGAAATTATCGATATGCGGGAGGAGCTGAAATCCCGCAATTTCTCGGTGATCAGCCGAAGGCTCCGGGAGGCTGTCAACCGGCGCTTGGAGCGCGGCGAACAGGTGATGCTGTTTCTGAACCGACGCGGCTATGCCGGCTTCGTCTCGTGCCGTGCCTGCGGTGAAACCGCGGTTTGCCCGCACTGCGATGTCACGCTTACCTACCATAAGGACGGGACGCTTCGATGCCATTATTGCGGGTACCGGGCGCCGTACCGTCCGGTTTGTCCGAAGTGCGGCTCCAAATATTTTCTGCCGTTCGGGCGAAGCGGAACGCAGAAGATTGAAGAGCTTGCGGCGAAGGAGTTTCCGACGGCTCGAATTCTCCGGATGGATGCCGACACGACGCGCGCTGCGGATGATTACGAGGCGATTCTCTCTGATTTTGCGGAGGGAAGAGGCGATATTCTGATCGGGACGCAGATGATTGTGAAGGGGCATGATTTTCCGAGAGTGACGCTTGTAGGCGCGCTCGCGGCGGATCTTTCGCTCGGCGCACCGGAGTATACGGCAGCGGAGCGAACCTTCGATTTGCTGGCACAGGCGGCCGGTCGGGCCGGGCGGGACAGGATTCCCGGGGAAGTGCTGATTCAGACCTACCGGCCGGATCACTATGCGGTGCTCACGGCGGCCGATGCGGACTATGCGGCATTTTACGAGACCGAAATCCGGTACCGCAGGGCGTGCGGCTATCCGCCGGTGAGACACATGCTCAGTATCGTCGGTGCCGACCGGAGAGAGGCGACCGCGGACGCTGCGATGGAGGAGCTTGCCGGGGTTGTCGCGAAGGCGGCACAGGCCGAGGGCGCGCTCGTCATCGGGCCTGCTCCGGCGCAGATGAAGAAGAAGCGGGATTTGTATTACCGCGTTTTGAATGTAAAACACGCCGAGATTGAGGCTCTGATCCGCATAAAGGATGTCGCGGAGGCATGGATGCACGGGGAGAGCGGAATCGGCTTGACATTTGACATGGATTAGCAGGACCCTGCCGGGAGCGCGGTGCGGACAGACAATACCGGGCGGCGGGAGAAAGCGAAAGGTGTCGCAACTACGGAAAATGACAGGAGGAGAACGAGATGGCTTTACGGAAAATTCGGGTTCAGGGGGAGGAAATCCTCGGAAAGCGGGCGAAGGAGATTCCCGCGATTACCCAGCGGATTCGCGATCTTGCGGCAGACATGATTGAGACAATGTACGATGCGGAGGGAGTCGGCCTTGCGGGACCGCAGGTCGGAATTCTCAAGCGCATTGTCGTGATCGATGTATCGCCGGAGCAGGACAGCCCGATGGTGATGATTAACCCCGTAATCACAGCGAGCGAGGGGAGCCAGACCGGCTGGGAAGGGTGCCTGAGCGTCCCCGGCAAGAGCGGTCAGGTGACGCGCCCGCAGAAGGTTACGGCGGAGTTTACGGACCTTGAGGGGAACCTCGTCACGCTCGAGGCGGAGGATTTTCTGGCGCGCGCGGTGTGCCATGAGCTCGATCACCTGGACGGCCATCTGTATGTGGAGAAGGTCGAGGGAAGATTGTACGACAACGAGGAACTCGAGAAGGCGGCGGAAGCTGCGGCCGAGGCCTGACGGAGGATGACGATGCGGATTGTATATATGGGTACGCCGGAGATTGCGGCGGTGATTTTGGAGCGGCTTTTGCAGGAGCCGTACGAGGTTGTTCTGGCGGTGACGCAGCCGGACCGTCCGAAGGGACGGGGAAAGGCGCTCGCCTGCTCCCCGGTGAAGGAGGCGGCGCAGGCGGCCGGAATTCCGGTATTCACACCGGTTAAGGTGCGTCTTCCGGAAAATGTCGAAGTGATTCGGGAATATGCTCCCGACATGATTGTCGTCGCGGCGTTCGGACAGATACTTCCGAAGGAAATTCTGGAGATTCCGCGGTACGGATGCATCAATGTGCATGCGTCGCTGCTGCCAAAATACCGCGGCGCGGCGCCGATTCAGTGGAGCATTCTCGACGGCGAGCGTGAGACCGGCGTGACCATTATGAAGATGGACGAAGGCCTTGACACCGGAGATATCCTGCTTCAGAGAAGCGTTGCCGTCACGCCGGAGGAAACCGGCGGTTCGCTGCATGACAAGATTGCGGAGCTCGGCGCTGAGGCGTTGACGGAAGCCATCCCCGGAATTGTCGACGGAACGCTTGTCCCGGTTCCGCAGGGAGAGATGACGACAGCGTATGCAAAGCAGTTGAGCAAGGATATGGGAAAGCTCGATTTTTCATGGGATGCGTGCAAAATCGAGCGCTATGTGCGGGGACTGAACCCGTGGCCGGGAACATTTTCCTTCCGCGACGGCGCGATGCTTAAAATCTGGAGCGTCTCCGTGTGCGAGGATGCGGCGGAGGGCGCGGAGCCCGGAACGGTCACGGCAGTCGGAAAGAAGGATTTTACGGTGCAGACCGGAGCGGGAAGCCTTCGGATTACGGAGGTGCAGCCTGAGGGAAAACGCCGCATGAGCGCGGAGGAATACCTGCGGGGATATGCGCTTCCCGAAGGCACGAAGCTCGGTGAGAATCGGGAGGAAATATGACGGCCAGAGAGATCGTTTGGGATGCGCTTTCCGCGGTCAATGAACAGGGAAAACTGAGCCACACGGCGCTTTCGGACGCGCTCGGCGGAGGCGATCTTACCGCGGAGGACCGGGCATTTGCCGCAAGGCTTCTGCACGGGACGCTTGAGCGGCAGCAGACGATTGACACCGTGATTGCCGCCGCGGCAGGGCGTCCGGTCGGGAAAATCAAGGCCCGCGTTTTAGAGCTTCTCCGAATGTCGGTCTACCAGCTGCTGTTTCTGTCGGGAGTTCCGGCATCCGCCGCGTGCAACGAGGCCGTCAAACTGGCGAAACGGCGCGGATTGTCCGGGCTTTCGGGGTTTGTGAACGGCGTGCTCCGGGGAATTGCCCGACACATCGATGAGGCCGGCGGTGCAAGGGAATACCTGCTCTCGGAGGCGGCGAAGATGCCCGCGAAGGAGGCGGCGGATTTTCTGTATTCCATGCCTTCGTGGATTACGGAGCTGTGGGCGCATGAGTTTCCGTATGCGGATATAAAAACGATGGCGGAAGCTTTTCTCACGGAGGGCACGGTGTCCGTCCGGCTCAACGAGAGCCGCGCTTCGATGGAGGATTTGATTGCCTCCCTCGCAAAGGACGGTGCGAATCCGGTGCCGGGCATATTGCAAAATGTTCTCCGAATTCACGGCGGGAATCCGGCGGCATTTTCCGCATACGGGGAAGGCTGGTTTAGCATACAGGACGAGAGCGCGGTTTTGGCGGGAAATCTGCTTCCGCTTGCGCCGGGGATGCGCGTGCTCGATCTCTGCGCGGCGCCGGGAGGCAAGACGGTGCATGCGGCAGACCGGTTGACGGTTCTCGACCGGGCAGCGGGAGAGTCCCGCTCGGAAATAATTTCGCGCGAACTGAAGCGGAATAAACTCCCGGCCATCGAAGAGGCGCTTCGCCGCGTCGGAATCGACAATGTCCGGACGGAGGCGGCGGACGCTGCGGAATACGACCCTGCGCTTGCCGGATGGGCGGATATCGTGATTGCCGATGTGCCGTGCAGCGGGCTCGGCGTTATCGGGCGAAAGCCCGACATCAAGACGAAGACGCGGCCGGAGGATATAAAGACCCTTGCGGAGCTTCAGCGCAGAATTGTGACGCAGGCCGTTCGCTATGTAAAACCCGGCGGATATCTCGCGTACTCGACATGCACGGTGACCCGCGCGGAAAATGCGGACATGGCGGATTACATTGCGGACACCCTCGGAATGGAGCCGGTGGATCTTCGGGAGCAGCTACCCGCCGTGCTTCGGGACTCCGAATACCAGGCGGAAGGCCTGACGGCCCGCGGAATTCAGATTCTTCCGGAGGCGGACCGCTTTGACGGATTTTTCATCGCGGGATTTCGCAAACCGGTCTGAAGAAGGAGAGAGGCTATGGATATCAAGAGCATGACGCTCGCGGAACTGACGGCCGCACTTGCGGAGCTTTCCGAGCCGGCGTACCGCGCGAAGCAGCTGTACGCGTGGATGCATGTCCGCTTAGCGACAGCCTACGAAGAGATGACAAACCTGCCGAAAAGCCTTCGCGAGAAGCTTGCGGAGCGCTATCCGCTCACTGTGCTTACGAAGGCGGTACGGCTGGATTCAAAGCTTGACGGAACGAAGAAATATCTCTTTCGTCTGCCGGACGGCAATGTGATTGAGAGCGTACGGATGGAGTATCACCACGGGGTTTCGGTATGCATCTCCTCCCAGGTCGGCTGCCGTATGGGCTGCACCTTCTGCGCGTCCACAATCGGCGGGCTTGTGCGCAACCTGACGCCGTCGGAGATGGCGGAGCAGATTTATGCAATCACAAGGGATACGGGGGAGCGGGTCTCCAACATCGTGGTGATGGGGACGGGCGAACCGCTCGACAACTATGACAATCTGCTGGCTTTTCTGCGGATAATCACGGACGAAAACGGGCTGCACATCAGCCAGAGAAATGTCACAATCTCGACCTGCGGGCTGGTTCCGAAGCTTCGCAGCCTCGCCGATTTAAAGCTTGCAGTCACGCCGGCCATCTCGCTTCACGCGCCCAACGACGAGCTGCGGAGGAAGCTTATGCCGGTGGCAAATTCATTTTCCGTAAGAGAGCTTATCGACGCCGCAAAATACTATACGGAGAAGACCGGAAGGCGCATGACATTCGAGTACAGTCTGATTGCCGGAGTCAATGATTCCGGCGCGCAGGCGAAGGAGCTGGCGGCTCTGTTAAAGGGGCTTTCCGCGCATGTAAACCTCATTCCGGTCAACCCCGTTTCGGAGCGGGATTACAAGCGCTCACTTGTTAAGAATGTTTTACATTTTCAAAAAATGCTTGAAAATGAGGGAATCCATGTTACTATTAGGAGAGAACTCGGTTCCGACATCAATGCCGCGTGCGGACAGCTGCGCAGGCATTACGAGTCCGGCAGCGGGGAGTAAGGGTGTAACAATATGAGGGTAATCGGAAAAACGGACAAGGGTCGGAAACGGTCCATGAACCAGGATGTGTTCTATGTGAGCGAGACGCCGGTCGGAATCCTGCCGAATCTGTTCATTGTGGCGGACGGCATGGGAGGACAGAACGCGGGCGACATCGCCGCAAGATTTTGCGTCGAGCGGTTCACGGAGCTGGTTCGCTTCGGAAAGGAGCGGACGCCGATTCAGGCGATTGAGAAAGCCGTTCGGCAGACGAACGAGGATCTCATCGCGAAAGCAAAGACATCGCGGGATCTCGAAGGGATGGGGACAACCTTTGTGACGGCGACGCTGGAGGCGGACAACATTTTGCTTGTCTCCAACATCGGCGACAGCCGGCTCTACCTGATCAACGAGAAGATTTCACAGATCACGCAGGACCACTCGCTGGTTGCCGAGATGGTGTTGAACGGCGAACTCCGCAAGGAGGAGGCGCGGTTTCATCCGAACAAAAATGTAGTGTTGAGGGCGTTGAGTACCCAGGCGGTCGTCAGTCCGGATTTCTTCCGGGTGGCGGTTCATCCGGGCGATTATGTATTGTTGTGCAGCGACGGACTCTCTGACATGGTTGAGGAGTCGGAGATTCTGAAGCTTACGAGCGAATATGATGAGGTGGAAGACATCGCAGACAAGCTGGTGGATATGGCCAACGAGAACGGCGGCAAGGACAACATCACGCTTGTTCTTCTGAAGATTTAAGGCAGTTTGATTTGCCGGAAAGGTTGGGAGTATTACTATGAGCATGATTAAGCCGGGAACATTTATCGGTGATCGTTATGAGATCATTGAGAAAATCGGATCGGGCGGAATGGCGGATGTATACAAGGCCAAATGTCATCGTCTGAACCGGTTCGTGGCAATCAAGATTTTGAAACCGGAGTATTCTGCGGATAAGAATTTTGTGACGAAGTTCCGCGGGGAGGCGCAGTCCTGCGCCGGTCTGACGCATCCGAACATCGTCAGCGTATACGATGTCGGCGACGACGGAGATCTGCATTATTTTGTCATGGAGTATGTCGAGGGCATCACGCTGAAGCGCTTCATCGAGCGCAAGGGGCGCCTTGACATCAAGGAGGCCGTGGGCATCGCAATCCAGATTGCGCAGGGCCTTGATATCGCGCATCAGAATCATGTGGTTCACCGCGACATTAAGCCGCAGAACATTATCATCTCGAAGGAAGGCAAGGTAAAGGTTGCGGACTTCGGTATTGCGCGTGCGGCGACGATGACAACCACGACGCATGAGGCGCAAAATATCGGTTCCGTTCATTATCTCTCCCCGGAGCAGGCGCGCGGCGGCTACAGCGACGAGCGAAGCGACATCTACTCCCTGGGTATCACGATGTATGAGATGCTTGCGGGGCATGTTCCGTTTACCGGCGACAACGCCGTGTCGGTGGCTCTGCTGCATATTCAGGGCGAGGCACAGCCGCTCTCGGAGATCAACCGCGAGGTGACGCCGAGCCTTGAGAAGATTATCGCAAAATGTATGCAGAAGAAGCCGGAGCGTCGATATCTTTCGACCGCCGAACTGATTCAGGATCTGAAGGCTGCAATCATGAACCCGAGCGGCGACTTTGTCAAGATGGCGCCGGTGGTCAACGATTCTCCGACGAAGAATTTTACGACGAGCGAGATGAATGAGATTCAGGCCGCAACGGCGCACAGCGAGTCGTTTGACGAAGAGGATGTCGAGGATGAGCGGCCGTCGAAGACCGCACTTGCCGCGAAGCAGCGCCGCAAGGAGGAAGAGGACGAGGACTATGACGACCTCGACTCCATGGGCAACGGAATGGAGAAGGTTCTGATTGCGCTCAGCATAGTATTGATGCTTGTTGTGGTTGTGCTTGCCGTATATGCCATCTCCAAAATCATGAAGAACGGCTTCCTCCCGAACAATACGGGAGTAGTCCACACGGCAACGCCTACGGTGGAGGCAACAGCGACTCCGACTCCGGAAACCATGACGATGAAGTTGGGAAATTATGTCGGTAGGCCAAATTATCTGGAAGTTGAGAAGGAACTGAGAGCCATCCCGGGCATGAACTTAAATGTCGAGTACGAGCCTTCCTCGCAATACAGCGACAACTATGCGAGCGGAAGCGTCGTGCTGACGAAGCCGGAGGCAGGCAGTACCATAACCCGCGGCGATACCATTGTCCTTGTGTACAGTATCGGTAAAGAGCCGATTCTGATCAGCAATTTCAAGGGCTTCACGGAGCAGCAGGTGCGCTCGTCCGTCGCCGGCAAGCTCGAGATTAAAATCGAGTGGATTGAGAGCGATGAGGTCGAGGACAGCCGCGTTGTCAAGACGGAGCCCGGCCCGAATGAGCAGCTGATGGCAGGCGAAACGCTCACGGTATATCTGAATTCCGGAAACACCAAGGTTGCCGAGGTTCCGGATGTTGTCGGCCAGAAGGAAGTCGATGCGAAGGCGATGCTGATTGCGGCCAAGCTCACCAACTATGACACGAAGCTTGTGTACAGCGATACGGTTCCCGCCGGCGTGGTAATGGCGCAGTCGGAGACCGCAGGCACCAAGATTGATAAGAGCAAAGTCGTTGTGCTTACAGTGAGCAGCGGTCCGGAACCCACTCCTTCGCCGTCTCCGTCGCCTGTGCCTGACACTCCGACACCCGTGCCCGATACGCCGACTCCTGTTCCGGACAATTCGGAGGGAGATTCCCAGAACGGGGAAGGATAATGCCGGAGAAGCGGACTATGAGGGAATCGGTCGGTAAAATAATCAAGGGCGTCGGCGGAATCTACGAGGTCTATGTCGAGGGGACGGGACTTCTTTCCTGCAGCGCCAGAGGAAATCTTCGCTATCAAAAGACGAAGCCGCTCATCGGCGACAATGTCGCGGTTTCGGTTGCGGACGGCGGCAAGGGGAATATTTTGCGCATACTCCGGAGGGAAAATGCGCTTGTGCGCCCGGCGGTCGCCAATGTCGATCAGGCTCTTTTGGTATGCGCAGTGCGGGACCCGGAGTTTCATCCGAATCTTTTGGACCGCTTCCTGATTTTGATGGAAAAACAGGGCGTGCCGGTATTGGTATGCTTTAACAAGACGGACCTTGCGGAGGACGGCGAGATCGAGAAGCTTCTTCGCATGTACCGGGGCAGCGGCGCCGAGCTTTTCGTAACGCAGGCGAGCGACCCGGGGACGCTCGACGCACTGAAGGAAGCTCTTCGCGGAAAGACCACGGTTTTGGCGGGACCGTCCGGCGTCGGCAAGTCCACGATTATGAATGCGATGCATCCGGATGCCAACATGGAAGTCGGCGAGCTCAGTGAAAAGATTAAGCGGGGCAAGCAGACGACAAGGCATTCCCAGTTGTTTCATATTGCGGATGAGACATATCTCTGTGATACCCCGGGCTTCAGCTCGCTGTTTCTTCCGGAGGTGAAGCCGGAGGAGCTCGCGGGATATTTTCCGGAGTTCACCGAGGCGGCCATGCGGTGCCGCTATCCGGACTGCCGTCATCTGCGCGAACCCGAATGCGCGGTTAAGGCGGCTGTCGCCGCGGGTGAGATTGCAAAGGAGCGCTACGCGAGTTATCAGTTGCTGTACGATGAAATTACCGGGGCGCGCATCATTTACCCGCGCAAACAAAAGCATGAGGAGCAATGAGATATGAATTGGCTGTCACCTTCTATACTCGCGGCGGATTTCAACCGCCTCGGGGAACAAATCCGGTGTGTGCGTGACAACGGTGCGCAGGCGCTGCATTTTGATGTGATGGACGGCTTGTTTGTCCCGAGCATCAGCTTCGGAATGCCGGTTCTTGCGTCGATTCGGAAAGAGACGGACATGTTTTTGGATGTCCATCTGATGATTCGCGAGCCGGTTCGCTATGTGAAGGAGTTCGCCGAGAGCGGCGCAGACCTGATTACGGTTCACTATGAGGCCTGCAGCGATGTAAAGGCAACGCTTCGCGCGATTGCACAGACCGGCGCAAAAGTCGGAATGTCCATCCGGCCGGAGACCCCGGTATCGGTGCTTCGGCCGTTCCTGAAGTCGCTCGACCTCGTGTTGATTATGTCCGTCAATCCCGGATTCGGCGGGCAGAAGCTGATGGAGGGGACCTACGATAAGCTGCGCGATACGAGAAAGCTGTTCGCCGAGGTGTTCGGCGCGGAATCCGGCGATGGAGTTCCGAGGCTGGAGGTTGACGGCGGAGTGAATACGGAAAATGTCGGTGCGCTTCTTCGCGCCGGCGCGGACACGATTGTGGCCGGAAGCGCAGTGTTCCGCGGGGATATCGCGGACAATACGAAGAAGTTTCTTCAAATTCTCGCATGAGATACACAAAGGATCCGCAGAGGGGTGACTCTCTGCGGCATTTTCTTGCAAAAAAGTGCGGTTTGTGCTATTGTATCAGGGGCTTATCATCCGCATGGATCAGTAATAAAGTAAGGAGCACGGAAGTATGAAACTCGGAATTGTCGGTCTTCCCAACGTCGGGAAGAGCACATTGTTTAACTCGTTGACAAAGGCAGGCGCGGAGTCTGCCAACTATCCTTTTTGCACGATTGACCCGAATGTGGGCGTCGTAACGGTGCCGGATGCCCGTCTTGCGGTTTTGACGGACATGTATCAATCCAAGAGAACCATCCCGGCTGTTGTGGAGTTTGTCGATATCGCCGGCCTTGTGAAGGGTGCGAGCAAGGGTGAGGGTCTCGGCAACCAGTTCCTGTCGCACATCCGTGAGACGGACGCCATTGTTCATGTAGTCCGCTGCTTTGAGGACGGAAACATCATCCATGTCGACGGGTCGGTCGACCCGATTCGCGACATCGAGACAATCAATCTCGAGCTGGTGTTTGCGGACCTGGAGACCGTAGAGCGAAGAATCGCCCGCGTTTCGAAGGGAGCGAGCTACGATAAGACCCAGGCGAAGGAATGCGAGATGCTTAAGAAAATCAAGGAGCTTCTCGAGAGCGGGGAGAAAGCATCCGCCTACGAGACCGATGACGAGGATGAGAACGGATGGCTTCGCGGGTACTCGCTTCTTACGAGAAAGCCTGTAATCTACGCAGCCAATGTATCCGACGACGATATTGCGGACGACGGCGCGAACAATGCATATGTCGCAAAGGTCCGCGAGTTTGCCGCGAAGGAAGGCTCCGAGGTGTTCGTTATCTGCGCGAGGCTCGAGGAGGAAATCTCCGAGCTCGAGGAGGACGAGCGCAGGGAGTTCCTTACGGAGATGGGACTTGAGGAGGCCGGCCTTGAGAAGCTGATTCGCGCGAGCTACCATCTGCTCGGACTGATCAGTTTCCTCACTACGGGACCGGATGAGACGAGAGCCTGGACTATCACCCGCGGCATGAAGGCGCCGCAGGCGGCAGGCAAGATTCATACCGATTTCGAACGCGGCTTCATCCGCGCCGAGGTTGTCGCTTACGATGATCTGGTAAACTGCGGCGGAATGCTGCAGGCGAAGGAGAAAGGACTTGTCCGCTCGGAAGGCAAGGAATATGTCGTGAAGGACGGGGATGTCATCCTGTTCCGATTTAACATATAAAACGGAGGTGTGCCATGGCACAGTGGCTTGCATTGCTTGCGGAGACGAAGACGGACATCATTTTCCCGGGCCTCGGGATTACACTTCGCCATGTCGGCAGATTTTTCCAGGTGTTCGGGTACCGCATCGCTTACTACGGACTTGTAATCGGCATCGGAATGGTTCTCGGGTATCTGGTGGCGGACCGCGTCGCCAAGAAGACCGGGCAGAATCCCGATCCGTATCTCGATTTTACGCTTATTGCAATTATAATTTCCGTGATCTGCGCGCGGATTTACTATGTTGTGTTCAACTGGAAACTGTTCGCGGACGATCCGTGGGAAGTATTTAACATTCGCGGAGGCGGACTTGCCATCTACGGCGGAGTCATCGGCGGAATCCTTACCGCGGTTATATTTACGAAAATCAGGAAGCTGCCCCGGATGCTCTTTCTGGACACCGCGGTCTGCGGCCTGATTACCGGACAGATTATCGGGCGGTGGGGCAATTTCTTTAACCGGGAAGCGTTCGGAACCTACACGAACGGCAAATTCGCAATGCTTGTGGATGCCACTGCGGTCAATAACTACTGCAATCCGAACACTCCTTCGTCTATTGTGGAAAATGCGTACGCCGGCAAGGAAAAGGCGATGGCGGCCATCATGGAGATCCGCAACAATCCCGTGGTGCGAAACGGCGTGACATACATCAGCGTGCATCCGACATTCCTTTATGAGTCCCTCTGGAATCTCGTTCTGCTTATTCTGATGCTGCTGCGCACAAAGCATAAGAAGTTCGACGGCGAGATTTTCCTTCTGTACCTCTTCGGGTACGGACTCGGAAGATTTTGGATTGAGGGACTCCGCACGGACCAGCTGTTCCTGTTCAACACCCCAATCGCGGTTTCACAGCTTTTGAGCGCGCTTCTCATGGTCGGCGCCGGAGCAGCTTATATCTGGATGAGAAGGAATGCAGCGAAGAAACGGAGTGAGGCGAAATGACACTTCAGGAACTGAAAGCCGGAGAGAGCGCGGTGATTACGACACTCGGCGGCGAGGGAGCTCTGCGTCAGCATATGCTTGACATGGGGCTGCTGCCCGGTGAGGTTGTTACACTGAAGCAGTTTGCCCCGATGGGCGATCCGATGGAAGTGACCATTCGCGGGTATGAGCTTACGCTGCGCCTTGCGGACGCCGCCAAGATTTCGGTAAACCGGATTGAGACTCCGGAGGTGAAGCCGGACGGAGCGGGAGAGGACCGAAAGCGCGAGCGCCTGCCGCATACGACCGTGCCGGACCATCCCGGCCTCGGTGAGGAAGGCCGGTACCATGTCAAGGCAGACGAGAATCCGGTTCCGAAGGGGACGGTTCTCACATTTGCGCTCGCGGGCAATCAGAATTGCGGCAAGACGACGCTGTTTAACCAGTTGACGGGCGCGAACCGCCATGTGGGTAATTTCCCGGGCGTGACGGTCGACCGCGTGAGCGGAGAAATCCGCGGATATCCCGACACCTCGGTGACGGATCTTCCGGGCATCTATTCCCTGTCCCCGTACTCGTCCGAGGAGATTGTTTCGCGCGAGTTCATTCTCTCGGAGAAGCCTCTCTGTATCATCAATATCGTCGATGCGACGAACATCGAGCGAAATCTGTATCTGACGCTGCAACTGATGGAACTCAATGTCCCCATTGTGCTTGCGCTCAACATGATGGACGAAGTGCGCGGCAACGGCGGAACCATCCGAATCAACCTGATGGAGTCCATGCTGGGAATCCCCGTGGTTCCGATTTCCGCAGCGAAAAACGAGGGTGTGGACGAGCTCATCAAGCACTGCGTCCATGTCGCAAAATACCGTGAGCGCCCGGGCAGGACCGACTTCTGCGGCCGCGACGAGAACGGCGGCGCCGTTCACCGGTGTCTGCACGGCATCATGCATTTTATCGAGGATCACGCGGAGGCGGCCGGGATTCCGGTGCGGTTTGCCGCAAGCAAGATTGCCGAGGGGGATAAGCTCGTTCTCTCTGCATTGAAGCTGACAGAGAACGAGGAAGAAACCATCGAGCATATGATTGTCAATATGGAGAACGAGCGCGGGCTTGACCGCGCAGCGGCGATTGCCGACATGCGGTTCTCCTTTATCCGAAGCGTATGTGACGCGACGGTCGTCAAGCCGAAGGAGAGCAAAGAACATCGGAGAAGCCGGCAGATTGACCGGATTCTCACGGGGCGCTTTACGGCGATTCCGGTTTTTGTCGCCATCATGGCGCTCACCTTTTTCCTGACCTTCAATGTCATCGGAGCGAAGCTGCAGGAGCTCATCGAGTTCGGAATCGATAAGCTTCAGGGGCTTGTCGAACGCGGAATGGAGCGGGGAAATGTCAGCCCGATTTTGCGCTCGCTTGTCTCGGACGGAATCTTCGGCGGCGTGGGAAGCGTCCTGAGCTTCGTGCCGATTATCGTCGTTTTGTTTTTCTTCCTCTCCGTTTTGGAGGACAGCGGCTACATGGCGCGGGTTGCCTTCGTCATGGACAAGCTGCTTCGTAAAATCGGTCTGTCCGGCCGCAGTATCGTCCCGATGCTGATCGGTTTCGGCTGCACGGTGCCCGGCGTCATGGCATCGCGGACGCTCCCGAGTGAGCGCGACCGAAAGATGACGATATTGCTGACGCCGTTTATGAGCTGTACGGCCAAACTGCCGATATACGGATTTTTCGCGCATGCGTTTTTCCCGAAATACAGCGGTCTGGTGATGACGGGGCTGTATCTGTTCGGAATTCTGACGGCGATAACGGTCGCGTTCGTCGCGAAGAACACCTTCTTCCGCGGCGAGGCGGTGCCTTTCGTCATGGAGCTTCCGAACTACCGCATGCCGGGGCTTCGGAGCGTGCTGTATCTGCTCTGGGATAAGACGAAGGACTTCCTGCAGAGAGCATTTACCGTGATATTTCTCGCAAGCCTTGTCGTATGGCTTCTGCAGACCTTTGACTTCGGCCTGAACATGGTTGATTCCAAGGACAGCATCCTGGCGTCGCTTGCGGGAGGAATCGCACCGGTGTTTGCGCTCCACGGCTTTGCGGACTGGCGCATCGTGACTGCGCTCATCACCGGATTCATCGCCAAGGAGAGTGTGGTGTCCACGCTCAATGTCCTGTCCGGCGACGGGATAGCGGTGACGGCTCTTATGAGCAGCGTCTCGGCGGCCGGCTTGCTGGTGTTCTGTCTGCTGTATACGCCGTGCATCGCGGCGGTTGCTTCCATCCGGAGAGAGCTCGGACGAAAATGGGCTGCCGTCATTGTGCTTGAGCAGTGCGCCGTCGCCTGGGTGATGTCGCTTCTGATTGTCGGAATCGGGTCGCTTCTGTAAGCGGTTCGAACAATTGAAAATAACGATTTTCGAACAAATGTTTGTTTATTCGTAAAATGTCTCTTTTTTTGTCCAAATTGTGAAAAAAAGTTACAAAAATCCCAAAAAGAATGCTTTTTCCCTGTTGCATTTTAAAAAATTGTGTCTTATAATCCAATCAGTGGAGGAAAGTACCACATTTGACCATTGTTGACCACCAAAGTGGTGGAAAGTGGAGAATTTCATGCTAAACTACTTCAACGGAAAGCAGATTCACAGCGTTGATGCCAAGGGTCGCGTGATTGTCCCCGTAAAATTTCGTGAGAAACTCGGGGAGCAGTTTATCGTGGCGCTTGGAATTGATTGTTGTCTGAACATCTATCCGATGGATGAGTGGCTGAAACTTCTCGAGAAATTGGATACGAACCTTCCCGGAACGGACGGGGGCAGAAAGTTGCTGACATTTCTTTCGGCCAATTCCGAACCGGTTGAGATGGATAAGCAGGGAAGAGTCATTCTTCCGCAGGAACTTCGGGAGCGCGTGGGAATTACCAAGGATATCGTTTCCGTGGGCGCCCTCGACAAAATCAAGATGTTCTCGAAGGAAGCCTGGGATCAGTACAACGACAGCGTATCGCGCGAGGAGATCGCCTCCACGGCGGCAACCTACGGCATTCGGCTGTAAGGGAAGCAGGAGGGCGACATGCAGGAGTTCAAACATGTGTCCGTATTGCTTCACGAGGCCGTCGAGGGACTTGCGATTCGTCCGGACGGCATCTATGTGGACGGAACGCTCGGGGGAGCGGGCCATTCCTACGAGATTGCGAGCCGGCTGACGAGCGGACGGCTGATCGGCATCGACCAGGACGGTGACGCCATACGGGCGGCGGGCGAGAGACTGGCGCCGTTTCGGGACCGCGTGAGCATCGTCCGAAGCAATTACGAAAATTACCGGAAAATATTAGACGACCTTCAGATCGGGCAGGTGAACGGTATCTTGCTTGATCTGGGGGTTTCCTCCTACCAGTTGGATACGGCGGAAAGAGGCTTCTCCTATATGGAGGATGCACCTCTTGACATGAGGATGGACGATCGCGGGGAGCGAACCGCGGCGGACATCGTCAACGGATACCCGCAGGCAGAGCTTGCGAGGGTAATCCGGGAGTACGGCGAGGATTCCTTCGCAAACAATATCGCCAAGCATATCGTGCAGGCGAGAGAGAAGGAGCCGATCAAAACCACCGGGGAGCTTGCCGAAATCATCAAGGCGGCGATACCGGCGAAGCTGCGGGCGAAGGAAGGTCATCCCGCAAAACGGACCTTTCAGGCAATCCGCATCGAATTGAATCGGGAGCTGACGGTTCTGGCGGAATCCCTGGACGGGATGATCAAAAGCCTGGCCCCCGGCGGAAGATTTTGCGTAATCACATTCCACTCGCTGGAGGATCGGATTGTGAAGCAGAGCTTCCGGAAAAACGAACATCCGTGCATCTGCCCTCCGGATTTTCCGGTGTGCATGTGCGGACGCAAATCACTGGGCGCAGTGATAACGAGGAAACCGATTCTTCCCTCAGCGGAAGAGATCGCGGAAAATCGGAGATCGAAGAGCGCGAAGCTTCGAATCTTCGAGCGAAATGAGGAGAAAGCGGATTAGGACGGAGTCGAGGAAAGCTCCGCAGCACCGCTGATTGGGGTATCAAGATGAAGACTAACGGAAGAAACAGAACAGCAAACGAAACCATCAGAAGATCCGGCTATGTGACGGACAATCTTGCGAGAGCATATGCGGAGCCCGCATACCGCCCGCAGCACGAGAACAATCCCGAGAGAAAGAGAAAGGCTGCGCAGCAGAGCGCTCCGGTCATCGGTATTCGCAAGCGCATGGGATTTCTCGCATGCACAATCATGCTTGCCGGTCTGATCGCGGTTTTGTATAACGGAATCGGGTATTTGAACACACTCGCACGCATGCATTCGCTCGACCGTGAACTCACGGCGCTGACCAACGATTATGCGAATCTGTATCGCAGCAACGACGAGAGCGAGCAGGCGATTGCGGCAAGCGTCGACATCAACCATGTGTATGAGGTAGCGGTCGGACAGTACGGGATGGTTTATCCCAGAGACAACGAAGTGATTGCCCTTACACAGCGCGGAGACGGGTATGTCAGACAGTACTCCCCGGTGGCCGAGGAAGAGAAGCCCGAGGAGTCGGTATTTGAGCAGATTCTGAGTAAACTCATGCGATAAGCAATCAATCACGCGGTAAGGAGCAAACGGAAACGGTTGCTCCTTTCCGTGCGTCTATTTTATCTGAGCGGAGACGGAGACCATGAGCAGGAAGCGAGTCAGCATACGCAACATATTCACCACCCGGAATCATCAGCACCGGGTGCTGATTGTGATGGGCGCGATGGTTGTAATCCTGCTTATTCTGATCGGGCGGATTGCATACTGGCAGCGCACGATGGGAACGAAATACCGCAATGCAATCCAGGATCAGGGCTATAACTCGACCGTCGGCTCCACGATTCCGTTTCAGCGCGGAACCATAACGGACCGCAACGGGACGGAGCTTGCCCTGAGCGTAAAGACCTACAATGTCATTCTCGACCCCAAGGTCATCAAGTCGAACGCCGCCTACATGAAATACACTTACCAGGCGCTCAACAAAGCGTTCGGAACGACGCAGGACGAGTTCGACACCGCGATGGAACAGAAGAACAGCAATTATTATGTTCTCTACCGCGAACAGCCCTACGATTCGATTGCCGCCTTCAAGGCCCTTCAGGTCGATGTGAAGACGGAGGATCACAAGTTTATCAAGGGCGTGTGGTTTGAAACCGAATATGAAAGAACCTATCCCTACGGAAGCCTTGCATCGCATGTGATCGGCTTTGTCAACGAGGGAAATGTCGGAACCTGGGGCATCGAGCAGCAGTACAATTCCTACCTGAACGGCGTGGACGGGCGCGTCTCGGGATACTACGACGCGGACCTCAATCTCGTGACAAACACCTGGGAGGCAGTGCCCGGCGATACGATTGTCTCCACAATCGATGTCTTCGTGCAGAAGGCTGTGGAAAATAGGATTGCGGCATTCCTTTCGCAGTACCGCGTAAACAATATCGGCGTTCTGGTTATGGATGTCTCCAACGGTGAGATCGTGGCGATGGCTTCGAACAGCGGATACGATCTGAACAACCCGAGAGAACTTCCGCCGCTTCTCGATGCAAACGGCGAGGTGGTGGAGCGCACGGCGGAGGAGAAGATTGCGGCGCTCAACAAAATGTGGCGAAACTTCTGTATCAACGATACCTACGAGCCCGGTTCGACCTTCAAGTGTCTCACGGTCGCCGCAGCCCTCGAGGAGCATGTTGTCGAGAAGAATTCCAAATATCACTGCGGCGGTAAAATCATGATCGAGGGCGCAAAGGACCCGATCAAGTGCAACGCGACCCACGGCGATATCACGCTGACGGAATCCCTCA
This sequence comes from uncultured Lachnospiraceae bacterium, assembly GCA_902798585.1. GTDB lineage: Bacteria > Bacillota > Clostridia > Lachnospirales > Lachnospiraceae > ISDg. The sequence goes on from CADBXF010000015.1 coordinate 72,563, forward strand.
TGAAGTCCTGCAATATGGCGATGATTAAAATCGCGGACGGAATGGGGAAATCCATTTTCCATTACTATCAGACGCATTTCGGCCTCGGAAGCAAGACGGGAATCGATCTTCCCGGCGAGGCTTCCGGTATTCTCATGGATGAGACGAAAATCTCTACCATCGAGCTCGCAACCCTCAGCTTCGGTCAGGGTTTCAATGTGACGATGACGCAGATGGCGGCGGCGTACGCTTCCGTTGTCAACGGCGGATACTACTACCAGCCGCATGTGGTTCGTCAGGTTGTGAACGCGGAGGGCGCCACGGTGTACGACGCATCGAACCTTTTGGTTCGCAAGACGGTCAGCGCGGAGACCTCGGAGTTTTTGAGAAACGCGACATATATGACGGTTCAGTCCGGTACGGCCAAGCCCGCGCAGGTCGAGGGATATCTGGTCGGCGGAAAGACCGGTACGGCGCAGAAACTTCCCAGAAAAGACCACAAATATGTCGTGTCCTTCGTCGGAAGCGTCCCGGCAAACAATCCGCAATATGTAATTTATGTGGTTATTGATGATATTGACGACGAAAAGATGTATAATAAGAGCACGCCGGCGACCTCGCTGACGAGCCAAATTCTCGGCGACATTCTTCCGTATCTGCATGTATATCCCGAGGGAGACATCGAATACGGCGTGCCGTACACGGGCATCATCGAGGATGATGAGATCAACGAGGGCTCGCTTCCGGATGAGACGGACGGAGATGCGACAACCGGCGGAGATACCTAACGACGAAAGAAGGACAGAACAATGGCTATGGGCAAACACATTCTGGTGATCGGTGCGGGCAAGAGCGGCATCGCCGCATGCAATCTCCTTGCAAAGGAGGACGCTGAGATTACCCTGTTTGATTCCGATACCGCAAAATCGGAGACTGAGCTTCGGAGCAGGCTTTCGAAGGATTACCGCGGAGCATTTTGCTTCGGAGAACTGCCGGAGGAGATGTATACGACGACCGATCTCGTGATTATCAGTCCCGGTGTGCCGACGGATTTGCCTATGGTTGAGCGGCTTCGCGCCGCCGGAATCCCAATCTGGGGTGAGGTGGAGCTCGGATACCGCTACAGCCGCGGAAAACTGGTTGCCGTGACGGGAACCAACGGAAAGACGACAACGACGGCGTTAATCGGCGAGATTATGAAGCAGGCATATGTCAATGTCGAGGTCGCGGGCAACATCGGAACGCCCTACACCGAAGTGGTCAACGAGACGACCGATGACGGAGTGACGGTTGCGGAGATGAGCAGCTTTCAGCTGGAATCCATCGAGGAGTTCCATCCGAATGTTTCAGTGATTCTCAATATCACGCCCGACCATTTGAATCGTCACCACACGATGGAGGCGTATGCGCAGGCCAAATTCAATATTGCGAAAAATCAGACGCCCGGCGAGGTGTGTGTGCTCAACTATGAGGACGAGCGCCTTCGCGCGATGAGCGAGACATTGAAGACCAAGGTCTTCTGGTTCTCCTCGGGCCGTGTTCTGAAGCGCGGACTCTATCTCCGCGGAGATAAGATCTGCTATAACGACGGCGTGTCGGAGATTGAGGTAATCGATGTCCATGAGATGAATATCATCGGCCGTCACAACTATGAGAATGCGATGGCTGCAATTGCGGCCGGAATCGCCCTGAGCGTGCCGATGGACCGCATTCGCGAGGCGCTTCGCACATTTGTCGCGGTGGCACACCGGATTGAGTACACCGCCACGAAGAACGGCGTATTGTACTACAACGATTCGAAGGGAACCAACCCCGACGCGTCGATTCAGGCAGTTCGCGCGATGGATCGTCCGACGATTCTCATCGGCGGCGGCTACGACAAGGGTTCGGTGTACGAGAGCTGGATTTCGGAGTTCCCCGGCAAGGTTCGCACGCTGCTTCTGATGGGGCAGACGGCCGACAAGATCGAGGCGACCGCCCGGCGGATGGGCTTTACCGACATCGAGCGGGTTTCCTCCATGCAGGAGGCGGTGGAGCGCGCATATGCGCTTGCAAAGCCCGGTGAGGCGGTATTGCTTTCTCCCTGCTGCGCAAGCTGGGGAATGTTTAAGAATTACGAGGAGCGCGGAGACTTGTTCAAAGCGCTTGTGAGAGCGCTTCCGGACTGATTCGGAGCGGGCGGGCCTTCGGGAAATCGAAAGCCCGGAAGAGAGCGGAGAGAGGAGGAGCGACGCGATGGAGCCGACAGGGTATCTGTATACGCATGATAAAAAGAAGCGATATTACGACTATACCCTGTTGTTTATGGTCGTCACACTGATTCTGATCGGAGTCATGATGATCGCCAGCATCAGTCCTTATAACGCCGCAAGATATTACAACGACGAGTTGCTGTACACGAGAGGGCAGATTCGCTATGCAATCGTCGGCATCGCCGGGATGATTGCCGTCTCGCTGTTCGATTACCATGTATATTCCACGGAGACTCCGGTAAGGAAAATACCGTTTCTGCTCGTCGGAGCGTACATCATGATTGTCGCTCTGGAGCTGGCGGTTATCATCCTCGGAAGAACCGATTCGGGCTTAAACGGCGCGACGAACGGCGCCGCGAGGTGGCTTGCCGTCGGTCCGTTCAAGCTGCAGCCCGGTGAGTTTGCCAAGCTGTTTATGATTGTCATTGCCGCCTATGCGCTTTGCAGAATGCATACGCAGAAAAACAAGACGGTTTATCTCGGGATTGTGTTAGGCCTCTTCGGAGTCATCACGCTGCTTGCGGCGAAAGAGAGTATGACAACCGGTATCGTCCTGGGCGCGATTCTGGTCGGACTGGTGTTCGTCTGCTCGAAGAAAAAGCTCGTTTTCGTCGTGCTGCTGGCTGTCGTCGTTGTCGTCGCAATCCTTGTGGTGCGGTATGTGGACCGCTCGGGCGGCGCCGGCGGATTCCGTTTTCGCCGAATCTACGAGTGGAGACATCTGACGGACGAGGAGAATGTGGGGCAGGTCAAGCAGGGGCTGTACGCGCTTTCCTCCGGCGGCCTGTTCGGCAAAGGTCTCGGGAACAGCGCACAGAAGCTGGGACATATCCCCGAGGTTCACACGGATATGATTTTTGCCTGCATCGTCGAGGAGCTCGGCCTCGTCGGCGGCGCGGCGCTGTTGATTTTGTTTTTGCTGCTGCTCTGGAGAATCGCAATCATTGCGATTAACGCTCCGGATTTGTACGGAACGCTGCTGTGTTACGGCGTGATGATTCACATCGGGCTGCAGGTTTGCATCAATGTGGCGGTTGTGACCGGATCCATGCCCTCGACGGGCGTAACGCTTCCGTTCATCAGCTACGGCGGTTCCTCCCTGATAGTGCTCTGTGCGGAGTGCGGGCTGGTGCTCAATGTCTCCCGCAATATCGGCTATCGCAAGCGCGAAGTCCTGAAGCAGTTAGAGGGAAAACCCGCGACGGCACGGGAGACCGGAGAGAGCGGAAGAAGCGCGGGAAGACGTACCTTCGGCGGATTCCGGAAAATCAAGGATGACCACAAAAAAACGCGCCCGGTACGCGGAAAAGCCGCGGGCAGTTCGGGCGGAAAGAATACAAAGAGCGCGAAGGGAAGACGCGACGGTATCGACAACGCTAATACCGGGAAGCCGACGCCGCAGGCGCCGTCCGGCGGATACCGCATGGATGTCGTCCTCGGAAGACCGTCGAAGCGGGATTCTTCCGATGACGATTCGTAAAGAGGAAAATAACGAAGGCAGGAGACGGGAATGGCAGTTATTAAAACAGAAAAACGAAGCACACGCCTGATTCGGCGTCTGGCGATTCTGGCGCTGTTCGTCGCAATCGTTGCCGTCACACTGCACTATTTGAAAAAGAAATACCGCATCGATCCCGAGCAGGATGTCACGGTGACAATCATCGGATTTTCCGAGCGATACACCGAGCAGGAGATTCGGGATCATGTGCTTTCCCATTGGTACGACAGGTACTCGATTCTGGTGAAATATATTTACCGGTATCGCGAGGTGGAGACGCTTCCGTTCCTCGAGAAGATTACAATCCGAAACGAGGAGGGAAACAAAATACAGATTACGGCTTACGAAAAGCCGCCCATCGGATGCCTGTTTGACATGGGCTATTACCTGTATTTCAACCGCGACGGCGAGATTGTTTCCTCGCGGAAGACCAACGCGGAGGAGCTTCCGGTAGTCACCGGCCTCGTGTATACGAACCTGACCATGTACCAGAAGTTCGAGACGCAGGATGCGAAGCTGTTCGATGTGATCCTCAACATCGTTTTCCAGCTGGAGAAGAACTCGGTGACAATCGACGAGATCCGCTTCGGCAAGGATAAATCGGTCACTCTCATCATGGACGGAAACGAGTACCGGCTGGGGGTTCGCGAGGCGTACGATGTGCAGATTGCCATGATTCCGGAGGCTGCGCAGAAGCTCGCGGAGCGCAACAAAGAGCACGGCAAAGAGATGCATTACGACATCAATATGGAGCGTGTATTTACATCTTCGGATGAATTTTACGCGAAGGTTCGCGAGGAGAGTGCGGACCCGGACGGGGGCAGTGATGACAATGCCCCGAAATAAGCGGAAAATGCGCAGAAAATGAGCATTTTTCGCGCTGAAAAACGAAAAAATGCTTGCCTTTTTCGGCATTTGAATATATCATAAAGGGTGGGTAATAGGAATATTATGCAAAAAGGAGGATACAACGTTGGTTGAAATCAAAGGAGAAGAGAACGAAGCGGCTGCAAAGATACTGGTAATCGGTGTCGGAGGTGCCGGCAACAACGCGGTGAACCGCATGATCGAAGAGGGGATCGTGGGCGTTGAATTCGTTTGCGTCAACACGGATAAGCAGCATTTGAAAAACTGCCGGGCTCCTCAATGCATTCAGATAGGTGAGAAACTTACGAAGGGTCTTGGTGCCGGATCTCAGCCGGATGTCGGCGAGAAGGCAGCCGAGGAGAGCAAGGAAGAGCTGACCCAGATTATCAAGGGTGCGGATATGGTGTTCGTAACCTGCGGTATGGGCGGCGGAACCGGAACCGGCGCTGCGCCCGTGGTAGCGCAGATTGCGAAGGAGATGGGCGTTTTGACCGTCGGTATCGTAACCAAGCCGTTCCGCTTTGAGGCAAAGCAGCGCATGGCTAACGCGCTGTCGGGCATCGAGCGTCTCCGCCAGTCCGTAGATACACTTATCGTAATCCCGAACGACCGTCTTCTTGAGATTGTCGATCGTCGCACGACGATGCCGGAAGCTCTCCGCAAGGCGGACGAGGTTCTGCAGCAGGGTGTTCAGGGTATCACGGATCTCATCAATGCTCCGGCTCTCATCAACCTCGACTTCGCGGATGTTGAGACGGTTATGAAGGACAAGGGCGTTGCCCATATCGGTATCGGCTACGGCTCCGGCGACGACAAGTGCATGGAGGCTGTAAAGCAGGCCACCACTTCGCCGCTTCTCGAGACCAATATCGAGGGCGCAAGCCATGTTATTTTGCATATCGCAGGCGCTGTAAGCCTGATCGAGGTCAACGAGGCAGCTACCTATGTACAGGAGCTTGCCGGCGACGAGGCCAACATTATCTTCGGTGCCATCTACGATGAGACAGCTCCGGATCAGTGCCGCATCACGGTTATCGCTACGGGCCTTGAGGAGCATCCGAACGCTTCCTCGTCGGGTTCCGCAAACCGTCAGGGCTATGTACAGAAGAAGCCGCAGCAGGGCGCTTATACGGGACTCGGTTTCGTGAACCGCGGAACCGCACAGGTGGCTCCGGCAGGTGCGACGCAGACGCGTCCGAACTATGCAACACCCGCACAGCCTGCATACGCAGCTCCGACGCAGCCGGAACAGCCCGCATATGCAGCACCGACCTACCAGAAGCCTACGGGCTCCGAGAACGGTGCCGGCGGCATCAAGATTCCCGATTTCCTGCAGAAAAACAGAAAATAATCGGGACATCCGCAAAATTGCGCAATTTGCACAAAACTCGTAACATTTCTTGTGCATTTTGATGATAGCGATTCATATGTACTTTTGCTACAATGAGTCAAAGTGAATTCACAAAACTTTATCCTTAAGGAGGTAACTTTTATGAAAAAGTTATTGAGCGTAATCGTTGCTGTTGCTCTTTGCGCAGTAATGGTTCTCGGAACTGCTCTTGCAGCAGACACCGTGCTTCTCGAGGGAACGAACGGCGAGGTTACGGATGCAATCAACAATGCACCCGAGGGCGCTAAGATTGTCGTTACCGTAAAGTACACGGCTGAGGGCGGCACGGCAGGTGCCGGCTGGGGTATCGGCGGTATCGTTACCGACGGCAGCTGGAATGTAGGTGCTGATTTCCAGTCCACCACCACGGCTGAGCCCGCTGTAGGCGATGTGTTGACTTTCACCTTCGATGCTGATGCAGTTAAGAAGGCAGCTACCGGTGCTATCCAGGTCAACTACTACAATGGTTTCCAGGTTGTTAAGGCAGTGCTTCGTACGAGTGACGGCGCAGCTAAGACGGCTGACACCACGATGGTTGTTCTCTTCGGCGCTGTTGCAGTTGTAGCTTTGGTTGCTGTAGTAGCTACCAAGAAGGCTCGCGCATAATCGCAGCTTGAGTAAAAGGACAAAGGAAAGCTCCCGATTTCTCGGGGGCTTTTTCTTTTTCGCGAAACCTCCGCCGAAGCAGGGCGGTGTTTCCGCGTTTCGGCACATTCTGCGTCGGAAAAAAGAAGAAAAACGGGCGAGCAAGCGTTTGACATCGGGCGGAAGAAGTGCTACACTGATACCTGATTTTTGTTGGTTCGCACGGAGGCCGTCATGATTGCACTGTTTCTCATAATATGGATCGTGTTCAACGGGCGCCTGACCTGGGAAGTCGCTGTTCTCGGGTTGCTTTTGTGTATCCCGTTGTATTTGTTCTGCCGTGCATTTCTCGGATATTCTCTTCGCGGGGAATTTCGCATCTGGAAACGGATTCCCTGGGCGATTCGATATGTCGTCATCCTTCTCGCTGAGATTGTCAAAGCCAATTTCGCCGTGATGCGATTGATTCTTTCCGGCAGGCTTGAGCCGGAGCCGGTTCTTTTTTCCTTCCGCACAAAACTGAAGAACGAGACATCGAAGGTGGTGCTCGCGAACTCTATCACCCTGACTCCGGGGACTATCACCGTGAAGCTTTCTGACGACCGGTATGTTGTCCATGCGCTCGACCGGGACATTTCCGTCGGGACTGAGAACAGTGTGTTCGAGGCTATGCTGGCGGAGCTTGAGACGCAGGAAGGAGGCGCAAAATGACGCTCTCCGATGCGTATGAAATTCTGTTCGGCGGTGCGGTCATCGTGCTTTTGTGCGTGATGTTCGGCTGTCTGATCCGCGCCGTCCGCGGCCCGGAAATCGCGGATCGTATCGTGTCCGTCAATATGCTCGGCACATGTACGATTATGATTATCTGTATCCTTTCCCTCTGGCTGAAACAGAGTTATCTGCTTGATGTTGCGCTGATCTATGCGATGATCAGCTTTCTTGCCGTGGTCGTTCTCGTGCGTGTGTACCTCGGCGTCCATCGCGAGCATCTTCGGATGCGCGGACTCCCGGAGGAGCCGGGCGGGATTCTTAAGGACCCGGTGAAGTCTGTTTCGGGGAGCGCTGTATCATCCGCAGAACCGAAAGAAACTGCAGAGAGCGACAGGCCGGAAGCCTCGCGGAAGGGAGGCGCAAAATGATGGAATGGCTGCGCTTTATCGTCGGCGGACTTTGTATCCTCACAGGGGTCGTCACGGCGTGTATTGCTCTTTACGGGTTGTTCAAGTTCCGCTTTGCGCTCAACCGCATGCAGGCGGCTGCAATGACGGATACGCTGTCGATTTTGCTTGTCCTCCTCGGGTTGATTATCCTGCGGGGCTTCTCTTTCGATGCGCTGAAACTGCTGTTGATTATCTTGTTTTTCTGGTTTGCAAGCCCGGTTTCCAGCCACCTTCTGGCAGGGCTTGAGGTCGAGATCAGCGACCGCTTAAAGGATAACTGTGAGGTCGAGAGCGAGGACCGGAAGGGCGGTGCGCATGCTGACTAAGGGTATCCTGTTTCTTCTTCTGTTGTTTTTGATTGTTTGCGCTATCTCCGTAAGTTTTACGAAAAATCTTCTCGTTTCGGTCATCATTTATATGTCCTACAGCCTTGTGATGTCCGTGATCTGGATCTTTCTGCAGTCTCCGGATCTCGCTATCACGGAGGCCGCTGTCGGCGCCGGAATCACCAGCGTTTTGTTCTTCGTAACGCTTCGCAAAATCGACGCCGTCGAGGAGACGCCGGAGGACGGGGCGGAATCCGAAGCCGGGGTGGCCGGGACAGCGACCGAAACGGCGGATTCCGCTGCGGATGAATTCGCGGAGTTGCCCGGGGAAGGAGGCACAAAATGAGCCGAATTCGCAAAGATTATGAGAAATCCCGCAGAGCCAGATTCCTTTCGTTTGTCCGGGGCGACGATCCCGTCGTGACACCGGACCGCACGGAGGAATGGAAGCGGAAAGTCGAGGAGCGCGCGGAGTCCGACCGCCTGGAAAATGCGAGTTATCTCGAGCTTCCGGACATCGATCTGCAGGCGCGGGAGCGGGAGCGGATAAATACGAAGGGTGTTCGAGTTTTCCGAAGAATCTACTATGTGCTCGCTCTCGTTATGTGCTTTTTGATTGCGGGAATGTTGATTCTGAATATCGCTTACATGCCGGAATTCGGAAGCGCCACGGCGCCTACGGACAACGAGGTTGCGGAGCGATATCTCGAAAAGGGCGGAGAGGAGACCGGAGTGGTCAACGCCGTCACGGGCATGATTTTGCAATACCGCGCGTTTGATACCTTCGGCGAGACCAATGTGCTTTTTATCGGTGCGTGCACGGTTATCATCCTTTTGCTCCATCGGGAGGGAGAGAACGCGGCGAACCGGCGGCGCAAGAAGGAGGCCGAGGAAGCCGGAGACACGGCGGAATCCGACCGTGTGACCTTCTCGCCGGAGTATGACAGAAGAGGAGATATCATCCTGCAGAAAATCGCGAGTCTGGTCGTTCCGATGATTTTCCTGTTCGGCTTGTATATCCTGCTGAACGGTCATCTGTCCCCCGGCGGCGGATTTTCCGGAGGAGCCGTGCTCGGCGCCGGTCTGATTCTTTACAACCAGGCGTTCGGCTTCCGCCGGACCGAGCGATTCTTTGACGAGAAGATTTACGATGTTCTCAAGGTCGGGTCGCTCTGCCTGTATGCGATGATTATCGGCTACTACCTGTTTACGGGCGCGAACGGAATCGCTTCGATTGTGCCGCTCGGAAGACTCGGAGACATCCTGAGCTCGGGGTTGATTCTTCCGATTAACCTGCTCGTCGGAGTGGAGGTCGCATGCACGATGTACGCATTTTACGCATTGTTCCGAAAGGGAAGCTTCTGATTGTCGGAGGGAGTCATGTTTGACGAATTGATTCACAATTATCTTGCCGTAGTTTCGATGGTTCTCTTCGGCATCGGATTCGGGAACCTTCTTCTTCAGAAAAATCTGATTAAGAAAATCATCGGAATGAATATCATGGACACGGCGGTATATTTGTTTCTGGCGTCCATGGGCTATATCAGCGGGCGTCTTGCCCCGATTGCAACGGACGGCAACACCGATCCGTCGCGCTATATCAATCCGATTCCGAGCGGACTGGTGCTCACCGGTATTGTCGTGTCCGTCAGCGTTACGGCGCTGATGCTGGCGCTCACGGTGCGTCTGTACCGCAGGTATCACTCGCTTGATATCGACGCCATCACGCTGATGGTGCAGCAGGAACACAGAGAGTAAACCGTCTTCAGACGGATCAATTCTCCCGCCGGAGAGCGGGGGAGAAGCAGAGGTGCAGAGAATGGATTGGATCCGAAATCTTCCGTTGATTGCCATCCTTCTTTCGATGGTGTCGGGACCGGTGTCATCCGTGCTGTCGGGGCGTGCCGCACGCCGCGTCAGCTTCTTTGTCGTGGTTACCTCCGGGATTCTCTCAATCCTTGTCTTCTGGTATGTGCTCAGAACGGGAGAGCCGTTCACATACAAAATGGGAGCGTTCCCCGCACCCTTCGGCAATGAGATCCGGGTCGGCGTTCTGGAGGCGATGACGGCGACATTCTTCTGTTTCATCATGCTCCTCTCGCTGATCGGAGGGTATCATTTTACGGCTGCGGATATCGCGGAGGACCGCGAGAATCTGTTTTACATCCTGATCAATCTGCTGTTGGCGTCGCTGCTTGCTCTGATTTACACAAACGACCTGTTCACGGGATATGTTTTTATCGAAATCAACACGATTTCCGCCTGCGGCCTCATCATGATTCGCGGGTGGGGACGAAATCTGCTTGCCGCCGTAAAATACATGATTATGTCGCTTCTCGGCTCCGGCCTTTTGCTGATTGCCATCTCGATTCTCTACGGAATCACGGGGCATCTTTTGATGGAGCCGATGCATGAGTCGATTGTCGACATCGTCCGGGAGGGAACCTACACGGAACCGCTGACGGTCGCCGTCGGTCTGTTCTGCGTCGGTATCGCCATCAAATCGGCGCTGTTCCCGTTCCACTCCTGGCTGCCCGATGCCTACGGCTATTCCACCTGCGCCTCGAGTGCGATTCTGTCGAGCCTCGTATCCAAGGGATACATTTTTCTGCTGATTAAGTTTTTCTATCGCGTCATCGGCACGGACATTATTCGATCGATTCAGGTCGACGATGTGCTGTTTGTGTTCGGTATCGCCGGAATGCTCATCGGCTCGATGAGCGCGATTCAGCAGCCGGATGTGGGGCGAATGATTGCATTTTCCTCGGTCGCCCAGATCGGCTATATCTACATGGGCTTCGGCATCAATACCGAGGCCGGCGTGATTGCTTCCATTTTCCATATTCTGGCGCATGCCGCCGGAAAATCGCTCCTGTTCGTATCGCTGAACGGTCTGTCCGGCGGAAACTGGGAAAATATGAACTACCGGAAGCTCCGCGGAGCCGCCTACCGAAACCGGATTGCAGGCGTCGGATTTGCCGTCGGCTCGCTGTCGATGGTCGGTATTCCGCTGCTTGCGGGCTTCACCTCGAAAGTGTATTTTGCGCAGGCGGCGTTTGCGCTGCCGTCGCGATCGAAAATGTTGGTTATGCTTGTTGCGCTCGCTGTCAGTACCATTCTGAACGCGATGTATTTCATCGGGCAGACAATCAACATTTATACGCCGCTTCAGCGGAAAGATACCGCCTTTTCGGTCAAGGCGGGCAAGGCGATGTGGGTAGCTGTCGTATCGTTCATCGTCATCAACCTTTTGCTCGGAATCGGTTCGGAACCGATTTTCTCCTGGATTCAGACAGGCCTTTCGCGGTTTTGACAAGCCGCCCCGAAATCTCCTAAGAGGGAGGATTGCGTTATGATGAAAGCATGGCTTATGCCGGCGGCGGTGCTTCTGCCGGTAATCGGGGCACTTTGTGTGTGCCTCTGCGAGCCCCTGCGCCGGAATGTACGGCGGATGCGGAGCGTAGTTTTTGCAACCGTTTCGGTCACGGCCGCGATTGTTATCTGCATCGCGTTGCTCGGAAAGGTTGACATCGCTCCGGCGAAGTTTCTGCCCGGAGTTCCGATTTATTTCCGCTCGGACGGCATTGCGGGCTTATTTTCCGTGCTTACGGTTTCCATGTGGCTGCTGTCAACCGTGTTTTCGTTCGATTACATGAGCCACGGGGAGAGGGAAGAGCGCTATCAGACCTTTTCGCTTTTGTCTCTCGGCGCGCTTATGGGCGTATGCTTTTCCGGAAACCTTGTCACAACCTACATTTTCTATGAGATGATGACGCTTGCGACATTCCCTCTTGTGATGCATGAGCAGACGAAAGAGGCGATTTCCGCGGGCATGACCTATCTGTATTACTCGCTCGCGGGGGCCTTTCTCGGACTCGTCGGAATCTTCTTCCTGTACCGGTGTGCGGATCCGGCGAGAGAGGCAACCGGAGGGATTCTCTCTTATGCAGCCGGGGGATTCTTAAAGTCCGGTATGACCGGGACGGAGACGGCGGGGCTTCTTGTGGCTGTCTTCTTCATGCTGCTCGGCTTCGGCTCCAAGGTCGGTATGTTTCCGCTCCACGGATGGCTTCCGAAGGCGCATCCCGTGGCGCCGGCACCCGCATCGGCGCTCTTGTCCGGCAACATTACGAAAATGGGTATCCTCTTTGTAATCCGCGTGGTGTATTACAGCGTCGGACCGTCTTTCCTGCAGGGAACCTGGGTGCAGAAGACGCTTCTCACGCTTGCGATGATTACGGTGTTCCTCGGTTCGATGCTTGCGTTCCGCGAAAAAGTCATGAAAAAGCGTCTGGCCTACTCGACGGTCAGCCAGACTTCATATATCCTCGCGGGCTTGTACCTGATGTCGCCGGAGGCGGCTTTTACGGGTGCGATTCTTCATATTGTGTTCCATTCGGTGATTAAAAATCTGCTGTTCCTCTGCGCTGGTGCCGTGATTGCACGGGACGGAAAGACGAAGGTTTCGGAGTGGAAGGGACTCGGGCGGACGGAGCCGGCGGTCATGGCCGTGTTTACCGTCGGAGGTCTTGCTCTGGTCGGCATTCCGCCGTTCTCGGGCTTTGTCAGCAAATGGCAGATTGCTACCGGTGCACTGGCGTCAGGCGTCCCCGTGTTCCGCTATTGCGTGCCGGTGATTCTGTTGATCAGCGCACTTCTCACGGCGGGATACCTGATCACCGTGTCCGCGGACGCGTTCTTTGTGCCGGAGCCGGAAAATGCCGGGGACGCCGAGAAAATCGAACCGGCGCCTTCGGAAAATCGGAGACGGCTTTCGCTGCGCATGGCCCTTCCGTTGTTCATTCTCGCTGCGGCAGCCACATTGTTCGGTTTGTTCCCGAATGCTTTGACGGAGTTCGCAGCTTCGCTGTTTCGTGAGTTTTAACATGTTTTTGCAGCTATCCTGAGGTTAGGAGTCATTTTCCGATGAGTGTGTATGTTCTCTTGATTCCGGTGCTGCTCCCCATCGTCGGCGGAGCGGTGTTCGGCTTTTGCAAAATCAGAACCCGTGCACTTCGGGAGGGAATCGTTTCGGCGATCGTCCTTCTGACTTCTTTGTGTATCGCTGCGATTTTGATTACGCAGCCGCAGGGCGAGGCGACGGTCCTCACGCTTGCGGGAAGTCTCTATGTCAAATTCCGGCTCGACGGCGCGGCCTGCGTCTTCGCCGGCCTCGTTGCGGTGCTGTGGCCGCTGGCCTCTTTGTATGCCTTCGAATACATGGAGACGGAAGGGGATTGCAATACATTTTTCGCGTGGTACACGATGACCTACGGGGTGACCGTCGGAATCGCGTTCGCCGGCAATCTCATGACGATGTATATGTTCTATGAGATGCTCACGCTTGTGACCATCCCGCTGATGATGCACGGGCACAGCTACAAATCCACGCTTGCGACACGGAAATATGTTCGCTATTCCATCGGCGGAGCGGCGTTCGCCTTCATCGGCTTCGTTGCCATCGCCGTCTTCGGAGAGACGCTTGACTTCCGTATGGGCGGCGTGCTCGGCAATGTCGGTCGGCATACAACGATGCTTTTGATTGTGTACGGAATGACCGTGCTCGGGTTCGGCGTCAAGGCGGCGATCTGCCCGTTCCACGGGTGGCTTCCGACGGCCTCGGTGGCTCCGACGCCCGTTACGGCGCTGCTGCACGCAGTGGCGGTTGTTAAGGCAGGTGCGTTCGCAATCATCCGCGTGACCTATTACAGCTTCGGGACGGATTTTCTGCGCGGGACCTGGGTGCAGAACACGGTGATGATGTTCGCGGTTGTTACGATGGTTTACGGCGCCGTGAAGGCCGTGAAGGAGCAGGACTGCAAGCGACGGCTCGCGTACTCGACGGTGAGCAATCTGTCGTATATCATATTTGCCGCGTCGCTGATGTCCGCGGAGGGCATGACCGCGGCGATGACGCACATGCTGTTCCACGGATTGATGAAGATTACGCTGTTCTACTGCATCGGTGCGGTGATGGTGAAGACCGGAAAGCGCTATGTGTGGGAGATGGACGGCATGGGCAGGCGGATGCCGCTTGTGTTTGCGGTATACACCGTCGCCGGGCTGTCACTGATCGGAATTCCGCCGATGGTCGGCTTTATCAGCAAATGGTATATCGGAACCGCAGCTGCTGCGGAGGGCACGGTATTTTCCTATATCGGTCTCGCTGCGTTGATTCTCTCGGCGCTTTTGTCCGCGGCGTATATTCTGGAGGTTGTCGTGCGCGCCTGGATGCCCGGGAAGGACAGCAGACCCGATGACACCGCCGCCGTTGCCGTCGGATTCCGCATGCGGATTCCGCTGCTGATTTTGGTTTTGCTGGTTCTTGTCTGCGGCGTCTGCTCGACGCCGATAGTAACATTTTTGTCGGAGGTTGCAGGAGGCTTGCGATGAAGGGATCCACGATTATTTTATGGGTTCTTTTGCTCCCCATGGCGGGGGGCTTGCTTTCGTGCGTCCTCGGAAAGCTTCGGGCGGGAGAGAAGACTTCGGTGAAAAACCGTCTCTGCAATCTGATTCCGACGGGAATTACCGCCGCGGTATTCACGATTGCCGTGTTCCTCGCCGCAGGTCAGTGGAGAGGCGATGTGAAGACTCTTCGCCTGCTCGGAATCTGCGGGAGAGATCTGACCTTCACAGTCGACGGTTTCCGCGCGCTGTATGTCTCGGTCGCATCGTTCGCATGGCTTACCGCGTCCGTGTTCTATGTCTGGTACGGAAGCCATGACCGGCATGCCGCCCGCTATCAGGCAGCGACCCTGATTACGCTTTCCTGCACGCTCGGTGTGCTGCTCTCGGCGGATTTGTTTACGACCTTTGTCTTCTTCGAGGGTATGTCGCTTGTGTCCTATCTGTGGGTTGTTCATGAGCAGACAGCGGAGGCAATCCGCGCCTCCAAGACATACCTCGCGGTTGCCGTAATCGGCGGACTGGTTCTTCTGATGGGACTGTTCCTTCTGGAGAACACCGTCGGAACGCTCGATATCGAAGAACTGCAGACCGCATACTGGATTGCCGGGGCAAACGGTTCCTCGAAGACTCTGTTCGCTGCGGGGCTCTGTCTGTTGTTCGGCTTCGGCGCCAAGGCGGGCGCGTGGCCGCTGCACATCTGGCTTCCGAAGGCGCATCCGGAGGCGCCGGCTTCAGCCTCGGCACTGCTGTCGGGTATTCTCACCAAGACCGGTGTGTTCGGCGTTTTGATTTTGTGCGGAAGAATCTTTCTGTGCCACGCAAAATGGGGCAACATCATCCTCGTGCTCGGCGTTATTACGATGCTTGTCGGTGCGCTTCGCGCCGTCGGCTCAATCGATATCAAGCATATGCTTGCCTGCTCGTCGGTCTCGCAGATCGGCTTCATCCTTGTGGGGGCCGGAACCTCGTGTCTGATGGCGGACGGCAACGGTGCGGCGATTGCGGGAAGCATTTTGCACATGCTGAATCACTCCGCCTTCAAGCTGATTCTGTTTACGGCGGCGGGAATTGCCGTCCATACGGTGCATACCAGGGATCTCAACAAGCTGCGCGGCTTCGGAAGGAACCGGTACGGCCTGATGATAATCATGCTCACGGCATCTCTCGGAATCGGCGGTATTCCGGGCTTTTCCGGATACATCTCCAAAACGCTGATTCACGAGACGCTCGCGGAGGTTGCTGCAGAGGCCGGGTTCGGATACCGAATCTGTGAATATCTGTTCCTGTTTGCCGGCGGTTGTACGGTTGCATACATGGCGAAGCTTTTCGTCGTTCTGTTCCTGCGCAAACCCTCGGAGGAAGTGCTCGCCGCGGAAGCGAAACAGGGGTCTGCGGGCGGTCCGCGTGCGACGATGGTGTTTCTGGGAATTACGGCGGCGTTTATATTCCTCGGCGGAACGCTCCCGGAGGTGACGATGGTTCCGCTTGGGGTTCGCGCGTCGCGAATCGCCGCGTATGTCCCGATGCATCATGCGCCGCAATGGTTCTCGTGGGAATGTCTGTCGGGATCGCTGATCTCGATTGTCGCCGGCGTCGTAATCTATTTTGCGGCGGAGCGGCCGCTTGTGTGCAGGAAACTTCTTCCGCTTCGCGAGACGCCGCAGTATGTCGACCGGATGGAATCGCTTCCGACGCTTGAGGACGATGTATACCGTCCGCTGTTGCTCACGGTTCTTCCCGCGGTGTTCGGAACGCTGATGCGCGGGCTGGAGGTCACCGTCGAGCACCTCGCATGTGCGGTGTTTGTCCTGTGTAAATCGATTCTTGTCGTGATGGATAAGATTGTCGACGCGTTTGTTCTTCTGCTTCGGCGCAGTGCGCTTCGCCCGGTTGTCGAGCAGAGGAGCATCACGCTCGGAGAGGCAATCTGCAACCCGATCGGGCATGTCGGAAACGGATTCCGGCGGCTGTGGAACGCGACCTTCGGCAGGAAAAAGCCGAAGGACGGAGACTGTGTCGCAGCGGTCAACCGCGCCCGCGAGGGCCTGACCGAGAGCGTAAAGCTTGTCTCACGAAGCCTTTCCTACGGTCTGATGGCGTTCTGTATCGGCCTTCTGGTATTGCTTGCATATCTGTTGTGGAGTTTGCGATAAGGGAGATTGCGTCGGCAGTTTCCCTTATTTTTCGTGTTAACCGTGCCCATTTGCCCGATTCTCGAAAAATTTCTTGTGCAGAGGCGGCGGTTGCGGTATAATAAATTTTGTATGTGTGCCGCGCAAAATGCGGCGGAATCGGAGGCAATCATGGCAATACGAATCGACGGAAAAGCAATCTCCGCGGAGATTAAGGATGAACTCAAGGCACGCGTGGCGGAACTTGCCGCGGCGGGGAAGGAAATCTGCCTTGCGGTGATTCAGGTGGGAAATGACAAGGCTTCGACCGTTTATGTGTCGAACAAGAAAAAAGCCTGTGAATATATCGGAATCCGGTCGCTCGCTTACGAGCTCCCGGAGGAGACGACAACGGAGGAGCTGCTCGCGATTATCGGGGAGCTCAACGAGCGTTCGGATGTGAACGGCATTCTCGTGCAGCTGCCGGTGCCGAAGCATATTGATGAGGAGAAGATTTTACTCGCTATCTCGCCGGATAAGGATGTGGACGGTTTCCACCCGGTGAGCGTCGGGCGCCTGAATATCGGGCAGAAGGGCTTCCGCTCCTGTACGCCGGCCGGCGTGATTCAGCTTCTGAAGCGGACAGGCATCTCCATCGAAGGAAAGGAGTGCGTGGTTATCGGCCGCAGCAATATTGTAGGTAAGCCGATGGCAGCGATGCTTCTGCAGGAGAACGGAACCGTGACCGTCTGCCATTCCCGCACGAAGAACCTTGCGGAGGTCACGAAGCGCGCGGACATTCTGGTTGTTGCAGTCGGCAAGCCGAAGATGATTACGGCGGACTATGTGAAGGAGGGAGCCGTTGTAATCGATGTCGGAATTCACCGGATGGAAGACGGCAAACTGTGCGGCGATGTCGATTTTGAGAGCGTGGAGCCGGTGGCAAGCGCCATCACGCCGGTGCCGGGCGGCGTCGGACCGATGACAATCGCCATGCTGATGTACAATTGTGTGGAATCCGCGGAGATGTTTTAAAAACGCGGGGCTGATTGGTACGGACCGGCGGAGACGGCGGTTCGCAGAGGGAGATGCATGAGAGTTTATTTTGTTTCGCTCGGATGTGACAAAAACCTTGTGGACAGCGAGGTCATGCTCGGCATTTTGCAGAGGGAAGGGCACACGCTTGCGGAGGATCCGGTGGATGCGGACGCGGCGGTTGTCAACACCTGCTGTTTCATAAGCGATGCCAAGGAAGAGAGCATTGAGACGGTCTTAACTCTCGCAAGGGAGAGAACCGAGGGAAAGCTTCGCCGTCTCGTGGTTGCAGGCTGTCTTGCGCAGCGCTATGCGGCGGAGATCCGGGAGATGATTCCCGAGGTGGATGCCATCGTCGGGACGGCCTCGTATGAGGATATCGCCGAAGCGTTGCGGGAGAAGGGAAACTACGAATCCCTGAGGCCGCTCGATTATCTGCCGCAGGCGCAGGAGAGAGCCGTCACCGCCGGCAACTATGTTTCCTATCTGAAGATTGCCGAAGGGTGCGACAAGCGGTGCACCTATTGTGTGATTCCGTACATTCGCGGTCCGTACCGCTCGTTCCCGATGGAACGGCTCGTTGCGGAGGCGGAGAAGCTGGCGGCGGCCGGGACGCGGGAGTTGATTCTTGTCGCCCAGGAGACGACGCGCTACGGAATTGACCTCTACGGCGGGAAGAAGCTTGCGGAGCTTATCTCGAGGCTTTGCCGAATCGAGGAGCTCTCGTGGATTCGAATTGAGTACTGCTACCCGGAGGAGATCGACGACGCGCTGATTCAGGTGATTGCCGCAGAACCGAAGGTATGCAAATATCTCGACATGCCGAT
The DNA here is from genome assembly GCA_902798585.1 of uncultured Lachnospiraceae bacterium. Classification (GTDB taxonomy): domain Bacteria; phylum Bacillota; class Clostridia; order Lachnospirales; family Lachnospiraceae; genus ISDg. The sequence goes on from CADBXF010000015.1 coordinate 91,004, forward strand.
ACAGCATGCTTCGGACGAAATACTTCGCCGCATGGGGCGCCGTACGACGCGGGCGGACATTGAGGCGATTGTGCATAAGCTCCGGCGGGAAATCCCGGGGATTGTGCTTCGAACGACGCTGATTGCGGGATTCCCCGGCGAGACGGAGGAGGATTTTGCGGAGCTTCTGTCGTTTGTCGGGCGGATGCGCTTTGAGCGGCTCGGATGCTTTGCCTACTCCAAGGAGGAGGGAACTCCCGCTGCCGCGATGAAGGGGCAGGTTCCGGCGCGCGTGAAAAACCGCAGGAAAAATGCCGTGATGAAGCTGCAGAAGGACATCTGCAGCGCATACAGCGAAAGCCTTGTAGGGCGGACGCTTCCGGTGCTTGTGGACGGATATCTTCCCGATGAGGATGTGTTCACGGGACGAACCGGCGGCGATGCGCCGACAATCGACGGAGCCGTATTTTTCGACGGACCGATGTCGCTTATGTCCGGAGATATTGTGCCCGTGACGATTACCGGGGCACGCGAATATGATTTGACAGGAGAGGTGAAGGACGAATGAAACGCATGAATCTTCCCAATCGGATTACTCTGTTCCGGGTATTTCTGATTCCCGTTTTTGTGATTTTACTGATGCTTGAGGACTACCTTCCGTACTACAATTTTATTGCGCTTGCGGTGTTTGCCGCAGCGAGTTTTACGGACTTTCTGGACGGGCATATCGCCCGCAAATACAACCTTGTAACGACCTTCGGCAAATTTATGGACCCGCTCGCCGACAAGATTCTGGTGTGCACGGCGCTCATTTTGCTGATTGAGTTCGACAAGATTCCCGCGGTGGTAGTCGCCATCATCATGGCGAGAGAGTTTATCATCAGCGGATTCCGCCTGATTGCCTGCGACAAGGGCGTGGTTCTGGCAGCAGGGTATCTCGGGAAAATCAAGACCTTCTCCCAGATGTTTATGTGCTGCTTCATGCTCTTCACGGCGGATTCGACTTACGACAGAATCCTCTTCTTCCGCATTATTGATATCGTGGGGAAGATATTCATGTGGTTTGCACTCGTGATGACGGTAGTGTCGCTTGTGGACTACCTTTGGAAAAATATCGATGTTCTGCGTGATGATAAGGAGAAAAAGGCCGAATCATGAAGACCGTTATCGTGATCGGGGGCGGCGCGGCCGGTATGACGGCAGCCATAGCGGCGGCCGGCGCAGGTGCCGCGGTCACGCTTCTTGAGAAAAATGAGAAGCTCGGCAAAAAGATTTATATTACCGGCAAGGGGCGGTGCAACCTGACGAACGCCTGCGATATGCAGGAGTTTACCGGGCATGTTGTGTCGAACCCCCGGTTTTTCTTAAGCGCGCTGCACGGCTTTGACAATGTGCAGACCGTCGAATGGTTCGAAAGCCTCGGAATGCCGACGAAGACAGAGCGGGGCGCGCGGGTATTTCCCGTGTCGGACAAGTCGTCCGATGTCATCCGCGCTCTCGAGCGGGAGTGCAGGAGAACCGGCGTGTCCGTTCATCTCCGGACGGAGGTGAAGGGGCTTCTGACGGAGCCGGTGAATGCCGCGGAGAACGGTTCCGCGGAGGATTCCGGAAAGGAACGGAAGAAAAGGAAACCGGCCGTCACTTCGCGCGTGACAGGCGTTGTGCTTTCGGACGGGACTAAGCTTTCGGCGGATTCCGTGATTTTGGCGACGGGAGGGTTGTCCTACCCGACAACGGGATCGACCGGGGACGGCTACCGGATGGCGCGCGCGACGGGGCATACCGTGACGCGTCTGCTGCCTTCGCTGGTCTCTCTGGTTTCACCGGACACCTGCTGTGCGGAGCTTGCGGGGCTCTCGCTTCGAAATGTCGGCGTCTCCTTCCGCAATGCGGACGGAAAATCGCTCTTTGAGGATTTCGGGGAGCTTCTGTTTACGCACAGGGGCATTAGCGGACCCACCGTGCTTACGGCGACTGCATTTTGCGCGGACGCCCTGGTCGGCGGTACCGTCGTGCTTGATTTAAAGCCGGGGCTTCGCGATGATTTGCTGGATGCGCGCATTGTGCGCGACTTCGAGGCCGGACATGCGAAGGCGATGGGCAATGTGATCGGCGGACTCGTGCCGGCGGCGCTCGGAGCGGAGGTGCTCAGACGAAGCGGAATCCCCGCGGCGAAGAAGGCTGGCGAGGTGACGAAGGAGGAGCGGCGCAGACTGGCGGAGACACTTCGGCATTTTACGATAGCGGTGAGCGGGATGGGCGGCTACAACGAGGCTGTCGTCACCAAGGGCGGCGTCGAGACTTCGGAGGTCAATCCGTCCACGATGGAATCCCGGCTGACGCGCGGACTTTATTTTGCGGGAGAACTTCTCGACCTTGACGCGACCACGGGCGGGTTCAATCTGCAGATCGCCTGGTCGACGGGAATGCTTGCGGGACGGAGCGCCGCGAAGGAAACATAAAATAACGGTTTGACAGACCCTAAGATATTCGGAGGAGACTATGGGACGAAACATAGCGATTGACGGCCCTGCGGGAGCAGGCAAGAGCACGATTGCGAAAAATCTCGCAAAGAAACTCGGCTATATTTATGTCGACACCGGCGCGATGTACCGCGCGATGGCGCTGTTTTTCCTGCGCCGCGGAATCAGGGCGGAGGAGTCGGACCGCATCGAGGAGGCAGTAGCGGATGCCGATGTGTCGATTGTGTATGAAAACGGCGAGCAGCAGGTCATTTTGAACGGGGAAAATGTCAACGGACTCATCCGCACGGAGGAGGTCGGCAACATGGCGAGCGCGTCCTCGGTCAACCCGAAGGTGCGCGAGAAGATGACCGAGCTGCAGCGCAGGCTTGCGAAAACCTCGGATGTGGTAATGGACGGCCGCGACATCGGAACCTTTGTGCTTCCCGACGCGGATGTAAAGGTATACCTCACGGCTTCCGTGGAGGAGCGTGCGAGACGGCGCGCTCTGGAGTATGAGAAGAAGGGCATCGAGGTCTCCGTTGAGCAGATTGCGAAGGATATCTCGGAGCGTGATTACCGCGACATGCACCGCGAACACGCGCCGCTGCGCCGGGCCGAGGATGCCGTTTTGGTCGACACCTCCGATATGACGATTGCTCAGGTGGAAGCCCGCCTCATGGAGCTTTGCGAGAACGGTAAGAAGGGCGGCAAGGGCGATTTTTTCGCGTGAGTGCTCCGGCAGGGGCACGGGACAATGCGAAGTCCGACAGGGAATGCGGGAATACGGATCGTGATTTCGGCGCAAGGAGTGTGACGGTTGCGAAGAGCGCCGGATTCTGCTTCGGCGTACAGCGTGCGGTGGACAGGGTTTTCGCTCTGAGCGAAGGGACCCATGAGCCGGTGTACACACTCGGACCGATTATCCACAACGAGGATGTGGTTGCAAAGCTTGCGTCGCGCGGAGTGCAGGTTATAAACAGCGTGGAGGAGCTTGCCTCGGTGACACGGGGCACAATCGTAATCCGTTCCCACGGGGTCTCCAAGGAGATTAACGACCGCCTTACGGCACTCTCGGAGCAGTCCGGCGGAGCCGTCACGATTGCGGATGCGACATGCCCGTTCGTGAAGAAGATTCACCGGCTCGTCCACGAGCGCAGCAAGGCCGGAGATCACATTGTCCTCTGCGGGGACGCGACGCATCCCGAGGTGCAGGGAATCGTCGGCTGGTGCGAGGGTAACGCAACCGTGATTTCCACGGCGGAAGAGGCCGAAAAAACGGCCCGCGAGGCCCATGATGCAGGCGAAAGCGTATGCCTTGCGGCACAAACCACCTTTCACTATACAAAATTCAAAGATTTTGTTGAAATCTTTCGAAAAATAGGTTATAATGCCAACGATAGTGCGGTTAATACTATCTGCAATGCCACGGAAGAGAGACAGACTGAGGCGCGCGCATTAGCCAGGCGCTGTGACGCGATGATTGTAATCGGCAGTGCGAACAGCTCCAACACCCGTAAATTATACGAGATTGCTGCAGAAGAATGTGCGCATACATATTATGTACAATCAGTCCGGGATTTGGATCTCACACCTTTACAAACGTTTCGTTGCGTCGGTATTACGGCAGGGGCGTCCACCCCGAGATACATTATTGAGGAGGTTCATGTGAAAATGGACAATTTGGAATTTGACCAGCTGTTGGAGGAGTCCTTCAAAACAATACGAAACGGAGAGGTAGTCGAGGGCACGGTCATTGGTGTTAAGGAAGATGAGATTGCATTGAACATCGGCTACAAGGCGGATGGTATCATTACCAAGGCGGAGTACTCCGGTCAGCCTGTTGCGGATCTCCGCACGGTTGTAAAGGAGGGAGATGTTCTCTCCGCAAAGGTTATCAAGGTAAATGACGGTGAGGGACAGGTTCTCCTGAGCCGCAGAAGACTGAACAGCGAGCGTACCAGCGCGCTGTTGCAGGAAGCGTTCGAGCAGGGCACGGTGCTCACCGCGAAGGTGACGAATGTTGTTGACGGCGGTTTGAATGTCGTTGTCGATGACTGCCGCGTATTTATCCCGGCAAGCCTTGTCTCGGATGTATACGAGAAGGATTTGACGAAGTTCCAGGATCAGGAGATTGAGTTCCGCATCACGGAATACAATCCGAAGAAGAGACGCGTTATCGGCAACCGTAAGGCGCTTTTGCTTGAGCGCCGCAAGGAGAAGAGCGACGCCCTCATGGCAACTCTTCAGGAAGGCGATGTCATCGACGGTATCGTGAAGAATGTTACCGAGTTCGGTGCATTTGTCGACATCGGCGGCGTTGACGGTCTGCTTCATGTATCCGAGATCTCCTGGGGCCGCATTGAGAATCCGAAGAAGCTCTTCAAGCCGGGCGACAGCGTTCGCGTATTTGTAAAGGGCATCAACGGAAATAAGATTGCGCTCAGCATGAAGTTCGAGGATCAGAACCCTTGGTTCGACGCTGCAGAGCGCTTCGCTCCCGGAACGATTGTTACCGGTCGCGTGGCAAGAATGACGGCATTCGGTGCATTTGTTGAGATTGCGAAGGGCGTGGACGCACTGCTGCATGTTTCGCAGATCTCCAGAAACCGTGTCGAGCAACCTTCGGATGTTCTTTCCGTAGGTCAGGAAATCACGGCGAAGATTGTTGATTTCATTCCGGAGGAGCACAAGATCAGCCTGAGCATCAAGGCTCTGGAGGATGACAACCGCGAGGAAGAGTATGCAGCCGACGAGGCGGAAGCTCCGGCAGCAGAAGCAGAATCCGAGGAAGCATAAATCACTTGTTTGACGAAATGAGGGAACAGGAGCACATTGGGATATCCCCATTGTGCTCTTTCTCATACACAGGAACGGAGGAAAATAATGGACGGAGAAACGATACGCGTGGCGCTCGACGCCATGGGAGGCGACAAT
>CADBXF010000016.1:0-195164 GCA_902798585.1 uncultured Lachnospiraceae bacterium
CGTCGGCGATCTTCTGCGCCATCCGGATTCCTTCCGGTGTCAGCAAAAGGGACGAATAATCTCCGTTTACCGGGTTATCATATCGTATTGCGTGCCGAAGAAACAGTTTGACATTGGCATCTTCTTGGAGTCGTCCGGCGTCGTATACCATCTCGCTGCAAGGGGAATCAAACCTCATGCCTTCCACCTCTGTCCTTTCACTGATTTCCTTCTATGGCTTCCACCACCGCCCGCACGGTATCTTCAACCTTCCCGTGTTCCTCAATGGTGATATCACCGTAGCGCTCGTACAAAACGGAGCGTTCCGCAAACATCTCCTCCAAGCTTTCCCCTCCCCGCAGTACCACGCCGCGTCCGCGAAGGTCGTGAAGCCGTCTTTTCAGCCTTTGGAAGGGCACTTTCAGATAGACAACCGTGGCTCCTCCGGACAGATGCTTCATAGCCGCGTCACTGTACACAACACTTCCGCCGGTGGCTATCACGGAGTTCCCCGCGCGTATTCCGAGGACCACCTTCTCTTCTGTCTGCAAAAAGCCCTCGACTCCTCCGGTTTTCATAATCTCCGACAACCGGGATCCCTCCTGTTGCTGCAAGACAATGTCCGTGTCGATGAAATTCATCCCGAGGATCTTAGCAAGGATTACCCCTACCGTACTCTTGCCGGATGCCGGCATTCCGATCAATACAATGTTTTGTTTCATTCTCTTCCGTCCTTAAGCACAACAAGGAAAGCTATGCAATCTTCCAGGATGCAGCCTCGCTCCGCTCGGAGACAAACCGACGGTAAATGCCATCCTCTTTCATCAGAGTGCCATGGGTTCCGCACTGTGCAATACAACCCCGGTCAATCACGAGAATCTGATCCGCATTGCGAACGGTCTTTAAGCGATGCGCAATCATGATGATGGTCTTATCGCGGGTCAGGGCTTCCACTGCCTTAACCAACTCAGCTTCATTTTCCGGATCGACATTGGCGGTCGCCTCGTCAAGGATAATAATCGGGCTGTCCTTTAGGATGGCACGCGCAATGGAGATGCGCTGCTTCTCTCCACCGGAAAGAGATGCCCCGCCTTCGCCGATGACGGTGTCATAACCGTTCGGCAGCTGCATGATGAAGTCATGGCAGCAGGCTTTCTTCGCCGCATCGATGACACGGTCCATGGAGGCCTCCGGCTCGCCGAAGCGAATGTTGTTGGCGATGGTGTCCTCAAAGAGATATACGCGCTGGAACACAAAACTGAAATTCTTCATCAGGGAATCAAAGCTGTAATCCTTCACATTCCGTCCGCCGAGAGTCACCTTGCCCTCCTGCACATCCCAAAAGCGAGCAATCAGGCTTGTAAGCGTCGTCTTGCCGCCGCCGGAAGGGCCGACAATCGCCGTGGTGGTCTTCTCGGGAATCCGCAGCGAAATATCATCGATGATACGGCGGGATTCATACGCAAAGCCGACATGGGAAAGCTCGATATCATGGTTCTTCGGCGAGATGTCCTCACCCGAGATATCCATGGCCGGTTCCGAAAGGACGCCCTGCGCCTGGGTTACGGCGATATCAATGGTCCGCAAAAGCGCGGAGAAATTGCCCATCAGCTCAAGGCTTTCGTAAATCAGGAAGGAGGAAACCGTCATCATGACAGCGTACAGAAGCTCCATGGTTCCCGCAAAATAGAATTTTACGGAGGCAATGCACATAAGAATACCAATCAGCTTCGTTGTGATATTTTGAAGCGTCATGAAGGGAATGACGGAAAACTCCAGGAAGGTGTCGCCCTTGCATTTTTCGCGAATCGCCCTCGCGAGTTTCTTCGCCTGGCTTCCGGTAAGATTGAAGTTCTTGACCTCGGCAATTCCCTGCACATACTCAATCACCGCCGACACAAGGGCTTCGTCCGCAACAGCCTTCCGGGGCGCGGCGCGTTTTGCCGACAGCTGCATCAGCACATTAAATACACCGAACAGCGCGACGCCCGCAAGGATAATCAGACCGACTCTCCAATCGAAGCAGAACACCATAATTGTGATGACTGCGGTTGTCAGAATTCCCTGGGTGGTCATCATGATGACGCGGGTTGCGACATCCGCAAGGCCCTCCATCGTGTTGGTGGTAATGTTTGTAATTCGACCGAGGCTGTTCTGGTTAAAGAAGCCCATGGGGAGATACCGCAGGTGCTCCGCAATCTCCATTCGCTTATTGCAGCTGCAGTGGTACCCCGCCTCACACTGAAGCATCGTGGTTTTTAAGCCGATTAAAATCTGACCGAGCACCGACACGCACATGATGCCGACGGCGCCCCAGATGTGCTTTGCGCTCATATCGTTATTGATAATTCCCATCGCGACAACGCCGATGGCCGGAATGCGCAGCGCCGCGAAAAATGCCTTCACAACGCCGAGGATAATGGACAGGCGGAGTTTGCGGCGATCCTCTTCTCCGCAAAAGTCGAAGAATTTCTTTAAAATAGCTAACATCACGCCACCTCCGTATCTCTTGCGCTGGTGTGGGTCTCCCACATCTCGCGGTACAAATCGCTCTTTGCAAGGAGTTCCTCCTGCGTGCCCTCCGCTTCCACAACACCGTCGTTAATCAGCACGATGTGATCGGCGGTTGCGATTGTCGAAAGACGGTGGGCAATGACAATCAATGTCTTCCCCTTCACAAGCTTCGCAACGGACTTCTGCACGATGGCTTCATTTTCCGGGTCGGTGTACGCCGTGGCCTCATCCAGGATGACCACCGGCGCGTTTTTAAGCATGGCTCTCGCGATGGCGATTCTCTGTCTCTCACCGCCGGAGAGATGCGCGCCGGATCCGCCGGCAATCGTCTTATAACCGTTCTCCAACTGCAGGATAAACTCGTGGCACCCGCAGGCTTTCGCGGCGGCAATCACTTCGGCATCGGTAGCTTCCGGACGCCCCATGCGGATGTTCTCCATCACGGATACATCGAAGAGATAGTTGTCCTGGGATACATACGCAATGTTTTTATTGTACTCGGCAAGAGCAATCCTGCGGATGTCCGCCCCGCCGTAGGTAATGCTTCCGTTGTCGACATCCCAGAAGGACGCAATCAGCTTTGCAACCGTCGACTTGCCGGCGCCGGAAGGGCCGACCAATGCGGTGACCGAGCCTTCCGCAATGGACAGACTGATACCGTGAAGCACCTCCTGCTCCTTGTATCCGAAATGAACATTCTTAAGCTCAATCGCACATCCCGCCGGTCTCGCCTGAGATGTCTGCGGACGCTCGAGGTCACGATTTACAAGGATTGATGTCGCCTCCCCGATGATGACTCCGAGTTTGGATACATCGTCCATGTAGCTCGCGACGCGCACAAACGGGCCCGCCAGACCGAGGGCAAGGATGACCAGCATCAAAACATCCGGGCCCGTGATCCAGCCCTTAATAAAGAACCATGCGGCAAACGGAAGAAGCGACAACAGCTGCGCCGGCATCAGCGTCATTCCGCAGTTCTGGTCAATGTTGCATCGACGCATCCATTCGATGAAGCAATCAGCTCCTTCCTTCGCGGCGTGGACGAATTTCTCATAGGAGGTTTTGGACTTTCCGAAGGCCTTGATGACTTCGATGCCGTTAATGTACTCGACAGCAGTGTCGTTCAGCGCTTTCGTCTTCTGAATTGCGTTATCGAAATCCTTCTGTGACCCCGCCATCATGTGTCCGAAGAAAATCATGCCGACCGGGAGACTCAGAAGGGATAACAGCGTCAACCGCCAGTCGACGGAAAGCATCAGGATGAAGATTCCGATGGGAACAACGGCGTTGGAAAGCACCTCGGGAATCACATGCGCGAGGGTTGTCTCGATGGAGTCCACGCGCTCGATGATAATATTTTTGTAGGTGCCGGAGGACTGCTCCAAAACATCTCCGAGGGGCATGCGTGCGAGCTTCGCGGTGAGTCTTCTGCGAATCTCCGCAAGCACGGAAAATGTAGCCTTATGGGACAGTGTCGTGGAGATTCCGTGCAGGAGTCTGCAAAGAATCCAGAACAGTGCCATCCACGCAATACGGTTCATGCAGTACGCCTCGTCTGCGGAGTGATTCACAAGCCCCTTCACCATATCGCCGAGATAGAGGTAGGGAACAAAGCCGCAGATTACGCTTCCGAACGCAAAAATGACGCTTACGATATAGTGAACACGATGAATTCCGGCGAATTCCATCACCCACGAAAGCGTCGAGCGTTCCTTCTTTTTTTGTTGACTCATAGGATTCCTTTCAGCGGTAGTTATTGGTAACCGCAAGTGAATTTAAACTGCCGCAAAGGGCAGATTCTTTCAAATTCTGACGGGAGCCCCGAAAGGCTCCCGTCAAATTTAGTAAAACAAAGGCAAGAAAAACTTTAAGCCTAACCGACTATCAGGATAGGGCTGCGCACGGGAACCGCCCGCAGCCCCGGATTCCAATGGCCGAAAATCAACACTTTCTGTTTGCGGATTTGCCCTCCGCAAGGCTACTGTGCAACTAAGCCAGGGAAGCTCCGAGCCTCTTGCACTCAGCAATCGCTTCGTCCGAAGGAGCTTCGTTACAGATTACAGGCTTGCAGGCAAGGATTGCGCCATCCTTTTCGCACTGTTCTTTCCAGTTCCGCATCCACTCACCGTCGCCCCAGCCGTAGGAGCCGAACAGTCCGATAGGTTTCCCTGAGAGCATCGGCTCGCACTGGGAAAACATCGGTTCGAACTCTCCTTCCTCAAGCTGCTCACATCCCATGGAAGGACACCCGAACGCTGCGGCATCAAAACCGGCAAGAAGACTCGGATGGAACTCCGAAGCTGCATACAGTGTTCCGTCGGCTCCCGCTTCGTTCACACCTTCAAGCACCGCTCCTGCCATCGCCTCAGTGTTGCCGGTACCGCTCCAATATACGATACAAACCTTTTTCATCTTGTGTTACCAACCTTTCCTTGTGGTTTATGCAAACTCCTCTTTCGAAGCTTACATTCTGCTCTTTCTCCCTACATCGCAACAGTCAGCCGCTCCAGCGGGGCGCCGCCGTTTAATCGTTGCACGAACCAGTTCGTGCACCTTCGATACGCTGCAAACTTCCGCTCCGCCTCCGAGACATCTCCGTAGACCTTCCAATATCCGACGCATTTGAAGTTCTCTGCGCGATGCTCGATAAATCCCTTCACATCCTCTGGCGGGTAGCCGAGGAACAGCCCGATCTCGTGCGGAAAATTCTCCCCTCCCGAGATTCGTCGGATCAATGTCGCGAGACAAACTTCCTTCTTCTCCGAAGCATAGCCGTAACGCTTCAGAATCTGCACAGCACCCTCCGAAGAAAGATCCTGTTGCAGTTGCTTCGGCCGGAACGCATAAATCAAAGCCTTGCCGTTTTGGAACTTAAGTCCCGCCAGGACCACTCCCTTCGGGGCAAGCCTGCGGTTCCATCCGCGGATAGCCTGAAGCATCTCATTGCGATTAGCATAGTGGTAATTAAACAGGCTTCCGGTTTTCAAGCCCGCCAAAGTCGGAGCACACATTCTTGCGATTGTCATATCTTCCGGCATGCATGCTCCTTCCTTCTGCGGTAATGAAGAAAAAAACCTGTAGTATTTCGGTTACCCTTTGCTAACCGTTTTGGATTGTATCACAAGGAAAGAAAAAGTGCAACTGCTTTTTTCACATTTTTTATTATTTTTTCGGCATTCCCGCGTTTTTTTGAAATCCAAAGAGACGCCGGGCACAGCGATTTCGCGTTTCCGTCTCCTCTTTTGCAGTTATCATACGCTAACTGTTTTCACAGAAGGATAAAATTGCATTTTCCGAAGCACTACTCTTCCGTCTTCAGGGCTGCCACCATATCGATATGCTTGTTCTTGCGTGCCACCATCAATCCCACAATCAGGGAAACCATGAATGTCAGCAGAACGGAGACAAGATATGTCGCCGGTCCCAAAACCAGTTTCAGCTCATACTCCGATGCAAGTGCGGTCAGCAGGTACTTAAGAACACCGTAACCCGCGGGCACGCCGATAATTACGCCGACGACCGTAAGCCACAGATTTTGGCTGATTAAAAGCCCCGCAATCTTCCGGTTCTTAAAGCCGACAACCTTCAGTGTCGCCATCTCGCGGTACCGCTCGGTATAGCTCATGACTCCGAGGTTGTACAGGACAACGATTCCCAGGATTACCGCGGCAATCACCAGCATGACAATCATCACATTCATCAATTCCATAAAGGTGTCATAGGAGTCGATGATGGATTTCTTGCTCTGACTGCTCAGGATATGCTCGCTCGCCGCAATCTCCGTCTCTTTGGTAAACAGAGTGCTGATGGTGTACGGAATCCCCGCTTTGTCCGCATACGCCGATGTCATCACGATGCTTTCGCTCATAGCGGACACGATTCCCTTAATCGGAACCGTGTAGGTTTCGCTGCTGTCATACGGAGAAAATGTAATACTGTCCCCGACGCTCAGCGAATAATCCCTCGCAATCCGGCCGCAAATGTACGCTCCGTCATCCCCGAGCTCAAAGAATTCCTGGTCCTGATCCGGAAAGCAAACAAGTCCTTTAGGGACATTGTAAATCTCCAAGGCAAATCCCTTGTCTCCAATCTGAATGCTTCGCTGTGCGCACCAATCGGCGTCGTATTGTTTCGCGATGGTCTCCGCCGTGGCGTTGTCTGTATTTTCCGCATCGAGGAAAATTCTGGTTTCGTAGAGAATCGCCTTGTCATAGAACGTGTCCATGAAGGCATCCATAGTGTCGCTCATGCCCATGCCGCCGACAAGAAGAATCGTACAACCGATGATACCGAACAGCGTCATCCCCGAGCGGGATTTGTGGCGCAGGCAGTCGCGCAGATTCCACTTGATTCCGAAGCCGAGGGACTTAAAGGTCTTCGTCTCCTCAATCCACATATGCTTCATGCGCTTAGGCGTATAAGGGCGAAGCGCATCCGCTGCAGTTCCCCGGAGCATTTTCTTGACCGAAAGAAATCCGATGGTCGTCAGGAACACAATCATCAACGCAAGCACCAGCCAGCAGAACCACGGCACATACAACCTCCACGACGGCATGTCGATGTAGGTCCCCATGGCACCGTTCGGGTTCATAATGTACCATGCGAGCGCAAAGCCGATTCCGATACCGAGAATCGTGCCGAGAACGCCGATGGCAAATGCATAAGTCGTGTAATGACGCAAAATCTTCGCATCCCGGAAGCCGAGGGCTTTCAGGGTTCCAATCTGTGTCTTCTCGCTGGCAGTGATACGGTGCATCGTCGTCACCATGGTAAGGATGGCGATGGCAAGGAACAAAACCGGCAGCACCGACCCCATGGTCTTTCCCTCCCCGATCTCGCCCTGGGCTTCGCTCCAGGACACCGTCTCATCTTTGTCGAGAACCAGATAGGTCTTTCCGAGAGCTTCGTCGAGTTTCTTTACAAACTCCGCCTTTTCCATATCCGAGGTCGCATAGATTCGCGGATAAAAATCGTTGATATTTGCCCCCGGCATCAGTTTGTTCACTGCATTTTGCAACATCACCGGAGATACATAGGCGTAGCCGTAGCTGCGGAAATCGGGCATCAACTGCGTCTCGTCCGGAAGGCAGATGAGATACTCGCTGGCCTTCACCAGTCCCTTCACCGTTCCTTCGATGGTGACGGACTTGTAAACAAGCTTCATCGTGTCACCGATGTGCATGTCGTTGGCCTTTGCGTAGGAATCGCTGAGCCAGAGTCCGTCCGGGCTTTCGGAATCGAAGTCCTCTCCGTCCATCACAAGCACGCCCGAAATGTTCATATTTTCGCTCACGGAAAGCGCAATCACATCGGAATCGTTCTCCACCGTCGTATTGACAGCGAAGAACCGGGAGACATCCTTCACACCGTCGATGGCCTTTACCGCATCGCGGTCGGCATCGTTGAAGCCTCTGTCGGAATAGACCCGGAAATCGGCAAATCCGGTGGCTTCATAAATCTCTGCGGTATCCTTCTCAAGACTGTACCACTCCACGTTAAATGCAAAGAAGATACCGACTCCGATGGCAATCATAATTACCATGGAGATAAACTGGGCCTTGTAAACCCAGAGCGTCCGAAACAGTTTTTTCCAAAGCATTACCACTCCACCTCTTCCACCGAAAGCGGATTGGCCTGCTCCTCACAGGACTGAATCCGGCCGTTCTTTACGCGCACAACAACATCCGCCATCTTTGCAATGTTCTGGTTGTGTGTAACAACGATAATCGTCTTGTTCATCTCACGGGCCATGGAAAGCAGGAGTTTCAGAACCGTCACGCCGGTTTCGCTGTCCAATGCGCCGGTAGGCTCGTCGCAAAGAAGAATCTTCGGATTCTTGGTGATGGCTCTTGCGATGGACACTCTCTGCTGCTCACCGCCGGAGAGCTCCGAAGGGAAATTGTGCTTGTGGTCAAGAAGGCCCACCGCCTCCAGCATGTCGTGACTGCTCAGCGGATTGGTGGCGATTTCTTTCACAAGTGCAACATTCTCAATCACCGTAAGCGTCGGAATCAGGTTGTAGCTCTGGAAGACAAATCCCACCTTGGCCGCGCGATAGTCCGCCATCTCATTGCTGTTTAAGGTGGAAATATCCCGACCGTCCACCACAATCGTGCCCTCGGTTGGATTGTCCAGTCCGCCCAAAAGGTTCAAAAGCGTACTCTTTCCGGCACCGCTGGGTCCCAAAATAACAACGAATTTCCCCTCTTCCAGGGAGAGGTTGATGTGGTTCAATGCCCACTGCTCGTGGTCTCCGTTTTTGTAAACACGGGATACCTCTTTGAATTCAACAATACTCATTTTTTACATCTCCTCACTTCTGTTTGTTTGCGCTTTCATACCAAACGGGAGCCTTACAAAAGACTCCCGCTTGACTGAATAGGGAAGGCAAGAAATATTTATGCCTGACCTTCATTTAAGTTTTTGATTTGCGACGATTCTGTGCAGTAGAACGCGCTGCCTTGCAAAGACTGCAGTGCGCGCAATTCCCGCCGCAGGAGGATTTCCCGCATCTTTTGTCCCGAACCATCGTGCGGACAATCGCCGCTACAATCAGGACGAGCACCATCAAAACAATAATCGTTCCGATATTACCGGTAATCCAGGAAATCATATTCCGCCTCCTACGACATCTTCGTCAGCGTCTTTGCCTCGTGATACTTCTTAACGAACAGCATGTAAACGATTCCCGCAAGGAAAGCAATCGCGAAAATCAATCCGACGACATTCACGCTTCCGGCGAACAGCTTACCGAACTGGTAAATCATAAGAGCAATCACATAGGCAAATCCGCACTCGTACAGAATTGCGAACCAGGTCCACTTCGGGTTGTTCATCTCTCTGCGGATGGCGCCGATTGCCGCGAAGCAAGGTGCGCACAGGAGGTTGAACACAAGGAACGAGAAGCCTGCAAGCTTGGTAAATGCCGCACCGATGGTTGCGATATCGCCGTAGAGAATACCCATGGTACCTACAATGTTCTCTTTAGCCACAAGACCGGTCACACTTGCAACCGCTGCCTGCCAGTTGCCCCAGCCGAGAGGGCTGAACATCCATGCGATACCGTTACCGATCTTTGCAAGAATCGAGTTGCCGATCTCCTCTTCCGCAAGCATTCCGAACTCACCGTCAACCCAGCCGAAGCTCGAGGTGAACCATACGGCGATGGTGGAAAGAAGGATGATGGTGCCGGCCTTCTTGATGAAGGACCAGCCGCGCTCCCACATGGAGCGAAGCACATTGCCGACGGTCGGCCAGTGATATGCCGGAAGCTCCATAACGAACGGAGCGGGGTTTCCGGCAAACATCTTCGTCTTCTTCAGGATGATACCGGAGATAATGATTGCCGCCATACCGATAAAGTATGCCGAAGTGGAAATCCAGGCGCTTCCGCCGAAGATTGCTCCTGCCACCATGCCGATGAACGGAATCTTGGCGCTGCAGGGAATAAATGTGGTCGTCATGATGGTCATGCGGCGATCGCGCTCATTTTCAATGGTACGGGAGGCCATAATACCGGGCACACCGCAGCCGACACCGATCAGCATCGGAATGAAGGATTTGCCGGAAAGGCCGAACTTGCGGAAAATGCGGTCCAGAACGAAGGCGATTCGCGCCATGTAACCGCAGGCCTCAAGAAATGCAAGCATCAGGAACAATACAAGCATCTGCGGAACGAATCCGAGCACCGCACCGACACCGGCGACGATACCGTCGAGAATCAGGCTTTTAAGCCAATCCGCACAACCGATCTTGTCAAGCAGCGATTCCATCAGGGACGGAATGCCAGGCACCCAAACGCCGTAGTTTGCGGGATCGACGCCGCCTTCGTATTTTTCATACATCGCGATGGCGTCATTGACATCCGCAAGAGATGCGGTCTCTTCGGTTTCTTCAAGAGTTTCCTCATCCACCAGGGTGTACGGGAATTCCGCGCTCTTTCCTTCGTAATTTGCAACAATCGCGCGAACTGCCGCTGCGGCTGCTGCAGCATCGTAATCCTCAGCTTCGGAATCCAGAGCTGCTTCCGCCGCTTCGATATCGATGCCGTCCTCCTCTGCTTTCGCAAGGAGGCCTTCGATAATCGCATCAGTGTCGCCGTACTCTTCCTCGGCATTCTCCGTGTCCCCGGATCCGATTCCGAGGAGATGCCATCCGTCGCCGAACAATCCGTCGTTCGCCCAGTCTGTCGCCGGAGCACCGACGCCGACCATGGCAATCCAGTACACAAGGAACATAATCAACGCAAAGATCGGAAGGCCGAGCCAGCGGTTGGTTACGATTTTATCAATCTTGTCGGACTTTGTCAGACCACCTGCATTTTTCTTCTTGTAGCAGGACTTGATAACTTCCGCAATGTAAATATAGCGCTCGTTGGTGATGATGCTCTCCGCATCGTCATCCAGCTCCTTCTCGGCAGCCCGAATGTCCTTCTCGATGTGGTCCATCGTTTCCTTCGGGATGTTCAGCTGCTCAAGCACCTTGTCATCGCGCTCAAACACTTTGATGGCGTACCATCTCTGCTGCTCCTCGGGCATGCTGTGTACAACAGCCTCCTCGATATGGGCAATGGCGTGTTCTACCGGTCCGGAAAATGTGTGCTGCGGGATGGTCTTCGTGCCCTTTGCCGCCTTGACAGCTTCCTCCGCAGCCTCCATGACACCGTCGCCCTTCAACGCCGAGATGTCAACCACCTTGCAGCCCAGTTGCCTGGAAAGCTCCGCCTCGTTGATCTTATCGCCGTTCTTCTTCACGAGGTCCATCATGTTGATGGCGACAACAACCGGAATTCCCAGCTCCGTCAACTGTGTTGTCAGGTACAGGTTTCTCTCAAGGTTGGTACCGTCTACGATGTTCAAAATCGCATCCGGACGCTCGCCGATCAGGTAGTTTCTTGCTACCACTTCCTCCAGGGTATACGGCGACAGCGAGTAAATGCCGGGAAGGTCCGTGATGATAACATCATCATGTTTCTTCAGTTTGCCTTCCTTCTTTTCCACGGTTACGCCGGGCCAGTTACCGACGAACTGGTTGGAACCGGTAAGCGCGTTAAACAGTGTTGTTTTACCGCTGTTGGGGTTACCCGCAAGGGCAATTCGCGTACTCATTCTTTTCTGCCTTCCTTTCCTTTATTCAATTTACTTATTCAACTTCGATCATTTCGGCATCTGCCTTGCGAATGGACAATTCGTAGTTGCGCACGGTTACTTCAATCGGATCGCCGAGCGGAGCCACCTTGCGAACATACACCGATGTCCGTTTTGTAATCCCCATGTCCATAATACGGCGCTTCACCGCGCCTTCCCCGTGCAGTTTGACCACGGTAACCGTTTCTCCGACTTTTACATCCCGCAATGTTTTCATTGCCGTTCCCTCCTTGCCTTATTTGGGGTCACACCATGATTTTTCTCGCCAGCTCTTCGCTGACCGCTACCCGGCTCTCCTTAACCTTCACAATCAGGTTTTCGCCGAGCGAGCTCACAACGCTGACTTCGCCGCCGACATGGAATCCCAGGTCCTCCAGATGCTTCCGCACTTCCGGATTTCCTCCGATTCTTCGGATAATCTGCGGCTGGTTCGCTTCTGCATAAATAAGAGGCATCATATTGTTCCTCCTGTTGGTATTCGTCAGACAAGCACTCCGAAATCCGGTTAGCCTTATCTAACCAAACACATTATAGTTAGTGTCCGCTAACTTGTCAAGACGGTATTCGCGCCACTTTTCAACAAAAAAAGCCAACGGAACATTGAAATTTTGGTGATTCTGTGATAAAGTTTATCTAACAGGCATCGGAAAGGAGCACTTCTATGGCTTTGCAGGAATCCGGAGAGATGTATCTCGAAACAATCTATGTTCTTTCGCTTACTTCCTCTGCCGTTCGAAGCATCGACGTCGCTGATTACATGGGATTTTCCAAGCCCTCCGTCAGCCGCGCAATCAGCTTACTGAAGAGCGAAGGACTCGTAAAAATCGACAAGGATGGTTATCTGAAGCTAACCGAGGGCGGGCAGATTCTCGCGAAACGCATTTATGAGCGCCATACGGTTCTGACGAAAATGCTTCTTCAGCTCGGTGTCGAGGAGAAAATCGCCTCCGAGGACGCCTGCCGCATCGAACACTACATCAGTGACGAAACCTTCGACGCCATCAAACAACACATGAAAAAATACCTTGACAAATAAAACGAAGGAGCCGCAGCACTTCAGTGCCCGGCTCCTTCGTTTATTGTCCGACATTTTCCTTTTCAGTTTGATTTCTGCGTTCCGCCCAACCCCCAGTTTTCAAGCGGCGGCTCGTGCATGATAATAAACACATCCTCACGCGGAATCGCCAGCGCATCGTGAAGCTTGGTCGTTATAACCTCAATCACGGTTCTCTTCTGTTCCGCGGTTCTCCCCGGGAACAATGTAAGCTCGATAATTGTAAAGCAGTCAGATTTGCCTGGCGCAGTTTCGAAATCCGCGCGGTCGATCTCAACAATCCGCTGGAACCGATCCCAATCCGCAATCCCGAGCGCCTCAACAAGTCCTTCGTGAACGCATGCAAGCATCGTCTTCTTATACTCCGCGCTCTTTCCCTTTATCAGTTCAATTCTGACTAACGGCATTTCCGCTGCCCTCTTTCACACGATTTTTCCGAGCCCATAAGCCTTCCGCTTACTGTCGCTCCGTCTGCTCAACACTCTTTTTTGAAAATTCTCTTTTTAAATGCCTTGATTGCGGCGCCGTACCGACTCGATATAATCAGCCCGCAAAGCATAATTCCGAGGGCTACGCCCTGCGCGATATCGCAGCCTGTGCGCACAAATGCATGCTCGGCGGCAAGCGCGGAATCATTGAGAATCATCGTGATAACGAAAATCAACATTCCGGTGGCACAACACAGTCTGACGCGCTTGTGGCATCGTTCGGATCCGGCATTGGTGTACTCAACTGCCTGTAATACGGTCTCTTTCATTTCCTTTTCCATTGTTTTCTGTTTCCTTTCTCCGTTAAGTATGTCCCGGAGATCGACTTCATAATAGTCGGAAATCTCAATCAAAATATCAAGATCCGGCATATTATTACCGTTCTCCCATCGGGACACTGTCCTGTTTGATACGCAAAAGGCTTCCGCAAGTTGTTCCTGCGTGACACCCTTCTCTTTTCTGAGCTCTTTTAAGAATCCACCGATTTTCTTCTGATCCATGAGCTTTTGTTCCTCCTTTCGGACACATCGTATCAAAAACTTCGAACGGAAAACACGACACAACGCGGGAAAACGCCGTTATTTTACACGACACACCGTGTCTGCCTGTGCCGATTATACCATAAATACAGCGTTTTGTGCGAAAAATATCTTCTCAGCGGCTTCGCCGCACCCTCTCGGGTGCCGTAGTATTTGATCAGATAAGGAAAGACGCCCCTGACGCTTTTTGGCGTTCGGGGCGAAGTAGCGGGCGTGTAAGATTAAGCGTGCCATGTGGTATCTCCAAGTTTGTTATTGCTATTGCTTATTTTGTGTAATTTTTCAACCTTTGGGTTGACATTTTTCTTCACATGTGCTACCCTACCAGTTGAAGCGAACCACAATCAAGGAGGTGCACATGGATGTTGACAAGTTTAGGTAAATTCCTCAGAAAATTACGAATCGATCACGGAGAAATATTAAAAGACATGGCAGACAAGCTTCAAGTAACAGTTTCCTTTTTATCGGCCGTAGAAAACGGGAAGAAACAAATGCCTTCCGATTGGAACACGCAAATCTGCGAGTTGTATAATCTCACAGACCTGCAGAAATCCGATTTTACCACAGCGGTCGCTGAAACAGCAAAAGCCATTGAGATGAAATTAGTCGAAGCCAATCTTGACAGACGTGAATTAGCTGTTTCATTTGCACGGAGTTTCAGCTCTCTAGATGACGAACAAGCTGAAGCGATTCGCAATATAATTTGGAGGAGAAGAAAAACATGAATTGTTACAAGGCATCTCCCCTCTCAAGGAGAGATATTCGTTACTAAGAAACATAATCTTCGCTTGGAGATTGCTTATCATCAAGAGAAAAATTTGGGACCTGGCGAGGGGAAAGTACTTCACTATCATATCTACGGCACAGAGTTTAGCCGCAATAAAAATGGGCCCTTTCAGAGAACCGCTTCCAGACTTCACAAAAATTCACGAATCTACAAACGATACAAAAAGTATTTTATAGGAGTATAAGCATGATTAACGGTGATATTAACGAGTTTATGGATAAACTCTGGGGTGGTGAAGAACTCATCTTCACATACCACGGAAAGAAGTATTTTTCCCAGGGATATTACAATAACGACGGAAAATACTATTTTGAGCTGCAAGAGTGGGAACCACGCCCTGCTTTGCTTTGGAGTATTGTCGGTTGTAGTAATCAAGAGAGCCTGAACGCATTCTTAAGTGAACCACTGTTTGACGGCAAGAGATTTTGGGATGTTGAACAAGAGCTTGAATGGGTTGACAATTAACAACAAAAAGGTCCCTAGTGTGCTACCAACACATAAGGGACCTTTTAACGAGGATACGAATACCCTCCAAACAAGTACTTGAATTGTACAACGTATTGATTTGCTTGTCAATCCCCCGGTATGCAGAAAAGCAACCTTCACAATCTTAAAACTAATGCAAATGAAAAAAAGGCACTTGATCTACTTGCATTTTTGCACTAATAGTAATAGACACATTTCCGTTTCCGAGCAAATCTTTCATCTCAGAAGCGGTCCTGTCCGTGATCTTTCCAAGCCTTGTGTATGCCCATGAGTTCGATCCGTAAAACACAACGATCTGATTTCCCGAATACAACACGATGTCTCCGGCTTCGGTGGTAATCTCCTTGTCCTGTCTCGGAAGTACGGTCCCGAGAGAGCCGACCTGTTCAAATCCGCCATACATAGACATTTGGATCGTAATATCACCCTGCTTAGCTAAACTCTTTAACGCCTCTACCGACTCATTGTCTTCCCAGTCAACCTGAACGGGGCTTTCACCTATCTTCATGGTTCCCGGGCTCCGGGATCTTATCAGTTTCCTCTGTGTAAACATTTTCAGATTCCGGAATACTGCTATCTGCCTCCGGGATATCTTCTTTGCCTCCACATGCGCTAAGTGTCATCATTATAAACAATGAGGCCACAATCATATGTACTTTCAAAACATCACCTCTTCATATTATCTACACTTTTCTGATACCGGGTACAGGCATTACCTGTACCCGATTCTTTTTATCTCAGATACTCTGAAAAGAATGCCTGCAACTTATCAAACGGGATTGCGTCCTTGCCGCCGCCGTCGTACAGATCGGTGTGTACCGCGCCGGGGATAATCATGAGTTCCTTGTTGTCAGCGTACTTGCTATTCTTGATCATCGCTGCATAGGCGTCCCTCGAAAAATAGCAGGAGTGCGCATTTTCCCCGTGGATGAGAAGCACCGCACTTCTGATCTCGTTGCTGTACCGGAGGATCGGCTGGTTCATGAACGATTCGCATCCGATCACATTCCACCCCTCATTGGAGTTGAGGGATCTCGCGTGATACCCTCTGTCTGTTTTGTAATAATCATAGTAGTCCTTTACAAAGAACGGAGCATCCTCAGGGAGCGGATCCACTACGCCGCCGGCTCTCTTGTACTCTCCTGCCTTCAGGTCCTCAAGGCGCTGTGCGCACAGGCTCTTTCTCTGCTGATATCTCGCTTCTTCGTTATCGTCCGCATCAAAGTATCCGTTGGCATTCACCCTTGTCATGTCATACATGGTAGACGCTACCGTAGCCTTGATTCTTGTATCAAGGGCTGCCGTATTAAGTGCCATTCCGCCCCATCCGCAGATGCCGAGGATGCCTATGCGCTCCGGATCAACCTTCTCATTCAGCGAAAGGAAGTCGACCGCCGCCATAAAATCCTCGGTATTGATATCCGGGGATGCCATATATCTCACGTTTCCTCCGCTCTCTCCGGTAAATGAAGGGTCAAATGCGATCGTGAGAAATCCTCTTTCTGCGAGTGTCTGAGCATACAGTCCGCTGCACTGCTCCTTTACCGCTCCGAAGGGCCCGCTAACGGCGATGGCCGGGAGTCTTCCCTCTGCATTTTCCGGCACATACAGATCCGCTGCAAGGGTTATCCCGTATCTGTTCATAAATGTCACTTTGATGTGACTGACTTTTTCACTCTTGGGAAATGTTTTGTCCCATTCCGTTACCAACTTCAGTTCTTCTTTCCTGATCATGACCGCTCCTCCCGATTGTTTCGTCTGCTTTCAGTTGTTTTTGTGTGTTTCTGATCAGATAGTCCAGGCAATCGACCTTTCTGGCACACTCATGCATCTCATCCATCCTTTTACATCTGGCCTTCTTCATGTCATGGAGTGCGTCCTTCATGTTCCCGGTTTGCAGCTGACGGATGATCTCCTCAATATCCATGCTGCTGCATCCTGCATCTATGAGATTTTGTCTGATATTGTCTGTTTCCATCTGTTCTGCTCCTTACAACATAACTATAGCATCTTGATTTTATATTCGCTAATGAATATAATGAATATCGTGATATTCCGTTTTGGCATGTCACGACATCGGTCGATTTGGAGGCACTTCACATGGAGATAAAAACCTTAAGATATTTTCTGGCAGTAGCACGGGAGGAAAACATGACAAGGGCCGCTGAGATCCTGCATGTCACGCAGCCGACCCTTTCCAAACAGCTGAAAGCGTTGGAAGATGAACTCGGGAAGAAGCTGTTTACCAGACATTCCTTCAGCATACGGCTCACCGAAGAAGGTATCCTCCTGCGAAACCGTGCCGCAGACCTCATCGGCATGGCAGATAAGATTGAGCAGGAATTCATTTCCCTTGACGACTTAACAGGCGGTGACCTGTATTTCGGTCTGGCGGAAAGCTATCAGATCCAGTATCTCGCCCGGGAAATCCGTTCCTTTAAGCAGAACTATCCCGGACTCCGCTACCACATCACCAGCGGGGATACGGAGCAGGTGATTGAAAAACTCGACAAGGGTCTGCTTGATTTTACCGTTCTCGCGGAATCCCCCGACCCGTCAAAATATGAATATGTCCCTTTTCCGGATACTGATGTATGGGGACTTATCATACCTGCAGATGACAAGCTGGCAAAGAAAAAGACCATCGGGATTGATGATCTTGTTTCCTTGCCGTTGTTTTGTTCCGACCAAAGCTGGGAAAATGATATCCCGAGATGGGCCGGCGAACGAATGCGCGATTTACATCTTGAGGGCTCATTTCGTCTTGCCTTTAACGGTTCCATGTTTACAAAAGAGCATCTCGGCTATCTTCTCACCTTTAACAGGCTGATTGATACCTCAGAAAACAGCGGTCTCGTTTTCAGGCCATTATCCCCGAGGCTTGAAACAAACCTGTACCTGGTATGGAAGAAATACCAGGCTTTTTCCCCGATCGCATCCAGATTCCTCACTCAGATAAAGGACTCATTTCAGACCGTACCCGGTACATTATAATCCGGTGTAGTCTTATGTCTCTCACTGTAATCCCTCTATCCAGGATCTGATCTCGTCCTCGGAAGCACTTGCCCCAAATCGCCGGCCTTCAAGCCATGTACCGCTTCCTGCAAGAGCGGCAAGATTCTGACCACTCCCGCCTATTCCACTGCTTCCGGAAGTGCAGAATGGAATCACGGTAATTCCGTCAAAGCTGTAGCTTTCCGCAAATGTATCCATGATACGCGGCTCTTTTCCCCACCAGATCGGGTATCCGATATAGATTGTCGAATATCCGTCAAGCGATACGGCATCACTTCCGATTTCAGGCCTTACGGATGAGTCATTCTGCTCCTTTGTTGAACGACTGTCTGAATCATTCCAGTTAAGGTCAGCAGCCGTGTATTCCTGCTTAGCCTTGATCTCATAAATATCTGCCCCGGTAATACCGGCAATCTTTTCAGCTACTCCTTTGGTTGTTCCGGTCGCAGAAAAATACACAACAAGCGTTCCGCCGTTTTTATTCGCATCAGTTGTCTCTTCTGAAGAATTCTCTTCTGCCGATGGAGTCAATGCGCTTTCTTTGGAGCCGTCTGCAGTCTCATTTACAGCCGCGCTTTCTTTATTTCCACAAGCAGTCAGCCCGATGATCAGTATGACCGCCGCCAGTAGCGAAATTGTTCTCTTCATTTTGTTCTGCCTCCTATTTCAGCCTGCTGTAGTCTTCCTCCGATACAGCTTCCAGCCACTCATTGCCTGTCTCTTCCCCTGCGATCTCTATCGCCAGATGGGAAAACCAGGAATCCGATGCTGCCCCATGCCAGTGCTTCACTTCTGCAGGAATATTTACCACTTTACCGGGAGTCATTTCGTCAGTTCCGGTATTTCTTCATTCCAGACTTCTTTCGCAAGGCGGAATACCGCCCAGCCCTTCGGCCACCCGACATACATGGTTGCGTGTGTAATGATTGCAGCAATCTCTTCCCTGCTGACTCCGTGCGCCTTCGCATTCTGAAGGTGATAGGTTAAGGAGGAATCCGTGATGCCCGATGCCATAAGACTCACAACTGTGATAATGCATTTGATCTTCACATCAATGGTTTCTTCGTTCCATACTTCCCCGAACAGTACATCGTCATTCAGATGCGCAAACATCGGGGCAAATTCTCCAAGCTGGTTTCTTCCTGCTGTCTGTACGATCTTCTCTGCCATTTTATCATTTTCCTCCTAAGATTTTCTGTGTTCCCGTGCTCCATACATGTTTCTTTGAAGCATCACTTCTTTTGTTCTGTGCCATGACTCCCGCAAGAGAATGGGGTACATACGGTTCTTCGAGATACTTCAGTTCATCATCCGTAAGTTTCAGATCTACAGCCTTCGCTGCTCCTTCGATATGATGCAGTTTGGTTGCCCCAACCACGGGAGATGTCACTTTGTTAAGGAGCCACGCCAGAGATACCTCCGTCATGGTCACGCCGCGTTTCCCGGCTAACTCTGCCACACGGCCGATAATCACTGCGTCCTGTTCCGCTGTAGCATCATACTTAAACTTCGCATAGGTATCCTCGGCAGCTCTCTTGGTATCACCTTCACCCGGCTTTCGCGAAAGTCTTCCGCTTGCCAGTGCGCTGTAAGGAGTGAGTGCGATATTCTCTTCTTCGCAATACGGCACCATCTCACATTCTTCTTCACGGAAAATCAGATTATAATGCCCTTGGATGGAAACAAACTTTGCAAAGCCTTCTCTTTCCGCTATGGCATTTGCCTTTGCAATCTGCCATGCAAAGCAGTTTGAAATGCCGATATATCTCGCTTTGCCTGCTTTTACGATGCGATTTAAGCCTTCCATGATGTCATAAAGGTCTGTATTCCAGTCCCACATGTGATAGATATATAGATCCACATAGTCCATTCCAAGATTTTGTAGGCTTGTGTTTATCATGTTTTCGATATGCTGCTGACCCGTGATTCCCTGTTCTATCTCTTCCGATGTCCTTGGAAGGAATTTTGTTGCGACAACAACATCCTCTCTCTTCGCAAAATCCCTTAATGCACGTCCTACATACTGCTCGCTTGTACCGCTCTGATAAGCAATCGCCGTATCATAGAAATTAACCCCGATGTCAAGACCTCTCTTTATGATCTCTCTGGAGTGTTTCTCGTCGATCGTCCAGCTGTGCTGTCCTCTTGTCGCATCGCCAAATCCCATACAGCCCATGCAGATACGGGATACATTCAAATCTGAATTTCCAAGTTTTGTATATTTCATCACCGCGCCCCTTTCTCTATAAGATTTTCAACAGGCAGTTGTTGGTTATCTCAAAAATGGATTGATATACATAGTCCACGTTTGCCTGCTTCATTGCATCCCGCTGCTTATCCGTTACGGCAGTGTAAGGATATATTCCAAACATAAACGGGAAGAAAACATATATAAACCCTTGGATCTCCTGCGCTGATTTCTCCGGACAGAATTTCATGAGTATCCTGCACACATTCTTCATGGACTCTCCATAAGCCACCTTGAAAGAAGTAAGGAGTTCCGGTCTGCTGTTTGCTTCCATATCATAGTTGTTCATGGAAAGAAGCTTCAGAAGCTGCTCCCTGTTTGCGATGGAAGTCGCTATTTTCTCAGCAATCTGCTTCTTCGTAAGAGTCTCATTATTCCTCAGTATGTCTGTCAGTTCCCCGTTCCAGCGGTCATACTCACGTTCATAAAGCGCCAGGAAAATCTCTTCCTTCGTCTGAAAATAGTTGTAGATGGTCGGTCTTGAAAAGGATGTCTCATTTCCGATCTCCTTAAGTGTGATGTCCTTGAAACTCATTGTCTGATACAGTTTCTCACAGGCACTTATGATCTCTTCTTTCCTTGCTGCCGTTCTTTCCGGTGATCCTTTAGGCATTTCCTTCCTCCATATATTTTATTCTGACATCGTGTCAATTTGAATTATAAACGAATTCTGACATCGTGTCAAGATGTTTTTGGACAAATGAAAAGAGCCAACCAACTCAGATCAGCTCTCACTTCATTTCCTATTTCGTTTTTTACAGAACTGCAACTGTAGCTTCCGTCACTCGCAGGTATAGCCCGGCTCCTTATAAAGGAGCTCCTTGTCCGCGACAATCTGTGCTTCCCAGACATCCTTCTTCCAGTCTGCCTGCTGCACTTCCTTGATTGCTACGGAAACGCTCTCAAGCCCGCACCCGAGGGTCTGCGCGATGTCCTCCGCAATCTTCGTTGCGCACGCCTTCTTCTGCTCCTCCGTTCTTCCCGGATAGCATTTGATCTCTACATGCGGCATAGTGCCACCTCCCGTTCCTATTTTATCCGCGGACAAATCTTGCGTTATACTCCCGGTTAATCTCCGCGATTTCTTTCTTCCCGTCGATATAATCTTGATACATCTCCCAGGGGGAACCGCCCCCGATCCAACAGGAGGAGCAATTCTCGCAGCCGCCTCCGCAATCCATGGATTCACGGATAATCTGCTCCCGCTCTGCTTTAGTGGTGTCCTTAATCAGAATGGATTTCATACGAACCTTCTTTCCGGCCGGTCACTGCTCCGCCGCCATCCCGGCGTTGATTGCATCCTCATTTTCCGCCATGGCACGAAGCGTCATCTCCAGGAGCTTGTCCAGTTCCCATCCCAGCTGCTCCGCCCCGCGCTCAATCACTTCTCTGCTGCATCCGGCGGCAAATCCTTTGCTCTTGTACTTCTTCTTAAGAGACTTCATTTCCATGTCCTTCGTGCTTTTCGAAGGTCTCATCAGCGCCGTAGCCCAAATCAATCCGGTCAGTTCATCCGCGGCAAATAAAACCTTCTCCATCTCCCGTGTCGGCTCCACATCGATGGTTGCACCGCAACCGACCGTAATCCCATACCCGTGGGAACATACCGCATGGATAATATCCTCGCTGACGCCTCCGTCCCGCAGGAGTTCCGGGGCTTTCAGGCAATGCTCCTCAGGATACAGTTCAAAATCGATGTCATGAAGAAGTCCTACAATACCCCAATAGTCCTCTTCGGCTTCGTATCCGAGCTCCCGCGCATACCACTTCATCACTGCCTCAACCGTCAGCGCGTGCTGAATATGAAACGGATCCTTATTGTATTTTTTCAGCAATACAAATGCTTCCTCTCGTGAAATCATCGTTATTTCCTTTCCTCTGCAATCAGCAGCCCCGCCAGCTTCTCGCGAAGATCTTCCTCTGTGATTCTGCCGATAACAGTATCCACGACCTCGCCGTTTTTAAAGAATTTCAGGTTCGGGATGCTCGAAACGCCGTATTCACGCGCAATTCCAAGATCATCCTCCACATTGAATTTCCCAACTTTAACCTTTCCCTCAAACTCTGCAGACAGCTTATCAATAACCGGTGCCATAGCTTTACAGGGTCCGCACCAATCCGCATAGAAATCAACCAGCACCGGAATCTCACTTTCGAGAACTTCTCTGTCAAAGTCATCAGTACCGAATCGTATTGCCATAAACTTCACTCCCTCCGAAATGGAATTAACACTCTCAATTGCATGATAACCGCATATACCTACTAAGTCAATAGGTTAGTTGTGGAAAAAGCAGCGCCGTTTGCTTCAAGCCATTTCTTTACCGCATCCTTGGAACCAGCCGCTTTAGAGCCCGTAATCGCAAGGCCTCTCTTTACTGTTGCTCCTTTGGCACATTTCTTTATGTCGCTCTCACTCGTCCCCATTCCGCTTCCCTCATTGGTGCAAAGGGGGAGGATCGTCTTTCCGGTGAAATCATATCTTTCCAGGAAAGTTGCAACCGCCATCGGAAACGTTCCCCAGTAGTTCGGGTAGCCAAGAATGATGATGTCATACGCTTCGATGCTGTCAAGATAGCACGCAAGCTCCGGTCTCGCGCCGCTTTGCCTATCCTTCTTCGCCTCGTCGATACAGGTCATGTAAACCGGCGAATAGGGATCCTTCATCTCAATCTTAAAGGAATCCGCATCAATCAAATCTTTTATGATGCCGGCTACAACCTCCGTATTGCCGACCTTTACATACCGCATTGCTCCCGCAAAATAGTTCTCATCTGCTCTTGAAAAAAAAGCAATCAGTGTCTTTACCATACGATCACGCTCCTTGTCCTGTGTTCTTCTCACTGTCTCAGCTTTCATCACGGTCACCCTGACGACCTCTTTCGTTCAACTGAATTATCTCACGGAAAGCTTGAAATTTCCAATTCAAATGTTGTATAATTGATTAAATATTTAAATAGCATTTTCCGGAGGGAGGACAGATCTCTTATGACAACAAAGCAAATTGATTACTGCATAGAACTCGCCAGAACCCGGAATTT
This sequence comes from uncultured Lachnospiraceae bacterium, assembly GCA_902798585.1. Lineage (GTDB taxonomy): Bacteria > Bacillota > Clostridia > Lachnospirales > Lachnospiraceae > ISDg. The sequence continues at coordinate 23,295 of CADBXF010000016.1, forward strand.
CAGCCGGGCTGCGGAAAATGCATTCGTGAGCCAGCCGACTTTTTCCTACCAGATCCGACTTCTCGAGGAAGAGATCGGTTTTCGGATCTTTGAGCGGAACGGCAAGGGCGCCGAACTCACTCCTGCAGGACAGCAATTTGTATCATACCTGACCGGCATGCGCGAGGAACTGAAGCGGGCCATTGAACAGGGGCAGAATTTCAGCGCACGGTATACCGACAACATCACCGTCAGCATGATGGTTCGTGAGGCGCTTTATTTTCTTCCGGAAGCCATCCGCATATTTGAAAAGGAGCAACCCGGTGTTCAGGTTACTCCTTTGTTTCAGTATGATAACGGCATCGAATCCTTCCTCAAAGACGAATCCGATATTCTCTTTGCCTTGCTTGAGCAGACGAAGCACATCCCGGGGATCAACGTTCACAGGCTCTTCGAATCCCATGTCTATCTCATCACCGTGAAGGATGATCCTTTGGCCGCCAAAAACCTCATCGTTGAGGAAGACCTCTACGGCAGGACTCTCATGGTCGGCGGCGGCTCTCCGGCCGCCCTGCGTGCCGTCCAGCAGCGAGTCATCGCGTCCGGCAGGGTGGAATACTTCAATAGCCCCGACCACGACTCTACTCTTGTAAATGTCGCATCCGGCAAAGGCATCTGTCTTGCTCCCGGATTCTTAAACGACCACAGCGGACAGTTTGCCTGGATTCCATATGACAGTGAGAAATGTTTTCACTGCGTCCTCTGCACCCACACGACGGATAGACGCGAGAGCCTTGCCGCATTTATACAAACGCTTCAGAAACTGTACAAAGATGCAGTGGCTTTCCCGCTATAATTTCAGAATTGTCCTCCCCCGTTTTATGATTTTCCTATAGCCATGTATCTGTGCATTCTGCTCACGCGGCATAGACAGTTCACAAATATTTCACAAATATTGTTAGCACTCCCACTTGACGAGTGCTAATTTAAGTGCTATAACATAATCGAACAGAGGAACAGAGAAGACCAAAAGAACGGTATGTTCCAATGATCTAATCCCTCCTTCCCCTTGCTCAGTAGCTATTAACAGCATTGAGTGAAAAGGAGGTAGGCATTATGTTAAGACCTAGTATTTTTGGAGAAGATTTATTTGACGACTGGTTCGCATTCCCGGATTTCAGAGATCTGGACAGAACCGAAAGAAAGCTGTACGGCAGACATGCCGACAGGATGATGAAGACCGATGTTCACGAGCATGACGATCACTACGAAGTAGATATCGACCTGCCCGGCTTCAAGAAAGAAGAGATTGGTCTGGAGCTGAACAATGGATATCTCATTATCAGCGCAAACAAGGGTCTGGATAAGGACGAAAAGGATAAGAAGGGTAAACTTATCAGACAGGAGCGTTATTCCGGATCAATGCAGAGAAGCTTCTATGTCGGCGAGAACATCACCGAGGAAGATATTAAGGCAAGCTTCAAGCACGGTGTTTTGAATCTCACCCTTCCTAAGAAGGACAAAGAGAAACTTCCCGAAAAGAAACAGATACTCATCGAAGGATGACGTTAAGAAGGGCCTGCGGATTTCCCGCAGGCCCTTCTTTATGCTTGTGTATTGTGTCTTTGTCTAATCTGATAAGCACTTAACTGAGAAAGCTGCAATAGTTCATAACTACACTCAAAATACTGTATTGATGAGATAGTGAGTTTTCCCCTGTTAACAAAGAAATGTCAGACCTTGTTTTCTAAATTATCTTCGTATCGGTTCTTTCTACCATATATACTTCATAGAGCCGGAGCAATGCGTAAAAGTATAAATCTTCCTGCGTTTTTATCATATAATCTTCGATTTCCACATGATCCCATCTCTCATCTATCGCAAATTTCTTTTTATCAAGCCAGTACGAACTTGTAATAACGAATCGACAAATCCATTCAGTTACAATTGACTCATCTTGAGCGGCACACAACCCCAAATCATTCCATAAGTAGTCAAGCGGCGGCGTTATTATTCGCTCGGGATGGTCTTCCTTTTCCCACATGTAGTCGCGAATATAATCTGACATTGAACATTTGTCTTTGGGTATGCTCTTAAACCCAAAGAATGTCGGATTTAACTCAATCAAGCGATCAAAGATGGGAGGATTATTTTCCAAATCCACCGGCTCTTCAGAGTATAATTCATATGCTCTTCGAAAGTATTTAGCCCCATCATAGAAGTAGTCTCTTTCTGTAAGGCCTTTCTCTTTTATCTCTCTTTCGTAATTTTCGAAACATTCTCTAAGCCAAGGACCCGATTCCGGAATCTCCGGGATACTCTTCAACCGAAGGATTTCTTTTCGGACTGACTTTTTACACAGAGAAAACTCCGAATACATCTTACGGACATTGTTGTGAATAGGATCTACATAAAAAGCTATCTGACAAAGTGGAAGTAAGCCTATGGTTTTCTCATACTCTTTGCAGAACTTTCGTGCTTCAAGAACTTCTTCTTCCGAAACTTGTTCCACCGCCACCGCAGATTCCATCTCGGACTCTCGCGCAATAGTTTTCCCTCCATCAGCCGAATTCACTATTATTGACCCCTCGACTGCGTTGATATTTTCCTTTTCTTGGAAATTTTCCGCATCGCTTTCTTTCGTTGAAGGCCCATTCGGAATATCAAATGTTACATCTCTATTCTTATCCTCACAGCCTATCTTACTTACAAACTTCCACTCGCCTCTTGGGCCTTCTTTCGTATACCACTGATGAAATGTATTTTCTCCGAGCGCTGAATCCGACCTTTTTTCCAAAGTGTATCGTAGCACGTCCGTCAAGAAAACCGGAAAAGAAATGTGTGTCGCTTTTACAATGTCCTGTGCCTTAACACGGATACCCTGACTCACTTCGAAATGCTCGTCGCGCTTAATCCCTGCGTCATCATGTATCACTTCAATCAACGCAGATATCAACCATATGCACTTCGCCTCATTCAAATACGTATTTTTGAACTCTATAACCCGCCGGTACACTTTTTCTTTATTCCCAATCAACTCCTTATGAAAAGCAGCGATTGCCGATGAATCTCCAAACGGGATATAAATGCTTTTTCTTGCTCTGCAGCATTTAAAGTCGGATACCGTTCTTCTCAAAGAATCGCCTCTCGACTCTTCTATAGGTTCTCCAGTTATCATTCTTGAGAAACCGCAAAAAACATCCATGTCAGAAAGATTATCCTTATAACCTCCAACGCCATCATGGTTTCTAACTCGCTTCCGCGGTTTTCTTGTCTCTAATAACAAATCATACAGAATTGCCATGCAAAGGTACGGTTCTTGAGATTTGTCCATCGTTTCCTCCCGAATTAGTAACGCTATTCCACCTTATCCCATATTATAGCCACTTTCCGCCCATTGACCGCGACCTTATCTCAATTATTGTAAGACCAGACAACGGAAAACCGTTTCGTCAATATTTTTTCAGAAAGGAAAGCGAATATGATCACTAAACAGAATAGCGATATCCGAAAAGGATGTCAAGACATGTGGAATGCCTTCATGCTAAAGGGTGCAGTTTATACTTTGGAATCCGATTTACCTATTTGTCCATGCACAGCAAAAGATGTTCCAAAGCGCTTAATCTCTTTCCCGGAGGCCAAGCATGTTTTCAGAAATACAATCGAGATCAATCCAAATTTTCACGTGGACGCCTTTGTACATTTTTTCACTGATGATCAAAAGTTTGATGGTCCTCAAAGCGGAATCTGGGCAAAGCCTATGAACGCCTTGGAAATCATCCGTCATTTTTCAGGTGCCATAACTCCGGACTTCTCTACCAACGCTGATTTTCCGGATGGGCTAAAACGGTATAACACTCTTCGAATGCGTCAATTTGGTTATTGGTTAACGTCAGAAGGAATTGAAGTCATTAACAATGTCCGCTGGGGAACTGAGGAAATGTGGAGTTATTGCTTTGACGGTATTCCATATAACAGCATGGTAGCGATTGGAACCGTCGCAAGTGGAATACGAAAGTTGGAGAATCGCTCTGACTTTGAAATCGGTCTGTTCAAAATGGTGGAATACCTCAACCCGCATACCATAATAATCTATGGCTCTGGCAATTACGATTGTTTTAAGAAACTCGAAGAGATAGGCATCCGTATTGTCGCTTTCCCAAGTGAAACAAACCTTGCCTACCATTCGAAGAAAGGAGACTAATATGTCAAAGCCGAGTAGCGGCCATTTTATCGGAACTGCAGGAAGCAATAGCACTTTTAAAATCCTTTCCCAAAAGGATTACAAAAGTGTTATAATTACTCCGAAAGGGATTGACTTACGAGAGCATCCTACGAAGTACAAACAAATGAGTTCAAAAAAGCTCAAATCCCTCCGTGAGAAGGAAGCCAATCGCACCCTTACAAAAGCAGAATATAAACACAAGGAATGGCAACGTCGTCTATCAGCTCGTCGTAAAGAAGCTATTACACAGTTCTGGAAAAACGAGCGTAAGCGCATTAAACAAAACCTTCCGACTACCCGTAACTGGAGTGCTGAACAACGCCAAGCGATACTATCCGGAAAGCAACCAAAGTATAAAGGCAAAACTATTTCCAGTCATCACACATACAGCGTGGCGAAATACCCTCATTTGGCAAACCGCAAAGAATTAATATACCCCGCCACATTTTATGAACACGTACATGGATGGCACGGTGGCAATACTAAGAGAAGCCTTCCGGGTGTTCCCATCAAAATGATTAAAGAGTTTTAGGAGGTACCATAATGAATAGTTATCCTGAAGACAGAATCGGATTAGTCATTAAATCTGCCGATTCGGTTGCAAAATGTATATCAATCATCCGTAAATACAACCCCATTTCTATGGCCGAGATTAAATCCGCTTTAGAAAACAAAACTTTTGTATTTGATTGCGATTACACCAACGACTCTGGTGTTCGTAAAGTACGTCGCTGCTTTGATGAACTTGTAAAAGCAGGAGCCACCGTAGAAATCTATGAGGACGGAGATCTGACAAACCGCGAATTCATTTCCAATCTGCTTAATTCTTATCAAGAGATTGACGAAGAAATTCAGAATCAGATTGATGCTGAGGTTGAGGCCGAAGGCGGCGACGATTAACATAAAACTCTTTCAACACTCTCCGAAACAATTAGCGGGGAGTGTTTTCTTTGGCGACGTACTCACATTAGCCCGCAAATGAATATACTCACTCTATTCTTCTATCTCAGCCTCTTCCACTGAACCTACTTTTTTAGTGAACTATGATGTTCAAAACCTGTTTCCTGACATTCCGAATCCTTGCAACACTAAAAGGCCAACAGACATTCCGCCTGTTGGCCCTTTGGATCAATTTGATGATGCCCTGGAAAGAGTTACTTCAAAGTAACCTTAGCGCCCTCAGCCTCAACCTTCTTCTTGATGTCCTCAGCCTCTTCCTTGCTTGCGTTCTCCTTGATCATCTTAGGAGCGCCGTCTACAAGGTGTTCTCACCAACCTCGGTCAACTCTACATTGAACTCGGTCTTCTCTTCCTCAGCTGCAGCTGCTGCACCTGCGCCTGCTGCTGCTACAACAACACCTGCTGCAGCGCTTACACCGAACTCCTCCTCGCAAGCCTTTACGAGATCGTTCAGCTCAAGTACGCTCATAGCCTTGATTGCATCGATAAATTCCTGATTAGTCATGGTAATAACCTCCATTGAAAATGTGTGCGGGCGATTACTGCCCTCGGACGACTTCGTCCGTCATGCCGCTATGCGGCGGTTTCGTGCGGGTGTCTCAGGCAACTTCGCCCTTCTTTTCCGCAATCTGCGAGAGAATTCTCGCGATGTTCGAAAGCGGGGACTTGATGCTTCCGAGGAGCTTGGAAATAAGAACCTCTCTCGAAGGAATGGTCGCAACAACCTTGCATCCTTCGGCATCATAGTAAGTTCCCTCAACAACTCCGCCCTTGAACTCGAGCTTGTCAGCGGTCTTCATTGCGTCAGCAAGAAGGCGCGCGGGAGCGGTTGCATCTTCTACGCCGAATGCTACAGCCGTAGGGCCGTCAAGGTGCTTGGAAAGCTCCTCGAACACAGTGCCGGCGAAGACTCTCTTGAGATACGTGTTCTTGTACACCTTGTACACAACGCCGTTCTCACGAAGGGACTTGCGAAGTTTGGTATCCTGCTCTACCGTCAATCCACGATAATCAACTAAAACGACAGCCTTAGCGGCCTCCACATTCTTAGCGATCTCGTCGAGAATCGGCTGCTTCAACTCAACCTTTGCCATGTGAATTACCTCCTTTGTAGTGTAACGCCGATGTGCCTGCGCACTTGAAAATAAAAAATGCTGCGATTCCGAAACGAAATCCCAGCACATGATATCTAATCAAATGAGCTGACATATCCTCGGCAGGCGTCGGATTGAAATCCTTCTTACACCCTTGCGGGTACCTGCTGTCTTCGGCAGTCGACCATATTTATACCACACCTCCCGCGCCTTGTCAAGCATTATTTGCAAGAAACTTTTCCGTATTCACCGATATGTGCGCGATATCGCCGACGGAAGGATTCCCCGGCACAGCACCGTACCGGGCTGCCGCCCCGCCGCGCCATCCTGACAACCGCTATTAACGGCAGTCCTTTACTTGTGCTATGGAGTTGAGGTGATTGCGGCATCAGCCGAACTGAACAGGGTTCAGCTTCACGCCGGGGCCCATTGTGGAGCTCAGGGTAACGCTTCTAAGGTACTGGCCCTTTGCGGTAGCCGGCTTTGCCTTAACGATCGCACCCATGAGAGTCTCAAAATTGTCCTTCAGCTGCTCGGCAGTGAAGGAAGCCTTACCAACCGGAACGTGGATGATGTTCGTCTTATCAAGACGATACTCTACTTTACCGGCTTTGATATCGTTAACAGCCTTGGTTACATCCATGGTAACGGTGCCTGCCTTCGGGTTCGGCATCAAGCCCTTCGGTCCGAGTACGCGACCCAGTTTGCCGACAACGCCCATCATGTCAGGGGTTGCAACAACTACGTCAAACTCAAACCAGCCGTCCTTCTGAATTCTCGGAACGAGCTCCTCACCGCCTGCGTAATCAGCGCCGGCTGCAAGTGCCTCATCAATCTTCGGTCCCTTCGCGAACACGAGTACGCGAACGGTCTTGCCGGTTCCGTGAGGAAGAACGACAGCGCCGCGGACCTGCTGGTCAGCGTGACGGCCGTCAACACCGAGACGAATGTGAGCTTCTACCGTCTCATCGAACTTCGCGGTAGCGGACTTCTTTACAAGATCAACAGCGGTAGCGGTATCATACTGTACGGTTCTGTCGATGTTCTTGGCAGCGTCCATGTATTTCTTTCCATGTTTCATAATTCAAACCTCCTAGTGGTAATGTCGGGAGATGATCCCTCCCACTCTTCTAATTCCTTACTCAGTCATCAACAACGGTGATACCCATGCTGCGTGCGGTACCGGCGATCATGCTGGTAGCTGCCTCAAGGGAACCTGCGTTCAAATCGGGCATCTTCAGCTCGGCAATCTTAGCGACCTCGGATCTCTTGATTGAAGCAACCTTAACCTTGTTCGGGGTTCCGGAAGCCGTCTCAATCTTGCAGGCCTTCTTAAGAAGAACCGGAGCCGGAGGAGTCTTGGTGATGAAGCTGAAGCTCTTGTCCTGGTAAACCGTAATCACTACGGGAATGATCATTCCCTCCTGACCTGCGGTTCTGGCATTGAACTCCTTCGTGAACTGCACGATGTTGACGCCGTGCTGACCAAGTGCAGGACCTACCGGAGGAGCCGGGGTTGCCTTAGCAGCCGGAATCTGTAACTTGATGTAACCTGTAACTTTTTTTGCCATGTTAGCATACCTCCTAAAATGTGGTGTTATCGGAAGATTCCTCCCACGCACCGGAGAGCAACCGCTCCCGGTACCATTGTCCGCTGCCTAAACGGACAATCGTTTACTTTTGAATAATAACATCGTCAAAGCTTACTTCAACAATCGTCGCACGGCCGAACATGGTCACCTCAACCATGATGGTGCGCTTGCTGTTGTTGATTGCCTTGATCTCACCCGGGGTGTTTCTCCAGTTACCGCTCTGAATGATAACCGTCTCACCCTCAACAAACTCGGGAATAACCTCGGTACCGTCCGAGAGCAGTCCCATATTTTCGATCTCCGTCTCCGTCAACGGAACGGGCTTGGATCCGGGTCCGACAAATCCGGTCACGCCACGCGTGTTGCGAACCACATACCATGTGTTGTCGTTCATTACCATGTTGACAAGCACATAACCCGGGAACATCATCTTCTTCTTAAGAACGCGGGTGCCGTTCTTGAGCTCCAATGTGTCCTGCATCGGAACGCGAACATCCAAGATCACGTCCTGAAGCTTGCGGTTCTCGATTGTCTTTTCCAAGTTGATCTTGACATTGTTCTCATACCCGGAATAGGTATGTACAACGTACCATTGTGCCTCTGCCATATCGTCACCTTACCTTAGAGAATTAAACCAAGCAGCTTGTCCAAACCGAAATCAATCAACTTGATTACTACTCCGAGGATTACGGTAATAACGACTACAGCTGCGGACTCTTTCACCAAAGTGTCACGGCTCGGCCAAATGATTTTCTTCCACTCCGCTTTCAGATTCTTCCAATGACTCGTCTTCGCAGTCGTGTTAGTCTCGCTCATGACTCATCCTTTCTCCAAGAATCTTACTTGGTCTCCTTGTGTAACGTGTGCTTCTTGCAGAATCTGCAATACTTCTGGGTCTCCATCCTATCCGGATGGTTTTTCTTTTCCTTGGTCGTGTTGTAATTACGCTGCTTGCACTCGGTGCACGCCAATGTAATCTTCACTCGCATAACTCTCACCTCCGTATAAATTTAGGCATAAAAAAAAGACCTCTTCCATAGCCTCACTACTATAGCACAATCCCCGACCTAAAGTCAAGAAGAAATTTCCTGCGCGAAACCTTAGATTCCGCGCAGGAAAATCCATGCCAACCGCGTTGCCGCGGATTGCTTCTTCAAGGTTCTCGACCGAAGCCTCCGATACAGCATTATCGCGCGCTTCCGATCGCTCTTGGTAATCGTGTCACCGCTGAAGGCCGCGCGGTTTCCGGTCTCATAGAGCCATGCCAGCTCCTCCCGGAATCCGAGCTTTTCAGCAGCCCGCATGCAGTATGCCCGCTCCGTCTCCGTCCCGTTGTGCGCCACTCCGTTCAGCCGGAACAACTGTCCGATGTCACAACAGATTGCCGCTATCGCATGGCGCGGTGTCGTTCCGAACATGCGGTGTCTTCTCTTCGTGCGGGCATAGGATCTTCGGATGAAAGCCAGTGAGACAACACCGGCAAGCACAAGCATGACGCGTAAAATGACAAGCAGGGCGCCGCTGCCGGTCTTCTCTCCGGCATTCTTTCCTCCGCCCGGCCCGGACGGCCCGTTCCCCCCGGGGGTAGGACTGATTCCATGCGAAAGCTTCGGTGTCGGGCTCACCGCCGGTGTGATACTGCTTGTGATTTTCGGCGTAACTGTCGGAGTCCCCGCCATGGGCGTCGGCGTCAAAACCGACGGAAGCTTCGGGGTAGGCGTCGGGGTCGGCGTCGGCTTGTCCGACGGCGCGGGGAGCGAAATCTCCCCGACCATTTTCGCTCTATCGGCAAGATGTCCCGTTCCTCCGAATGTGACTTCCACGGGAAACCAGCCGTACCCACTGATGTAGACCTCGACCCAGGCATGCGCCGCGCTGTCGGTCACATTGACCGTGACGAACGGAACATATTCATCCTGTGTGACTGACTGGCGCATCGTTATCCGGTCGGATCCTGCATTTTCCGCGTCCTGATAATCCTCCTCGCGGATAATATAGCCCTCGACGAACCGGGCGGGAATACCCATCGCGCGGAACAGCATGACTGCCGCGCTTGCGTAATGCATGCAGTAACCTTCCTTGCTTTCGGTCAGGAAGTACATGATGAAGTCGCTGTCTTCCGGCACGGCCTTCGGGGACTTCGTATAGCGATAGTTGTCGGAGAGCATGTTTCGGACAGCGTCAATCGCATCAAACAGCGGTGCGCCCTCCGGAAGCGGCGCCAGGTCATAAACGCCCTCGCATCGCTTCGGAATATCCAGATAACTCGCATACACATAGTCTTCGTACTTCTTAAGCATCAGATCGTAAGCGCTGCTGCCGCGCCTCGGTGTGTGCGAAACATCATACTGGTAGGCCATGTAGCCCGGCAGCTGATAGGTGTTGTAATAATAGTCGCATTCGTATTCCGCGGCCCCCTCGTCGCCCGGCATCAGGATGCCTTCCGCATTATATGTTGAGAAGCGCTTTCCGCTGTTCGCATCGACTGCCCCCGCGGTGTCATACGGAACAAAGAGGTACGGCCCAAGGTCCTCCTGCAGTTCAATCTTCATCGTGGACTGCAAAATCGTAAAGCGACCCCGGTCGGAATTTTCGTTGTTCTGGGCCGTCTGGTACAGAAACGCCGCCAGATCGCGAACGGGGATCTGGGTGATCGGCGTCGTTGCGTAATTGTGAATGATATCCTCAAGCAGGAACGGATGCTTGTTGGCAGCCTTCCAGTTGGTTCCGTCATAGTCGCCGTAGGCGGCGCCGCGAAGGTGAACCTCTCCGGCCTCCTTCGGGAGCGTAACCTTCATAACGGTGCTTTTATTATCCCGAACCGAACCGGACCGGGGAATCACTCCGCCGCTCATACCGCCCCTGTAGTTCTGCGTGTTTTTTGCTTTTCCGAAGAGGGACGGCATAACCTCCCAGATTTTTTCGCGAAGCGTAATTCTCACCGGATGGTTCACCAGCCGCTTTTCATAGACATCGCGGGAAATCAGCAGACATGCCGCAAGTCCGAGTGCCGCAAGCACTCCCGCAAACAAAAGCCGGAGTCGCGTGCCGGAACGCAGCGGCAGCGTGAAGGAATCCTTCGCCATGACGAAATACAGACACAGACATACATAGGCGCAGAGGTAACCCGCCCCGGGGAAAATGTTTGTCGCAACGCAAATCGCCGGAAAAACCACCGAGAGATTAATCCAGGCAATCGGAGCCAAGCCCTCCGCGGCCAGCATGGAAAGCTCCATCAACAGCGCGACACACGGCATCCAGAACAACGCCAGCGCGGCTTCCTCCGCGGAAGCCTCTCCCGATATCTCCAGACTCCACCCGAAATACCGGTTCATCCTGTCGTACAATTCGGTGAGAAAGCCCCGCATTCCCGCGAGCCAGGATTCCCGCAGCACAAGACATATGACCGCCGTGAAAAGGAGCGGGCTAAGGCGGATGAAGATGCGAAGCGCCCTGCCCTTTGTAAGGTCAAGCATCAAAACGATAACAAGGCAAACCACCAGCGCCGCAGCCGTCAGCTGCTTCGGAAAATCAAGACCGCTTGCCTCGCACAGAATCAGCGGAGGAAGAAAACAGCCGAGCCATGCTGCCGTAACACGAATCCCGGTATTGCACAATACCGATGCAATTGTCTTCTTCGCTCTGACCATCTCACTTCCTCCTTTCCGCAGGATTTCCCGCTGTATTTTGCGTCGGTTGTTTTACCCGACATACTCCGTTTCAAAGGTACTGTCAGCGGCGATTCCGAGATCCTCCGACAGATGTTTCGGCCGCACCGGGACAAAGCGATCACCCGGCGACAGATTTTCCGGCCGTGTGGTGTTCTCTCCGATACCGAAGACCGTCACATTGGCATCTGCGCGCATCGCGGCAATTCCGTCCGCCGCTTCCTTCGTAAAGCGGTTGGTAACAAGCAAAATGTTCCGATACCGCTCGTCGGCAAAGCATCCTCCGTACGCCTGCACCACGGATGTCCCCTCGTAAGGGCGGATTCCGAACAGCTGGATGAGCACGGCGTCCCACTCCTCCTCTTCGGCCACCCGCATATGCCACGCTTTGTCGGGTTCGGTCATCCATCCGACATAGAAAATCTGGTGATCCCGAAGCAGTCTCCGCGCAACCGAGGCGACGGTCGTCATCAGCGCATCGTACTGCTTAGCCGCCTCCCCCGCGGGCAGCGTGCATATATCTGTAAGCAAAAGCACCGAAGTGTCAATCGGAAGCCCGAGTTCCTTCACCATCGTCTCGTCGCGCGCCGCCGTCAGACCCCAGTGAATCCGGTTCGGGCGGTCACCCGGGCGGTATTCGCGCACGCCGAACAGCTCCGACGGGTCATCGCCGGGGCGCGTCTTGGAGTATTCTTCCTCCGCAATATAGGCATAGGGATTGGGGCGAACCAGCGTGAGTCCGGCGTCGACAACCGGCGGATAAATGAGAAATTCCGCCGTCGGGGATTCCACGCGAACCTTCACGCGGAAAAAGCCGAACGGCACTGAGGCGACAACCTTGCGAATCGTCAGCCCGACACGGCCGCAGTGCAGAGAGGAAACCGTGAGCGGCATCCGGGATACCGATTTGCCGGCGACCGCCGTCATTCCCACGATGTCCTCGGTCACATCCCCGAGAATATCCTGAATGGCAATCTCGGTGTACACGCACGCACAGGGCAAAATGCTGTAGTTGGTGACGGAGATATGGAACGCAAAAACAGCCCCGCTTTGCACATTCGTTTCATCCGCATGCAGCGAGGCCAGTATTTTTCTTCGCATGAGAAGCATACAAACCAGACCGGCCACAGGCAGAGCCAGTCCAAGTACAAAAATGATGACGAAAAATCGCTCCGCGAACATAACCGTCGAGAAGCCGATTGCTCCCATCACAAGCAAATAACAAATCCAGTTCCAGATCATCCTGTTCCCCCGTCACACTTCCTGCTGCCGTCCGGCCTTCCGCGTTTACGCAAAAATCCTCGGCGGAACAACGCTCGAGAGAACCTGCGCCGCAACGGCCGTCGTGGTGAGATGATTCATTCTGGCCAAAGGCGTCAATACCAGACGATGCGCGCCGGTGACCGTAAAGACATTCTCAACATCCTCCGGAATCACATAGTTCCTGCGCGAAAGCATCGCATTAGCCTTCGCCATGGCGATGATTGCGAGCGACCCGCGGGGGCTGATTCCAAGCGAGAGCATGTCGTGATGACGCGTTGCATCCACAAGCTCGGTGACATAGGTATAGATCCGGTCATCCACATGCACCTTCTCGGCCTGCCGGCGAATCACCATCAAATCGCGCGCCGTCATAACCGGTCTTACATCGTCGAGCGGATTGCTCGTGCGACGCTCCTTCAGCATGCGAACCTCATCGACACCGGTGGGATAACCGATGCTGATGCGAATCATGAAGCGGTCGAGCTGCGAATCGGGAAGCATCTGCGTTCCCGCTGCTCCGACCGGATTTTGCGTAGCGATGACAATGAACGGTTCCGGAACCGGGCGGGTGACACCGTCCACCGTGACCGTTCCCTCCTCCATAACCTCCAGAAGCGCGGACTGCGTCTTCGAGGAGGTTCGGTTGATCTCATCGGCGAGGAAAAGGTTGCACATCACGCAGCCGGGCACATACTCCTGCTGCCCCGTCTCGCGATGATACACCTGAAACCCGACCACATCCGAGGGCATGACATCGGGTGTAAACTGCATACGGCGATAGTCCATCGCCATCACCTTAGAAAATGCCACGGCGAGCGTCGTCTTGCCGACGCCGGGCACATCCTCCATCAAAATATGGCCGCCGGCCAGAATCGCCGTCAGCACCGACCGGATTACATGCGGCTTGCCGACCACGGCTTTGCCTACTTCCTGCTCCACACGCGACAGCGCATTGTAAATCGACTCCATGTACTGCTCCAGACTCTTCACTTCTCTGTTTTCTCCCGCTTGCGACATCTTACTCCCTCACTTTCCGAGTGACAAATCTGAAATTCAGTATACCACATCGAAGCGGTTTTGAAAAGATACCGCCGCACAACAAAAAAGCGGCAGTCCGTTACGGACCGCCGCCTACGAATCATCTTAAAATTACTGCTTCAGAATACGGATCTTTCCGATGTAAGGAAGCTCCTTCGCCTTGCCGTTGTTCGCATTCAGAATACCGATTACCATGAGGGCAATACAAGCGAGACCGGCAATCCAGAAGATGAAGCCGAGGAACCACGGAAGCACAGCGCCGAAGATGCTTGCAATGGTACCGATTACCGCGAGAACCAGACCCTGGTTCGCATGGAACTTCACAAACTTGCTCTGCGGAACCGCAAAATACGCTACCAGGCTCAAAAGCCAGATATACGAAACGATTGCCATTCCCTTGTTAGCCTGAATGTCGGCCGGATCCATCGAAGATGTAAAATCAGCCGTATTGTCAATAATTGCGCGTACGTCGAAGCCCTGCTTCGGCTGTCCCTGACCCGGCTGTACGGGAGCTGCCGCCTGAGGCGCACCGCATACGGGGCAGAACGCAGCACCGTCTTCAAGCTTTGTACCGCATTGATTACAGAATGCCATAGTCTTTATCCTCCTAGATCGTATTTGTGAGATCTTGCAGTTAGAGTATAGTGCATTTCAAATCAAAAGTAAACCCGCGTTTATAAAAAAACTCACGGATTTTTCATAATTGTCGGGCAAACATTTCGGATTTATCAGCCGATCGGGTAGAACTCCGAATATTTTTCGCGGAAATAGCGAAGCAGCGGTTCCGCGGTCGCCTCCCTGCCGCACACGGCCTTAAGAACCTCCTTCGGACAGCGCAGACTTCCGAAGCGGTGAATCTTCTCCGTGAGCCATGCGCGAATCTCGCCGATGCGTCCCTCCGCCAACAGCGTATCGACGGAGCCGAGGTCCGCCTGCATCGCATCGAGGAACATTCCGTCGTAGATGCTTCCGAGCAGATAGGTCGGGAAATATCCGAACGACCCGTCGCTCCAATGCATATCCTGCAGGATTCCTTCCGCGTCATTTTGCGGCACAACGCCGAGGTACTCCTTCATTTTGCGATTCCACAGCGCCGGCAGCTCCGACACCGGAACGCCCTCACGGAAAATGGCTTTCTCAACCTCATACCGCAGGATGACATGCAGGCAGTAGGTGACCTCGTCCGACATCGTCCGAATCATCCCCGCGCGGACATGGTTGATTTCGCGCGCAAAATCCTCGAGGGATATGTCCGCGAACGCCGGGAGAAGTTTTTGTACCTCCGGGTAAATCGGGCGCCAGAAATTGATGTTTCGCCCGAGTATGTTTTCAAAAAATCTCGACTGGCTCTCATGAATTCCGAGGTAGTCGCACCCGCCCGCAGGGGTGTTTGCAATCGCGGGGGCGATGTTTTGCTCGAAGATTGCATGTCCGCCCTCATGGATTGCGGAGAACAAGCCGTCGATGGCGTTAGTCTCGTGAAAATGGTTCGTAATGCGCACATCGGTTCCTCCGGATACCGTCAGCGTAAACGGATGCACGGACTCCGATGTCGTTCCCTTGTTCCAGTCAAAGCCGATGTAGGTCAGCAGCAGCTTCTGCACTTCCTTCTGCGCATTCACATCGCAGGGCCGCGAAAAGCGGGGATCCTCCGGCTGTTTCACTGCAAGAATGCTGTGTACAAGCGGCACGAGGCCGTCGCGAAGCTCCGAGAAAATCCGGTCGATTGTCGCCGAATCCATGCCCTTCTCGTAATCGTCGAGCAGAGCATCGTAAATCTCCATCTCGGGATGCGAGTAGGATTTGATTTCCTTCTGTACCTCAATCATCTTCTCAAGGTGCGGCGCGAAGACAGAGAAATCCGAGGCCTCCTTCGCCTCCTCCCAGGCGCGCTCCGACTCGGTCGTTATCGCCACGGCTCTCCGGAACACTTCCTCCGGAATGCGGCGGCTGCGCTCCTGGTCCTCCCGCATCTTCGTCACGATAAATTTCCAGTTGTCATCGAGAGCCTCCCACTCCCCGGGCTCCGAAATGTCCCGGAGAAGCTCGAAGAGCTCATCGGAATTTCCGAGGCGGAAGCTCTCGGTGCTGATATAATCCGTCACATCCGCATGCGCATCAAAGCCCTCCCCCGGCATGATGGTCCGCATGTCCCAATACAGCAGTTCATTCAACATCTCGTACCGGTTCAGCTGCTGTACAATCTCCTTCAGTCTGTCAAATTTCGCACTCATTTTTCGTCCTTTCTTCGCGGCCGCGTCTGTCGTGCGAACCGCGCATCGTATTTTCTCTTTTTCGCCGAAAAGCGGCAGAAGCCATCGCTGACTCCCGCCGCCGTTGTTATTGCTTTTTGTCGTTAAACCGTTGCCTGCTCCCGCTCCTCTTCCTCATCGCGCCTCTTTTTCGCAATCAGGAACAGCGTAGCTGCCGAGAGGAACGCCATCCACCAGATCAGAATCTGGACATCACCCGTCTTCGGAGAATCAGGAGAAGTCTTCTCCTTGACAATCACGGTGATTCTCACCGGGTCTCCGTCCTTGAACTGTACCGCAAGGCTGTACTCGCCCGGAGGCAGGAGGTCAAGGAACTTAGGTAAAATGGTAATCGTGCCCTTCGCGTCAACCTTGTAATCCTCGCCTTCCGTGAGTGCCTTGCCGCCGGATGTCACTCCGTCGAACATCTCAGGGGTCTTCTCGTCGTCCTGATCTCTGTGGATTACCACTGTCACAGGCTCTTCGGAATCCTTGATGTAGGTCTTCGTGTCGGATCCCTCGGGCTTATATACTCCCTTCGGATCTTCCTCGGGATCGGTCTTCTTCTTAAGCTTCGGAATAACCTTCTCCTCGGTCTCGCCGCAGATGGTGCAGACGCGGCGTGCAAGTCCCTCCTCGGTCTCGGTTGCTTCCTTCACAATCTCCCAATCGCTCCAGTCATGCTCCGTCATCGTAATCTTAACGGTGCCCTCGAGGCTCTCGTAGTTGTTCGTATCCTCCGGAACAAATGTCCAGTGGTAGGTGCCGGTGCCCTCGCTGAGTTCAACCTCCGTGATGCTCAGCTTGCCGGGCAGCGTCTTGTTGCTTCGTGTAATCTCCGCCTTCGCGGGATCCTTCGAATTGTGGACATTTTTCGCCGTAACTTTTCCGATTTCGGGAACTGCCTTCGCAATTACGAACTCCGCCTTGCCGGTGTAAACCGTATCGGCTGTCTCGCAGACAACCGTCACGATGTAGGTTCCGGCCTCTGTAGGCTTCTCGCCCGGAGGCAGAATGCAGTCCGTGCCGTCCGTCAATGTGCCGCTGTAGGAGATCGTTACCTTGCTGTTCTCAATCTGCGGGAACTCCGGATCCGGAAGTTCTTCGCCGTAGGTACAGCCCTTCTGATCGACAGGAAGCTCCTCCGTGTCCTTCTCGGTCACGGTTACGGTTATCGCCTCCGTCTTTCCGACATGGTTCTTGCTGTCGGCAACCGTGACAATCACCTTCACCGTCCCGGTCTGGCTTCCCGGAATCAGGAAACCGTCGGAATCAATCTGCGCATCCTTCGCGGTCGAACCGTTCGTATCGATGGCAAATGCGACATCGCCGATGGCATCCTTAACCAAATCGTTCAGATTCACACTGTTGCCGTCATCGGCACTCGTGTTATTTTTCACGGTTCCGCCGTTCACATCGATAACCGCGGGATCGTTGGCCTTCTTGATGGTGAACTCCGTCTCCGCACTTGCCGAAGCGTGCTCGGAGGTCTCCGGAATCTTCACGCGAACCACATAGTCGCCGGCGTCGGCAGGCTGTGTCGTCGTGTATTCGGTTCCGTCCTTCCTGCGATACTCAATGACGATTTCGGACGGGGTAACATCCTCCGGCGTGCCGGAAATCTCCGGTCTCGGAAGCGTATCGCCGTAAGTGATATCCTCCTGCGTAACCTTGATTTCGACATCTTTCTTCGGCGTAACCTTGATGACAATCTTTTCTTCCTTGCCCTTATGGTTTTCGCTGTCCGCAATCTTCACGATCACGGTGACTTCACCGATTTCGCTTCCCGGAACAAGATTTCCCTTCTCATCGATCATCGCTCCGCCGGCGGTCGAATCCTCCTTGTCAATCGTAAAGGAGACATCGCCCTCGGCGCCCTCGACAAACTGATTCAGATCAATCTTGTGATCGTCGTCGGGCTGTGTATTTACCGTTACCTCGTTGTCCTTACCGTCAGTGGAAATCACGGCAGGATCCTTGGCCTTCGTAATCTCGAAGTCTGCCGTCGCGGTACCGCTCTTGTAATTCTTCGTCTCGCCGACAGTCACACGAACCGTGTACTTACCGGCGTCGGTGGGAACCTCTTCCGTATAGGTGTCGTCTCCGGCACCCTGTACCTTGTACTCTTTCTTGACAATCGCGCCGTCACCGGGGTTGTCGCTGACAACCGGAGTCGGAAGCGTCTCGCCGTATTCGCAGCCCTCCTGCGTCACCGAAGGCGTGATTTCCGCCTTGGTTATCGTGAGGGTTCCGGGCTCATAGGTAACCTCGTAATTGCCCTGAACTGCATCACCGGTCGGCTTGATTACATACTCTCCGACATCGAGCGTCGAAACCTCGCCGTCCTCGCAGGCAACCGTAAACGACAGCGGATTCTCGCCGTCAACAAGTCCCGTAATCTCGGTCTCGTACTCGGGAGCGTTGCTTCCGTACGGAACGGAATCGTTCTTCGCACGAACCGTTGCTTTTGCGCGTCCGATTGTGAATTCCTTCGCAATCTCGGTTCCGCACACATCGTCGGTCTCGGGCACGGTGACAATCACGCGGTAGTCTCCCGCATCCTTCGGCGTTGTGCCTTCCGGAAGGTCGACATACTCACCCGTCGCGTCCTTCTTCTGATACTTCACTTCCGGCGTTGCGCCGTCGGCTACACCGGTAATCACAGGCTCTGCCGGCTGACCGTCGTAAGTCTTGTCGAAGATGCTTACCGTCGTCTCATTCGGCTCCTTGTCGAGCACCGTGATTGTAATCTTCTTCGGCTCCTCCGGATTCGACGCAAAATGGTTGTCGTCACCGGCAGCTGCCGCAACAATCGTAATCACCGTTCCGGGCGCAACATCGGACGAAACCGTCACGGTGCCGTCCTCTGCCACGGTAACACCCTCAATCGGGGTCTCCGCGGAAAATGTCACAGCGCCGTCATTGTCCTTCACGTTGTCGGCTACCGAAACCGTTCCTCCGCGCACGACCTCCTCCTCGGGTGTCGTTACGGTAAGTCCGTTCTCCGCCTTCTTGATGGTGAACGCCTTGACAACCGTTGCACCGCAATAGTCCTTTGTCTCGTCGATTACCGCCTGAACGAAGTAGTCTCCTGCTTCGCTCGGAGGGTCCGTCGTATACTCGCTGTCGTCCGCGCCGGCCTTCTTGTAGCGATAAGTCACATCACCGTTGCCCGGGTTGCTGCCCTCCGTAAGCGAAGGCTTGTTGGCATCTTCGCCGTAGGTCCAGCCCTCAATCTCCACCGCAGGGTCGACAATCGTCTTCTTATCGCCGATTGTGAGCGTAATAACCTCTTCGCGGCCGTTGTAATTGTCGGAGTCCGCGATAACGACCCGAATTCGAACGGTTTCCGTCTGATTGCCTGCATTGTAGGTCTTACCGTCATCCGCAAGCTCTCCGGCGCCGTCAAGCACGTCGAATGATACATCGCCGATTGCTTCGGAAACCAGAGTCGTCAGATCAATCGAATGATCGCGGGTCAGCGAAGCCTCGTTCGTAACCTCCGCGGGATCCTCCGCCTTGTCAATCGTAAACTCTTTCGTGATTTCCGCGCCGCGGAACTCCTTCGTCTCGGAAACCGTAACAACTACCTTATAATCACCGGCATCTGTCGGCTGAGTTCCCTCCGGAAGCTTCTCATACTCACCGGTCTGCGGGTTCTTCTTCTGATATTCAACAGCAGTCTCGGCGCCCTCGGGAACATTCGAGGTGGTAACATCCGCCGGCTCTCCGTCGTAAGTCTTATCGTCCGCCGAAACCTCGGTCGGGTTCTCTTTCTTGTCGATTACCTTCACCTTGATTTCCACCGGATCCGATTCCTCGTGATTCGGGTCATCAAGCGCCTTTACGACCACGGTAATCTCCGTATTCGCGGGAACATCGTTACCGACCGTGACAACGCCGGTCTCCGGATCAATCGTAACTCCGGGGATTTCCTCGGCAAGCGAGTATTCCAGTTTCACATCGTCGTCGACACTGTCGGAATCGACATTTTGCGAGATGTCAATCTCATGATCGCGCACCACCTCGGCGCTCTCCCCGTCATCGACAAGGAGAACCTCGCTCTTCGCCTTCTTAATCGTAAACTCGTCTTTCGCTGCGCCGCCCTGGTACTGTTCGGACTCGGGGACAACCACGCGAACGACATACTCTCCGGCATCCGTCGGAACTTCGGTCGTGTAATTCTCGTCAATGTCCGCATCGGACTTTAAGCGGTACTCAAGCGGACCGTACTCAACATCCTGCGGAATTCCCTGCACAACGGCAATCTTCGCAGACTCGCCGTAGGTCCAGTCATCGAGCGTCACGCTCGGAGTAATCGGAGCTTTCGTAATCTCGAACTCCGTCGTCGCGGTTCCGCCCTTGTAATGCTCAGTCTCCGCATAGGTCACGCGAACTACATACTCCCCGACCTCGGTCGGTTTCTCCGTCGTAAAGTCGTCGTCCGTGCCTTTACGCTTGTATTCAACAGCTGTGATTGCTGCATTTTCCGGATGATTTTTCAGTTCCGGATCTTTAATCTCGTCGCCGAATACGGCATCTTTCTGAGAAACGGAAGGCGTAACCACGGCCTTGTCAATCGTAAAATCGCACTCGCTGACAGCTTCGTTATACTCGCTGTTCTCCGGGAACGAAACAACAACCGTATAGTTGCCCGGCTCCGTCGGCTTATCTTCTGAAAGCTGACCGTTCTTATCGCGATACTTAATCACGGCATCGGCAGCGTTGACATCCTCCGGCAACCCGGTAATCTCGGGATCCGCAAGGGATTCCCCGTAGACAATACCGTCCTGCGCGACATCAAAGTCGAAATTCTTCTTGTCGTTTACGGTAATCGCAATGGTCTTCGTAACCGGATTCACATTGTTGTTGCCGCCGAAGGTCACTTCCACGATTACGGTTCCCGTATTGGGACCGGAAACGAACAAGCCGGTCGCCGAATCCAGCGTGGAGCCGGTTCCGTCGCCATCGATAATCGCATAAACAATCTCTTCATCGTCGACAACGGAGTTCACAAGTTCGGAAAGATCCAGCTCGCGACCGTCACGAACAACCTGCGCGGTTTCCACGACCGTCGCCTCATTGTCCGCCTTATGAATCTCAAATTCGGTCCGAGCGGTTCCTGCTTCGTAGTTGTCCGTAGCTGCAATATGTGCCGTCATCCGGTATTCGCCTGCATCCACAGGCTTGTCAACCGGTTCGTACTGCCCGTTCCCGATTGCCTTTTCATAGGTATAAGTCACTTCACCGTTCCCGGCGTTGCCGGTAAGGAAAGGCGGGTGAGCCTCCTCTCCGTATGTCCAGTCATCCTGACTGACGGAAGGAGAAACGGAAGCCTTGTAAATGAAAAATGTCGTCGTCGCCGTTGCGCTCTTGTAGTGATCATTCTCCTTCGTAATCACGCGAAATACATACTCTCCGGCATCGGACGGAATGGCACTTTCGTACGCATCGTCCCCATCCTCTGCCCTCTTATACATAACAGATTCGATGGAATTCGTATCGGGAGGCACCAATCCGTTGACACTCACTCTCCCCTGTCCCGGTTCTTCGCCGTAAGTCCAGCTCTCATGGGTAACTATAACCGTCGGTTCCGCCTTATGAATAGTGAATTCATCCGTGGCGGAAACGGACTCATAACCGTTCGCTGCGGCGATGGTATACCGCACAACATAATCCCCGGGCTCCGTTGGTATATTCCGCGAATAGCGATTGTCCGGATCGCTCGCCTTCTTGTAAACAATGGTTGTGCGGCCACCGCTCACATTCGGTCCGAGAACAGGGTTTTTCGGATTCTCGCCGTAGGCCCAGTCATCCAGAGAGATCGAGGTTTCAAAGGTTCCGTTGCGTGTAATTGTTACCGTAATCAACTCCGTGGTCGAAAGGTGGTTTTCGTCACCCGCAACATCGACACGGATAGTGACGGTTCCGGTCTGTCCGCTGGGTTTGAGAATGCCTCCCGAAGAGAGGGTACAATCCCGCCTGTTGCCGACAAACGAATAGGTCACTGTTCCGATAGGATTACTTACAAGGGCAGACAAATCCAGCGTGTGACTTGTACCGTTGACATTTCTCTGTACCCTCGCCGTGGTTGTGATTTCCGCCGTGTTCGGCGCCTTCTCCACGGTAAATGTTGCCGTCGCCGTTCCCTCGCAATAGTCATCGGTTTCCGCGATATGCGCCGTCACGCGGTACTCGCCTGCATTGACCGGTGCGTCTACCTGCGTGTAGGAACCGTCGCCGTTTTTCTTCTCATAAGTATAGGTAACTTCACCGGTGCTGGGATTGTTCGAAAGAACCGGGTCGTTCGCATCCTCGCCGTAGGTCCATCCGTCAATGGAAAGCGTCGGGTTGATTTCCTGCTTTTTGATGTTCTCAAACTGCGGGAAATTCTCGCTGTAGGCGCTGTCGCTCTGCGTACTACGCTTGTAGTACACCTTCAACAGACCGGTTTTCTTATCTCGTTCAACCTTGCAGTCCACCGTGACATCGTTCTTCTTGTAGCCTGCCGGCGCCTTGGTTTCCTTAATCTTAAAATAGTAAACGTCTCCGGATTCTCCGCAGTTAAGGTCCTCAAACAGAACCTCTGCGCGCCGGCTGCCCGAATTCCAGGAAAGGCTCTTCGGACCTGCAGCAACCGTGGTTCCGTCCTGCTTATATACGGTAAATTCCGTGCCGCCCAGAAGCGTATTCCGCTCCGAAGCGCTCATGGATGCAAGCTCAGCGCCCTCATAGGTCTTAATGATGCCGAAATCAGCCGTGTTAATCGGCTGCGGATCCGGAAGGTTGTTGATATGGCGCACCTTATGAGACTCGCCTGTAATCTTCGCATTGTTTACAACGATATCGCCGTTGATACCCTTGGATTCAAGATTTGCATAGGGCGCAATGACTGTACCGACAAAATTCTCTTTAATAACAATATTGCCGGTGTAATTGCCGTCCGTCTTGGAGGAATCATAGAAGTTCCAGTAGATGCGGTTGACATTCTGGTTATAGATTTCCTCAACAAGCTCGATCTTCCTGTTGCCGATATAAATATCGTCATGCTTCAGGGTGAAGGTACTGCTCCCCGCCATATCGATATTAATCAAAAGCCCGGAGCTCGAGTTTGACGGAAAATAAACCTTCATATCCGTATTGGCGAGTGCGGTTAATTGATTTGCCCTTACATTGACAACAGCAAGACCCGTAGTGTCGTTCACGCGGATATAGCTGTCATTCAGCACATATCTCGTCCTTACATTACCGTTGTTTTCCATCTCTGCGAGCTGGCCGCTGTAGTACCCTACATTTTTCTGCAGCTTCGCAAGGTCGATATATTTCCTGCTTGCAGTGTCCTGCTCAATCTCATCGCTGCCTCGGAGAATATGACCGTCGAGCGTCGTTGCCATCTGATGGTTATGTTCCTGCTGCCCGACCGTGTGACCTTCACCGATGTACAGTTTCTCATTGCCCGTACCGAAAATGGCAAGGCGCTGATCCTGTTCTGTCGAGTGAACCTTATCCATGTTCACAAAGCGACGAATGTAGTTCGGATGAGGAGTCTTTGCGGTATTTATGTACGATCTCACGGAGAACTCGTTCTTAAAGCGATCTCTCTCCGCGGCCTCCAATCCGTAGAACTCATTCGTCAGCGTGTTCGTATGCTGATGGCCTTCCACCTGCATTCTTCCGAACACAATCAGGGCATACGCATCAAGAATGTCCACGACATTCCCCATGGAGGAATCGACCGTATAAGTCACTCCGTCCGCCGCGACTGCCTTCTTTACCGGAGTACTGCCTCCGGGTATTCCCATAAGAACCATTGTAAGAGCCAGGAATACGCTCAGTGCTCTTCTCGCTTTCCCTCGCATAAGGAAATCCCCCTCGGGTTTATAATTTAACCCCCTGTATCGCGGGTCCGATACGCCGCGCCGAGAGTTATTGACAATAGTGTTTTCATACAACAATAAGCCGCTGAAATTCAGCGGCCTCTCTATTACGCGCGGCAAAAAGTTATCTACAGTTGTAGATTATACCACGCGAAACTTATTTTGTTAATAGGGTATATCGCAAATTTTGTCAATTTTCGTGAATTTTTTTCGGAAAATGTCGCTTTTTCTTCATTTTGCGCCGCTTTTTCCCGCTGAAGCGCCAAAAAAACCGAAATCAACCCTTCAGCGCGACCACAAACTTTACGCGATCGTGAATCCCGGTCTTATCGTAAATCGCGGAGATATAGTTCTTGACGGTGCCCTCGGAAATGTACAAACGGTCCGCAATCTGCCGGTTGGTAAGCCCCTCCGTCAGCAGCGCGGCAATCTCCTGTTCCCGCTCCGTAAAACCGGCATACACCCCGGCTCCTCCGGCCGGTTCATTTTGCGGTTGCTGCGCTTGAGCCTGCCCGACAAGCGCCGTGAGTCTCGCAAGCACCTTCGGGTCCAGAACGCTCACACCGTCCATAATCTGACGGATTGCTCCGAGTATGGCATCCTTGCCGCTGTCCTTCAGAAGATACCCGTCCGCACCGCCGCTGATGGCGTCGGTGATATTCGCATCGTCGTAAAATGTGGTAAGCACCAGAATTCTTGTCCCGGGATAGCGCTTTCGCAAGTGCCCGATCAGCTCGATGCCGCCCATCCCCTTCATGTTCAGATCCACGAGGGCAATATCAGCCGCCGCAGCGGACAAAATCGACAGGGCCTCGTTTCCGTCATGCGCCTTGCCGACAATCTCCATATCGTTCATCGACAAAATAATCTCGAGACTGTCCAAAAGCATCGTCTCGTCATCCACCAATAGAACCCGGTACATATGCCCTCCATCTGTCTTCACCTGCGCCCGTTCGGACGACGCACCAGCCTGCGATTCCGCGATACCGCCTTCCGCGCCTATTCATGCTCCGGCGAAAGCGGCAATTCCACTACGGTACGGAAACCGTCGTCATTCCGGAAGGACACAAGGCCGCCGCAGCGCCTGACATACGATGCAATCTTGCGAAGGCCGAAGCCGCGGGCAATCAGGGCGTCGGCATTTGCCTCGGAGTACTCTCCCTTCCCGTTGTCGGAGACCGCAAGCCGCACATGCGCCGTATCCGAGGTGAGCGTGACGAAATACGAATCCGCCCCGCCGTGCTTCACACCGTTTGTGAGGCACTCCTGCAAAACGCCCGTCAGAAACTCGGCATGTTCCTTCGGAAGCAACGCGTCCCCGGAGGAAATCTCATAGACCATATTTACATGCCGCTCCGTGTCCATTGTAAAGCCATCCGCCACATTGTCGAGATATCGCCGCAGGTCGGAAACCGACACCTCACCGCCCTCGTCATCCAGCGCCCGAACCGCGCTTCGAATGGATGCGAGGCTCCCGCGGATTCGCTCGTTGGCGTCGTTCATGCGCTTTCTCGCTTCCTCCGGCTTCGTTTCGAAAAGCATATCCGCAGCGTCCAGCGTCATCACGGCCGCCGTGATGGAATGGCCGACATTGTTGTGAATGTTGCGGCTTATATTTTCACGCTCCAGCAGTCTTGCGTTTCGCTCCGCGGAAAATGACTGCTGCGCCAGCTCGCGGTTTATTTTCCGCTCGTGCATCTCGCCGATCAAAGAATCCCGAAGCCGCCTCTGTTCCTCCCTGCGCTTTTCCGCACGCATCTTCGCAAAGGAAAACATCGAGAGGATAACGCCGGTCAGAATGCCGACGAGGAAGGTCACGGCCAGAAGCTCCGCAACATGCCTTGCGCCGACGGCTTCCGCTGCCCCGGAAAAACCGGAAAGCCGTGTGGAAACAAGTCCGGCGGCGGCACATATCGCATAGACCGCCATCGCCGCGATTGTCCCGAGCACCGGTCCTACGGGCAGGGCTGCCAGCGAGAGAAAGCCCCACCAGTGCCCGGACAAAAGCCCGCGGCCGAGTCACCGAAAGCATCGGAAGTCTCCGCTCCGCTGCCTCTCCGCCGTCCGCGTCATATACATGCTCCGCCGTGACAAGCACCATGCAGATACCGGTCACGACCAGAACTGCGGGCACAGAGCGTGTGCTCACAGCCGACAATAAGCCGCTCACAAGCACAACAATCAACCGAAGAATCGCTGTCTGCATCCCGCACCTCCTCCAATGGTAACATCCCCATTATAGCATCGGAAAGCCCGAAAGACAACCGCATCAGAATTCCGTCACATCCATTCTGCTCATCCGCCGCCCCTTCATGTAAATCATGGGGAGAAGCACCACAAGGTTGGAGAGCGCCAAGCCTTCCACGCCCATCTTCGTTCGATACGGGAGAAATTTTCCGCGCGGAATGTAATACAGTTCGTTCATCAAAAATGAAAACAGCAGAATCACGGCGATTCCCGCAGCCAGCGCAATCACATCCATAAGCGCCAGCTCCGCAGCAACCTTCCGGCGGATGCGCCCTTTCGGGATGCCGAGGGCCCGGTACACGCCGAACTCATACTCGCGCTTCACATACTGTCCGGTGACCACGGAATTCAAAGTCACCGCCAGAATTACGGAGAGGATAATGAGTCCCGCGTAAAAAATCGCCTTGACCGGCTCCATCTCCTCGTACGCCTGATGAACCATCTGCCGTTCGATGTTTATTTTTCGATCCCCGATGAGCTCCCGGACATGCTCCCGCAAAGCATCCCCGCGGAGCGTCTCACTCATAAGATTATAGCGGTAATAATTCTCCTCCGGCTCCGTGTAGATGCGGAAGCTTACATAGCTGTCCCCGGGAAATGTGCCCCGCAGTGTAAACTGCCGGTCCGGGGTGACATCACCGATTTTGAAGGAGATATTTTTCGCAAAATTCCCGCTCATGACCATGTCCATATCCGAAAGCCCGCTGCAGTCGAAATCGATTTTCAGGAGATTGAACGCCCGCTGCAGATCCTCCGCGGAATTAAAGACATAGCTTCCCGTTCCGACCTCGAGACCGATGGTCGTATTTGCGTCCAGCATGCTGCCGTTGGCACGCCCTGTGCGGCCGAAGGCAATCAGCTGCGTATCGCTTTTGAGATCTTCCGTAAAGCTCTTCCAGTCCGCATAGTCCGTGTCGGTGGTGATTGCCCCCACCGTGACAATCTGTTGATCCAACTTCTCAGCCTCTTCGTAGTACCACCACAGACTCCCCAGATAATTGCCGGCCAAAAGCATGCAGACCGTGAGAAACATCATGAAGATGACAATGGCGGAACGGCCCTTGTTGTTTTTAATATAGTAACCTGCCGAAAATGGCTTCATGACACTCTTCCTTTCATGCGTCTCTTATGCGCGGCTGCTGATACCGGAGATATTTCCGTCCCACATCTCCACCAGCATATCGACATCGGTCAGGACGGAACGATCGTGGGTCACCACCAGAACGAGCCGGTCCTCGGAATACTTCTTCAGAATTTTCATCACATTAAATGCATTCTCATGATCCAGCGACGCCGTCGGCTCGTCCGCAAAAAGCACCTTCGGGTCGTTGATCATGGAGCGCGCGATAGCCACGCGCTGGCATTGCCCGCCGGAGAGCTTTGCCGGCCGCTTGCCGAACTCCCTCTCCCTGAGTCCCAGAAGCCGCAGGGCGTCCTTCGCCTTCTCCGTTTCTTCCTTCCCGCTTCCGTTGCCCGCCACGAGAATGTTGTCCAATGCGCTCATGTAAGGCACCAGATAATGCTTCTGAAAGACAAATCCGAACTCCTTCCGCCGCAGCGTCTCACGCTCCCGATCGGAGATGTCGGTTATCTCGCGGCCGTTGTAGCGCACACTGCCCTCCGTGGGCTTCTTCAAGGTCGAGAGGCAGTACATGAGCGTGCTCTTGCCGCTTCCCGAAGGGCCGATGATTCCCACAAGACCGCGGTCTGGAAGCGTTAAATCAAAGCCCCCCAACGCATACATTTTCTCATCGGTGTTCATATCGTAAATCATGCTGATGTTCTTCACTTCAAACATTTCATTTTCCTCCGTCGTATCGAATCAGTCTTCCATGAGATCGATGGTCTTAATCTTCTGCACCGTCACCGCCATCGGAATCTGCAAAACACCGATGATGCAGGCAAACGACCCCAGAATTCGAAGCAGCTGCTCCTTCATAAACCACTGTGCCGACAGCCCTCTCGGTTCAATGAGGATTCCCCTGAGCAGCGCCACCATACCAACCGTCGTAACCGCCCCTAAAAGGATACCTGCGATGAACATGACAAGCATTTCCCGCATCATCATTCCGTAGATATCGCTGCGGGAATAGCCGATGGATGCATAGAGGCAGTATTCGCCCACGCGGTTTCGCATGAAAGACACATATGCGACCACCACCGAGATGCTTAAGAATACCATAACCGTAAGAAGAATCACATTGATGACATCGTCAATGGTCTTTCGGATATCCTCCTCGTAGAGATTCCTGTAATCTTCGACATCATAGATGTTGTCACCGTTGTCCTGCGAAACCGTCACACCGTACTTCGCAAGCAGCTCCCGAAGGTTGTTGCTGTTGTCATTGCAAAGCACCACGAACCCGACGCCGCTGTTGTAACCGCCGCGGGGTGTTCCCACGCAGCCCATGCAGTCGGACCGCAGAACGCCGACAATCTTAAACACTTCGCCGTAGCCGGCTTGTTGGAACCAGCCGCCGAGCTTCATGCCTCCGTTTTTCATAACCCGCTCATCGATTAAGACCTCGCCCTCTCCTTCGGGCATCCGGCCTTCAACAAGCTCCGCTCCCAGGTGCTTTACGACGAAGGGCACCTCCTCCGGAGGGAGCAGCGGAAACTCATACCCGATTCCGCCGACGACACCGTTGTAGGAAGCATACAGCACCTGCGTGTAATATGCCTTAACCACATCCGGATCCGACGAAAGCTTCTCCGTCAGATTCGTCCGCGCTTTCTCCCGCGCTTTTACGAATTGCCCGACATCCTCATAATCGTCGTAATTCACGCCGAGGCTTGCCGTACTCAAACTGCAGCACACAATCTTCCGCGGAAGCTCAAAGCAAATCGGTTTTGTGCTCTCCGATGTGGTGTACAAAAGGTACGCAATCACATACATGGCCATGAATGTAAGCCCCAGCGCGAGAATCAGCACAAAGCCGGTTCGTTTGTTGTTTCGGATGTATTTCGCTGCCGACAATTGACTTTTCATCCAAAATCCCCTTTGTTTAATAGTTCTACTCTTGTAGTATATTCATTCTGTCTTCGCGGAAATCATCCATTCTTCCGCACTTGTATCCATCATATCGGACCTTTCCGAAAAAGAAAAGTGACCGCAGTCACGATTTCGGGGTTTTCCCCGTGACTGCAGTCACTCTTGTGCCATATATTGTTGTGCCGACTCCGGTATTTTCCCTTTGCTCCGCAGGCATTGCTACGGCTGAGGCGTCGGTGTCGCTGTCGGAAGCAGCAAATCGGGATTGTATGCTATGGACAAAAGCTGCGCCAGCCATGCCTGATCCTCTGCTGCCGAAGGAACAAAAGTGATTCCGCTGAATTCGAAAAATCCACCGGTTACCCCGTCATATTTGACGAAATCAAGCACCCGCCCGTCCGCTGTGACAATATCGAAGTATCGCTCTGCTCTTACACTTTCCGGGCCTGCATCAAACCGCAGCGAACCGGTGGTCTGCAGCGCTTCGTCGGTGAGGATTTCATAGAATCGTGCAATCACGGCACGGTCGGTAAAGCTGTGAACACCGACCTCCTCCTGCATCTTTTTCCCCGCCGTCGTGTTGTCCCGCAGGGAAGGTCTCGCGACAATCTCACGAATGTCCTCCGCTGAGTGAATGTTGTACACAAGCGGGAAAACAAGTGCATATGTGTAATCATCCGTATAACGGAACTTCCAGAGGGAGTACCCTTCGTTCTCCGTGCTGCGAATCAGATATTGCAAATCCTCACGCTCCTTAACGCGGAACCATTCGTCCGAATCGGAAGTCCTTCCGACGCTTTCCCCGAGGTTGTCTGAAAGTTCTCCCTCAATGATTTTCTCACGGACTGCGGCCCGGACGGAAACTTTCTGATAGCGCATGGTGCGTCCTGCAAACTCTCCCTCAAAGAGCTCCAACACCATATCCATATCCTCATCGACACTGAATTCCGTATCTGTAACCGGCTTCTGCGGTTTTGCACGAAAAAGACCCGTCTTCCATGCAACCCCGCCTGCAATCAGACACAGGCAGGCCGCGGCAGCGCCGACGACATACCGCAATCTTCTGCGCGGCTTCCGTGTGCTCTGCGCCGCCTCTGCTATCAGATTCTCATCTATGGCTCCGATAATTTCGGTCATCCGATTTGTTTTCATACTTCAACGCCCTCCTTGACTAAGTACTCTTTCAGCTTCCTGCGGGTTCGAAGCAACATGTTTTTCACCTTGCTCTCCGTGAAGGAATATCGTTTGGCAATGTCCGCTACGGAATCGAAGAACCAGTATCTCCGCAGAAAGACATTTCGAATATCTGCCTTCTGCTTTCGAAGGAAAACGCCGATCAGCCGGCTCACCTCACCGTCCTCCGCATCGGGCGCAAACCGCTCGTCCGGCAAAATCTCCGCAAGTTCTTCAATCGGCACCGTCGCCTCCGCGGAGCGCTTGGCGCTCGTCTGATATTCGAGCCGGCGAAGCGATTGATTTCTGGCGATTTTACATACAAACGCCGTGAGATTTTCCGGGGTTGCGGGCGGAATGGCATTCCAAACACCATGCAGCGTATCGTTGACGCACTCTTCGGCGTCCTCGCGATTTCCGAGGATTCGGTAAGCGATACCGTAGCAAAGCCGTCCGAACCGTTCCTCCAGTTCCCGGATTGCCTGTTCGTTCCGCGCGTTGCACAGTTCGATGATTCTGTCCATGTTGTCCACTCCCTTCGCAGGATGAAAAGCGCTTTCATCCCTTATGTACGGTTTTTCAGGGCGTCGGTCTCAAAAAGCGCAGTATTTCGGCAAATTTCAATTAAGTATTTCGGCAAATTTCCCGCAAACCTTTTGACAGACTGCCGCGCCGGCTCGTCCGGGACGGCTCAACCGAAAAATACGGCAGGAAACCGTCGGGAATTCCTGCCGTTTACTTCCATGCATGCTCTCCGCAGCTTCGCGTAGGGCTTTTGCGTATCATATCATATTTCAAAGCAGTTGAACAGAGGTTTTCGGATGAAACGAAAAAGCGGGAATCCGTAAGGACTCCCGCCGTAACCGACTCAGTCAACATATACTCCGTCCCAGAAAAATGCCGTGAGCACCTCGCCGTCCTTCGCGCGAATCCGAACCATGCTGTGCTCGTTAATCAGAAACTCATAGAACGGATCGCCGTGGATGTCTGCCTTGAGCATATAGGAGCCGCGGATGGGCTCTCTCTTGCGGTGCTCAAACATCTTGTCCTCATTTTCCTTCGCCAAAGCATACGCCTTCTCACAGGCCTCCGACGCAGGAATCAACCCGTCGGTCACAACCTTCTCCGGCGCGGGCAGCCGTGACAGAAGCCCGTATTTCGACGAGCCCCATTCGACGATACCCTCGGGCCTGGTTCCGCACACGAGCTGCAAATCTTCAATCGGAACCCCGTCGACCATGAAATGCCCGAACAGGTGATAATCGAAGGTCTCATACATCGAGTTAAAGCCGGTCACGAGGATGTCTTCCGTGAGATCCCGATCGCCGTCCTTCATCTTCTTAAGCACATATTCCTTCTGCTCCTCGTTCGAATGTTTCAGCTCGAACAGATTCTCCGGATAATAGGTGTGATTGCCGACCTTCACAAACTTTGCCTCGTAAAACGGGCCTTTCTCCGCTTCGTAAAACAGGCCCCTGTCCATCTCCTCGGGCATCGCTGTCCGAATGCCGAACATACACGCGTATCCGAAAAACAGCGCTGTAAACACAAGCATAAACCATTTTCCCACCATTTTCGCTTCCTCCCCTTCCTCCCTCTCGGTTTGATACCTAAGATACGAAGGCGGTACGGGGATTTATGGAACATTTTTCGGGGCGGAGGGGAGGTCGTTTCGACCCGCGCTGCCGCGGTCCGCGCTTACTGCGGTCACTTATGCCTCGACGCTCTTGTGCATCACATATTTTCGAACCAGAGTGATGGCCGGTCCGAGAAACAGGGCCATCAGAATGATGCCGATAATCGGTACTCCTCCGACGAGGGTTCCCACGGCGATTGCCGCGCCGTCCCATGCGATTCGCACAAGCATTTTCGGTGTTTTCGGAAAATGCTTCGCCGCAAGCTCCCCGAGGATAATCGGAATGCCGTCATACGGCGCGACTCCCATGTCCGCATTGATATATACCGCTGCGCTCAAAATAAAACACAGGAGCGAGACTGCGAAAACCGCCCACCGGCTCGCGGGCGCAGTGAACACACCGGCGGGAATCCATTTGCCCCAGAGCCAGTTGAAGAAATCCGCATAATATCCCACGAGTACCATGTTGAACAGGGTTCCGAAACCGATCAGCGAGCGCCTGCACAAAAAGACAATCGCAAGCATCACGATATTCGCAAGCAGCTGCCAGGTGCCGAAGCTGATGCCGACGGCATGTGCACTCGAGCGGTTCATAAAGGTGCAGGGGTCGGTGCCGAGATTGCACAAGATCAGAAACGAGAGGAAAAATCCCATTCCGAGCACCGCAAGAAAGCAAATCAATACTTCTCTTTTTTGAAACCGAAACTTCATCGCAACACATTCCTTTCAACGGCCGTTGTCGCTTTGGCATATCCTCTCCCATACGAAAGAGGGAGCACACCGGCACCCCACCAATGTACTCCCTCTCTCCGGAAATTGCAATGTTATATTTGCTCCGAAAGGGGTATCTGCATTTGTATTTTCCGTCGGCTCCCACCGCACGGTTTACGAGCTCTTGCCCGCTGCGAGAAGCGCCTCGCGGTCGCGCGCACGGATTGCGGCGCGGCTGATTTTGCCGCTCGCGGTGTGCGGAAGCGACGATGCGAATGCAATCATTCGCGGGTACTTGTAGATTGCGGCGTTCGCCTTCACAAAATCCTGCAGCTCGGTCTTCATCTGCGAATCGCCGCGGAAGCCGTCCTTTAAGACGACATCGGCCTTCACGACCGTACCGCGCGTTTTCGAGGGATACCCCGTCACGGCGCACTCGAACACCGCCGGATGGCGCATCAGAATGTCCTCGACCTCCGAGGGTCCGATGCGGTAGCCGCTGGACTTGATTACATCGTCGACTCTTCCGACGAAGAAGAAATTGCCGCAGGCGTCACATTTTGCTTTGTCACCGGTGTGATACACCCCTCCGCGAAACGCGTCGCGATACCGCTCCGGGTCTCCGAGATAGCCCGCGAAAATGCCCACCGGCCTTGTTCCGTCGGGGTTGCTTAAGATGACAAGCTCCCCCTCCTCCCCCGGTCCGACCGGCGCTCCGTCCTCATCGACAAGCTGCAGGCGGTACAAGGGCGAGGCCTTGCCGACCGACCCTGCAACCGGCTCTGTGTCGACCGGCGTGCAGATCTGCAAAGCCGTCTCCGTCTGTCCGAAACCGTCACGAATCGTGAGTCCGGTTCCTTCAGCGAATCGCCTCGCCACTTCGGAGGGCATGGGTTCTCCCGCCGTCGTGACCTGGCGCAGGCAATGCAGATCATACGCGTCCAGTCTTTCGAGGATGAGGTATTTGAAGATAGTAGGTGGCGCACAAAATGTAGTGATATGTTGTTCCGAAAGCAGGCGAAGCATCTCGCCCGCGTAGAAGTTTTCATAGTCATAAACCATGACAGCCGATCCGACAAACCATTGTCCGTAGAGCTTTCCCCACGCAGATTTCGCCCAGCCCGAATCCGCCACGGTCAGGTGCAGTCCGCCCGGGGTCGCCCCGTGCCAGCATTTTGCGGTGTATATATGCGCAATCGGGTACGAAAAATCGTGAATCACCGCCTTCGGGGCTCCGTCGGTTCCGGAGGTAAAATAGTACAGCATCGGATCCGTCACCTTCGTCGCAACCCGCGAAAACGACTCGTCCGCTGCCTCCGTGAGAGCGTCGAACTCCGGCCAGTCGGCGTATTTTCCGCCGGCGGTAACGGTAATCACACCGGTTCCCTGTAATGCCTCCGCAACGCGCGCGCAGATATCCTCCGTGCATGCGCAGAGAACGGCCTTCGCCCCGGCTGCGCGGACGCGCATCGCGATATCCTCCGCGGACACCATGTGCGAGGTCGGAACGGCGATTGCGCCGAGCTTGTGGAGAGCGACAATCGCAATCCAGAACTCCGCTCTGCGCTTCAGCAGAAGGAACACCGGGTCTCCCCTGCCGATTCCGAGCGAACGGAGAGCGTTGGCCGCCTTGTCGGAGAGGCGCTTTATGTCGCCGAAGGTGTACTCCGTGACGGCGCCGTCTGCGGTGCGATGCACAAGCGCTCGCTTCTGCGGCTCCTCCGCGGCGAAACGGTCCACGACATCGTACGCAAAATTAAACCCTTCGCCGAAGGAAGTCTCAATCCGCGCGACCGTCCCGTCCGGTCCGGGAATTTCCCGGTAATAATCCTCATAGATCTGCGACATTGTCTAATATCCTACCTTCCGAAATCTCCGATATCTCGCATCCAGAAGCTCTGCTGTCGGCAACTCCGAGAGAAGCCGCAGCTCCTCCTCCATCTCGGCCGCCAGCTTCCGTTTCTCATCCGCAGGGCACACGCGGTCAATCAGGCCCATGCGGTACAGCTTCGGCGCCGTGAGGGCGAGTGCGCTCGCGGCCTCCGCCGCCTTCTCGGTCGATTTCCACAAAATATTGGCACAGCTCTCGGGGGAAACCACGCTGAAATAGGCGTCGGACAGCATCCAGATGCGATCGCTGTGGCACAGCGCAAGCGCGCCGCCGCTGCCGCCCTCCCCGATGATCAGGGAGAGAATTGGGGTCGGCAGATCCGCCATCTCGTACAGGTTGTCCGCGATGGCACGACCCTGGCCGTGCTCCTCCGCGTCCACTCCGCAAAACGCCCCCGCCGTGTCGACAAAGCAAACAATCGGACGGTGAAACTTCGCAGCCTGCTTCATGAGCCGGAGCGATTTGCGATACCCCTCCGGGTGCGCGTTGCCGAAGTTTCTGCGGATTCGCTCCGCCGTGGTTTTGCCCTTCTCGATTCCGATCACCGTCACCGGTGTCTTCCCGAGCGTTCCGATTCCCGCAACAACCGCCCGGTCATCGCCGCAGAGGCGGTCACCGTGAAGCTCCATGAAGTCGGGAATCATTTTCCGTATATAGTCCGTCGCCGTGTAACGCCGGTCGCCCCGCGCCCCTTTGACGATCTCGTAATCCTCCATCGCTCACTCCTCGCAAAAAGGTTACATTCCGTGCAGCGCAAGCAGCTTTGCGATACACGCCTTCTGCTCGCTCCGCGGGACAATCGCATCGACGAAGCCGCAGTCGAGAACCCGCTCCGCCCGCTGAAAATCCTTCGGAAGCTCCTGCTTCAGGCTCTTCTCAATCACGCGCGGTCCGGCAAAGCCGATGCGCGCGCCGGGCTCCGCAAGGGTGATATCGCCCTGCATTGCAAAACTCGCGTCCACGCCGCCCGTGGTAGGGTCGGTCAGAAGAACGATATAGAGGTTGCCGCCGTTGCTGTGTCTTCGCACCGCCGCCGAAACCTTCGACATCTGCAGCAGGGAGTACATGCCCTCCTGCATACGAGCGCCGCCCGACACCGTCACCCCGAGCACGGGAAGATGATGCGCGGTCGCATATTCAAAGAGCCGTGTGATCTTTTCGCCGACCACCGCTCCCATCGAACCCATCATAAAATTCGCGTCCATCGCGAAGACGGCACAGCGGTGTCCGTCGATTGCCGCGACGCCGCACACGACCCCCTCGCGCTCCCGGCTCTTCTCCCGCGCCGCCGCAAGCTTCTCCTCATACTCCGGGAAGGAAAGCACATTGCGGGACTCCATCTCTCGGTCGAGCTCCGTAAAACTCCGGCGATCGGTGAGCATCAAAATGCGTCTTCTGGCGCGAACCGCCATGTACCGTCCGCATTCCGGGCAGACAAACATGTTTTTGCGAACGCGCGCAACCGCGAGCTTTTTCCCGCATCCCCGGCAGTTAACGAAACGGCTCTTGAGAAAGCCGCTCCCCTCCGGCGCGTTGCCCGCTTTCAGAAACAGATTTTTCAGATCCATCGATTACAATACCCTCCGGCAGAGGCCGGTGTCATAGGTTCCGCCGCGGAACTCGCCGTCCTCCATGAACCGCATATGCATCTCGCGGTTGTTCTCAACCCCCACAAGGACAAACTCCGACAGAGCGCATTTCATTTTGCGAATCGCTCCGTCGCGCGTATCCGCGCACACCACGAGCTTTCCGAGCATGGAATCGTAGTACGGCGTCACCGTACAATTCTGGTACAGCGCGGAGTCAAACCGTACATCCACGCCGCCCGGGATGTGGAGCATCTCAACCTTTCCGGTCTGCGGCATGCAGTTCGCACCGCTCTCCGCACAGATGCGGCACTCAATCGCATGGCGCTTCACGCCGACATCCTCCTGGGTAAACGAAAGCGGCACTCCGGCAGCCGTGCGTATCTGCCACTCCACGATATCGATTCCGCTCACCATCTCCGTCACCGAGTGCTCCACCTGGAGCCTCGTGTTCATCTCCATGAACCAATACCGGTCGTCCTTGACAAGGAACTCCACGGTTCCCACCGTCACATACCCGACGCGTTCCGCGAGCCGCTTCGCCGCCCCGTACAACTGCTCCCGAAGAGTTTCCGGGAGAGCCGGCGCCGGACACTCCTCAATCAGTTTCTGGTTCCGCCGCTGCACCGAGCAGTCGCGGTCTCCGAGAACCACGACATTGCCCTGCCGGTCGGAAATCAGCTGCACTTCGATGTGCTTGACATTTTCCAGATACATCTCCAAAAAGACACCGTCGTCACCGAACGAACTCATGGCCTCCTTGCGCACGGCGTCGAAGGCATTCGTCATCTCCTCCGCGCTCCGGACAACGCGGATTCCGCGTCCCCCGCCGCCGAGCCGCGCCTTCAAAATGACCGGATATCCGATCTCCTCCGCCGCGGCAAGCGCCGCCCCGGCGTCCGCGAGGCACTCGCTTCCCGGCGTCACCATGACGCCGGCTTCCTTCGCGATTTCCCGCGCGGTCTCCTTCTGCCCCATTTTCCGCATAACGCCGGAATCCGGGCCGACGAAGACGATGTCGTTCTCCTCGCACAATTGCGCAAAATCCGCATTTTCCGCGAGCATTCCGTACCCCGGATGAATCGCCGAAGCCCCTGTCCGCTTCGCAAGCGTCACAAGGGAATCCATATTCAGATAACTGTCCTTCGCAAGCGGTCCGCCGATGCAATAGCTCTCGTCGGCCATCACGACATGCAGCGCGTCCGCATCGGCCTCGGAATACACCGCGACCGTCTCAATGCCCATCTCTTTACACGCCCGAATCACACGAACCGCAACCTCGCCGCGGTTGGCAATCAGCATCTTTCCAAACATCGCGCACCTCCGTTTCTCCTGTTGTCAAAAGCCGCCCTTGCTGACATCCCGTCATGGCATCCGCCGGCGGTCTCCGACCCTTTCGAAGTCGTCGTCACTCCCGGCCTGCGGCCACGATAGCGAACGAAAAATCCCCGCTCGCGCAGCGTTTTCCGCCGACCGTCAGCTCGCCGTGCAGCGTGAACATCGGCGGGCAGGAGCGAAGCGGCTTCACATCGATTCGGATGCGGTCGCCGGGCTTGATCATGCCGCGGAACCGGACCTTGTCGATTCCCGTGTAAACCGGCAGAACCCCCTCCGATTTCATCGCGTCCTCAAACAGTACGCACGCCGACTGCGCCATCATCTCGCACTGAATCACCCCCGGCACAATCGGATTGCCCGGAAAATGTCCCTGCAGAAAGTATTCATCCCCCCGCACAAGGTAGTACGCGGTCGCCGTTCCGTCCTCGTTTCGGACGGCCTCGTCGACCAAAAGCATCGGCTCCCGGTGCGGCAGAATGTTCTTCAATTCCTCGCGATTCATACCTCTCCCCCTCTGTCGAAAAATGCTCACCCAATGACGAACAGTTCCTGGTTGTACTCCACAAGCGCTCCGTCGGCAGCAAGAATTTCCGTGATTTCGCCGTCGCAGGGCGCCGTCACCTCGTTCATCATCTTCATGGCCTCGATGGTGCAGAGAACATCGCCCCTGCGCACCGTCTCGCCGACGCGGCGAACCTCCCCGTTTACTCTTGCGTAAAATACGCCGAGCAGCGGCGAGCGGACAATCTCGCCTTTGCGCACCGGCGCAGGCGAAGCCGTCCCGGCAGCCCCGGCCGTTTCCGAAGCTCCGTTTCCGCCGGCAATCACGCCTCCGGGCAGACCTGCATTTTGCGCGGGCACAACCGTTCCCGGCGCAGGTGCGACCCCGGCCGGAAGCACGGGAGCACATACGGGCGCGCTCACGGGAGCCGGCGTCTTCCGAAGCGTAATCCTCCGGTCGCCCTCCTCCACCGTAAGCTCCGTAAGCTTCAGGCGCTCAAACAAATCCGCATATTCTTTCAACGATTCCATAGTCCGTCTCCTCACACTTTGCGAAAGGCGATACATGCATTGTGTCCGCCGAAGCCGAGCGATGTGCTGATTGCGCAGGTGATGTTTGCGCGAACCGCCTCATTCGGCGTGTAATCGAGGTCGCATTCCTCGTCCTTCTCACGGTAATTGACCGTCGGCGGAATCACGCCGTCGTGCAGCGCGAGCACCGAGGCAATCGCCTCCACGGCGCCTGTCGCGCCCATCATATGGCCGGTCATCGATTTGGTGGAGCTCACATGTAAATCGTAGGCCCGTTTTCCGAAGACCGCCTTCAGCGCTTTCGTCTCCATCGCATCGTTTAAGTGGGTTCCGGTTCCGTGCGCATTCACATAGATTTCATCCTCATCGGTGATTCCCGCCTCCGAGACTGCCGCGCGGATTGCGCGGATTGCGCCGTCTCCCTCCGGATCGGGCGCCGTGATATGATAAGCGTCCGCCGTGTTGCCGTAGCCCACGATCTCCGCGTATATTTTCGCCCCGCGCGCTCTCGCGGACTCGTAGCTCTCAAGCACCAGAATTCCGGCGCCCTCGCCCATGACAAAACCGCCGCGGCGCCTGTCGAACGGAAGGCTGCCCGTGCTCGGATCGTCCGAGAGGTTGAGCGCCTGACAGTTGATGAATCCGGCCATCGCCAGCTCGTTGATGGAAGCCTCGCTTCCGCCCGCGATGATGGCGTCCGCATAACCGTGCTTGATTGCGCGGTATGCCTCGCCGATGGTATGTGTCGAGGTCGCACAGGCCGTCACGACGGGAAGGGTCGGTCCCTTGGCGCCGAAGCGGATGGAGATGGCGCCGGTCGCCATGTTGCTGATCATCATCGGAACGAAGAAGGGCGAAACCATGTCCGGTCCTTTTTCATAGAGTTTCGTGCTCTCGCGGATTGTCGAATTGATTCCGCCGATGCCCGAGCCGACATACACGCCGAAGCGCTCCCGGTCGAGCCCGCTGTCGAGAATTCCGCTCTGCTCCACGGCCTGCTTTGCCGCCCCCATCGCATACTGCATATACAAATCCGACTTTCGAATCTCCTGCACGGTGTCAATCCACGCCTTCGGGTCAAAGCCCTTCACCTCGGCGTCGAGACTGACCTTCAGGCGGCTCGCGTCAAACCGTTCGATTTTTCCGATACCGCACACGCCGGCCTGCAGGTTCCCCCAAAAGGTCTCAAGATCATTTCCCACGGGAGAAATCACTCCCATTCCGGTTACCACAACTCTAGACATACATTCCTCCGTCCACTTTCAACACGGTTCCGGTGATATAGCGCGAGCTGTCGCCCGCAAGGAACAGAACGGCATCCGCCACATCCTCCGGTTCCCCCAGTCTGCCGAGAGGCAGAAGTTTCAAAAGTTCATTGCGCGCCTCCTCGGGAAGCGCCGCAGTCATCTCCGTTGCGATGTATCCGGGCGCCACCGCGTTGCAGCGAATGTTCCGCGCGCCGTACTCCTTCGCAATCGTCTTCGTAAATCCGACCAGACCGGCCTTCGCTGCAGCATAGTTCGCCTGCCCGCGGTTGCCCATCAAACCGACGACGGAGCTTATGTTGATTATGCTTCCGCTCCGCTTCCGCATCATGCTTCTCACAAAGGCCTTCGTAACGAAAATGGCGCCCTTCAGATCGACATCAATCACAGTGTCGATGTCTTCGGTGCTCAGGCCGGGCAAAATGTTATCCCGCGTGATTCCCGCATTGTTCACAAGAATGTCGACGCTGCCGAAATCCCGAAGCACTTCCGCGGCCGCCGTCTCAACCTGCGAGGCATCGCTGATATCGCACAGATACAGCTTCGCGGTAACTCCGAGCTCCCTGCAGGAGGCAATCGCCGCCTCGGCAGCCTCTCCGCCTCTCGTGGCGAAGATTGCGAGATTCGCTCCCGCAGCGGCAAATTTCCGCGCGATTGCGGCTCCGATTCCTCTTGTTCCGCCGGTGATAACGGCTGTCTTTCCAGTTAGCATGGTTTCCTCCCGTCCGCTCCGCGGTTATTCTCCGCGAAGCCCGTTTACGCAGGCGCGAAGCGTTTCCGCATCGCTCACACCGAAAATCTTCGCCCCCGGCACCGTGCGCTTCACAAAGCCGGACAGCGTCTTTCCGGGACCGCACTCGACGAAGGTATCAACACCCGCTTCCGCGAGATTCCGAAGCGTCGCCTCAAAGCGCACACTGTGCGAAATCTGCGAGGAAATCGTGTCTGCGATAAGCTCCGCCTCCTCCGGATACGGCTCCGCCGTAAGGTTGGCGTAGATCGGTATTTTCGGACCGGCGAGCGGCATTTTCCATAAAAACTCCCGAAGGCTGTCCGAAGCGCTCTCCATGTACGGCGTATGGAACGGCCCGCCCACGGCAAGCTCGACAAATCGCACGCCGCGCTTTGCCAGCTCTTCCTTCACCGCCTCGACGGCTTCGGTTCTGCCGGAGACGACAACCTGTCCCGGGCAGTTGTAATTCACCGGGTACACTCCCGCTTCCGCGCAGAGCGCCTCCAGCTCGGCGGTGTCCATCCGAAGCACTGCAATCATGCTTCCCGACTGCGCCTCCGCTGCCTTCTGCATCAGCATTCCGCGGCAGTACACAAGCCGGAACGCATCCTCGCCGCTGAGGATTCCCGCCTCCGCAACCGCCGCAATCTCCCCGAGGGAAAATCCTGCGACGGCGTCGGGACTCACTCCGTTTTCGCGAAGCGCAACGGCCGCCGCAAGGTCGGCGAGGAACAGGCACGGCTGCGTGTTGTCCGTACGCTTCAGTTCCTCCTCCGTCCCTTCGAACATCTGCGCAAGCGTTCCCGGACGGATTTTCTCCGCCGCGCCGAAGAGAGTTTGAACGCCGGCGCTCATCTCATATAATTCTCTGCCCATCCCGGGGTACTGACTCCCCTGGCCTGCAAACAAAAAAGCAATCTTTCCCATCATTTCCCCTGCATAATCTCACTGCGGCAACCGGCTGCTCCGTGCCGCTTCATTTCTTACGGCAACAGCGCCTGCGCCGTTCCCGCTCCGAGCAGTTTTTTCGCATCCGCACAGATTCCGCGGACAATGTCGCTGCAGCTGTCCTCCGTCCGGACCAGGCCTGCAATCTGGCCGCACATGCATGAGCCGTTCTGAACATCGCCCTCGATCGCCGCCCGGCGAAGCGCTCCCGCACCCATCGCCTCAAGCTCCCCGGGCGTCGTGTTCGGATCGTGCTCCTTCTCGGCAAATGCCCGCGTCATGCGGTTTTTAAGCGCCCGCACGGGATGGCCCAAAGTCTTGCCGGTCACGATGGTATCGCGATCCTTCGCGGCAATCACTTTCGCCTTGTAGTTCGCGTGCACATTGCACTCCTTCGCGGTCAGGAAGCGGGTTCCCATCTGGATGCCCTGCGCTCCCAGAAGAAGCGCTGCGGCCATTCCGCGACCGTCGGCGATTCCGCCTGCTGCAATCACGGGGATTGAAACGGCGTCAACCACCTGCGGCACAAGCGCCATCGTGGTTGTCTCCCCGACATGTCCGCCGGACTCACAGCCCTCGGCAATCACGGCGGAAGCGCCCATGCGCTCCACCATCACCGCGAGCGTCACGCTCGCAACCACGCAGATGACCTTCACCCCGGCCGCCTTTAAGTCGTTCATGTACTGCTGCGGGTTGCCGGCTCCTGTCGTAACGACCGGAATCTTTTCCTCGCACACGACCCTGACCGCCTCCGCAATAAACGGACTCATCAACATAAGGTTTACGCCGAACGGCCGGTCGGTCAGCGTCTTCGCCCTGCGAATCTGCTCCCGCAGCTGCTCTCCGTTGGAGTTCATCGCCGCAATCAATCCGAGGCCTCCGGCGTTGGAGACCGCCGCCGCAAGCTCTGCGTCGGCGATCCATGCCATGCCGCCCTGAAACACCGGATAATCGATATGAAGCATCTCACATATCGGATTTTTTCCCATGGTAATCCTCCCGTAAATCACTCAGATTCCGACTTCGCAAAACCGTTCTGTTCCCGGTTCCACGAAGTCCGCTCCGCACGCTCAGGCCTTCTGTGCAGCTACAAGTTCCGCGAGCTTCTCAATCGTCGTGATCTCCTGCGTAAGCTCAATCTTGCAGTCAAGCTCCTCCTGCATCTGCATCACAAGCTCCATGATGTCGAGGGAGTCCAGACCGATCTCCGTAAAACGGTCCGTCGCCGAAATCTCGGACGCATCCTTGTCCAGATATTCCGCAATGATACGAATGATGGTTGCCTTAATGTCTTCCATGATTGTCTCCTTTTTTGTCGCTTTGACAGTTTGTCAACTTGGTTTTTGGTTTATTTTCCGCCGAAATTTCGCCCTCCATCCTCGAAAAATGATTGCGAAATCGCGGCACCGTTGCTATAATAATCTTGGGGGTTACCCCCAGGTCAAGAGCTTTTTTCAAATATTGATAGGAGGTTACGAAATCATGTTTTCCGAGGAGGAACTGCAGGAGAAACGAAGGGAGTATTCCCTCTCCGTCGGCCAGTTTGCAAAGCTTTGCGTCACGACAAGAGACACGCTCCGCCACTATTACGAATTGAATATTCTCCTTCCCTGGGTGGATCCGACCAACGGCTATCA
This sequence comes from uncultured Lachnospiraceae bacterium, assembly GCA_902798585.1. Classification (GTDB taxonomy): domain Bacteria; phylum Bacillota; class Clostridia; order Lachnospirales; family Lachnospiraceae; genus ISDg. Next base: position 66,432 of record CADBXF010000016.1, read on the forward strand.
CTACTATTCCGCGTCGCAGATCAGCTCGTTTTTCTTCATCACGACGATGCGGCAGGCCGGGTGTTCGCTCGCCGAAATCGGCAACATTATCCACAGCCTCTCGAAGGAGAGCATCGTCAAACTTGTCAACGCGAGGATTCTCGATCTGCAGCGCGAGCTCTTCAACATCAACAAGCAAATTGCCGCGCTTCACCTCGGAATGTGGATTCTCGGACAGTTTGAGAACCGAAAGCCGGGCGTGCCCTTCCTCTCCGCCATTCCGCCGCTGAGCGTCACGAAGACCCCCATACAGAACCGGAACGACTCCTTCCATACCGCGGATATCGCCAAGGATATCTCCGCGCATCTGGCGCGCGCGGCGGAAGATGAAACCCTCGTCACCTTCCCCTCGGGCGTCACCATCGCCTACGAGGATCTCTGCCGCGGGCATTACGCCTACAACAATGTCATCAGCCTCTCTCTTCTCCCCGCGGACGGCGTCTCGAAGTTTCCGCTTCAGGGTCAGCGCGCGGTATTGTGCTACCACGACCACTATGCGTCGGACATCGACCGCACCTACGCCCGCATCGCGGCGTATATAAAAAAGAACAGGCTCAAGGCCTGTTCCGATTTGTTCTCCGTAAGTCTGATCAATCTCTACGACAATGAGAAGACCAACCACGCTTACTACAAGTATTTGTTTGTCTGCGTCGAGTGAACAACACTCCGTGCGCACACGGAAAACCGATTTCCCGCACGCACTACGAATACATCCGGATAATCTCCTCCGCAATCTGTCTCCGCGGAATGCAGCGATCCATCGCCTGCTTCTCGATATAGCGGTGCGCCTCGGGTTCGGACATGTTCAGCTCGCTGATTAAAAGCCATTTTGCGCGGTTTACCACCCGAATCTCACCCATCTTCTCCTCGAAGGAGAGCTCTTTTTTCTCGGTGACCCGGATGCGCTCCCGCGATGCCGCCATCCACGCGAGCGCAACTGCTGTCGTCGCGCGGGTCAACGGCTTGGCAAGAATATAGACACCGTTTCGAATCGTCCGGTCGAGCATGTCCGGATACTCCTCGCCCTTGACCAGAAGAAGCGGAATTGTGTTGCGCTGCTCCGCGATGTCCGTCGCAAGCCGGAGTCCGCTGCCGTCCGAGAGCGGCGAGTTGATAATCACAAAGTCGAAGGCCCTCTCGGCGAGGACGCGTTTGGCTGCGCTGACATTTTCCGCCGTGCAGACCGGCGAATACCGATTCTCGGGAAGAAGCGAGCGCATGGTATCGACGAAGCCGGTCGAAGACGACACGAGTAGAATGCTGTAAATGCGCACTTCAAGGCTCATTTTGCGCTCCTCCTTTCCGGGTTTTTCAAGACGCCTGTTCCGGCGTTAAGGGCAATAGATTCGAACGACCTCTTCCGGCAAATGCGCCTTGATAAACGCGCTTGCACCGGCGATTTTTCTCGCGTCCGCGAGGCATCCCGGAAGCTTCCGGAATCCTTTTATCTCCTCCTCGTTCGCGCGGAAGAAGTTGATATCCGCCGCCGGAGGAAGTTCCGTCTTCTGCGTAATTCCCTCAAGCGCCGCATAAATCAAAACGGAAAATGCGAGATACGGATTGGCTGCGGGATCCGGCGAACGAAGCTCCGCGCGCCGGCTGCCGCCGGTAACCGCGGGAATCCGCACAAGCTGCGAGCGGTTCTCCTTCGACCACGAAATGTATCCGGGCGCCTTGCGAAGCCCGAGTCTCTTATAGGAATCCTCCGTCGGATTGAGAAACGCCGTCATGTCCTCAACTCTTGACAGCACACCGGCAATCATTCCCTCGAACACCTCGTCCGCATCCGAATGTACGGACATATTGATGTGAAAACCGTTGCCCGGCATCTCCGGAATCGGCTTCGGCGAAAAATCGGCATACAGCCCGTTGCGCGCGGCCACCGTCCGGACGACGGTCTGGAATGTCAGCGCCTGATCTGCCGCCGTCAGCGCATCGGAGTACCGGAAATCAATCTCATTCTGGCCGGGGCCTTCCTCGTGGTGCGAGCTCTCGGGGCGGATTCCCATCTGCTCAAGCGTCAGACAAATCTCGCGGCGGATATTTTCCCCGCGGTCCTCCGGAGCGATATCCATATATCCCGCCCTGTCATAGGGACGGTTGGTCGGCTGTCCCTTCTCGTCCTGCTCGAAGAGATAGAACTCCTGCTCTGCGCCGAACTCAAACGAATATCCTTCCTTCGCCGCATCGGCAACCGCCTTTTTGAGAATCGAGCGCGTGTCGCACTCAAACGGCGTCCCGTCCGGGTAGGTGATACTGCAGAACATACGAACAACGCGCCCGTGTTCGGGGCGCCAGGGAAGCGGTGTCAGAGTGTCCGGGTCGGGATGAAGAATCAGATCCGATCGCGACTCATCACCGAATCCGGCAATGGCCGAAGCATCAAACGCGACCCCGTATTGGAACGCATGGGGCAGCTCCTCCGCAAGGACGGAGATGTTTTTCTGTCGGCCGAACACATCGCAAAATGCAAGCCGGATGAATTTGACATCCTCCTCCGCTACATATTGCAGAACTTCATTTTTCGAACACTTCATGACTTCCTCCTGACTTCCGTCCGGGGCGAATTCCCGCAAACGCCGCTGCAAACCCCTTTCGAAAATTAATTCGCCACATACAACTGTTTATACGGATTCCGGCTGTCCGGCGTCACCACGGTAAACGGCGAATTCATCACCGACTCCTCGTCGCATCCGAACAGACTGCAGTATTCCCGCACATATTCCCGAATTTCCGCAAGATCGGCCTCTTCCGCGGGTCTCGCCGTCACCTGCCACGGGAAGGTGATATCCGCCGCATCGGTGCGGAGAAACATCTTGCCTCCGTGCATTCCCGTGCACGGAAAATTGCCGACAATCCGGCTCGTCTTCTGCCCATCCTGCGGCAGACCGAGAACGACAATCACGCCGCCCGCCTGGTATTCCCCGAGAAAACTTCCGCAGGCTCCGCCGATCACCATCACCGGCACCTTGTCGCGGTATGCCTTCATGTGAATTCCGGCGCGGTATCCCGCGTTGCCGCGGACGAAAATCCGGCCGCCGCGCATCGCATACCCCGCTGCATCGCCGATGTTCCCGTGCACCGTGATGCGACCTGCGTTCATCGTGTCACCGACGGCATCCTGCGCATTTCCGTGCACCGTGATGTCCGCGCCGTTCAAATACGCTCCGAGCGCATTGCCGGGCGTTCCCTCGATTGTAATCTCACGGTCGGACATTCCGGCCGCAATAAAACGCTGCCCCAGGCATTCCGAGAGCTCACAGACGCCGTCGTGCTCACGCAGCCACTCGTTCACTTCCCGATATCCGAGATTTCTCACATCAAGTTTCATTATACCGCACCTCCGAACTTTTTTCTACGCTCATCCGCGGAAAATATAATGTTTCCTGCAGTCTCCTTCACCGCCTCGAAATCAATCTCCGACAGCGGTGTTTTCTCCCGAACGAGGGCCGTATAAATGCCCGCCCGGTCCGTCTCTCCGATCAGCATATAGCCGGCAAGCCGGTTGTCCTTAACGAAGAACCGCTTCAGCACATCGCCTCTCCGGATTTCACTCCGCTCTCCGTCGTAAGCTCCGGCCGACATAATGTGGAGTCCGAAGAAGCCGATGGAGTTCATGGGAATTCCCGTGGAGAAATCCGCCTCCCCGCCGGCCATGTTGATTCCCGCTGTCCGGCCCTGCATATAGGCGTTCGGGAGAATCGCCAGGACCCGGTTCGCCCCGATGGAAGCGTCATACCCTTCCGCACAGTCGCCGGCTGCATAGACATCGGAAATCGAAGTCCTCAGCTTCTCATTTACCACGATTCCGCGGTTTACGGTTCCTCCGATGTTCTTAATCAATCCGGTATTCGCGCGGACACCCACCGCGAGTACCAGCACATCGAACGAAACCTCCGCGCCGCTCTTCATGGTCGCCCTGTTTCCCTCGAACTTCAAGACGCTGTCCGCGAGCAGGAAGCGAATTCCGTTCTTCTCGAGGTGCTTCTGAACGATTCCCGCGCATTCCGTATCGAGAATGCTCGAAAGCACGCGGTCCGCGAGGTCACAAACGGTGATGCTGCCGACCCGTCCGTGAATACCCTCGGCGCATTTTAAGCCGATCAGACCGGCCCCGACGATAAACACCCGGGAGTCCTTCGTGATTGCGCTCTCGAGAGCCAATGCGTCGTCAAGTGTCATGAAGCCGAACTTCTTCGGCACGGTCTCGAGCCCTTCCATCGGCGGAACGAACGGCGACGAGCCCGCCGCCACGCAAACGGTGTCATACGGCAAATGTTTCCCGTCCGAAAGGACAACCTCCTTCTTCTCCGGGTCAATCTCCTCCGCGGAGACGCCGTAGAGCACCTCGCATCCGTTCTTCCCGTAGAAGTCCGCGTCGCGATAGCGCATGCGCTCGCGGTCGGTCTTCCCCTCGAGGTAGTAGGAAATCAGCGGGCGACTGTAAACCGGATGATTTTCCCTGGAAACAACCGTGATGGAGTCCTCGCTGCTTACGCTGCGGATTCCTTCGATAGCACCGATTGCGGCAGTGCCGTTGCCGATGATGACATGATGACGCATGATTCCTCCATATTCCGGGCAGTCCTCGGATGGAGGACTTCCCCTGGGTGGTTTCGTATGATTCTTCTATCGTTCCTCGTATACGATGGCCTTGTTCGGGCAGCCGGCGACGCAGGCCGGCGCTCCGCAGCTGTTGGACAGGCAGAGCTCGCATTTTTGCATGATTCCGTTCTCCGCCGGCGCAAGGGCGCCGTACGGACAGACAAGGACACAGGTCAGGCAGCCGACGCATTTGTCACGGTTGATCCGGACGACGCCGTCCTCCTTCCGGATGGCTCCTGCGATGCAGCTCTTTACGCACATCGGGTCCTCACAATGCCTGCAGGACACGGCGAAGGTGATTCGCTCGTCACCCTCCACATGGATGCGCGGATAGATGTCTTTTCCCTTCAGCGCCGCCGTCATGGATTTGATTCCGGAGTTTGCCCACGCACAGTTGTACTCGCACAAATGGCATCCGAGGCACCATTCTTCATTGACATAGACTCGTTTCATGCTGCCTCCTATTCCCCTGCATGCGAAATTCCGAGAATCTGCAGTTCCTTCTCCGTCAGGCCGACGCCGCGAAGCATCAGGCGGTTGCCGCGCAATGCCTCAATGGAGTTGATGCCCATGCCGCCGAGAATCTCCATAATCTCGTGGCGCCATGCGTTCATAAGGTTGATGAGACGCTGACTGCCGATGTCGGGATTTAAGCGCTTCACAAGGTCGGGCCGCTGCGTCGCAATGCCCCAGTTGCATTTTCCGCTCTGGCATGTGCGGCACAGATGGCACCCGAGGGCCAGAACCGCCGCAGTTGCGATGTAGCAGGCATCCGCGCCCAGCGCAACGGCCTTCACCACATCGGCCGCGCTTCGGATGGAACCGCCCACGACAAGGGATACATTGCCGCGGATTCCTTCGTCGCGGAGTCTCTGGTCGACCGCCGCAAGGGCCAGCTCAATCGGGATTCCGACATTGTCCCGGATTCTCGTGGGCGCCGCACCGGTACCGCCCCGGAAACCGTCAATCGCTATGATGTCCGCGCCGCTTCGCGCAATGCCGCTGGCGATCGCCGCAATGTTGTGAACCGCCGCCACCTTCACGATGACAGGCTTCTTGTAATCGGTTGCTTCCTTCAGGGAAAATACCAGCTGACGCAGATCCTCGATGGAGTAAATGTCGTGGTGCGGCGCCGGGGAGATGGCGTCCGACCCTTCCGGAATCATTCGTGTTCTCGACACATCGCCCACAATCTTTGCGCCCGGCAAATGGCCGCCGATGCCGGGCTTTGCGCCCTGACCCATTTTGATTTCCACGGCTGCACCGGCCTCAAGGTAGGCCTCATGCACGCCGAAGCGTCCGCTTGCCACCTGCACGATGGTGTGCGGACCGTACTGATAGAAATCCTCATGGAGTCCGCCCTCGCCGGTGTTGTAGAGGATACCGAGCTCCGTGGCAGCTCTCGCGAGGGAAGCGTGAGCATTGTAGCTGATGGAGCCGTAGCTCATGGCGGAGAACATTACGGGCATCGAAAGCTCAATCTGCGGCTCCAGCTTACAGGTAAGCTTTCCGTCCGAATCCCGACCGACGCGCTGGGGCTTCTTTCCCAGGAACACCTTCGTCTCCATGGGCTCGCGCAGCGGGTCGATGGGCGGGTTGGTAACCTGGGAGGCGTTGATCAGAATCTTGTCCCAATATACCGGCAGCGGCTTCGGGTTGCCCATGGAACTTAAGAGAACGCCGCCGCTGTTAGCCTGCTTGTAAATCTCCTTGATGGTTTCGTCCTGCCAGTTGGCATTTTCCCGAAGACGGCAGTCGCTCTTGACAATCTTCAATGCTCTGGTCGGGCAAAGCGAAACACAGCGCTGGCAATTGACGCATTTGCTCTCGTCGCTCAGCATCACCTTGTGGTCCGCATCGTATGTATGCACTTCGTTCGCGCACTGTCGCTCACATACGCGGCAGGCGATACAGCGGTTCTCGTTCCGAACCACTTCGAATTCCGGATAGATGAAATCGATTCCCATACCTTAGTACGCCCCTTCCCTGACTTTAACGATAACCGGCTCGCCGCCCGACGGCGCCCAGATGTTCGTAACCTCCGGCTCCATCACGCGGATGGCCGCTTCCTCACTTGCGATAAATACTTTGTCATCCTTTTCGCCGACCACCATGGAGCGCAGCTTCAGGCGGTCGTTTAACGCCATCAGCCCGCCGTCGAAGCCGAGCACGATGGAGAACGGGCCGGTGATTAGGAGGCTCGGGAACACGGTCCGCAGGTACTGCAGCTTCTGCTTTTCGTACGCATCCTGCTTTCCCTCGATGGTGCTCCAGAACGGCGCCGCAATGACATTGGCGGCCTCCGTAAGCGTCAGCCCCTGCACTCGCAGGAGATAGTCAAGAATATAGGTGATAACCTCGGTATCGGTCTGGAGGTTGCATTTGTAGCCGAACATCTCGATGAACCGGCGGTTCGCGTCGTAGGAGGAAATTTCGCCGTTGTGCACAACCGAATAATCGAGAAGCGTGAACGGATGCGCGCCGCCCCACCAGCCGGGGGTGTTGGTCGGATACCGGCCGTGCGCGGTCCAGCTGTACCCCTCGTACTCATCGAGGCAGTAGAAGCGCCCCACATCCTCGGGGAAACCGACGGCCTTGAAGGTTCCCATGTTCTTGCCGCTGGAGAAGACATATGCACCCTTCATTTCGGTGTTGATCTTCATGACCGTGCGTGCGACAAATTCCTTCTCGTCGAGCTGCAGGTCGGCAAGCACGGAGCGAAGCGGTGTCACAAAATACCGCCAGATAATCGGCTCGTCCGTAATCTCGGGAATCTTTCTCGTGGGAATCAGTTCGCCCTTGACCACCTCAAAGCTCTCCTTTAAGAATGCCTCGCACTCCTTCCGGGTATCGCGGCAGTCGAAGAACAGATGCAGCGCGTAGTAGTCCTTGTACTCGGGGTAAATGCCGTATCCGGCAAATCCGCCGCCGAGTCCGTTACTGCGGTCGTGCATCGGCTTCATCGATTCCATGATGGCCTCGCCGGTCATCTTCTTTCCTTCCCTTGAAATCACGGCGGCTATCGCACATCCGGACGGAATCCGGATTTCACCCTCTCGCATCCCAGCCATGGTTGGTTCCTCCTTGAAATAATCGCCCTCGCGAGCAAGCTCGCTCGGTGTACGTGCGCTCGGCAATCCCATCGCAGACTTCGTCTGCCGATTGCCCTCACCTTCGCAGAACTCGCTTCGCTCGTTCTGCTCATGTACATGCGCTCGGCAATCCCATCGCAGACTTCGTCTGCTCCCGGTCTCGTTCCGCCGCTTCATCGAAAGCTTCGCTTTCATGAAGGCGTCCTCACGATTCCGCCCGCCGCCCGCGGGTGGGACTGCTCTCGCTTACCACGCAAAAAAATGAGCAAAGGCGCCACTTCCGTGTCGTCACTGACACAGAAATGAACGCCTTTGCTCATTTGTCCGCATTTTAATGCCTCATCAAGGATTTGTCAAGCAGTTTTTTTCGGTTTTTTTGAATGTGTTTCGAACGGAAATGCTCTCTCTTTCTATCTTATAAAGCGCCGTTTCCTTTGTTCGACTCATCGCCGCCGAAGGGGAACATTTCGTCGAAGAAAGGGAATCCGTTGCCGAAAGGCGTCTCCCCGGACTGTCCCGACTGTCCGGATTGTCCGGACCGGCCGTCCTTTCCGCTCTGTCCCCGGTTGTCCTGATTCTCCCGGCTCTTCCCGCTGTCCTCTGCGGTCTTCTGTCCGTCCGGAAGCGCAGACTTTCTGCGAACCGCAAGCGTCACTTTGATCTCCAGCGTCTCGCCCTTGCGGTATACCGTGAGCGTCACCACATCTCCCTCCGAGCCTGCGCCGATCAGGCTGACAAGCTCCTCGGTGCCGGTGATTTCCTCGCCGTTTACCTTGGTGATGATATCGTCTGCCTTAAGGCCTGCCTTTTCCGCCGGGCTGCCTTCCTCGACCTCGGCTACCGCAGCACCGGAGAGACCGAACGCCTGATACTGACTGTCAAGATTGTAAACTGAGACCCCGATGTAGGTCTTCTCGATATAGCCGTTCTCGATGATGCTTTTGATGATGCCGATGACACTGTTCATCGGGATGGCAAATCCCACATTGTCGATGGAAGCCGTTCCCGAGGAACCGCTGCTGGAATACTTGGCGTTGGTGATGCCGATAACCTCACCGTATGTGTTGAACAGCGCGCCGCCGGAGTTTCCGGAGTTGATGGCGCAGTCGGTCTGAATCAGAGTCATTGCGTTGTTGTTGATGGTAACCTTGCGGTTCAATGCACTGATATCTCCGTGGGTGAGGGAAAATGTCAGTTCTCCGAGGGGGTTGCCGATGGCTACAACGCTGTCGCCGACTCTGAGGGTGTCGGAGTCGCCGACCACAACCGTCTGCAGATTTTTTGCGTCCACCTTCAAAACAGCGATGTCGTTGCTCTCGTCATAGCCGACGAGCGCAGCGTCGTACACCGTGTCGTCATAGGTTGTCACCTTGATCTTGTCTGCGTTTTCCACAACATGGTAATTGGTCACGATGTAGCCGTCGGCGGTGAGAATAAAACCGGATCCGGAAGCTGCTGCCGTGGTTCGGTATCCGAAGTAGTTCGTGGTCACCGAGGTTGTGGCGATACCTACCGTTGCGTTCACATTGGCCGCGTAGATATCCGCCGCCGACAGCTCTTTATCTTTGGAGACCGCCGTCGTTTCCACCTTCGCGTTGTTTCTGGTGCCCACAAGAATTTCCGACACCGTCTCCGCATCGGCTTCGGCAACTGTTGCCGTAGCTTTTCCGGTCCATCTGCCGAACGCCGCCGTACTGCCGGCGCCGATCAGGCCTCCTAAGAGGGAACAGCCGAGGGCCACCGCCAAAATACCGGCAAATCTCTTCTTTCGCGGTTTCGCCGTCTCCTGCACCGCCGTTGTCGCAGAACCGATGTTCTGCGGATATCCCACCCAAGCTGCATTCTCATTTGCGGTATTCGTTGTGTTCATTGTATCGTCCGTATTGTCATACATGGTAAGCACTCTCCTTTGCTTTGTTGTTGACCGCATTGTAACAGCGCTTTCTTAAATGAGCTTTAAAGAAAACCGTTTTTTCAAAAAAGATGCAGCATGCCGAAGGGCAGCTGCATCCGCTTTATTTCCGTCAGTTTTAATCATGCGCAGTTCTGAAAACCGCAGTTTCCCGTCATCCCGGAAAACTTGCCGTCACGACGAAGGACTCTCCGTCCGGGGACGATGCCCCGATTTTTCCGCCGTGCTCGTTCACAATGGCCTGAGCCATGGACAGACCGATGCCGTGGCCGCCCGTCTCGGAATTGCGGGACGCGTCCGTCCGGTAGAAGCGGTCGAACACATGGCGGAGATTTTCCGCGGTGACGGGCGTGCTGCTCCGGTTTCCGACCCAGAGAAGAATCCGGCGCCCCTGCTTCTTCAGGTTCAGCTCGATTGGACTCCCTTTCGGCGAATACTTTACGGCATTGTCTAAGAGAATCGACACAAGACGCGCGATGGCCTTGTCATTTCCGCGCAGAGACAGAAGCGGCTCAATTCGGCATGTAAGCTCCTTCTCCTGTGAGGCAGCAAGCGTGGCAAAGGGCGCGGCCGTCTCCGCCACAACCTCCGAAAGCGGAAAATTCACCATTGGAAGCTTCCCGCCCGCTTCCTCCATGCGGGAGAGATACACCAGGTCGTCCGTGAGATCCCGAAGCCGTCCGATCTGCTGCCGGATGTCCGAGAGGGATGTATTTTCCCCGATGTCCATCTCCAGAACATCCACATTGGCATTGATAATCGTAAGCGGCGTCTTGATCTCGTGACCGGCGTCCGTGATGAACCTTTTTTGCCGCTCGTAGCTCTCCGCCACCGGACGCACAAACCGGCCGGCCAGAATGCAAATGATAACCGCGGTCAAAACATACCCGATCAGGGAAATCAAAATGCTCTGGAAGACAAAGTCGCGGAACAGCGAAAGCTTTCTTCCGCAGTCCAGAAAGGTGATTCGCGTATACTGTCCATCCGGGACCATCATATAGCGGAAATCCTCGATAAATCCGACCTCTCCGTCTTCGCCAAGGGCTGCCCGGATATACTTTTCCGCGGTCTCCCGATCGACCATATAGATCTTCGACATGTCGGCATACACCACTTCCCCGTCCGTCGAAAGAAGCGCAGAGAAGAAGCGGCTCTCATACATAATCTCCAGAGACATGCCGGAAGGCAACCACCGCGGCCGCCCCTCAGTGACCACCGGGAAGGTGCCTCCGTTCTCCGAGAGAATGGCGAGAGTGGTGTCCGCTTCCGTCACAACCGACCGATAGTTTAAAATGTTCATCCCCGCAACAATCACGGCGAGAAGGACAAAAAGCGAGGTCAGCGCCAATATGATAAACTTTCTCCGAAGTTTCTGAATCATTTCTTTTCCTCCAGGGAATATCCTGCATTTCTCGATGCCTTGATGGCGATGTCCGCGGAAAGCGCGTCCAGCTTCTTTCGAAGGTAGGAGATGTAAACCCAGACCACATTGATCTCCACATCGGTGTCAAAGCCCCAGATTCTCTCCAGAAAACGCTCCGTCGGAATGACATTGTGCGGATTGGACAGAAGCATCTCCATCATCTGAAACTCCTTGTTGGCGAGCCGGAAGCTGCCGGAGGGCGAGGAGAGCTCATAGGTTGCGCGGTCAAGCGTGACATTGCCCATGCGAATCCTGTTGTCCGCTGCCGTCCGGCTTCTCGTGACGGCGCGGATGCGGGCAAGGAGCTCTTTGGTATCGAAGGGCTTCGCGAGATAATCGTTGGCGCCGGAATCCAGCCCCAGGACCTTGTCCTCCACCTCGGACTTTGCCGTGAGCATCAAAACCGGGAGGCTGCTGCCCGACTCTCGAAGCTTGCGAAGCACGGTGATGCCGTCCATCTTCGGCATCATGATATCCAAAACGGCCGCATCGTAGTTTCCACTCTGCAGATAGGCAAGGGCGTCCTCCCCGTCGTACACCGGATCCACCGAGTAATTGTTCTTCTCAAAGATTGTGACCAAAACGCGCGACAGCGCCTTCTCGTCCTCCGCAAGCAGAATCCGCATAAAACCCTCCGTAAAGCCGTAATCGGCCGTGATTATCCGAAGAAACGGTCTGAAAAACCATCCCCGGCTCCCCGATTGTACCGCGGAAAGATTAAATCAACTTAAAACGACAGCCTTCCCCGGTACCCTCTTATAAAATATCATAGAAAGCACATCCTTGCAATTGCAACGCTCTGCAAAAAGGCCTGCGAATTTTTTCAAAAAAAGGGCTTGACAATCGAAAAATACGGGTGTATAAATAGGCTCATGAAAGGCAACGGCGTCTTTGAGTATTCACTCAGAGGCGCTTTCTCTTTTTTCAGAAAACAATTGCACATAAACGATTTCGGATTAAGAAAGGCAAAGGCGTCTTTCGTACCCACACGGTACGGGAGACGCCTCTTCTGATTTCCGGAACGAAAGGAGAAAATTATGAAGACAACGACAACGGTACCGGATTACTTCGGATGTGATGTGTTTGACGACAGAGTCATGAAGGCGACTCTCTCCGCCAAGGTTTACGCATCTCTCCGCCGCACCATCGACGAGGGTGCGGAACTCGATGCAGGTGTTGCCAATGCCGTAGCGGAAGCGATGAAGGAATGGGCAGTAGGCAAGGGAGCAACACATTTTACGCACTGGTTCCAGCCGCTCACCGGTATCACCGCCGAGAAGCATGACAGCTTCATCTCCCCGTCTCCGGACGGCGGCGTAATCATGGAGTTTTCCGGCAAGGAGCTCATCAAGGGCGAGCCGGATGCATCCTCCTTCCCCAGCGGCGGCCTTCGCGCCACCTTCGAGGCGAGAGGATACACCGCATGGGATCCTACTTCCTACGCATTCTTAAAGGGCAACACCCTTTGCATTCCCACCGCGTTCTGCTCCTACGGCGGACACGCTCTGGACAAGAAGACCCCGCTGCTGCGCTCCATGGAGGCTCTCAGCAAGCAGGCACTTCGTATCCTTCGCCTCTTCGGCAACACCACGGCGAAGCGCGTCATCTCCTCCGTCGGACCGGAGCAGGAATACTTCCTCATTTCCAAGGAAATGTATGACAAGCGCCCTGACCTTCGGTTCACGGGCCGCACGCTCTTCGGTTCCAAGCCGCCGAAGGGACAGGAGCTTGACGATCACTACTTCGGCGTTATCAAGCCCGGCGTACAGGCCTACATGAAGGACCTGAACGAGGAACTCTGGAAGCTCGGCATCCTTGCGAAGACCGAGCACAACGAAGTGGCTCCCGCACAGCACGAGCTTGCGCCGATCTACTCCACCACCAACATCGCAACGGACCACAACCAGTTGACGATGGAGATCATGCAGAAGGTTGCTGCCAAGCACGGTCTTGTCTGCCTGCTTCATGAGAAGCCTTTCGCAGGCGTGAACGGCTCCGGCAAACACAACAACTGGTCCATCGCAACGGACAACGGCCAGAACCTTCTCTCCCCCGGAGATACGCCTTATGAAAATGCACAGTTCCTGTTGTTCCTGTGCGCGGTCATCAAGGCCGTGGACGACTATCAGGATCTGCTCCGTCTCTCCGTAGCTACCGCCGGCAACGACCATCGTCTCGGCGCAAACGAGGCTCCGCCTGCAGTTATCTCGATGTTCTTAGGTGACGAGCTGAACGCCGTTTTGGAGGCGATCGACACCGATACACCTTACGCCGGAACCGAGAAGACCGTCATGAAGCTCGGCGTCGATGTGCTTCCGAAATTCAACCGCGATACGACCGACCGCAACCGTACGTCGCCGTTCGCATTTACCGGCAACAAGTTCGAGTTCCGTATGCTCGGCTCCTCGAACAGCATCGCCTGCGCAAACATCATGCTCAACAGTGCCGTTGCGGAATCGCTCAAGATTTACGCCGACCGTCTGGAGGGCGCCGAGAACTTCGAGGACGCGCTGCACGCCATGATCAAGAAGACCATCAGGGATCACAAGCGCATCATCTTCAACGGCAACGGTTACGACGATGCATGGATCAAGGAAGCAACGGAGGTTCGCGGTCTTTCCAACTACCGCACGACGGCTTTCCAACTACCGCACGACGGCCGACTGCATGCCTCACCTTCTTGATAAGAAGAACGCCGATATGCTCATCTCCCACGGTGTGTTCACCATGGACGAGCTTCGCTCCCGTGTTGATATCATGCTGGAGAACTACTGCAAGAGCGTTGCCATCGAGGCCAACACCATGGTTGACATGGCCAAGACCCAGATCGCACCGGCAGTCGACAAATACGCATCGGATCTCGCAAGAGACGTCGCTGCGAAGAAGGCTGTGGACGGATCGCTTCCGTGCCGCCGCGACAGCAGGCTGATTTCCAAGCTCTCCGCTCTCACCGATATCATCGACGAGCGCACGGAGGTTCTGGAGAGCACGATGGTTACCCTCCGCGGTATCGAGGGAATCATTCCCGAGTCCGAGTTCATCCGCGACAAGGTTCTGCCTGCGATGACCGAGCTCCGTATCGCCTGCGATGAGGCTGAGACCATCACGGCGAGAGGCTACTGGCCGTACCCGACCTACGGCGATCTTCTCTTCAGCGTACGCTGATAAACGGAAAATAAACCGGGCGGTCTGGCGCAGCTCCGATGGAGAGTTTCGACAGCCGCCCGGTGGAAAATAGGTGCAGTAAAACAAAGGAAAAGGGGTTCCATGCCTCTGCAGCTACGACGGCCGATGGAGCCGAACGGACCTGCAGAGAGTATTTACAAAGGAGGTGCTTGCAATGTCAATCACCGATATTACATCAATTGTCACAAAAGAAGCATTTGGTATCTGGTTCCTGATCGGAGCCGCACTCGTCTTCTTCATGCAGGCCGGATTCGCCATGGTTGAGACCGGTTTCACCCGTGCGAAAAATGCCGGCAACATCATCATGAAGAACCTCATGGATTTCTGTATCGGTACTGTCGTATTTGTACTGCTCGGTTTCTCTCTCATGATGGCCGAGGATTATGTATGCGGATTCATCGGCGTTCCGAATCTTAAGATCTTCACCGATTTCGGCGGATTCCTTGAGGCAGGAATGGCTCCTTCCTTCGTATTCAACCTTGTGTTCTGCGCAACGGCAGCCACCATCGTGTCCGGCTCCATGGCAGAGCGCACGAAGTTCATCTCCTATTGTATTTACTCCGGCGTGATTTCGCTGTTTGTATATCCGATTGAAGCCGGCTGGGTTTGGAACTCGCAGGGCTGGCTTGTAAAGCTCGGTTTCCACGATTTCGCAGGTTCCGCTGCCATCCACTCCGTCGGCGGTATCACCGCTTTGATCGGTGCGATCCTGGTTGGTCCCCGCCTTGGCAAATATGTTAAGGATAAGAGCGGCAAAGTTACGAAAGTTAACGCAATTCCCGGTCATGCCATCACCCTGGGTGCTCTCGGATGCTTCATCCTGTGGTTCGGCTGGTACGGTTTCAACGGCGCTGCTGCCTGGGACGGAAACTCTCTTGCTTCCATCTTCGTCACCACGACGATCGCTCCGGCAGTTGCCACCTGCACGACTCTGTTGTACACCTGGATTAAGAACGGCAAGCCCGATGTCTCGATGTGCCTTAACGCCTCGCTTGCAGGTCTTGTAGGTATCACCGCAGGCTGCGATGCTCTGGACGCTCTCGGCGCAAGCATCGTCGGTATCGTTTCCGGTATCCTGGTAGTCGTTGTTGTCGAAGTACTTGATCTGAAGTGCCATGTGGACGATCCCGTCGGTGCCGTCGGTGTGCATTTTGCGAACGGCATCTGGGGAACCATCGCCGTAGGTTTGCTGGCAAACCCGAAGGCTCCCGCCGGTTTGAAAGGTCTGTTCTACACCGGTAGTGCCAAGCTTGTAGGCGTTCAGACCCTTGGTATCGCTGCCATCCTTGCATGGACTGCAGTATGCATGACCATCACATTTATGATTATCAAGAAGACCATCGGTCTCCGTGTTTCGCCCGAGGAAGAGATTCGCGGTCTGGACAGCACCGAGCACGGTCTTCCGAGTTCCTACGCAGACTTCGCTCCCGCAGTTGCCGGTCTTCCTTACAGCTTCCCTGAGGCTGCCGATGCGGTTGCCGTTACCGGTGAGACGCCGGTTGCCGAGGCCGTTCCGGTGAAGAAGGTTGCCTCGGTTGTGGACGACGGTTCGCCGAAGTTCACAAAGATTGAAATTGTCTGCCGTGAATCCCGCTTCGAGCAGCTGAAGGAAGCCATGATGGGTATCGGCATCACCGGTATGACCGTCTCCCATGTGCTCGGCTGCGGTATTCAGAAGGGCAAACCGGAGTTCTATCGAGGTGTTCCGGTTGAGGCCACGCTGCTTCCCAAGATTCAGGTTGACATCGTCGTCGTAGCGGTTCCGGTCCGCAAGGTTATCGAGACCGCCAAGAAGGTGCTTTACACCGGACATATCGGCGACGGCAAGATCTTCGTATACGATGTGGAAAATGTCATTAAAGTCCGCACCGGCGAGGAAGGTTACGACGCTTTACAAGACGTAGAATAATATACCCGGAAAGATGCAAACCACCGAAAGCCCCGCGATTGTGCGGGGTTTCGGGCGGTTTGTAAGAGGTGAAATACCATGTGTTCCATTATCGGATATTGCGGGCCGGTAACAGACCCGAAAGCATTTACGGAAGGATTTGCCGCGACTGTCTCGCGCGGCCCCGATGACACAAAAATCATCGATACCGGGCGAGGCCTTCTCGGTTTTCACCGGCTGGCAATTATGGATTTGACAAGCGGCGGCATGCAGCCGTTCACACTTCAGGGCGACGCTGTCGTATGCAACGGCGAGCTGTACGGTTTCGCTGAAGAGAGAGCGCTTCTGATGAAGAAAGGGTATCATTTTACCAGCGATTCGGACTGCGAGATACTGCTTCCGATGTACCGCGAGTACGGCACGGACATGTTCAAAAGACTCGATGCGGAGTTCGCATGCGTAATCTACGACAGCCGCACCGGCGAGTTTATCGCGGCGCGCGACCCGATCGGCATCCGCCCGCTGTACTACGGCTATGACAAAAACGGCGCCATCGTCTTCGCAAGCGAGCCCAAGAACCTTGTCGGCATGTGCGAACACATCATGCCCTTCCCTCCCGGGCACTACTACAAGGGCGGCAAATTCCACTGCTACGACGACATTGCGGCCGCGCCGGTCATGAGCTCCGACGGGCTTGAGAAGGCGTGCGCCAAAATTCGCGAGAAGCTTATCGCAGGCGTTGAGAAGCGCCTCGTGGCGGACGCGAAAGTCGGCTTCCTGCTCTCCGGCGGTCTGGATTCCTCGCTGGTATGTGCCATCGCCGCGCGCAAGAGCAAGACTCCGATTCGCACCTTTGCCATCGGTATGAGCAAGGACGCCATCGACTTAAAATATGCAAAGCAGGTTGCCGATTTTATCGGCGCCGAGCACACCGAAGTATTCATGACGCCCGACGAGGTCATCTCCTATCTTCCGGAAGTCATCAGGCTTCTGGGAACCTTCGACATCACGACAATCCGCGCCAGCATGGGCATGTATCTCGTCTGCAAGGCCATCCATGAGCAGACGGACATCCGCGTACTGTTGACCGGCGAGATTTCCGATGAGCTTTTCGGCTACAAATACACCGATTTCGCGCCGTCCGCCGAGGCCTTCCAGAAGGAGGCGCAGAAGCGGGTCCGCGAGCTGCATATGTACGATGTTCTCCGCGCCGACCGCTGCATCAGCGTGAACTCTCTGGAGGCGCGCGTTCCCTTCGGCGATCTCGATTTCGTGCGCTATGTCATGAGCCTCGATCCCGAGATGAAGCGCAACCGCTACAACATGGGCAAGTACCTTCTCCGCCACGCGTTTGAGGGGCTTGAATATCTTCCGGATTCCATCCTGTGGCGCCAGAAGGCTGCATTTTCCGATGCGGTCGGTCACTCGATGGTCGACATCTTGAAGGAGTACGCGGAGGGTCTCTACACGGACGAAGAATTTGAGGCAAAGCGCGCAAAATACACCCACGCACGGCCGTTCACGAAGGAATCGCTTCTCTACCGCGAAATCTTCGAGCGTTACTACCCCGGCCAGGCGGAAATGATTATCGATTTCTGGATGCCAAATCGTGAGTGGGAAGGTTGCAATGTCAATGATCCGTCGGCCCGCGTTCTCGCAAACTACGGCGCCAGCGGCGTATAAATAAGGAGGATGCATATGAAATATATCTTTGTGACCGGCGGTGTTGTATCCGGACTCGGCAAAGGCATTACGGCGGCGTCTCTGGGACGCCTTCTCAAGGCGCGGGGTCTCAAGGTTGCCGCGCAGAAACTCGACCCCTACATCAATGTCGACCCCGGTACCATGAGCCCCTATCAGCACGGCGAGGTGTATGTGACGGAGGACGGTGCGGAAACCGACCTTGACCTCGGGCACTACGAGCGGTTTATCGACGAAGACCTGAACCGCTACTCCAACCTGACCACCGGCAAGGTGTACTGGAATGTTCTCAACAAGGAGCGCCGCGGCGAATACCTCGGCTCCACCGTACAGGTCATCCCTCACATCACCAACGAGATTAAGGAATTCATCTACAACGTCGGAAGACACGCCGACGCTGATGTCGTCATCACCGAAATCGGCGGCACCATCGGCGATATCGAATCGCAACCGTTCATTGAGGCTGTGCGTCAGATTTCCCTGGAAGTCGGACGCGAGAACAGCCTCTTCATTCATGTTACGCTGGTGCCGTATCTGCACGGCTCCGAGGAGCACAAGACGAAACCCACGCAGCATTCCGTCAAGGAACTGCAGGGAATGGGCGTCAACCCCAACATCATCGTGCTTCGCTGCGACGAGCCGTTGGAGGACTCGATTTTCCGTAAGATTTCGCTCTTCTGCAATGTCAAGCCCGACTGTGTGATTGAAAACATTACCCTGCCGAATCTCTATGAGGCACCGCTGATGCTCGAGAAATCGAATTTCTCCGCCGTCGTATGCCGCGAGCTCGGCATCGAGGCTCCCGCTCCCGACCTTGCGGAATGGGCATCCATGGTGGAGCGCATCAAGACCCGCACGGAGACTGTGGAAATCGGTCTTGTCGGAAAATATGTAGGTCTTCACGACGCGTACCTCTCCGTCGCGGAGGCGCTGCGCCATGCGGGCTACATCAACAATGCGCATGTGAACATCCGCTGGATTGACTCCGAGGGAATCACGGCGGCCACCATCGCCGACACCCTGGCGGGGCTCGGCGGAATCATCATCCCCGGCGGCTTCGGAAACCGCGGTATCGAGGGCATGATTCTCGCCGCAAAATACGCCCGTGAAAACAATCTCCCGTGCTTCGGCATCTGCCTCGGTATGCAGATCATGGTAATTGAGTACGCGCGCGATGTTTTACAGATAGCCGGCGCGAACTCCGGAGAGTTCGACGAGCAGTGCAAAAATAAAGTCATCGACTTCATGCCCGGCCAGAGTGAGGATATCGACAAGGGCGGCACGCTCCGTCTCGGCGCATATCCCTGCGAAATCAAGGCCGGCACGACAATGGAGCGCTGCTACGGCGCACAGCACATCAGCGAGCGCCATCGCCATCGCTACGAATTCAACAACGACTACCGCGACGCCATGCAGAAGGCAGGTCTCTGCTTAAGCGGCCTCTCGCCGGACGGTCTTTTGGTGGAGACCGTGGAGCTTACGGAGCGCCCGTTCTATGTGGGCGTGCAGTTCCATCCCGAGTTCAAATCCCGCCCGAACCGTCCGCACCCGCTTTTCGCAGGCTTCATCGCGGCGTCTCTGAAACATCGGGAAGCCTGACGCCCCGGCTTTACGGCCGACCCTTCCGAATTTTCTTTGTATCCCGAGGTTCTGTCTATGATTGCATCGTTTGACAAATTACACGAAGAGTGCGGCGTCTTCGGCGTCTATTCCGCGGAGCCCGTGCCGGCTGCCGAGATGGCCTACTACGGCCTTTATGCGCTGCAGCACCGCGGTCAGGAGAGCTGTGGTATCGTCGTCAACGACGACGGCATTTTCCGCTCACACAAGGATGTCGGCCTCGTCTCGGATGTGTTCCCGCGGGAGGTGCTCGCCTCCTTCCCCGCAGCGACCATGGCGGTCGCCCACACCCGGTATGCCACCACCGGCGGCTCCGGGCGGAGCAATGTCCAGCCGATTGAAGTCAACCATCAGAAAGGGAAAATGGCTCTCGCCCACAACGGAAACATCAGCAACGCCGCCGAGCTCCGCTCCGCGCTTGAGCTGACCGGCGCCATTTTCCATACCACGAGCGACACCGAGATTATCGCCTACCTTGTAACCAAGGAACGGCTCCTAAGCCCCTCCATCGAGGATGCGGTGAGCCGGGCGGTCGCGTCGCTGCAGGGTGCATTTTCCCTGATTGTCATGTCGGCGCAGAAGCTGATCTGTATCCGCGATCCCCACGGCTTCCGGCCGCTTTGCTACGGGCAGACGGCGGACGGCACCTACATCGTCGCCTCCGAGTCCTGCGCGCTGCACGCCGTCGGAGCAACACCGATCCGGGATGTGGAGCCCGGCGAAATGCTTGTCTTCAGCCGCGACGGCGTCGTCTCCCGGAAGGAGCACTGCGGAACCGCTCCGGTGCGCCACTGCATCTTTGAGTATATCTATTTTGCGAGGCCGGACTCCGTCATCGACGGTGTCTCCGTGCATGCGGCGAGGCTGCGTGCCGGCGAAATTCTCGCCCTCGCTCACCCGGCGGATGCGGACATTGTCATCGGCGTTCCGGACTCGGGCCTGGACGCGGCCATCGGCTATGCGCGGGCGTCCGGCATTCCCTACGGTATCGGGCTCATCAAAAACAAATACATCGGACGGACTTTCATCAAGCCCTCCGGGCGGATGGATGCCGTCAAGATCAAGCTCGCCGCCGTGGAGGAGACCGTGAGGGACAAGCGCATTGTCCTGATTGACGACTCCATCGTGCGCGGCACCACCTGTGCCCACATCGTGCGGATGCTCCGCGAGGCCGGCGCAAAGGAAATCCACATGCGCGTCACCGCGCCGCCCTTCCTGCACCCCTGCTACTACGGAACGGATGTGGACTCCGAGGACAATCTGATTGCATGCCGCCACACTGTCGCGGAGATTGCGGAAATTATCGGCGTGGACACTCTCGGGTATCTCCCCGTGGACGAGCTTCCGGGCCTGTGCGGCAGCTCGGACATATGCAGCGCGTGCTTCGACGGCTCCTATCCGACCCCGGTTCCCTCGGACACGCGAAAAGACCGCTTCGAACAACGCCTGTCAGAGCGATAAACTGTTTACAACAAATGCAAGAGAGCGTATAATCATTTTCGATTGTGAGAACGATATCGAAACCATAGAATCACTCAGGAAAGGTCGAAACCAAGATGCGTGAATTTGACCGGAAAATAATAACGGAGGACGGTGCGGAATATCTCGGCTACGGCTTCGGCGCCGACGGCGATGTTGTGTTGGAGCTGGTGTTCAACACCTCCATGGTCGGTTACCAGGAAATTCTCTCCGACCCCTCCTACACCGATCAGGCGGTCGTTATGACCTACCCTCTCATGGGCAACTACGGCATGTGCGACGACGACTATGAAACCGGCCGTCCGACCATCGGCGCGTTCCTTGTCCACGAATACAATGATGAACCCTCCAACTTCCGAAGCACCGAGTCGCTCGGAAGTGTCATGAAGCGCTTCGGTATTCCCGGCGTAAGCGGCCTGGATACGCGAAAGCTGAACCGCTCCATCCGCGATTTAGGCTCCCGCAAGGTACTGATTACCACCCCGGCGACAACCCTGGAGGAGGGGCTTGCGGTAATCGAGCGCACCGTTCTTCCGAAGGATGCCGTATCCCGGGTAAGCGGCAGCTCCGTCGAACTGTTCACACCGGACCCGGCTGCAGCGGAAAATACCGGGAAGCCTTTGCATGTCGTCCTGATTGACTGCGGAATGAAACGAAACATTCTCCGCTCGCTCTTAGCGCGCGGCTGTGAAGTCACTGTAGTACCGTGGGATACGGACGCTGCAACCATCCGGCGTCTCGCGCCGGACGGCGTGATGCTCAGCAACGGACCCGGCGACCCGACCGAGGTTCCGCAGACCATCGCCACCGTCTCAGAGCTGCACGGAACACTCCCGATCTTCGGCATTTGTCTCGGGCATCAGATTCTGTCGCTCTCGTACGGCGCCAAAACCTACAAGCTGAAATTCGGTCACCGCGGCGGAAACCATCCCGTGCGGGATCTCGCAACGGGCCGCATCGAAATCACCTCGCAGAACCACTCCTACGCAGTGGACGAGAACAGTCTTGCGGAAACGCCGCTCACGGTCACGCACAAAAACCTTCTCGATAACACCGTGGAGGGCGTCGCCTGCGAGGCGGACCGCGCATTCAGCGTGCAGTACCATCCGGAGAGTTCCCCCGGTCCGCAGGACAGCGCATATCTGTTCGATCGATTCATCCGTTTGATGGAGGCGTACCATGCCGAAAAGAACTGACATCAAAAAAGTACTGATTATCGGCTCCGGCCCGATTGTCATCGGACAGGCCGCCGAGTTTGACTACGCGGGAACGCAGGCCTGCCTCGCCCTCAAGGAGGAGGGCTACGAGGTCATCCTCTGCAACAGTAACCCCGCCACCATCATGACCGACACCGCCATCGCGGACAAGGTCTATATGGAGCCTTTGACGCTTGAATTTATCGCGAAAATCATCCGCTACGAGCGCCCGGACGCGCTGCTGCCCGGCATCGGCGGCCAGACCGGCCTAAACCTTGCGATGCAGCTGCAGAAGAAGGGCGTCCTCGCGGAGTGCCGCGTGGAACTGCTGGGAACGGACGGCCGCTCCATCGAGCGCGCGGAGGACCGTGAGCTTTTCAAGGAGCTCTGTGAGGAGCTCGGCGAGCCCGTGCTTCCCTCGGACATCGCCACCAACGAGGAGGACGGCGTCCGCATTGCCTCGGAGATCGGCTATCCTGTCGTGCTTCGCCCGGCGTTTACCCTCGGCGGAACCGGCGGCGGATTTGCCGACAACGAGGAGGAGTTCCTCCCGCTGCTTCGAAACGGCCTCTCCCTCTCCCCGGTTCATCAGGTGCTGATCGAAAAGAGCATCAAGGGCTTCAAGGAGATCGAGTACGAGGTCATCCGCGACAAGAACGACACGGCCATCACCGTCTGCAACATGGAGAACCTGGACCCTGTCGGCATCCACACCGGCGACTCCATCGTCGTTTGCCCGTCGCAGACCTTGACCAACAAAGAATATCACATGCTTCGCGACAGCGCTCTTAAGATTATCCGCGCTCTGAAGATCGAGGGCGGCTGCAATGTGCAGTTCGCGCTGGATCCGAAGTCGTTCCAATACTACTTAATCGAGGTCAACCCCCGCGTGTCGCGCTCGTCCGCTCTGGCGTCCAAAGCCAGCGGCTACCCCATCGCCCGCGTCTCCGCCAAGATCGGAATCGGCATGACGCTTGACGAGATCGCGCTCGCGAACACTCCGGCCTCCTTCGAGCCGGCTCTCGACTATGTCGTCACGAAGATGCCGCGCTTCCCCTTCGACAAATTTGCCGACGCCGACAACTCCCTCTCCACCCAGATGAAGGCTACCGGCGAGACCATGAGTGTCGGCCGCACCTTTGAGGAGAGTCTCTTAAAGGGCATCCGTTCTTTGGAGACCGGCGTTTACCATCTGCACATGGCCAAGTTCGACGACATGCCTGCGGATCAGCTTCTTTCGTACATCCGCATCGGCACCGACGACCGTATCTACGCCATCGCCGCTCTGCTGCGCCTCGGAATCGGCATCGACGAGATTGCCGAAGCGACCGCCATCGACCGGTTCTTCCTCCGGAAGCTTCGCAACATCGTAGCCACGGAGCGCGAGCTGGCTTCGGCAAAGGGCGACCTGCAGGCGCTTCGCGAGGCCAAGCGGCTTGGATTTTCCGACCGCGCTGTCGGCGATTTCTGGGGCATGACGGAGCGTGAGGTTGCAGACCTTCGCGCCACCGAAGGCATCCGTCCGGTGTACAAGATGATTGACACCTGCGCATCGGAATTTGCCAGCTATGTTCCCTACTTCTACTCGACCTATGAGACGGAAAATGAATCCCTCGTCTCCGACCGCAGAAAGATCATCGTGCTCGGTTCCGGCCCCATCCGTATCGGCCAGGGCGTAGAGTTTGACTACTCCACCGTGCACGCCGTAAAGACCATCCGCGCCGCCGGCTACGAGGCAATTATCATCAACAATAACCCGGAGACCGTGTCCACCGACTATACATGCTCCGACAAGCTGTATTTTGAGCCCCTCTGCACCGAGGATGTCATGAACATCATCGACCTCGAAAAGCCCGAGGGCGTCATCGCCACACTGGGCGGGCAGACCGCCATCAACTTAGCGGACTCCCTTGCCGCGCGGGGCGTTAAGATTATCGGCACGGACTGTGCCGCCATCGACCGCGCGGAGGACCGCGATCAGTTCGAGCATCTTTTGCTTACGCTCGGCATCCCTCAGCCGAAGGGTCAGGCCGTGACCAGCATCGAGGAAGGCGTCGCCGCTGCCGCAGCGATCGGCTATCCCGTTTTAGTCCGTCCGAGCTTCGTCTTAGGCGGCCGCGCGATGCAGATCGTCTCCAAGGAGTCGGCGCTTCGCGAATACCTTCACACCGCCGTGGAGATCGCCCCTGACAAACCTGTTTTGGTGGACCGCTATATCCGCGGAAAGGAAGTCGAGGTGGACGCCGTCTGCGACGGAAAGAAGGTATTTGTCCCGGGCATCATGGAGCTTGTGGAGCGCACCGGCGTGCACTCCGGTGACTCCATCAGCGTCTATCCGCCCTACAGCCTCTCCGAGTCCGTGAAGAAGACCATTCTCCACTACACGGAAATGCTCGGCTTGGGCATCGGCATCGTAGGCCTGTTCAACATCCAGTTCATCGTGGACAAGAACGAAAAAGTATATATCATCGAGGTTAACCCCCGCTCTTCGAGAACGGTTCCCTTCCTCTCGAAGGCCACGGGCTACAGCCTTGCGGACATCGGAACAAGAGCCATCCTCGGGCACTCCTTGGAGGAGCAGGGCATCAACTTCCTGTACCCGCCGGAAAAGAAGCGCTTCTACGTCAAAGTGCCGTCGTTCTCCTTCTCGAAGCTTCGCGGCATGGACGCCTACCTCTCCCCGGAGATGAAGTCCACCGGCGAGGCCATCGGCTACGACGAGAAGCTGCACCGCGCGGCTTACAAGGCGCTGATCGCCTCCGGCCTTACGCTCAAGAACTACGGTACCGTCTTAGTCAGCGTCGCCGATGAGGACAAGGACGAGGTGGTTCCTCTCATTCGCCGCTTCTACGAGATGGGCTTCAACATCGAAGCGACATCCCTGACCGGCGAGGTGCTCCGTGAAAACGGAATCCGCACCAGAATCCGCAGAAAGCCCAGCGAAAACAGCGAGGAAGTCCTCGAGTCCATCCGCGCCGGATATGTCAGCTACATCATCAACACCCGGGCGATCCTCTCCGGTGTTCACTACGGCGACGGTGTTGCCATCCGCCGCTGCGCAGCTGCCCACGGCACCGCAATGTTAACCTCCCTCGACACCGTCCGCATGCTTTTGGACGTCCTCGAGGAAATGACGCTGCGCATCTCCACCATTTAGACTACCGAAAGTCAAAATAACCGAAAGGACCATGAACCATGATCACCCCGAACATGAACTACGGCAATCTGAAAGATTCCTATCTCTTCTACAACATCTCGCAGAAGGTGAAAGCATATCAAAGTGCCCATCCCGGTGAACATCTCTACCGAATGGGAATCGGCGATGTATCGCTCCCTCTGTGCGACGTCGTCATCAAGGCGCTTCACGAGGCCGTTGACGATCAGGCTGACGCCTCCCGTTTCCACGGCTACATGCCGGAATGCGGCGCTCCCTTCCTGCGCGAGACCATTGCCGCGCACTACAACGCCCGCGGCGTAAATCTCACGCCGGAGGATGTCTTCGTATCCAGCGGCGCCAGCGATGAGCTCGGAGATATTCTCGATCTCTTCGACCGCGGAGGAAGCTCGCTGATTATCGAGCCCGCATACCCCGCATATGTCGATGCCAATGTGATTGCCGGACGCAAAATCATTCATCTTCCCTCCGGCCGCGACAACGGTTTCCTGCCGGAGCCGGACGACTCCGCTGTCGCCGACCTCATTTACCTCTGCTCCCCGAATAACCCTACGGGCGCTGTATTTGACCGGGAGAAGCTCACAAAATGGGTGAATTTTGCGAATGAACACGGTTCGATTATCCTCTTTGATGCGGCCTATGAGGCATTTATCGAGGACCCTTCGCTTCCGCGCAGCATCTTTGAAATTCCCGGCGCGCGGACCTGCGCGATTGAAATCTGCTCGCTCTCCAAGACCGCCGGTTTCACCGGAACGAGACTCGGTTACACCGTCATTCCGAGGGAGCTCGTCCGCAACGGAATGAATTTAAACGACATGTGGATTCGCAACCGCACCACCAAGACCAACGGCGTCTCCTACATCATCCAGAAGGGCGGCGCTGCGGTATTCACGGAGGAAGGACAGCGACAGATTCAGGAGAATCTTCGCGTATATAAAAACAACGCTTCCGTTGTCACGAAAGCGCTGGACCGTGCCGGCGTCTGGTACTGCGGCGGCAAAAACTCCCCTTACATCTGGATGCAGTGTCCGAACGGAACCGACAGCTGGGCATTTTTCGACCGGCTGCTGCATGAGATTCAGGTCATCGGAACTCCGGGTGCCGGCTTCGGAACCTGCGGCGAAGGCTACTTCCGCTTCTCCATGTTCGGAAATCCCGCCGACACCGCGGAAGCCGCAAAGCGCATCGAGCAGCTGCTCACCGCACATTGACGGTGTCCCGCAGCAAAATCGACAGACAGCACAAAGGCTGACTCCGCGGTAAGTCGCTCCCATCGGCAGCGCAACCGTCCGCAGTCAGCCTTTTGATTTCGACGCCGTACTTCAGTACTTCATCGGAAAGCTATTCCTCCGGAGAGGCCGTCGTTCTTCTGCGGAAAATGCCCTGCTATTTTCCCTCAACCTTCTTTATGAACTGCATCTGCGGGCTCTGCTCGCAGAGCTGCATCAGCTCAATCTTCACGCCGTCCGGGTCGTGGGTCCAGCACTGCCAGTTGTAATCCGCGCCCTGCTTCGGCTCGTCATCCTGCGGTGCCCCGGTCTCCGTCACGCGCTTCCACGCCTCGTGGATATCGTCGACCGCAAGGCAGAGATGGAAGAAACCGATATTTTCATCCGCGAAAGGGAGTTCCTTCTTTCCGCCGTAGAACAGCTCGATGAACTGCCCTCCGCCGCCGTACAGATAAACAATCCACGGCTCTCCGTTCTCCGGTTTCGGAATATCGAAGGCTCTCTTAAATCCGAGCGTTTCCTCGTAAAATGCCACCGTCTTCTCCATGTCCTTCACGACAAATGCCGCATGTCCGATTCCCAATACCATAATCCTGCCTCCTTTGCATCTGTATCGCAAGCGGGGATTATTTTTCCCACCATCGCTCTGTGTAATTCCCGATCTCCCGCAAGTCGACAATCTCGCCGATTCGCGGCGTTGCAATGCGCACGCCGAGCTTCGCTGCAAGCTCCGTATCTCTGCGTGGCGGCTCATCCCAGTCGTGCGTAGAGAGGACAAACGCCCCCCAGTGTACGGGAATCATCCATGCCGCATGCACATCCAAAGCCACCTGCACGGACTGCTCCGGCATCATGTGAACCGAAGCCCAGCCTTCGTTGTATTGTCCGGATTCCGCAAGCAGCAGATCAACCGCTCCGAGGCGCTCATAAACCTCCGAAAAATGCTTCGCATACCCGCTGTCCCCGGTGTAAAACAGCGTGTGCGACGCGTCCGCGACATGCACTCCGACACACAGTGTCGCGGCGCCGAGCCCGCGTCCGCCGGAATGCTGCGCCGGCGTAAAAGTCAGTGTAACTCCGGCGATTGTAACCGCCTCCCAGGGCTGCATCGCGTAAATCTTTGAAGCGTCGATTCCCCATCCCTGCAGAATTCCGTCGATGCCGTCAGGGACGACATAACAGCCGACCCGGCTGTCGAGCGCAAGAACGGAATCATAGTCCAAGTGGTCATAATGGTCGTGCGAGAGAAACAAAATATCAATCTCCGGCATGTCCTCCGCAGTAACCGGAACCTCGGAAAACCGGCGCGGCCCGACCCCGAGCACACCGATTTTCTTACTCAGCACGGGGTCAAAGAGAAGGTTTACACTGCCCATCTGCACGAGGGATGACGAATGGCCGAGCCAGATTACCTTAAGCTCCCCGTCGGCAGCGCGCGAAATCGCCCCGGGCTTCACAACGGGTATGGTTCTCTCCGGCTTTGTGCGGCTTTTCTGCCGCACATCCGGCGTCGGCGTAACTGCGGGCGTCCCCGAAAGGTTCGTCTCCCCGCCGGGCGAAACTGTCTCTGTGGGAGACGCGACTCCCGTCGTCACATTCCCGTCTTCCGGATTGCCGGTCGCTTCGGCTCCGCTCCGCCGGTTGCTCCCGCGGTCCCCGCGCAGGCCGCACGAAACCGCCCCTGCCGCCAAACCGGCAAGGACAAGAAGCATAATAAAGATTTGCTGTCGCACTCTCCTCACGGCCTCACCTCCCGAAGAGCAACCCTTGCAGGCAGCACGGACCTACGCCTTACGCCTCGTCGCACAAAAATGTTGCATATCCCATATCGTAAACGCGGATTTTCATGCCGCGCATCTCCTCGATTGTATAGGAGGCAGCGCCCTTGAGAATCGCCTCCGAGCCCGCGATCAACCGGGGAATCAAATCCGGCTTCACGGGGATGGACGAATGCGAGGGCCAGACCTCATCGAAGTCGCCGATACGCTCCGCAAGGAGCTTCATACTACAGTTGTAGTTCCGCATACTTCTATGGTTTCCGAACATGTAGATGCGGCCGTTCTGAACCGGGTCGCCGCCGACAAGAACGCGCGCATTCACATCTAAAACCGTAATGCTTCCGGGCGTATGCCCCGGCATTTCGATGATTTCGAGAGGCCTTCCGCCGAGATCAATCACATCGCCGCCACGAACCGGAAGGATTTCCGCGGTTCCGCCCTTTGAGCGATATAACGACTCCTCTGCGGGATGCATGTAAACCTTTGCAAACTGCGCATTGCTTCCGGTATGGTCGCCGTCGGAATGCGTGTTGAGAAGCGACACCGGAAGCTTCGTGAGCCGCTCCGCGATATCCTTCGCGTCATGCGTCATCATTCCGGAGTCAATCAAAAGCGCCCTCTCCGTTCCCGTGAGCAGGAAGAACCGAACCATTCCGTCCTCCATGCGCCATGTCGTATCATTGATTTTGACGATTTCACATCCCATTTTACACCTCTCGTGCGGGCTTTCCCTTCCCGCCTTATGAAAAATAAACCTCTTCCCCTGTTTAACGCCTCTCCCCGCGGAGAGCCGTGAGTCCCGTTATCAGCCGCTTCACGCCGTCCTCGCACAGCGCACGCGGGCATGCAACATTCATTCGCAGATGATGCGCGCCGCCGGTTCCGTATTGAACACCGTTGCTCACGAAAAGCCCTGTCTCTGTGCGAAGATAGTCCGCGATCCCGCGGCTGTCGCCGGGGTAGGCGCTCACATCGATCCACAACAGGTAGGTAGCCTCTCCGGGCACCACATGCACATCGGGAAGCGCCTTTGCAAGCTCCTCCTCGACAAATCTGCGGTTTTCGAAGACATAGTCGCGCATCGCGTCAAGCCACGCGCCGCCTTTTTCGAACGCCGCAATCGCGGCAACCGTCGCAAACGCATTCGGCTCGGCGACCTCGTCGGTGTTGATTGCGCGCCACACCTTATGGCGAAGCACCGGATCCGGAACATAGACCGCAGCCGTCTGCAGCCCCGCAATGTTGAACGCCTTCGTCGGCGCGATGCAGGTGATGCTCACCTCTTCGCAGGTATCCGAAACCGCCGCAAACGGAACATACTCCCTTCCGGGCTTCGTGATGTCGCAGTGAATCTCATCGGAAATCACCGTCACATGGTATTGCTTCGCCAGCTCACCGATTCGCGCGAGCGTCCCGCGGTCCCAGATTTTCCCGACCGGGTTGTGCGGATTACACAGAATCATGAGATTCGTCTGCGGATCCGCCAGTTTTTTCTCAAGATCCGCGAGATCCATCGCATACTCCCCGTCCCGGTACACAAGCGGGCTCTCCGAGACGCGGCAGCCGTTATTTTTAATGCAGTTAAAGAAAATGTTGTACACCGGCGTCTGAATTACGACATTCTCATTCGGCGTCGTAAGCTTCCGCACAATCGAGGAGATTGCGGGAATCACTCCGGTCACAAACAACAGCCCGTCCCGGTCCATTGCAAGACCGTGGCGCTCCTTCCACCATTGTCCGTAGGCGTCCCGAAAGCGGTCCGACACCTCCGTATACCCGAAGATGCCGTTGGCAAGCCGCTCCGCAAGCGCTTCGCGGATTTCCGGAGCCGTCGCAAAATCCATGTCCGCAACCCACATCGGAAGCTCGCCCGCTGCAACCTCCCATTTGGAAGCATCCGTCCCGCTGCGGTCGATTACGGTGTCAAAATCGTATCTCTTTTTCGTCTGCATCGTGTATCCCCCCTGTATTTTCAAAACGCCGTCGTTCGCCGCCTACCGCAGCCACTCCGGCCGGTCTTCGGTCGCCCCGATTGCGTAGCAGACGATTTTCGTCTTCGCCGGGTCGATCTTGTCCTTCTCGATTATCAGCTCGCCGATTTCCGCAGCGCGAATCGTGCCGGAGCCCGGGTTGAATACGCTGTCAATCTTCGAGGAAATCTCCGCATCCACATTCGAATATTCAAACGCAAGCGTCGTGTTGATGAGCTTGCAGTTCTTCATCACGAGATTGTCAATGTAGCACATGCCCTGAAGGCTCTCGATGGTGCAGTTCACAAGCGTAAGATTTTTCGAGTTCCAGCCGAGGTACTCGCCCGAGATGAAGGAATCGTACACGGTGATGTCCTCGCTGTTCCAAAATGCGTCCTTCGTCAGAAGCCGCGAATTGTGAATCACTGCGCGCTTCACGCCGTCGAAGGAATAATTTCCGTCGAGAGTCAGACCGTCGACCTCCATATCCGAACAATTCATCGCAAAATAGTCCCCGTTTGCGACGGAAACATTCGTAAGCTTCACATCGTTACAGGTCCAGAGCGTCTCTTTTGCGTCGGTAAACGCCACATCCGTAAGCGAAATCCCGCTGCTTCTGCGGAAGTTCTTCGGCGCCTGAATCACCGCATTGTTGACGGCGATGTCGCTTGTGTACCATACGCCCGCGCGCGCCATCTCAAACCAGGTACAGTTGTCGGCCTTCACATGGCTGCAGTACCACAGCGGATATTTCCAGCGAAATAACGAGCCGGTCAGCTCGATATTACGGCTCTCCTTAAGCGGCGACTCTCCCCTGTCGAACACGCAGTCCGTAATCTTGAGGTCGCGACTGCCGAAGAGAGCTCTCTCGCCCGTATACAATTGTTGTTTTATCTCATTCATAGGTTTACTCCCATCGTAGTTTTATAAACTGACCGGGCACAAGAATCACATCCGCCGCATACTCCGCAGCCGGCGTAAAATCCTCCCAGAGCCGCTCCTCACGCACCGGTATTTCGCGTCCGCCTGCGATGTCGACGAGAGCCCGCACCTTATGCCTCGTGCGAAGCGTCACCGTATCGGGGCGAAGGTCTTCCTTCACATAGCGGTACAAAATCATGCTTCCGTCGTCATAGACGAAGGCTGAGAAGTTTCGCCCGCTCACATACTCTCCGTCGGTAAGCACGCGCTTAAGAACATCCGTTGCCGCCTTCGGCATCGTATAAAGATCGGCGTCAAGCTCCGGAACCGCCAGAATATAAAGCCGTCCCTTTCCGTACGCGCGCCGCAGAAGAAGCGTGCTGTGCACATCCGAGTCCCCGCCGTTGAGAAGCGACCACGAATCGTTGTTGCCGTGCACAATCTCCGGGAAAAGAGCCGGCGATCTGTGCTCCGCAAAACCCGCAAACAATCCCGTGATGTGATACCGCGTCACCGGAATTTTCCGCCCGGTAAGCCGCGCCTCCGTAAGTCCTGCCGCGCGAAGCGCATCCCCGGCCTCCCGGAAGAAACCGCTTGTAATCACCGCAATACCGCCGTTTCGCACATAGCCCTCGAGCTTTTTCACAATCTCCTTATCCGCCGCAGCGCTCTCGGTGAGAAGCATTCGCGGCGCCTTCTCCGGGAAGAAGGGCGTCGGCTCCGTCGGCACGCCGAGCATGCCGAGGCGCATCTCAAGATGGTTTTCCCCGCTCGACGCAAACGGCACATACACCGGCACACCGCACGGCTTTCCGAGGTCGTCAAGCATCGCGTCAATCTTCCGAAGCTGCAACCCCATCGGAGCGACGAACGCATTGTCAATCAAATCGCTCCACTGAAAATGCATCAGTTCCTTCGCCCCGGCAAACGCCGTCAGATACGCCTGCTCGAGGTACCGGTCCACGGACCAGCAGGCGTAGGTGTCGAACCATCCGCCGCCGTTTCGCCCGGGCCAGGCATTTTCCATATAGCGAACCAGCGAATAGCTCAGATACTCCGGCAGATGCTGGTCCGTATATGCGGGGCTCCGCGTCTCCGTCCCGATGTATGTCGCATCGAAGATGTCTCTCTGAACCTCCGGGACATACCCCGTAAAATGGTACGACTCGCGCCAGTTCGGATACTTGATAATCATGCGAACCTTCGGATTCACGGCCTTCGCCGGCCCGACCGTGAGATTCTCCGAGACATCCCGCATAAGCTCGCGCCGGAAGGTCACCCAGTCGCGGTCTCCCTTTTCGCGGATGCACCGCTCGCAGGTACAGTTCGTAAAATAAAAATCATCGAGAATAATCTCATCAAACAGGGCGGCCGTGCGCTCTGCAATCTCCTTTAACCGAGCACGCATCGCCGGGTCGGTGTAGCAGAAGGTCCCGAACAAACGCTGTTTCCCCGGCTCCGCGCCCGCAAAATCATCGACGGTCGCGGTGATTCCGCCGGAGACCTCCATCCCCTGCTTCGCAAGAAAATCCCGAATCATCACAAGCTGCCCTGTTTCCACATCGATACTGTTCCGGTGCGTCTCCAGGTATACCTTGTCAATCCCGATGTATTTCGCGAGAAATGCGCAGTCCGACGCAAGCTGCTCCTGCGTAAACCCGGCGGCAACCTCCGCCGGAATGTACACCGCCGTCTTGAAGTTTCTGTAATTCCCCATGCCCTTCTCCTTTACCCCGTGTGAGATTACTTTCAATTTACACCATTTGCGTCTGCCGGAAAATGGTTTATCCTTTCCGTTGACATTTTCCGCGGGCGCCTGTGCTGCGGCAACGCCATGTTGACACGAAAAAGCGGCGAACCGTCTCCGGTCCGCCGCCATAGTCTGTCCTGTTGTAATCAATCGATTACTCTGCCGCCTCGTCCTTCTTTCTTCTGTAGATCACTACCAAGATGAACATAGCAGCTGCCGCGGTAAGCAAAATCGTCCAAACTGCAGTATTTGCGGTATCTGCCGTCTTCGGGGACTCTGCCTTTCCACTCTCGTTCTGCTTCTCCTCTTTCTTCTCCTCCTCGGGCTCCTCTTCCTTCTCGACCTCGAGAGTTGTTACAACCTCGCCGTCCTCGAAGTAGATGTGAAGCTCATATACACCGGGCTGCAGTGTATCGAGGTAGGACTTCTTAATCGTCAGATCCAAACTACCGGCCTTTGCGATGTACGCATCCTTCGGAGGCTGAACCTTGCCGATCTCGAAGTAACGATATTTGCCGAAAGTCAACTCATCGTGAACATTGCTCTTAACAACAAATCTCTGATCGCCGTTTACAATCTCGTGCTTCACGGTGTAGACAATCTTCTCGGCTTCCTTAACGGAAACATCGTAACCGCCTTCCGCATCCTTGTACTTAACAACAAGCGGAAGCTTTTCGTATGCCTTCGAGCTGTCGAAACCGGAAACCATATCCTCGGTGACATCGAGCGTCGTCACTTCGTTGTTTGTCATGGTAATGACAACCTTCATGCCCGTGAGATCGAGTCTGTCACCTACGGTGTACTCCTTCTTAGCGTCATCCGGAATCTTAATCTCAATCGACTTGATTTCCGCGGGAAGCTTCTCAAGAACTCTCTTCTCGGTCTCCTGGCATCCCTCGTGGATGCATTTGCGGTACTCAAAACCATCCTCGAATACCGTGGGCTCCTTGCCCATGATCCAGTTGCCGAACTCATGTCCGAGCGCGTCAATGTCCTCTGTTCTCGAGCTGAGAACTTCGCCGCACGACTTGCACTCTACAACAAAGGTCTCGGAACCCTTTTCCAGGCAGGTTGCATCTGCATGCTTCGTTTCGTCTTCCTTCTCCTCACCCGGAACATGCTCCGCCTTCAGCGTGATTACGGCATAAGCAACCTGAACAGCGGCGGTGTAATCCGGATCCGCATCTTCCCGACCGACCAGGCTGTAAAAGAATTCATACAGGTCATCCTCGTTCAAGACAAGTCCGTCCTGTTCCTCTGTCTTGCCCGTCAGCATATTGTATCTCTCGGTATCAAACAATTCCGCAAACTTCAAAGTATTGATATACTCAATGCTTTCTACTGCCACCGGCTTACCGCCGTATGTCGCTTTGCAGGTCAGACCGTTGAGTATCGTGTTGCTCGTGTCGCCTTCATTGGCGATTGCAACAATAAGCTTGTAAGTCTTATCACCCTTCACGGTGAATGCCTTTCCGTTCCACGGAGCCAGGTTCTCAGCCGTAAGTTCCGTGTCGGCGTCAAGAAGCTTAACATCGCAGAAGTAGTCGCTCGCGAGTCCGCTGATCGAATAGTTCATGCGAGGCGCTTCGATATCTGCCCCGCGAACAACAGCGGCCAGCGGCTGAATATCAACAATCGGAGTGCGACTGCCGATCTTCGTACCGCACAGGAGCGTATCGATGTCAATCGAGAACTCCGCCGAAACAAACTTCGGGTAGATTACATAAGACTTCGAATAGCTCTTGCGGAGCTCATAGTTGTTGTTGCTTACACTGCAGACGCCAACCACATAGTAGCCGGCATCAATGCAATCATCCTCTGCGAACGGAATTGCTTTTCCGTTGCTCTTGAGGCCGAGGGTAAGGATGCACTCATCACCCTCAACAAGGTCTTTGGCGTTCACAGCCGCCGTCGGAAGCTGCTGCTTTCCGTTGTATCTGGTCATCAGACTGTCCTCATCCCAGATTACGGAAACCGGCTTCG
Source organism: uncultured Lachnospiraceae bacterium (assembly GCA_902798585.1). GTDB lineage: Bacteria > Bacillota > Clostridia > Lachnospirales > Lachnospiraceae > ISDg. The sequence continues at coordinate 101,379 of CADBXF010000016.1, forward strand.
GGTTAATCGCGAAAGCCTTCTCCTCGGAACCGTCGGTGCTGCCTTCAAGCACATACTTCTCGGTATCGCTGATGGTTGCAACAGCCGTATAGTTTCCTGCGTTCTTAGCTTCGCCTTCCTTCACGGTTACCGAAACGGTGCACTCGTCATCGCCTACGAGCGAACCCTCGGGAATCGTCACGCTCGGTACATGCGACTTTCCGTCGTATTCGAACGCAAGCGTATCCTCGTCCCAAACAAGGGAGATGGTCTTCGCTTCGGTCTTGAGAGCAACCGGAGCCGTCGTAGCGGTATAAATACCGTTCGCCGCCACCTTGACCGTAATCGTCGTCTCGCCGACCCCGACAATCACAATCTTGCCGTTCTCGTCGACGACAGCGATGCTTTCGTCATTGCTTACAAAGGATACAGCGCCGGTCGCCTTCGTATAATCGATTGCAAACGGCTCCGCGCCGTAGGTCTTCGTAATCTTCGCCTCCGTCAGAGTGATGGAGCCGGGCTGCGTCTTTTTTGCAACATTAATGGTATAAGTGTACTTTTTATCGCCGTATTTTACTTCGACTTCCCGATTATTCCCGGCATTCTGCGTAACCGTATTGTAGTTGGTTACCATTGCGGGTGTCACTTCGATTTCTTCCGTCTTTACGGTTGTGTTACCGCTGACGCGGGTATATTTGCGGACAATCTTGACATTGGTCAGATCCAGCGCATCGCCCTCGGTATAGTCCTTCTTCGCTTCGGAAGCGTTAAGGGTTTCCGAGCTCATATTGAGCCAGCCGGAGTAGATTTTGATGTCCTTGGTAATCGTCATCGTATCGAAGTTGAACGGTGTCGAAAGATCGATGCTGGTGTACCATCCGTCAAATATATGTCCCGCAGGGCATGTCGGATTGTCGGGAATATCGCTCTTATCAATCAGCTTGCCGTGCTCAACCGTAATCGGATAATCCGTGAAACTGTGGCGGGGTCTGGTCTCATTGTTGTCTTCTCTTGCAACGAAGGTTACCGTATGATATACAACCTTTGCCTTCCAGTTCGCAACAACCTCGATATTGCTTTCCACAACCGAGTCGGTGCTGAACGGATTTCCGTTCAGTGTCCATCCCTCGAATGTGAAATTCGCATCGGTAGGATTCGGAACGGAACCCGAAGGAATCTTGAAGTCCGAACCAACATAAACCTCAACATCTCTTCCGCCGTGGCCGTTCATCTTGAATGTAACCTTGGGATAGGTTGCGGTCTTCGCCGTCAGGGTGAGCGGTCCCGTGACAGCGGAATTGAAATCGTACTTCTGATTGCCGTTGAACCAGCCGAGGAAATACTCATGCTCACCCTTAGCGGTGATGTTCTCGGGCTCTGCAGCCTTCTCGCCGGAAACAACATACTGCGTTTCCACCGTCTCGTTAATCAGGTTGTTGTCGCGGAATACAACTTCGTAAGCGTTGCCCCACTTCGAGTATACCGGCGTGTCGGCGGTAATATCCTGTGTAAAGTCAAACTTTTCCGTGCAGTTGATATCCTTGTACCAACCGAGGAAAATGTGCTTTGCGCCGTTGGTCGTCTGATTGCAGGTGGGCGAAGGAATCTTATCCTCGGGAATCTTGGTTCCGATTCCTACCTGAATCGCAGAAACGATACCGTTCGGGAAATTGTGGCGTGCTCTTCCGTTCGCATCTACCGAGTAGAAGGTCACGGTTGCTTCGTTAGCAACGCGCTTCACCCACAATTCAACGGGCTTGGTAATCTTCGTGGAAAGATCGTAATCGCTGTAGACATATCTTCCGTATCTGTAGGTCCGGGTCTGCAGAGTCGTGGTCATGCCCGGGCGCTGCAGAGATTCCGGAATCTCAACCGCTTGGTTGTAGCGAACGCGAACCTCCGCGGACGAGTTGCCGTCATGAATTGTTACCTTAACTTCGTATACAACCTGAACCTCATCCGTGGTCGTACGGCAAATCTCATTGCCGTTCGCATCGCGGAGGATTACATTGCAGCGGAAGATTGCACCGTTGCGGGCAATCACTCTGCCGGAATTCGGCGCATTGTCCGAGGTAATCTCAAGCGTGTCGGTAATGGTCTTCCACTGTCCGTTGGAATAGAATGTGGAAGCCGGCTCCGTCTTGGAGATGCTCGTCTCGCCGTTAATCAGCGGGCAGTCAACAAACTCATCGCTGCCGGGGCGCTTCTCCTGCCAGTTGAACACAAAGATCATTCCGGGCTTGTATTCTACATTTTCCACCTTGGCATTCAAACTGAATTCAGGAGCAAAGCCGTACTCGTTGTTATACTGATTATAGAAAGGATAGTCGATCGGCTGCTTCGTAATCGCAACAACCGGCTTCGGCTTCTCCTTGTATTCAACGAAGAGCTCCTTCGCTCCGAGAATCGGGCTGTTGCTGCTCCAGGCATTGTAATAATACACACCGTCAATCGAGTATCTGTCGTAAATCGCAACTAAGTCATAACCCTCGCGGTTGGTAACCGCAGCGGGAATCGTAACAGCCGTGCGATATGCGGTCGTCGTCGATGCAATCGGAGTTCCGAGGACGCCGTCCTCGCCGGGCTTCTCGTAGAATACCACCTCCGAGCTGTAATCAACCTTCGCCTTTTCGGAGCTAACCTGGCCCTCGCGCTGTACGCTGCCGGCATAGCTCTTCTTGAGACGGTAGATGACGAAAATGCAGAAGTACTCGGAGCCGTTCACTGCGTAATTCAGCTCCTGTCCCTTAACCTCATAGGTATCGGAGGCATTCACGGAAGTCACTCCCGTTACATTTTCCTTCGTATGGGTCTCAAGCTCTAAGGCACCGGCATCGATACCGTAGCTGCGATACCATGTGCAGGTCACATAATAAGTCTCGCTTTTCTTGAGGGAGGTGAATCTCGCCCCGGCCGTAAATGCCGGCTTGAATGTCTCATCCTCACCGTTTGCAACCGTCATCGTGTACTTGTAGTTCACCGGCTGCAAAGTAATCTGTCCCGACGGTTCGGCACTTGCTGTCTTCACCGCCTCTGTTCCAACCATTCCTACCATCAGGACCAGAGTCAATACCCAGGCCATGATCCGCATGAATCGTGAGAACTTTCCATAGTTCTTCATACCGTTTCCTCCGTTTTTCTCTCGCTGTCCTCAACACAACAAAAACATACGCCCTACGCACTTGCGACACTTGTTCATGATGTCACGGGACTGCACACTATTTCATTTAAACACTGTGATTTTAATGAATTCAAGCGATAAAGTAAACTCCAACTTGAGTAAAAAAATGACCGTTTGAGTAATCCGGAGTGATTTTTGCCCGTTTTATGTGGTTTCAGCCCGTATTATACACTCTGTTCATGCATATTCATGATTTTATGCAACAAAAAAGCGGGGGCGATTTTTCGCGCCCCCGCGTCGACGGTCACTGATTCTACAGAAGTAGCATTCTTGTTTTATATGGATTCCGACTTATCGGCATCCATCTTGGCGTGAACATACATCATGACGGAAACACAGAACATCCCCGGCTCATAGGAGAAGTTTACAAGTCCGTTGTACCGTGCCACAATGTCGCGTACGGACTCGGTTCCGAGGCCCTCTCCGTCGTGCTTTGTAGACATGTACCGGCCCTTGGCATTCTGCACGGGAACCGTCAGACAGGTGTTATCCACCGTGAATGCTACAACGCCGTCGCTCCGGAAACCGCCGCGGATTGTCACAAGATTGTGCTCGCAATCCTGCTTCGCGCAGGCATCTACGGCATTTTCCAAGAGATTGCCGAGCAACACGGCAAGATCGCTCTTCCCGATACCGATTTCCTCGGGGAGCGAAAACTCCGCGCGGAACTCCGTCCCCTGATTCGCTGCAAGATGCGAAAAATAAGTCAGAACGGCATTGGCTGTCATATTCTCGCAGAAAGCAATCGGCTCATCGAGACGGTGTATTTTGCGGAACTCGTCGATGTAGCGGCGCAGCCCCTCCTCGTCCCGATTGTCCGCGATGGACTCGAGAACCGCGATGTGATGACGCAGATCGTGCTTGGTCTTTCTCGCGTCGCGGATACGCTTGCTCAGGTCGTTGTATTCCATAACCTGCACGGCGAGCGTCTGATTCACCGCGCGGACCTCAAGCAGCTTATTGTGCTCCAGGACCATTCGTATAATCATGTGGTAAATCAGGAACGAGGCCGCATCGATTGCGAGAAGATACAGCACATTGGTCAGATGGGATGCGCATTCCAGCGAGCTGCCCGAATGATACAGATTCTGCATCCAGAAGAGATAAAAGGCCGCCGGAACCAGCCAGCAGTATTTCCAGACCGTACTCTCCCCCTCCTTGCCCAGAATGGAAACGATATCCTTGTAGATTGCGAGGCCGAAGGGAACGAAAATGATAATAACGGCAAGCACGATGGTTACGGACGCCGTCCAGCAGTAACCGCGATACGCGAGCTCGCGGTTCCATTTGATTTCGATGTATTTGCCGGTGAGAGAAGTGAGACCGCCGATTGTGTAGAGCATAAAAAAGACAAAGAGCAGCTTTCCGACATGATCCTTGATTGCAATCAAAAGAAGCGTAACCAGAATAATCGACTGCATGATTTCAACAAACGCGCCGATTCTGACATTGTGCATGATTCGCGCTCCGGCATAGGAGAGCGCAACCCAGCTGATCCCCATCAAAGTAAAGCAGACCGCCGCGAGTTTCTGAGAGCGTCTCGCGCGGTCACGAAGCATTAAAAATGCAAAAAAGATAATCGGTGCACTGCGAAGCGTCGAGTACACGATAAATTCGGCATGCGAATAGCCCATTCTATCGGCCTCCCTTGCGAAGGTTGCGGAAGAGATAATCCGCGTGCATCTGTCGAAGCTCGGCTCTGCGCGCGCGGCTCGTCGGGACAACGGCCCCGCCCTGCAGGTAGACCGCATCCTCATCGATATTCATGATCTGTCCGAGATTGACGATGATGCCCTTCGTGCAGGTGGCAAACTCGCCGCGGGAACAGAGAAGATTTTCCATCTCCGCCTGCGAAATCCACACGCTGCGCGTCTCGCCGTCCGTGAGATGAATCTCCACTTTGTGATTGCTGTAGGAAGTATAGACGATATCGTTTAAGCGGCACTTGCTCTCATCGGGCAGAATGATATACCGCTCCTGTTCATATTGCGAAAGATCGATGCTCTTAAGCATCCGAAGGACATCCGTCGTGCCGTACGGCTTTAAGAGATAGTAATCCGCGCTCACGGCATAGCTCTCTGCCGCAAAATCATTGCTCGAAGTGATAAAGGCAATCCGGACAATCGAATCCTGCTTGCGAATCTCCCGGGCGGTAGCGATTCCCGTCAAATCGCCGTCCATGAAAATGTCGAGAAAAATCAGGTCATACTGTCCCGGCATAAACGACTTAAGCAGCGCCTCGCCGCTGTCATACACCTCGATGGTGTCCTGCCCGTAGCCCATCTCCGCAAGACAGGTCTGCAGCTCGCGCTCAAGATGTGCTGAATCCTCTCGCCGGTCATCCGTGATTGCTATCCTCATGTCGAACTCCTCAGAATATCCTCTTCACCGCAGCTACGCGCACGCGCGCGTTTATTATGTAGTGACAGTGTGATGATAGCACAGAAACGGGCGCAGGGCAATACAAACTTGCGTTTTCGCGCTTTTTCAATCGATTTGAAGACGCTTTCCGTCGAGAACCGCCTCCGCAAGACAATCGTCCGGCGTATATACGAGTTTTAACGAAAAATAAGGCGCATTTTCCGCGAGAAGACGGAAGAAGATTTTGTCCCCCTCCCAGATCGGCAGGTCGCAAACGCGGTCAATCTCCACCCAGACAAGCTCGCCCTCGTCGCACGGTCCCGGTGTCCCCGTGAAGCCGTCCGCCGTATACAGGTGCATGTACTCCGTCACATTGTCCCCGTAGACAAAGGTGACAATCCCCCGCGCACGGTAGGAAGTGAGCGTGAGTCCGGTCTCCTCCGCGACCTCCCGTTTGAGACACTCGTCGGGACTCTCGCCGAACAGAAAATGTCCGCCGACTCCGATGTACTTGTCCCGGTTGATATCCTGCTGCTTCTTCACGCGGTGCAGCATCAGATACCGCCCGTCCGACTCGATATAACACAGTGTGGTCAATTCCGGCTGTTTCATGCTTTCTCCTCCCCGCTCCCGCAGGCGGCTTCCTCTTTCCCGTCTCCGCTCCCGCAGGCAGCTTCCCCCGCGACAGCCGTGTCAATGCTTCTGCCGAACACGAAAAATCGCTGGTACAAATACTCCGTAATCAGGTTGGTTCCCATCGCAAGACCGTCCGCAAGCGCTGCCGGCCATCCGCAGCTCTTCGTGAGGAAGCGCACGCCCCAGGCGGAGAGCGGCGCGAACACCGCATAGAAGGCTGCGACCTTCGCCATCGCGACGGGAACATTTGCCGCCGACTGAAAGGTAAACTTCCGGTTGAGCGTAAAATTCCAAAGCACCGACAAAACGAGTCCGCACAGGTAGCATGCCCAGCTCGGGAGCGATGTCAGCTTCTCCAAAACAAAGATGGACGAGGCCTGAATGATGCCCGCACTCGCGGAAAACAGGGTAAATTTAACGGCGCGAACGGCTTCTTTCCTGTCTGCGGAAGTTGTTTTCATGGATGATTCCTCCGATTCTGCAAGTCCGCTTATAGGTATAGCCGATTCACGCCGAAAAATCAAGCCTGCCCGGGGATTCTCACCCGGCAGTGTATGCGCTTATCCTGCGATGTCTCCCGCTGCTTCCGCATTTTCCGAAGCAGCTTACGCTTCCGCGGAAGTCTTCGCTTTCCGGTCACTCCCCGCAAACAACCGCGCGGTAAGCAGACACAGTGCAACCGTCGCCAGCATGTCGGGAACCGTGTATCCGACCGGAATATCCACGCGCATCAGAAGACGGTAAATCACAAAGCCTGCAGCCCAGATGACAAGGTTCCGGATGTCGAACGCCCGCTTCTCCCCGGTTCTGCGGAGAAGGAAGAAATCCGCAATCAGCACGGCAATCATCGGGGCAAACACCGAGCCGATAAAGTATAAAAAGTCCGTGATATCGTCCATCGGAAAGAAAATCGCACCGACGGTACCGATGACGGCGACAATGATTCCGACCGTTTTGCCGCGGAGCTTCTTCGAAACCGACTCGCTTGAGACACCCGCCGAATATGCGTCGAGAAATGTGGTGGTCACCGTGGAAAATACGATAATCAGCAGGCCGACAACGCCGAGCCCCGCCTTCACGACAATCGCGGCGATGTCCGACTCCGCCGTGAAGATGGCAGAGCCCATGCCGATGAGGTACATCCAGCAGCTCACGATGCCGTATACGACAGCGCTCACAGCGGTCGCGCGCACGGGCTTTTCCGCATCCCTTGTGTAATCGCTGATCAGCGGGAGCCACGACAACGGCATCGCAACCGACAGCTCAAGCGCAGCGCCGAAGCTCATCGCCTCGCCTGCCGCCTCATGGACTGTCCCGTCGCCGAAGATGATAAAGCTCAGGATGACCGTGAGAATAAAAAGCGCTGCCATCGCAACGGTATTTACCTTGCCGAGGTTCTGAATCCCGATGAAAATCCAGAGGACAATCAGTCCGCCGATCAACAGGCACCACACCCATTTCATGTTCGCGCCGCGAATTCCGCCGGCCGCCCCCGCGCCGTCGTAGATCATGATGGCGGTCCATCCGACCAGCTGGACAATGTTGAGCACGGAAAATAAAAGCCCGCCCTTTTCGCCGAAGCTGCGCTTCGTTATCTCCATCGAGCTCTCGCGCATTTTGCCTCCGATGAGGCCTGCAAAAAACAGGAGCGCGCAGCCGATGATATGTCCGAGCACAATCGCAAGCAGACCCTTGCCGAGGCCGAGCGGTGCGAAAGCGGTTCCCGTCAGAATCTCCGCGATGGACACCGCGGCGCCGAACCAGATCAAACCGTTTTCAAACACGGAAGTTCTCTTCTGTTCCATCTCACTCCGCCTCCTTTGCGTACTCGCCGGTAAGCGCAAAAGCGTGAGCCATCGGCCCCGCGCCGCGCCCCAGATTAAGCATCGCCGAGAGTGCGTCGGAGATGTATTTTTTCGCTCTTCCGACCGACTCCTTCAGCGAAAAGCCCTTCGCGAGATTCGCGGCGATGGCGCTTGAAAGCGTGCAGCCCGTGCCGTGGGTATTCGGATTGTCGATGCGTCTTCCCGTAAACCAGGTCAGTTCGCCGTCTGCATACAGAAGATCGTTGGCGTCGTTAACGCTGTGTCCTCCCTTGAGAAGCACCGCGCAGCCGTAAGCGTCGCCGATTTGTTTTGCTGCGGCTTCCATGTCCGCCTCGCCGGTGATTGTCATCGCGGAGAGCACTTCCGCCTCGGAGATGTTGGGCGTCACGACGCTCGCAATCGGAAACAGTTCCTCCGTCAGCGTCCGGACGGCGTCGGTCTTCATCAAAGCCGAACCCGAGGTCGCAACCATCACCGGATCGACGACGATATTTTTCGCGCCGTACCGGCGAAGACGCTCCGAAATCACGCGGATCAGATCGGAGTTTGCCACCATGCCGATCTTGACCGCATCCGGCCGGATATCCTCAAAAATCATGTCGATTTGCTCGCCGAGAAACTCCGCGGACGACTCGAGAATCGAACGAACCCCCGTCGTGTTCTGCGCCGTGAGCGCCGTCACCGCGCTCATCGCATACACTCCGTTCATCGTCATCGTCTTGATGTCCGCTTGGATTCCGGCGCCTCCGCTGCAGTCGCTTCCCGCAACGGTCAATGCAGTTTTCATTTTCATTGTTGCATTCCTTTCTTTGCATTGTTTTATATCGCGGCACAAGGTGGTGCCCCCGGTGTACCGCACAGTATGCGGATTGCTCCGCATAACTACCCTGAAGCAAAATCTTCCCGGGGCCTTTATTCCCCGGAAAATGTCTCTTCCGCAAGCGCGCGCAGCCTTCGGCTCGCAGCCTCGATATCGGGCGCCCCGAAGACGGCGCTCACGATTGCCGCGCCGGCGATGCCCGTCCCGCGAAGCTTCGGAAGATTTTTCTCGTTAATGCCGCCGATTGCCACAACCGGCACGGAGACTGCCCTGCAGATGGCCGCAAGCGTCTCCCGCGGCATCACGCCGACATCGGTCTTTGTGGATGTGGAAAACACCGCTCCCGCGCCGAGGCAGTCCGCCCCGTCGTTGACCGCGGCAATCGCCTCCTCCACGGAATGAACCGACACGCCGATCATCATGCTTTCGCCGACTCTCGCCCTCACCTCCGCGGCCGCCGTATCGTCCTGCCCGACATGCACGCCGTCCGCACCGCACGCGATTGCAACATCGACATTGTCGTTGATGAAAAGCGGCACGCCGTATCGCCGGCACAGCGGTGCAATCTGCATCGCCTCCTCCGAAAAGGCCGCATCATCGAGTTCCTTCTCGCGGAGCTGTATGCAGGTCGCGCCGCCCTTAAGCGCCGCCTCCACCTGCTCATACAAACTCTGTTCGCCGGTCCATGCGCGGTCGGTAACCGCATACAAAAGCATCGTCCTTCTATCGCACTTCATACTTCGCTCTCCCCTCAAACTGCCCGGGCGTCATCCGGAAGACCGCGTCGATGATGTAGTTGCGATAGGTCGCATTTCCGTCCGCGGGAAGCAGCCGCTCAAACGCAATCTCACCGGCGATTCCCATCGCACAAACCGCTGCTGCGGCTGCCGCAAGCGTATCTCCCGGATTCGCGGTGACATACGCAGCCGTCAACGCCGAAAGCTGGCATCCCGTCCCCGTGACCGAGGACATCATCGGGTGGCCGTTTCGAATGCAATACGCCTTCTCCCCGTCCGTCACGATATCGATAGCGCCCGTGACGGCGACCACCGTGTTCCACGCTTCGCAACTGCCTTAAGGAACGAGACCGCAGCCCCGAGCCGCTCCTCCGTAACACTGTCCGCTGCATCGGCGTCCACGCCCTTCGTCGTTCCGGTTCCTCCGGCGAGCGCGCGAATCTCGGACATATTGCCGCGCACAACCGCAAATTTCACCTCCGAAAGGAGTCGTTTCGCCGTCTCCGTTCGAAGCTTCGACGCCCCCGCGCCGACCGGGTCGAGAACTACGGGATGACCGAGTTCATTGGCTTTCCTTCCGGCAATCAGCATCGCTCCGACCGTCCGCCCGTTGAGCGTCCCGATGTTTATGTTGAGCCCTCCGCAAAGCGCCGTAATCTCGGCAGCTTCATCCGCATCGTCCGCCATGATCGGCGAAGCGCCGCAGGCGAGTAAAATGTTTGCGCAGCCCTCGACGGTCACATAGTTGGTGATGTTGTGAATCAGCGGGCTGTTCGCTCTCACCTTCGCAAGATACTCTCCGTTCATGCGCGCTCCTTTCCCGCCGAAGCCTTCTCCCGGGAAGGCTCATGCACCGACTCCTGCATCGCCGCAATCATCCCGTTTCTGCGAAGCCCGTACACAATACCCGCGGACAGAATCGCCCCCGCAGCCGTCGAGATTAAGAACGGCACGATATATGCGTAAAATGCCACCTTCGTCGCGTCCTGTCCCATCAGAAGTACAGCTATCGGATACGCTCCGAGTCCTCCCAGCACCGCTGTTCCGAACACCTCCGCAAGCAGTGTCGCGGGAATATTTTTCGTCTTGTGAAAGACAATTCCGCACAGAAGCGCGCCGAGCATGCTTCCCGGAAATGCAAGCAGGCTCCCGAGTCCGGTCAGATTGCGGACAAGTGATGCGACAAAGGCCGCCCCCACACCGTACCACGGTCCGAGCGTCACCGCGCACAGAATATTAACCATATGCTGAACCGGGGCGCATTTGCTTCCGAGAACGGGGAAGGAAAACATACTCCCCACAACGGCAACCGCGCAAAACATGCCGGCCAGCGTAAGTTTCATGACAGCATTTCGTTTCATTTTCCATCGCTCCTTTTCGATTCTTTGCAGCAACAAAAAAACAGGAGGCACCGCGCAGATGTCTCCTGGTAATATCTTTGTGTCGACTTCCTACGGCGGCATGATCCGCATCAGGTAAAGGGTCGAAGCTCTCTGCTTCCTCTCAGCCCGGTTCACGGACTCCCCTGTCTTATTCGTTTTTGCAAGAGCAGTTATACCTTATCACCGCCGAAAATGCAAGTGTTTTTTGAAACTTTTTGCCTGCCGTCTCCTGCATCGGCATTTTCCTTTCCCCGACCGGTCATTTTTTCTTAACCGGAATCCAGATTGCACTGTGATAATCCGGAGAATTCGGATCCTCTTCGCCGTACCACTCGATGTTTACCCGACCCGGGAACTCAAAATCCGGATTGCCCGGCATCCATTCTCGGAAGATTTTTGTGTTTACCTCCTGAAGCGCCTTGGGGTTTTGGCCGAAGCAGTCGAAGATTGCCCAGTCGGAATCCGGAAGCTCGTAAACGGTCAGGCCTTCCGGTACTTCACCGCCCTTGTATATGCCTGCAACGATATAGCGGAAACTGCCGCCGCCGACATCATCGACACAAACGCCGTACTCGCCGATGCTGTTATCCGCAATCGCCTTTTCAATGGCATTTGCCGGTGCATTTCCCTTCCAGACATTGTTCGCATATTTTACGCGGATTTCATCCCAGAATTTGGGAATCTCAATGTAAGCGGTTTCTCCGTCAAATACTCCTGCAAAGCCGATCACCGTAAAGCCGACCATGGTTTTAATCCTGTAATCCATCTTGTTCCCTCCGTGAATCGTAATCTCAATTTTCAGAGGAAGAAATGGCTTGATCGGCGCGCCTTCCCGCACCTGCGAAGGGCTCGCGCCATGGAAGCGGGAAAATGCTTTCGCAAAGCTTTCCGGCGTTTCATAGCGGTAACGGTAGGCAATATCGATGATTTTCTCATTCGTTTCCCGAAGATCCAAAGCTGCCCGGTACAATCTGCGGTTTCGGATATACTCCGAAAGCCCGTACCCGGTCATCACGGAAAATCCCTTCTGAAAAAAGAACGAGGACGCAAACACCTGATCGGCAACATCCTGCGCGCTGATGTCGTCCTCCAGATGCTCTTCCATGTAATCGACAGCTTTCCGAATGCTGGTAAGCCACTCCATCTGTCACACTCCTTCCCCCGGATGATTTCATTCTACATGGAGTTACAAGAGATATCCTGTCTATTTCTGTTCGATTCTGTCCCGTGTGTCAATCGCAGGATGTCAGCGCTTCCACGCCGGATTCGGCCTGGTCTGCATCGGGATTTTTGTTCGTCATCACGACGGCGATCTCCCCGGTCACTGTATTCATCTTCAACATGCACTGCCCGTTCTCTCCCCAGCCCTGCGACACCGCCGTATCATCGCCGCGGCGGAACAGGCCGAGCCCTACCCACGAAAAATTCTCTGTCGGCTTGAGCATCTCCCGTGCCGAAACGCTGCTTAGGATTGCGCTTCTGCCGTTTACCGCCTCGATAAATGCCTCCGCAATTGCCATCAATTCGCCCGGCGTGCTCCACAAGCCCGAAGCTGCAAGGTCCGGAATCTGCGGGTATTTTCCGGGAATCAGGGAACCTTCGCTGTCGTATCCCGAAGCCATTTTCCGACTCTGTTCCCGAAGTTCAAGATTCCGGAGCGAGGCAAAGAAGGTCTTCCTGAGGCGAAGCGGAGCAAAGATAAGGTTTTCGACCGTGTCTTCAAAGCTGCACTGCGTAACCTCCTGAATCAGCAATTGCAGCACACAGTACCCCGCGTCGCTGTATTCAAATTCCGTTCCGGGCCGTTTTTCCGCGACAGCCCGTCGATTATTGTATGCCGTCCTGCCCTCGAGAACATCAAGCACACTGATTTTCGCGTCGCTGCGACGAAGTCCGTAAAAGGAATCCTCCCCGTCGACGATTCCCGCGGTATGACTGAGAAGCATCCGTATCGTCGCATCGCTTTCCGTTCCGTCCGCCGCCGACAGCTTCCACTGCCGAAGATAGTTATTGACCGGGTCGTCAATGCGGAGAAGTCCCTGCTCTTCAAGCTTCATCACGGTCATCGCCGTAATAAACTTGGAGATTGAGCAGGCCGGAAAAGCAGTATTCCCGTCCACCGAAATCGCATTTTCCTTATCGGCAGCTCCGTCATATTTCAAAATCTCTCTTCCGGCAGCGTCTCTGTAGGCGCAGCTTACCCCCGGAAACCGCTCATAAATCTGCCGCTCGGGACTGTCGGAAGCAAGATTCCCGTACTCCTTAAGCGCCAAATATTCCCGCTGGTAGGAACCTCTTTTTTCCTCGCTCACATCGGCATAGGACTCATGCTTTGCGAACAATCCGATTGCATCCTGCAGCGGAATCCACTCCGGCTGTACGCCGCGGCGCTTTTCCGCTTCGGTCAGTTTCATCTGCCCTTTTCCTACCGCTTCGCAGACAAAAAAATACCCCGAATAGCGGTATTCCTCGTAATACTCGCACATAAACAGAAACCGTCGAAGCGGGCGGACGAGGTACCCCGTTTCCTCCTCGACCTCGCGAACCACGCAGTCCTCCGGAGTCTCTCCTTCCTCCAAACCGCCGCCCGGCAAGAGCCACCAGCCGGAATTCAGCTCATGCGTAAGAAGAATTTTCCCGTCCTGCACAATGACCGCCCGGCAGCCTTCCCGCGTCTTTGTATATGTTTCAAACCGGTTTGCACCGAGTATTTCTATGGTTTTCATGTTACCCCCTTTTTCGTAAACACAGTCCTTAATCGATTTTTAAAAACTCCCGTTCTTTACGAAAATCCATTCGTGATAAAGCTTTCCCGTTAGGAAGCGGGGTTCTTGTCCGAAGAACGGTTTTATATCCGATCTCCTTCATTTTCGCTGAAAGAAGCGCCTCGTCCACCGGATGATGCACCGAATCGAGCCTGTCAAATGTATGTAAATACGGGGAATCCGATACCCACTGCGCATCATCCGTATCAATCTGAATCACGCAGGAGACATATTCCGGATTCACCTTACAAGCCACCCTCTGAAACACCTCATACCCAATGTACTCAACAAGGAGGTTGGCTATCAGCAGCTGCGCCTCGGGAAGCCGGTCCGCATCGCAGGTCAAATCCAGCTTCAGACACTTCAGCACATCCGACAGACCGGCATACCTTTCCGAAACCGTGCGAAGATAATCTCCGTTGATATCTATACCGTAAACCGTCTGATACTTACTCCGGCGCACATGCTCCAGGCCGTTTCCGCCGGCAACTCCGAGCACCATCGCAGTACAGGCCGGATAAGCTTCCAGCTGCTCCTCCATAATCCCGTTCATCGTCTGAAGTTGTTTTACGGAATCAAGGCTCATATGATTCTCATAATCATCCAAACTGATTTCTTCCCACGGATTACTCATAACACTCCCTGCCGGTTATATTTTTTCGCTTATGCCCGCGACAGCAGCACAACCGTCTCGATATGTCTCGTGTAAGGGAACATATCGACCGGGCGGATGCGTGTTACGCTCCATCCCTTCTTTACGAAAAGGGCGAGGTCGCGCTGCAGAGTCTCCGGATCGCAGGAGACATAGACAACCTTCGAGGGACGAAGCGTGTCAACCGCCGTGATAAACTCCGGCGTACTTCCGGAACGGGGCGGATCCATGATTACCACATCGACCGCCTCCTTTGCCGCGGCAAGCGACAGCATATATCGTCCGGCATCGTCGTTCACGAAGGAAATGTTCGCGACTCCGTTTCGCTTGGCATTGCTCTGGGCGTCGCGCACCGCATCGCGGTTCAGTTCGACGCCGATGACCTCCTTCGCCTTCCCCGCGGCACACATGCCGATGGTTCCGGTACCGCAATAGGCATCGATTACGCGCTCCGTTCCGGTCAGCCCAGCAAAGGACAGCGCCGTGTCATACAGCATCTGCGTCTGCTCGGAGTTCACCTGGAAGAAGGCCGACGGCGATATGCGGAAGCGCAGTCCGCACAGTACATCCTCGATATATCCGCGGCCGTACAGAACAATGTTCCGCTCCCCTAAAACCATGCTGGTATCGCGGTCATTGATGTTCAAAACCACCGTGGAAATCTCCGGATGACGCCGAACCAGCTCCCTCGTAAAATTGTTCTTCGAAGGAAAGACGGGATCCGTAACGACAAGCACGACCATAATCTCGCTTCCGCCCTGCGCAACGCGAATCAGCGCATGCCGAAGCATTCCGGTCCCCTTGTCCTCGTCGTAAATCCGGATTTTGAATGATTTTGCGAGCTCGCATAGAGTATGCAAAATGGCCGTTGCACTGCGGTTCTCGATTCCGCAGTCGCGCACCGGCACGATTCGATGACTCTTCTCCTCGTAAATTCCCGTAAAAATATTGCCTTTTTTATCGCGGCCGAAGACCCCGTGCACCTTGTTTCGATAGTGTGTCGGGTGTTCTGCCGGCACAATCGGCTCCGGCCTGGCAAAGCGGTCGAGAAGAATCCGAACGGTCTTCTGCTTCTTCGCAAGCTGCTCCTCATAGGGCACTCCCTGATAGTCGCAGCCCCCGCATTTTTTCGCATACGGACATATCACCGAAGGCTCCTGCCCCGTCTGTTTTCCGGTATCCGCGGCGGAACGCTTCCCGGTTTCCTCCGGAAACAGGTATTCCGCAACCAGCCGGTCCACTTCATCCGAGTGGTCCGGATTATCGGAGAGCAGTGAGAGAACTATCCCGGTCTTCGGGAAAATGTAGCTGCGCTGGCCCCATTTTCCGCTGATTCGGACACCGCCGTAATACGGCCACATGCAATAACCGTAACCGCCCTCGCGGCACGGCTGCTGCGCGGACGAAGCCATCGCAAGATACTCCGCGGAGACGATGCGTTTGCCCTCAAGCACACCGCCGCTGCACACGAGAAGGCCGATCCGGCCGAGCTCATGAACCGTAAGCTTCATGCCGGAAGCGCCGTAAAACCAGCCCTTCGGGCACCGCTCGCAGGTCGCGCCGTAGATGTGCAGCGGATGAAGCAGATTGTCCGTGAGAAACTCCCATACATCGCCGCCGAGGGCCTGTGCAAGCGCTACGCCGACAAGGTATGCGGAAATGTTGCTGTAATTGTAGGTGCGCTCCGTCCCCACCGGGCAGGACAGCGCAAACGAGAGGTAATCATCCCCCTCCGCACGGAACGGAAAACCGGGAACCGACATACACAAAAGCCGCGCAACGGTAATCTCTGAAAACGCAGCTTTCTGCTTATCCTCCATCGCATCGACATACTCCTGCGGAAGGTAGGAAAGGATGCCGCGGTTTAAGTCAAACAGCCCGCGGTCCCACGCGATTCCCACTCCGAGCGAGAGAATTGCCTTCGTCACGGAATAGACCGGGTAGCGCGTCTTCTTCACATCGCCGAAGCGGTTTGTGACGACGCCGTTCTCGAGCAGCTCAATCCCGTACACCTTCAGCTTCCTCTTCTGTATCTCCCCGCAAAATGCCTCGAAATCCATATCACTCCTGTTCCTGCGAAGCGGCGTTGACGACCGTGTTCTTCTCCACGAGAAACGCCCGCACCTTCTCTAAGAGCATCGCGTCCCGAATCAGTTCAAGATCCTCATTCTTCGCAAATTCCTTCTCATCGGTATAACCGTACGCCTCCAAAAGGTACGGCATAACCTTCTCCATTTCATCGTCGGAAAATGTAATCTTCTCTCTCTGCGCAATCGCGCGAAGAACCGCGCTCTGGCGCACATCCGCGTCGGAGGTCTCGCGGACTTTCGCACGGAATTCCTCCTCGGTCATGTGATAATTCTGCGCAAGATAATCCGCAAAATCCATGTGCAGATACTCGGCTTCCGAAAGGAACGCCTTCATTGCGCTCTCATAAGCCGCGTCCGCCTCCCGCTTTGCGGCGCGGCCGAATTTCGTCCGCGACATCACGGCGTCCAAAACCGCCTGCCCGGCATCACGGCCGCCTGCATCCACCGTCAAACCGCGGTACCTGCCGAGCCTTACCACGACATGCCCGTTGGAAAAATCCCAATATAAAACCCACGCCAGAGCAATCAGCACGATAAGTGCAATCGCTCCGGCGACCAGAATAATCTTCTTTTTTGCCGAACCCGGCTTCTCTTTCTTCATGTCGACTCCTCGTCCACTCCCACACATTTTCCCTTGTTTTTCTATGTTCTACTCTTGTCGTAAGAGAGTGACTATTGCCTCCTTGGTCGGCGGCTGCGACCCTTCGGTCATGCATGCTCCGGCGGAGACCGCCATCGCGTAGCGGATGATGTCCCGAAAATGAAGCCCGGAGTCGAGGCCGTACGCAATCGCCGCCGTCATGGCGTCTCCCGCGCCGACCGGCGACTTGACTTCCACCTTCTTCGAAGGCACATGAACCGTCTCGACACCGTCGCAGAAGACGGCGCCGTCGGCGCCCAGGGAAACCGCAACGAACTTCGGTCCCTTGGAGAGCAGATCCTCAGCCTTATCCTTTGCCCAGGCAATCATCGCCGCACGGCTCTCGAATTTGCCGCGAACGCCGTACAGAGCCATCAGTTCCGGCAGATTCGGCTTGATATAATCCGGCGCCGCCTCAAGACCGCGGCGCAGAAGAATGCCGCTTGTGTCGAGAAAGACACGGCAGTTGCACTGGTGCAGCATCTCCGTCATACGCTTATAGGTATCCTCCGGAACGCCCGCGGGAGCGCTTCCGCTCAGCACAAAGAGCGTGCCCGATTTGGCATGATACCGGATTCTCTCGAACAAATCGTCAAGCTCCTCCGGCAGAACATGCGGCCCGGGCTCATCAAACTCGGTCATGCCGAATTTGCTTCGCACCTTGAGGTTGCATCGGGTTTCCCCCTTCACGGGGATGAAATCCGACATAATCATCTGCTGCTTCAGCTGTTCGCGAATGGTCTCGCCCATGCTTCCGCCGATCAGACCGCACGCCATCGTGGGCTTGTTGAGCACACGAAGGGTTTTGGCGACATTGATTCCCTTGCCGCCCGCATCGATTCTTATGTTTTTCAGGCGATTGACGCCGCCGACCACAAAGTCATCCACCTCTGCCGTCTTGTCGATGGCCGGGTTCATCGTTACCGTGACAATCATTATACACTCTCCGAATTCGGCCTGCCGCCGAATGTAAATCCCGTATACTCCGGAAGCCCCTCATTCCGGTACAAGTCGTCGCAACACCGCTCAATCGCCTCACTCGCGGGCAGTGTCGCCTCCTCGTATGCCGCCATCAGTTCCTTAAGAACCGGACGGGCACTCTCGCTCGGCTCGTGTGACAGAAGAAGACTTGCCACCTTATCGCCGCGGTCCGCATACCCGCAGACCTTGCATACCACGCGGCGCAGCACGGGATTGTCCGTGCGCGTGAGATACAGGGATGCCTTCATCCCGATGAGGCACTGCATAATCTCGTCGGCGTTTACGCCGAGATAAAACGGCGCAATCACCTCCGCATATTCGCGGAACACTGCCAGATGGCCGCCCGCCTTGAAAGTCATCGGGTCCTTGCCGTCCTGCTTCATGAGATATCTCTCGTACTCCATCTCCAGCTTGCCGTGCGTCACTCCGATCTCGTCCTTGCGGCCGTTCACTATCGGATGGCAGTAGGCGTCCAGAAACAGATGGCAGAGCACGCCGTAGTAATACACCAGCTGACGGTCGTCCTCCGAGTTGCGAATCACCATCGCAGCGTTCGCATAGAACTCGGAAAATTCCGTGTGATGGAGCTTATGTCCGAACTTCGAAACGGAGGACTCCACCCCGAAATGGTGATAAAACAGCAAATCCGGACCGTGCAGTCCGATCAGATACAACGGCAAATGCCGGCGGATCAGGCTCTTCGTGTCCGGAGACAGTTTCTTGAAAACATCGATTCCGAATCTGCGATGTGCATAGCAGGAAGGCATATTACCATCTCCTTTTCTCCCTTGGTCTGCAAAACGGCAGCGCAGTTTTGGCTGCGCTGCCGACTGCCTATTCAGTATAGCACATTTGCCTCCGCAATTCCATACCAACTTATCAACAATCGCCGACTGTCAGGGAGTTCAGATACGCCGCGACGAAAACTGCGGGAGAATTCCAGTAGATTGCGATTTCATTGGTGTCTGCAGAGTCTGTGACATCAAGGAAGCACTTCGCTGCGGGAACCCCGGCAAGCCGCTCCTTCACCCAAGGATAATTGTTTCTGTTGTTCGGGCCTCCCGAGATCAGGCCGGGCACCGGAGCCTCGATTCCGTCCGCAGCCGAAGGTCTGTGGTGCGGGAACATAATCTGCCGCTCACCGTATCCCGTGATAAAGGAGAGATCCATCGCGTTTCGTCCGAGCGCGTAATCGAGCTGTCCGATTGCCCCGCAAAGCATGTCCTCTCTTCCGGTCAGAAGGGTGTTCATAATCATCGCCATCGCATTGCCCATGCTCGTGAGAATGCTTCCCCACTCGTATCTGGTCGCGGGAATTGCCGTGCCGTAGCCGGACGCCTTCACCGTGAGAAGCGCCCACTCGCTGCGGCGCAAAAACGCCTCCTTCAGATCGTCGTACAGGACCGCTCCGGCAGCCTCCTTGAGATCAAACAGACAGCACAGCGCACCGAGGCCGCTGACATCCGTCCACCCGAACTGCGTGAGCTTCCTCCCCTCGCGGCAGAAGCCTTCCGCCGCCTCGCGGTACATCGTCTCACCGGTGGCCGCAAAGAGTTCGCACGCCGCCCAGAAACGCTCGTCGCGGTCGCTTCCGTCCCCGTACCAGCCGGTCATCAACCCCATCGGATTGCGGTACGGGCGATTGTCCGCATGCTCCGCAAGCCACTGCCAGCCGCGTTTTGCCGCCGCAAGACAATCATCGGCAAACGCCGCATCATACGGACGGTAGACGCGCGCCGCCAGAGCAAGCGCCGCAACGGCATCTCCGGTCGCACAGCGCGAAATCGGCGACAGATACTCCGGCATCTCGTCCTCCTCGGGCATGATGAACCCCGCGAATCGCTCGGTCGTCAGTTTGTGATAGAAAGCGCCGTCCGACCGCTGCATTTGAAGAATCCATGCAAGCTCAAAGCGGGCCTCATTCAAAATGTCCGGGATTCCGTTTCCGCTCTCGGGAATACCGAGCTCATCCCCGCATCCCTCCGGGAACAGCTTCCATGCGTACAGCAAATGCCCCACCGTCACCGCGCCGGGTCCGACATATTTTCCGAAATCTCCGGCATCATGCCAGCCGCCGGCAATTCTCCGCGGCTTCGGCGCCTCGCCGAGAGGCTCCTCAAGCGGCGGCAAATCCTTCGGGAACCACGGCGGAAGCGGACGATCCTTAGGAAGCGGAGGCTCCGGCCTGCGCCATTCCTCAACCTCCTTCGTGTGGCACGCCGGATGACAGTACACCCCGGCATGCTCCTCCTTAAGCTCGTCGCATCTCTGGTAGTAGAGCCCCTTGATCAATGCGTTCGTCACTTCTCTCCAGGGCCTTTCTGCAACCGTGAAACTGCGGCTTTCACCGGCGCCTGCAAGCGTGTAGCGCCCCGGAGCCAGCTCTCCGAGCGAAAGAAGTGCGACCGTATCTCCGGACGCAGCGTCCTCCTTCGGCAGGACATCGGAAAATGCCTTCACCGTTCCGCCGTCCTCCGCCGTCAGAACATAGTCTCCGGCTTTCGTCACGGCCACCTCCTTCGGAAGCTTCGGCGCATACCCGAGCTGGTTTATACGAATACCGGGCAATGCCTCCCCTTCGTTCGGATCCTGCCACAAAAGCGGCTTCTTCATATCTTCGTTCATCGTTTGCTACCCCCGTACAATCATCCTTTCCGTTATTTACAGCATCGCGCGATAGATTTCCGTGCACGCCGCCGTATCCAGCGTGAGGAAGCCGCCGATGGTGCCGTTTCCTCCGTCGCCGTAGCACAGCGTCTCGACGAGTTTCGGAATATCCTCTTCCTTCGCTCCGAGTTCCGCAAAATTGCGCGGCATTCCGAGGCCGGTCAAGAAGTTCTGCAGCGCCTTGATGCCCGCCTTGGCCGTCGCCTCCGGATTCGCAAAATCCATCGGGCACCCCCAGACGCGGTTCGCCACCTGCGCAAAACGCATCACCGCGTGCGGAAGCTCATAGGAGAACACTGCGGGCATCGTCACCGCAAGTCCCGAGCCGTGGGAGCAGTCGTAGAGCGCGGAAAGCTCATGCTCGATCTGATGGCTGAGCCAGTCCTGGCTGCGGCCGACGCCGCAGGAGTTGTTGTGCGCCATCATTCCGGCCCACATAATGTTGGCTCGCGCCTCATAGTTGTTCGGATCCTCGATTACGCGGGGACCTTCCTTTACGAGCGTCATCATCAGCGCCTCAATCATGCGGTCGGTCACCTCGACCTCCTGCGTGTGGGTGATGTAGCGCTCATAGAGATGCGCCAGAATATCCGTAATTCCGGAGGCCGTCTGGAACGGCGGAAGCGTCTGCGTGAGGGCCGGATTCAAAATGCTGAACTTCGGGCGGAGCGCATCGCTTCCCGTGCCGCGCTTGAACATTCCCTCTTCCTTCGTGATTACGCTGTCACCGCTTCCCTCACTGCCGGCTGCCGCGATGGTCAGAACGGTTCCGACCGGAAGGGCCTTCGCCACATGCGCCTTTCCGCAGTAAAAATCCCAGAAATCACCGTCGTACAAAACGCCCGCGGCAATCGCCTTCGAGGAGTCAATCGTGCTGCCGCCGCCGACAGCCAGCACGAAGTCAACGCCCTCTCTCCGGCACAGCTCGATGCCCTCATACACAAGACCGCTGCGCGGATTCGGCTTCACGCCGCCGAGCTCGACATACGGAATGCCGGCTGCATCCAGCGACGCCTTCACACGGTCAAGCAAGCCCGAGCGAACCACGCTGCCGCCGCCGTAATGAATCAAAACCTTCGTGCCGCCGAACCGCGTTACATATGCGCCGGCCTGATTTTCCGTCTCCTTTCCGAACACGAAACATGTCGGTGAGTAAAACACGAAATTATTCATAGAAACCCCTTCCTGCGGCTCCCGGCCGCTTCCTTTTTCTCTTGTTTCCGCTCCTGTGCCCCACCGTTTTCGGACGAAGCCGCGCACAACCCCTGCCGGTCCGCCCCGGGAAATCACCCGGCGTACGGACTGTCAAACTCCGCCTCGCACTTGCGCACGGCAGCCTCGAGCGTCATGCCCGTGAACGACTGCGCGCTGAGATGCCGGCCGGACTTCTTATCGTCGGCGAAGACACCGACAACAATGCCGGGGATGGTGCTCTCCGGCGCATTCGGCGCACCGGGACCGCCGAGATCGGTTCTGCACCAGCCGGGATCGGCGAGATTGATCATGACATCGGTTCCCTGCACCGTCGAGCCGAGGTCGATTGTAATCTTGTCAAGCGCCGCTTTGCTCGCGGAATACCCCGCCTGACACACATCGAGCGCAATGCCGCTTGTGGTGTTGACGATGCGCCCCGTTCCCCGTGCAATCATCTTCGGCATAAAATGATAGCAAATCATCGCCGGCGCAATCGTATTGACCGCGAAACTCACCGTATAATCCTCAACCGGCGTCTGAAAACAGTTTTTCCGATATGCAATCTGGATTCCGGCATTGTTCAAAACGATATCCACCGGAACCTCAAGTCCGTCAATCTCCTCGCACATGCGCTTAACCGCGTCGGGGTCTCCGAGATCCGCCTCCACGGCATACGCCTGTACACCGTACGCCTTCACCTCGCGCATCACGCGCTCCGTGTGTTCAAGGCTGCGGCTGTGCAGAATCAGATTGCATCCCTGGCGCGCCATAAACTGCGCCGTGAGAAAACCGATGCCGCGTGCTGCGCCTGTTATCAACGCCCATTTTCCTTTGACCGAATACATGCTTTGTCATCCTCCCTTTCTCTGTGTGAACCGCGGGGTCTGATAAAACAGTATACCGATTTTTCTTGATTTTCAATGTAATTAGGAATACACTTTATGTTGAATGTTGTTCTCCGGGGCGCCTCCCCGAAAAATATTCCATAAACCGAGCCGCCTCGTCCGTATCTATGTTGAACCGGGCAAACGGGATGTCAGATTGCGGGCGACACTTCCGAAATGGCGCGGGCTCGAAGGAAGGAGTTTCATGGACAGCCTTGACGCGATTCGGAATCGCCGACAGGACGGTTTGATACGCATATACGAAGAGTATCATGCGTATCTGTTTCAGGTCGTCCTTGCAATTGTCGGGCAACGGGAAGACGCCGAGGATGTCACTGCAGATCTGTTTCTCCGACTGTGGGAATCCCCGCCGGCGTACCACCCGGGCAACGGCCATCGCGGTTACCTTGCAACAATCGCCCGAAACCGCGCCATCGACCGCGTTCGGGCCAACCGAAAGACCATCCCCATCGACACTGCGGAGGAGGCCGACCTCGGAGCCGTTCCCTCCTCGGAAAATGAGATCGTGAACGAGATTGCCGTGGAGGAGGTTCTCGCACTCATGACGCCCGCAGAGCGGGAAATCGTCTCGATGAAGCATCTTCTCGGACTCACCTTCCGCGAGATTGCAGAGGCGACCGGAAAGCCGCAGGGAACCGTGGCCTGGATTTACCGTGAGACCGTCAAAAAAATCAGGAGGTGCGGATATGACACAAACGAACAATCCTAACAATCGACCGGATTGGGAGCAGGCATTTGCCGAATACGCCCGCGAATCCGCGCCGGATCTTCTTCCCCGGATTCTCGCCGGAATCGATTCCTCCGGCGTGCCGTCCGCAGAGAGCAGCCCCGACACGCCGGTCCGGAATACTTCTTCCGGAAGAAGGCAGACACGGTTTACGCGGCGGGTTTTGTACTCTGCCGCCGGAATTGCAGCTGCGGTGCTTGTCGGTCTTCTGGTCCTCCGGCCGCTTCTGCTTGCAGACAGAAACTCCGCCTCGCTGAAGGATATTGCGGAACCGCAGATATCTGTCACATCCCCGTCGGATGGCTCGCATCCCGCCGCCGATCACCGTGACGGCGAGCATGCCTTACGGCCGGACAAAAAATCGCCGGACAACCAGGATATCGCGAATCTTTCGCCCGATTGGTTCTTCGCTTCGTGGTCGCGTGCGGAGGCGCCGAGTGTGGAGGCGCAGAGTGCGGAGGCGGAATCTCCCAAAACCGTTACTTTGAAAAATGTTCGTCTCGAAACACACGCAGCCAACACTGCGACTGACGCCGTCAGCGAGCCGGCAGAAGAACCAATCGATAACCTTTTCCTGCTGTATATCGACGATGTCATGCAGAAAAAAGTCCTTGTCCGCTCCGACAGTCTCTCTCCGGACAACGAATACAAACAGCTGACATTTCGTTTTGTCACAACGCTTTACATCGATAATGAATATTGGCTTGTTCTTGAGCCGGTGCTGAACTGACAACCATACAAAACAATACAAAAACGCCGCCGCGGTCATCCCGCAGCGGCATTATTTTCGTTCGAATACTCTTGCGGTCCGAATCGCAACAGTCTTTACTGTGCCTTGTCATCCGCCTTCGAATCGTCGTCCTTCGCTTCGTCCTTCTTATCCTCCGCCGGCTTCATACCGTTGACAACCTTGTCGATGACGGTATTGCACTTGTACTCCAGCGCAAGATAAGGCAGCCCGAATTGCTCCACGGCGTCATCGTATGTCTTCTTCTCCGTCACATAGGTGTCATTGATATACTTGTCGAGAAGTTCTTTGCTGAAAGGAAGCTTCAATTGATCGAACGCCGCGAGCTTCACGAGCTGCTCCGTAACAACCTCGTCCGCCGCCTCTGCGCAGGCCTGCTTAAACTTCTTCTTGCTGCCGAAGCCCTCGTAAACCGAATTAGCGGTCGTCAACCCGGCCTTCTTGTATGCCTCGAAGATGTCCGTCTGCTCGTTGATGGTAATCTGGGTCCAGTTCTTTACATACTTCTTCGGAAGCGAGGAAATCTTCGCACCCTCGCCCTCAAGGAGATACTTCAAGAACCGCGCCTTAGCTCCGGTCTCGCTGTTGTTGAACTTATTTTCCCACAGAAGGTTCTCGATATATGCGCGATATCCCTCCGCGGTATGTGCGCACTTGTCGCCGAGATTCTCGCCGAAATACTTCTCCACGAACTCGTCCGTAAGCATCGCCATATAAGCCTGCTGAAGTTTCTTGGTATCGTCCTCCTTCAACCGCTCCGCCTCCGGAAGCGCTGCGTTCATATAGGCCGCAATCGCCTCGGTCAACTCCGTCTCCGTAGGCTTGAAGGTTTCGTAGGTGACATCCCACTTGGAGATATCCGGAATCGATACTTCCTTCGCCAAATCGTAGTCCTCAACATAGCCTTCATCCGTCAGATATTTGCTGTAGTCGGTAATCTTCGATCGGATTACGCTCAGCACACCGAAGACAATCGCAAGAATTGCCACGGGAATCAAAATAATCAGCGCCAGATCAAATGCGGCCTTCGCCTTTGCTTTCTTTCTCGCCTTCGCACTGCGCTTCTTCGCTGCGAGTCTGCTCTCAATACTCATGTAAACCTCCGGCCGCCCTCATTTTCCGGGTCGGCAATGGTAATAATCTCCGCCGTATCACAGGCTTTCTAAGTGTACCACGAAACACGGAAAATGTAAAGAGATTTGATGTAACACCTCCCTGCGGGAGCAGCAAGGGCGGAAGCCTCACTTTCCGTCTGTCTCCCCACACCCCGTGTGCGCAGCACAACGGGATTTTCACGAAAAACCAGTGTCAAACATACCGGTTTTGCAACGGGAGAGAAACTCAACCGTCGCTTTCCGTATCAAATTCGGGGATGAAGCTTTCCGAGGCGGTGGCTCCGATTTGTATAAACGCATTTTCCACGCCGAGGTCCCGCGCAAACCCGACAACGCGATCGTACTCAAAGCGGGTCAGGCGGCGGTTCAACTCGGGGTACGGAAGTTTGCGCGAGGGCGGCGTGTACTGATTCATAATGCTTTGATAGATGCGGCTGCCGTATGTCTCATAAAGATATCGTACGACCTCGCAAGCCTCATTCCGGTGGCCGGGCAGCACCAGGTGCCGCACTATCACGCCGCGCGTCATGTAGCCGTCCCCGTCAAACTGCGGCTCACCGACAGCCTCAACCATCTGCGCAATCGCCCGCTTTGCAACCTCGGGATAGTCGGCGGCGTGCGAGAATTTTCCGGCGAGCGCGGAATCGAGATATTTCAAATCGGGAAGATAGATATCTATGTCCTCCTGCAGAAGCGCAAGTGTCGCCTCGCTCTCATAGCCGCCGGAGTTCCATACAATCGGCAGGCGAAGCCCCCGCTTCTTTGCAATCGCAATCGTCTCGTGCACAAGCGGCGCCCACTGTCCGGCCGTCACCAGATTGATATTGGCCGCCCCCTCGTTCTGCAGCCGGAGGAACTCCTCCGAAAGCTCTTCCGGCGTGTAGGAGCGCCCGACATCACCGCCGCTGATTGTCCGGTTCTGGCAGAAAATGCAGTGCAGTGCGCACCCCGCGAAAAACACGGCTCCGGAGCCGCGTTCTCCGCTCAGGCAGGGCTCCTCCCACATATGGAGAGCCGCCCTCGCGACGCGCATCGTATCGCCGCAGCCGCATACGCCGCGCCGGTCCGTCCGGTCGACGCTGCATGCGCGCGGACAAAGATTGCACTTGTGCAGAGAAAGCGTCTCCATGGGTTCTCCTCTCTTCCTCACTGCAGAGCCACGGGACTCCGGGCGGGTTATATTCGCATCGTAATCGTCAGTCCCTCCGCAGCCGTCACGCTTGCATGGCTTCCCAGAAGAAGCGGCATCTGCGGCGCGAGGTGTCCGATATCGGCATCCATGACAATCGGAACACCGAAATCCCCGATTACATCAATCACGGCGCGGTATTGATCAAGCCCCATCATCTCCTGCCCGTAGCACAGCGGGCGACCGATCAGAAAGCCCTTGACATTGCGGAACCACCCGGCGTTGCGCAGCTGCCAGAGGGCGCGACGGATTCCGAACACCGTGAGGTCGCACGACTCGATAAACCACACGATTCCCTCGTCGGAATACCGCTCCGCATATCCGACGGGATCCGCATACGGAGTTCCGCACAGAACCTGAAGGCAATCCAGGCATCCGCCGACCAGCCTTCCCTCAAAGCAGAGAGTCCCTTCCGTCTGTTCTACGCTTGTAGAACTATTGATATATTTGCGTATCCCCGCTGTCTGCACGCAGTTGTACGGGGCGAGCGGATGCTCGACATCCTTCTTACCGTCGGTGATGCCTTCCCATGCCCCATAGCTCCGAACCGTATCGATTTTGCCCTGCATAAGCGCAATCGCATCGGCGATGCAGGGATGCCAGGGCTCCATTCCGAACGCAGCCGCGGACGGACCGTAGATTCCGCAGCCGTCACATTTTGTGACATACGGGAAGAGAAAATTCGTGATGTCGGAATAGCCGATCAGGAGTTTCTTCCGGCCTGCGCGAATGCGCTCCCAATCCATTTTCGCGATGGTCTCGCACATCAATTCTCCGCCGCCGCAGGCCATCAAAGCGTCGATGTCCCCGCGAAGAAACATCTCCGTAAGCTCCGCGGCGCACTCCTCCGGCGGCGCCGATATGCCGATGCCGTCACCGCGATAGCAGTTCGGGCCGAGCACGGTGCGAAAGCCCATTTTCCGAAACTTTTCAAGTGCATTGTCGAAAGCCGTCCGATACGGCTCAATATTACATCCGAACGAAGGTGCGACGAAGCCGATGGTCCCGCCGTCCTGCAGAAAGATCCCCATTTTTCCTGTCTCCTGTCTATGTAAAATAACGGACAGCGTGTCGCGCCGCCCGCACAAAAGTATAGCATATACGCCCCCGAAACGCAACAAACGCGGCTCCCTACGGAAACCGCGTTCATGCTCCAAAGTGTCTCTTTCCTTTCGGCAGAACCTCTGCCGCGGGGTGTTTTTACAAATCCGGCCGCACTTACAAAAGATGTGCGCGCATCTCCTCGCCGCTCAGCGGGCTCAGGTACGCCGGTGCAATGTCAAATACGGTCTTGCAGCCGCTCACGCCTTCCGCGGAAAGCTTCGCAACGGCGCGTGCGTAGGCCGCTATCACGCTCGAGGTGAACTCCGGGTTGGAGTCAAGCTTCAGGCTGTACTCAATCACATGCTTGTTCTCGCCGTTCCAGCCTGTCGTTCCCGTGCGGATGACAAATCCGCCGTGCGGGATGCCTGCATGGTCGCGCGCAAGCTCCTCCTCGCTGATGAAATGAACCGTGGTATCGTAATCCGCAAAATAGTTCGGCATCGTCTTGATTGCATTCTCGACAGCCGCTGCATCCGCGCCCTCCTCAAGGACGACAAAGCACTCTCTCGTGTGCTTCTGTCTCGTCGTCAGCTCAGGGTTGCTTCCGGAGCGAACCGCCTCGAGAGCTGCCTCTACGGGAATCGTGTACTGCTTGCCGTTCTTTACGCCGGGAATGCGGCGAATCGCGTCGGAGTGTCCCTGCGAAACGCCCTTGCCCCAGAAGGTATAATCCTTTCCCTCAGGCAGGATGCAATTTGCATAAAGGCGGTTTAAGGAGAACATGCCCGGATCCCATCCGCAGGAGATAAGCGCCACCTTGCCGGCTGCCTTCGCAGCTGCGTCGACATTCGCAAAATGCTCCGGAATGCGGGCGTGGGTATCGAAGCTGTCCACAACATTGAAAAGCTTCGCGTACTCGGGCGTCTGCTTCGGAAGATCCGTCGCGCTGCCTCCGCATATAATCATGACATCAATTTTATCTTTCCAGTCGGCAACATCCGCAACATTTGCTACCGTCGCGCCGGGTGTCAACACCTTCACCGTCTGCGGATCGCGTCTGGTAAATACCGCCGCAAGCTCCATGTCGGGATTCTGCTTGATTGCACACTCTACTCCACGGCCCAGATTGCCGTATCCGATGATTCCGATTCTGATCATTGTACTGCCTCCGAATGAAAAATTGCAGGCTCGATATCCGCCGTAGGCGTCATCCGTAAATACACCGACCCCGCTCACAGCACATAGAATACCACCGTTTTTCGCATTTGTAAATACAAAATCAATACTTGTATACAAAAATACATTTATGTCTCCGCGTACGCCCTTCCGGCTTTCGAATCACTCGCCGTCAGCCTTCGGAACCATCTCGTAACCGGACCGCACCGTCCATGTGTCGTCAGCCTGACTGCGGGAGATCTCGACCATCCGCACCAGATATCCGTTCGCATACTCGAAAAATGTATTGTACTCGTGCAATTCATCGCCGCGGATTGTCATAACGACCGTATTCAGACGGGAGCCGCTGTAATTCATATCCAAACGGCAGTACGGCGTTGTCATGAAAACATTGTCGGTATAGCGATAGGTCAGAACCGTCTCCGGGCGGTCGTCCTCGCCGAAAACCAGAACCCGGTTGCTTCCGTGAAGGATAAACTCATACTCCTTCACGCGCGTTCCGTCCTTGGCCGTTCCTATTCTACAGCTGTCGTAAGGAATCGCGCCGTCGTAATCTCTCGTAAATTCCTGAAGATACACAAGGTTACCGTCGGCATCATAGCCGCAGGCCGCCATATTTTCCTCCTCACCGTTCGGATTGATAATCAGCTCCGCGCGGGCAATCGGCGCATAGGTAATCGTCGTGTACAAACGGTCGTCTCTTCCCTGCTCAAATCGGAATTTTTTCCTGTACGCGTCAATATCCGCCTCGCCGTCCTCGATTTTTGCACGCACCAGTTTTTCGTTGTAAACATCCGCATGAGCGTTCCAGTAATCCTCGAGAATCGCTTCCGAAAGCGTCTGCCAATCCACGGCCGTCAGCTCTTTCACGCCGACACGCACGCACCCCGCCGGAATCTCATCCGTGACTGCTTCTCTCCGAAGATATCCCTGTTTTCCGTTCCGGTACTCCACCACATACCAGTCGTCATCCGAGAACACGCCGTTGCCGTCATTGATCGCGATAAATTCTCCCACGGAGATGTCGTCAAGCACACGGGAGCTCTCCATCGGCTCGGTGTAAATGGAGGCATCGCGAATCACATACATGATTCCCTCCAACCGGTATGTCTCCCCTTCACCGGGCCCGCTCGTGGGCTCGGCTGTAGGCTCGGGCGTCGGAGAAGGCTCTTCCGTCGGCGTCGGTTCCGGCGTCGGTGTTGCCATCTCCGAAGGCACAGCGGTAGGCTCCTTCGTCGGTGTCGCCTCCCCGGTCGGTGTTACGGCCTCCGTCGGTGTCGCCGTGTCCGTCGGAACCGGGTTTGTCGGGGACGGGCTCTTCCCCGCGGAGGAATTCTTTCCCGCATCATTGCCCGATCCTCCGCATGCAGCGAACAATGTCATCATACCCACACAAATCATCAGGAGAATCCCTCTCCGCACTCTTTTCTTCATTCCTTTTCTCTGTCTCCTTCATCCTACTGTCGGCTCTTCCTCCTCGCGCCCGAGCCAGTACTCGTGCACAAGGCTTCGAAAGCCGTATTGCTTGATTGTTTCATAGCGAAGCCGGTAGTTCGCCTTGGAATGCCTCCCTGTCGCGATGTACCGGATGCATTCCACCATGTAGCGGTCCAAAACCGCGAGGCTGTCCGCGGTGGTAATTACCGGGAAAAACCACCTCGCCCAGGTCAGCTCATTCTCCGCGTGATTGTCGTAAAATTTCGCGTTAAAATGCCGGATGTACGCCCGGATTGCCCGCTCGTCGGTCGCGTGGCTGCGGCTCTTCCAACGATAAAGCTTTCGCGCCCTCCGGCGCATCTTGCCCTTCAGCTTCCGCACGGAGGCCTCGCTCACATCGAGCACGCCGTCCCGGAAGGTAATCCCCAAAAATGTCCACGGCTCATGCGCCGCAGTCTGCGACACCTTCTTCGGATTGACCGCAAGCCCCCTGTCGGCGAGCGTCCCCGTGATTTCCGCCCGGTACCGCGCGAGCTCTTCCTCGCTGTCCGCGAACACGATGATATCGTCGGAGTAGCGCGCATACAGCGCTCCGGCCTCATACATTCTTCGGTCCAGGTCGCTCAGATAGAGGTTCGCCAGGAAGGACGACAGCGGGATTCCGGCCATGATGCCCTTCGTCTCCTCGACAAGCGCGCCGTCGCACCACACGCGGGGATTGCGCAGAATCTGCTCTATCAGTCGGCACAAAAGCGGCTCCTCCGAAAGCACTTCCCGCACCATCGGAACCATCAAGTCGACATTGACGGAATTGAAATAGTCGTGGATATCCAGTTTGTAAGCGCATTTTGCGGCAAGCCCCGGCCGCCTTGTCAGATATGCGACCGCCTTCCGCACCCCGCTGTTCACGCGGAACGAAAAAAGATTCGGTGCAAACACGGTGTCGTACCGGTGCAGGTGCCTTGCAATCGCTTTGAGGATGTGATTTTCCGCGTCGCCGAAGGTGTAGACAACCCGCTTCTTCTCGCTCCCCATCTTGTTGATGATACGCCTCTGCGCGCACGGAAAATCGCCGCCCGAAAGCCATCCCGCAAGCGGCTCCCGATACGCTCCGGAATCAATCAGCCGCCGCAGCTTCGCAAGCTCCCGCTTCGTGATATACTCCCGCCCGGCGCAGTCCTCATAGTATTCCTCCCACGCCCCGGGTTCCGTTAACCGTTCCAGATATTCCACGCAAAATCCTCCCGGAAAATCGAAGTGTGAGAGGCCCGCATCGAACGCGGACATCCCACACCGACGGTCCAATCAATCGGGCTCACCGGGGAAGCGACCGCTTCCCGATGAGCGTCCCGTAATTAAGAGAAGAAATCTTTAAAGTTCGGAAATTTTCCGAACTTACCAGGCGATACACGGCCGACTACCTGCAAAGTACCACAAGGACCGTGCTGCGCCCGCTGCAGGTGCATGGTTGCATTCTTCCCGAATTACCTTAAAATGCAAGCTTCTCGCGAATCCGGTTGACCTGCGCTTCTCCGATTCCTGTTTCATTATATCGCGGGTAAAAACCATTTGCAACGGAATTTTACGCCGGAAACGCCTCGTATCCCTGCGCCGTGACTGCCGTCACAAGCGACTCCGCAGACACCGACGGTTCGGCGGTAACCACCGCTGTTTTGTCCGCCGCGCTGACGGCTGCGCCGATTACGCCGGGCACTTCCTCAAGACTTTTCTTTACGCGCGCCTCGCAATGTGCGCACATCATTCCCTCTACGCGAAGAGTAATTGTATTCATGCTTTCCTCCTTCGGGGACGCTTCCCCGGATTCTTTTTTCTGTTCCTGCACTGCCGGGGAAATTTCCCCCGGTTCGTCTGTCTGCGCCTGCATCGACGGGGAGATTCCCTCCGGTTCGTCTGTCTGCACCTGTACCGTCGGGTACTTCCAGCGGTTTAAGCGGAGCGCGTTCATCACGACGCAGAAGCTTGAGAGGCTCATCGCGGCCGCGCCGAACATCGGATTGAGTTCCCAGCCGGTCAGATGCACGAACGCGCCTGCCGCGAGCGGGATTCCGATGAGATTGTAGACAAAAGCCCATGCCAGATTCTGCCGTATAATGCGAAGCGTACTCCGGCTCACGGAAACCGCCGCGCAGACATCGAGAAGTCTGCGGTTCATCACGACAACCTCCGCCGCCTCGACGGCAATCTCCGTGCCTGTCCCGATTGCGATACCGATGTCCGCTGCCGTCAACGCCGGCGCGTCGTTGATGCCGTCGCCGACCATCGCCGTGAGCGCACCGCTCTGCTGCAGCCCGCGGATTACCTGTTGCTTGCCGTCCGGAAGAACCTCCGCACTCACCTCGCGGATTCCGACGCGGTCCGCAATCACCGCGGCTGTCTCCTTCCGGTCTCCGGTAATCATCACCGGGCGGACATCCATTTTCCGAAGCATGGCGACCGCTTCCGCACTGTCCTCGCGCACCGTGTCCGCCACCGCAATCATGCCGAGATACCGCCCGTCATACGCAAAATGAAGCGGCGTCTTCCCCTCCTTCGCCAGCCTTGAAGCCATGTCGGCCGCCGCATCCGGAACCGGCACGCCGAGCATTCCCGCTTTGCCGCCGAGAAGCTCCTTCCCCTGCCATAAGCAGGATACGCCGCTGCCCGAGAGGACACGAAACTGTGTGATTCCGTCCGTGTTGACCTCGCCTGCCGCAGCGAGAATCGCCTTCGCAAGCGGATGCTCGCTGTAGCACTCCGCAAGCGCGGCATACCGGAGCAGCTCCTCCCGGCTTACGCCCTCTGCGGGCACCTGATCCGTCACGGCGGGAACGCCCTCCGTGATGGTTCCGGTCTTGTCAAATGCGATGACGCCGACGCGTCCGCAATGCTCCAACGCCGACGCTGTCTTAAAGAGAATACCGTGGCGGGCTGCCACGCCGTTTCCCACCATAATCGCTACGGGAGTCGCCAGTCCGAGGGCGCACGGGCAGCTGATTACCAGCACGGAAACCCCGCGCGCAAGCGCATATCCGAAGGTCTGTCCGACCGCCATCCAGACTGCAATCGTAATTACCGCAATCGCAATCACAATCGGCACGAAGACGCCTGCTATCCGGTCCGCGAGGTTGGCAATCGGCGCCTTGGTCGCGGTCGCGTCGCTCACCATTCGGATGATTTTCGAAAGCGTGTTGTCCTCACCGACCGCGGTCGCGCGGCAAATGAGCCGCCCGGAACGATTTCCTGTCGCCGTCGCCACCGTGTCACCGGGTTTCTTGTCGACGGGAATGCTCTCGCCGGTCAGCGCCGATTCGTCAACCGCGCTCTCGCCCTCCGTCACGATTCCGTCAGCAGGGATTGTCTCACCGGGAAGCACACAGAAAATGTCCCCGACGACAACCTCCGCCACCGGCACCGTCACTGTCGCACCGTCCCGCAGAAGCCGCGCCGTCTTGGGGGCAAGGCTGTAAAGTCCGCGGAGAGCGTCCGTCGTCCGCCCCTTGGAGTACGCCTCGAGCGTCTTTCCGACCGTAATCAGAAGAAGAATCATCGCCGCGGAGTCAAAATACAAATCCCCGAGTATCGTATGCACCTCCTGCGCTCTGCCGTCCGATACCGCAGCAAAAATCCGCACAAGTCCCGCCGCGCTGTACGCGAAGGATGCCGCGGAGCCTATGGCAACCAGCGTATCCATGTTGGGTGCAGCGTGAAGCAGCCCCCTTGTTCCGTTTCGGAAGAAGCGGTTGTGTATAAGCATCACAAACGCCGCAAGAACCATCTGCACGGAAGCATTGACAGCCGGCTTTTCAAGCGCTCCGGGAAGAGGAAGTCCGAACATGTGATATCCCATCGAGAGATACATCAAAAGCACGACCGGAACAAGCGAAACCAGAATGCTTCTCCGAAGCTTCACAAACTCCCGCTGCCCCGGCAAATCCGCCTCGGCGGTGTCTTCCGGGCGACTTGCCGCACCCGGCTTCTCCGCCTTCTCAATCCCGTATCCGGCTTTTTCCACCGCGGCGATAATGCTTTCCTCCGAGGCATCCCCCTCAAAGCTCAATTGTCCGGTCAGCAGGTTGACCGCGCAATCCGACACCCCGGGAACTCCGGCCACCGCCCGCTCCACGCGCGCGCTGCAGGCGGCACAGCTCATCCCGGTCACCTTATATTTCCTCACTCTCATTCCTCCGTCCCGCGGCCGTAATAATGCATCTCAAGAAGTTCGTAAGCTACCGAATAGCCGAGCTTGCGGTACAGTGCAATCGCCGGCAGATTGTCCCCGTACACGGTGAGTCTTGCGCAGCGCGCCTCCGCGTCATACAGCTTGCCGAACACATAGCGCAGGAGCCGCGTTGTAATTCCCCTGCGGCGATATAACGGATCGCAGAAAATATTTTCCGTCGCGAACACGCCTTCCGCGAAAGGCCATGTCGATACCGCGGCAACCAGCCGGTCGTCGGCGATTGCCACCCAGACATGCGCATCCGGGTTTCGCAGGCGGAACCGCATCTCATTTTCGCTGTCCGGCTCGCCGAAGCTTCTCGCGTTGACCTTAAAATACTGCTCCCACTCGTCCCCGCTCTCGAAAAACTCGCGGATTGTCACCTCGTCGGCCGAGGCCTCCGTGAACTCGTCGCCGCGCCATTTTACGGGCTCATACGCCGGACCGCGGTCCTCGTCGCCGACCGGCTCCGCAGGCTCCTCGAGCCACTCGTCCGTCTCGTCAATCGTCCGCGCCATCACGGTCATCACATTGCCGACGCGAAATCCCTCGTCGAAGAGAAGCTCCGTATACGCCGTATCCTCCGCTTTCACCCACAGCCGCATAACGGTCCTGCGGTCGTCGCGGCGAAGCCGGTCAAACCGGTATTGCAGCTCCTCCAAAAGCAAGACGGACGCCTCCGCCTCGGTCTCGCTCCCCGGGATTGCGGCAAATTCGGCGCGCATATAACGCACCGCGCGCTCACCCGTCTGCGCCCGGTAAGGGGTGGTGTCCGCAAGAAAACCAACGCCGGCAAATGCGCCGTCGCAAAGCGCGACGCACGCCGACTCCTTTACCACATCCGCGTGGGAAGCCAGTTGCCTTGCCATCTCGGCATTCAGCTTCTCCACATCACTCTGATAGCGTTCCCGATAGTTGACAATCGTTACCATAGCGACTCCTTCCCGCACTTCACCGGTCAGTGCACCACCTGCGAGTACGCGGTCTTGCTCGTCACCCCGGGAAGTTTGCCGATCTTGCCGGAGAGCGCTGAAATCACATCTTGCGGAGCATCCACCGCCACGCAGATGATGCTCACGCCGCACTGCCGATACGGAATTCCCATTCTTCCGATGATATAGTTTCCGTACTCATGCAGGATTCCGTTCAGCCGCTCCGCCGAATCCGTGTCCTCCACGATGATGCTGACCACCGCAACCCGCTGTTCCATGTATTTCCTCCGTATATCTTCTCCTCCGCCGCAGCGGAAAATGTCATTCGTCCTGCGTCCACTCGTCCCTGTGCGCCGCCTTCCAGGCCTTAATCTCCGCGAGCCGGTCCGCAACGGCCGCCTCGGCGCCCGACTGCTTCGGACGGTAGTACTCACGCCCTGCAAGCGACTCCGGCAGGCACGGCATCGGTGTGAGAGCGCCTTCGTAATTGTGCGCGTAGCGATACCCCTTGCCGTATTCAAGCTCCGACATCAGCTTCGTCGGCGCGTTCCGAATCCACATCGGCACCGGCTCCGCGCGCATCGTGCGAAGGTCCTCCGAGACCTCCATACAGGCGACTTCCAGCGCATTTGACTTCGGCGCCATCGCAAGGTAAGCCGCAGCGTGCGCGATATGAACATTGCACTCCGGCACACCGAGGTAGTGGCATGCCTGGTAAACATTGACGGCCACCGCAAGCGCATTGGAATCCGCAATACCGACATCTTCGCTCGCAAAACGAACCATGCGTCTTGCGATATACAGCGGATCGTCCCCGCTCTCAAGCATGCGAAGCGCCCAATACACGGCAGCGTCGGGATCGGAATTGCGCATCGACTTGTGGAGCGCGGAAATCAGATTGTAATGCTCCTCGCCGCTCTTGTCGTAGAGAAGCGATTTGCGGCTGATACACTGTGCAACCTGCTCATCCGTAACCGTGATGCCGTCCGCGCTGATGGTTCCGTTCAGAACCGCCATCTCAAGCGTGTTGAGCGCCGTTCGCGCGTCCCCGTTGGAAAATTCGGCGATGGCGCGAATCTGCTCCTCGCTCATCTTGACATGGTTCTCCCCGAAGCCCTCCTTCGCATTCAGGGCATGCGTCAGAAGAGCGACGATATTATCCTCGGTGAGCGGCTTAAGCACAAACACTTTGCACCGTGAGAGCAAAGCGCCGTTGACCTCAAAGGAAGGATTTTCCGTGGTAGCCCCGATCAGCACGATGCTGCCCTTCTCCACATACGGCAAAAATGCATCCTGCTGCGCTTTGTTGAAACGATGAATCTCGTCCACGAACAAAACCGTGCGGATTCCGCGCAGCGCGGCGTCCTCCGCCTGCTTCATCACTTCCTTGATCTCTTTGATTCCGCTTGTGACGGCGCTGAAATTGATGAATTCCGATTTCGTCTGTCCCGCGATGATGCTCGCAAGCGTCGTTTTGCCGACGCCGGGCGGGCCCCAGAAAATCATCGAGGAAATCCGGTCATTTTCAATCAATGTGCGAAGCATGCACCCCGGGCCCAGCAAATGCTCCTGCCCGACGAACTCCGAGAGCGTCTTCGGGCGCACCCGTCCGGCGAGCGGCATCGCGGCCTCCGCCGGCTTCTCCATCATGTCAAACATTGAGAGCTGTTGCATCACTCAACCGTCCTTTCCGTCTGTCCCGGGCTTGCCGGCCTTTCCGGTCCTGCCGGACCTGTCATCCGCACCGGCCCGGTCAGTCCTGCCGGGTATGCCGTGAGCGCCGGCCTTTCCGGGCGCATCGGTTTTCCCTGCGTCTCCGGATTTTTGCGCCGCACCGCTCCCGGCTTTCTTTCTGCCGGCGGCACTTCCCTTCGCGGTCTCCTGTTTCGGGTAGACCAGCTGCAGGCGATGCTTTCTTCTGTAGATATTATAGCGGCGCAGTGCAAACAATATCGCCCATACGGCAAACAGCCCGAGGAGCACGCCGCAGATTACATACAGCGCGCGGCGGCTGACTCCGAGCTTTTCGTAAATCGGCGCCTTGTCGTCCTCCGAAGGATCTTTCGGCGTCAGCGACTCCGGCGCGAAAATAACAACCGAATCGATTGCGATATCACCGGCTCCTGCCTGCTTCGTCGCAGTGATTTTCACATAGCGCGGCTTCATCGATGCCGGGAGATTGGTGTATTTGTCAGCCCCCGTAAACTCCTTGTTTTTCAGCTCGACCTCGTACCATTTTACGGCGTCCGCCGAGAGCGCAACGGCAATCTGGTCCGAGTTTGCGCCGGTCGTAAACACATGCAAAAACACTCCCGCGGAATCGCGGATGAAGGCGTTGAAATCCAGCACCACCGACCCGCCGGCGCCGAGCAGCAGCGCTCCCGTCCCGGTCTCCGGATCATAATCCGGCCACCCGAGCACCTGCTCCATCTCGGCCTTCGTGACCTCGCTGTTTCTCCCGCTTCCCGGAATGAACTGCAGAACGCCGGTCGCGCTCGCCGTCCCCGACAGAAGAATCTCATTGCCGAAGGCATCCTTGTGCACCTTTTCGTGGTTCTGCTCGCCGTTGTAGTACACCGGTCCGTACACTACCGGTGTCGGCGTTGCCGTCGGCTCCGGCGTCGGAGTCGTCTTGCCCGCATAGCACAGGTTTCCGAACATTAGAATCGCCGCAAGGCATATCAATGGTAACCGTATCCTTCGCACGAATCCGTCTCTCCTTTCCCCTTCCGGGGTTTTATTTCGCCTCCGCCCAGCGCATCTCGAATGTCTCCGGATCGATGACGAACCGGATATTTTCCGTCAGCGCGCGGAAAATGTAATACTTCTCATACTCAAAAGCGTACATCGCGAGCTCGCCCAACAGCCGCCCGTTCTGGTGGTTGTGAAGCCCCTGGTCCATGATGCGGTAACCGATGATGTTGCCGTTCTCCTCAAGGCTTGTATACAGAAGCATGTGAATCTCGCCGTCCACCATCACGCTCTTATTGAGCGTCTTGCCCATGGCGCGCATCATGTCGGACATGACAACGACATCCCCGAAATAGGTATGCGCTTTCTCCGCCTCCTTCGCCGCCGCAGCCTTTCGAAGCGCATCACGCTCCGCGTAGCTCCGTCCGTCCTTCTTGGTCTCGGGCTTAATCAGCGTGCGCTCCGCCTCCTCGCGAAGCTCAAACTCGGTCTTCTTCCGCTCGGGGACAAACTCCTCCATGAACTGCGTAAGCGTCATCTTCTCCTGCGGACCCGCCGTGTCGCGGTATTTGGTATCCACGGAAAATACGCGGTAATCGCTCGTATCAACCTTGTATCGCTCCTGTGCGGGCGCATACAGCGTCTCCCGCGGCGCTTCTCCGCCGACTTTCTCAATCTTCTCGGGCACCGAGGATGAAATCCTTCGAAGTATCTCCTCCCTGTGGGCTTCGTCGCCGCCCTCGGACTCCGTTTCCGCGGACTTCCGAAGCGGACGGTTCGAAGTATGTCCGTAATAGATCTCCGAATCCTCGTCGCGCTTTGCCTGCGCCGCTTCCTTTTCCTTGCGAATCTTCGCAAAATAAGCTGCCGCTGCCGCACCTGCCGACACCGGTTTCTCGGCATTCGCCGTTTCCGGCTCGGCCGTACCTGCCGTCGCTGCCGTCTCCGCAGAATCCGGCTCTGTCTGCGCACTCCCGCCGACTGCTTCAGCCGCAGCCTGCACACTCTCGCAGGAAACCGTTTCGGTATCCGTCTTCACCTCCGCCTGCTCCGCGGTCACGGGGATGACAGGCCCGATATCCGCAGCCGCCAAAGCCGAAACGGCGTCGGCTGCCTCCGCAGCAACCGCTGCAGCCGAAACCGCATCAACCGCACTCTCAACAACCTCTGCAGCCGAAGCCGCACCGGTCGCCTCGCCGGAAACCGTATCCGCCGCCGCAGCCGTCGCTCCGGTCGCAGCCGGTTTCTGATCTTCCTCCGGGAATATACCGTTGCCCGCGGGATCAATCACCGTGCCGACTGCAATCTTAAGACCGCGAACAATCGTCGAAAGCTCCATGCAGGGACGGTCCGCCGCGCCGCCGCACTGTTCCGGCAGACAGGGGACATGAATGAACCCGCATGTCACATTCGGAAAATCCGTCTCCCGCGCGCGCAGCATCTGGTACATGAGGCAATTGCAGACAAAGGTGCCTGCGGAGTGCGAAACCTCCGCAGCGATTCCCGCCGACTGCAGATTTTTCACGATCTCCTCCGTTGGAAGCGTCGAGCGGTACGACGGCGCGCCGCTCATGTCGACGGAGCGGTACAGCCACAGGTTGTGGTCGTTGTCCTCCGACTCTGAGTGCGCATAATTGCCCGCCGTGGTCTCTACACGAATCGCCGCAGAGCCCGCATTCTGCCCGACGCAAATCACGGCGTCCGGCGAAACCCTGCGGATCTCCTCAAACAATTCCTTGTCGCTTCTGGTGTAGGACACCGGAAGGATTGCCGTCACAATCTCATTGCCGCCGATCGATTTCGGCAGCGTTAAAACCGCCTGTTCGGAAGCGTTGAGCGCCTCTCCGCCGAACGGTTCAAACCCCGTTACCAACAATTTCATATTTCCCCACTCCTTCTCGCAATATCAAAATCTGCGGTCGAAATCAAACCCTCTGTCTCCCTCGAACTCGCGCTCCGTGATGTCGACATATACTACGCCCTGCGCGCGAACCGGCACCGACAATGCAATAGTTCCGCGTGCTCTCTTCGCAATCCCGCTCTGTGCAAACGGATAGGCAAAGCGGCGAATCAACTCCACCTGTGCATTGGAAGGATTCTTCGGCTCTCCCAGGTCATGCCATGCCTTTCTCGGGTTGCAAGTCACCGGGTCCACGATCTCGCGAAGCACGGTGTACTCCTTCGCCTCAGCCGCGAGCTTCACGGCAATCTCCGTATCCTCGTCCGTCATGTTCCAGAATACGCCGCGGTATCCGCCGCCCGGCTTCTTCACGATGACGGCGTTCTTTCCCTTGTAAACACAGGTCTCCGTCGCCTCCTGCAGGCGCTTAA
The DNA here is from genome assembly GCA_902798585.1 of uncultured Lachnospiraceae bacterium. Classification (GTDB taxonomy): domain Bacteria; phylum Bacillota; class Clostridia; order Lachnospirales; family Lachnospiraceae; genus ISDg. The sequence goes on from CADBXF010000016.1 coordinate 141,804, forward strand.
AGAAAGCGAATGTCCAGAAGGTAGGCTTCGGAATGCAGCCGTGCGCTACCAGACCGAAACCGCCGTGGAACAGCGAGAACGGCACGCCGGCCTCCTCAAACACATCGCCGAAAGTCCAGTAGGAATAGCTGTACGAGGTCTCGCCGAGGCGCTCCAGCTGGTATGCGAGGTAAGCAGCATTTTCATTCGTATCATGCAGGGGGTTCGTCGGCGTATACGAGGTATTGAACTCCGTGAGATGCATCTCCATCCCCTTGAATTCCCTGTACGAATCGATGATGTCGCGGCTCGTCTGCAGGTTTGCAAAACCGAGCTCCGGATCGGACAGCTTCTGGTAGGTGTAATGGCCCGAATACTCCGGCATCTCCGTCGTATAATGGTGTCTTGTCGCAAAATCGGGCTTGATCTTCTCCTTCCTGCAGAAGTCGAAAAATGCCTTCATCCACTCGGCATCGCGCACGCCGCAGATTGCGGGTCCGCCGATGCGGAAGCGCTTGTCCAGAGCCTTGATTGCTAGAAATGTCTCCTTGAACAGGCGGAAGTACTCCTCCATGTTCGCATCCTTCCAAAAGCCCGGAAGGTTCGGCTCATTCCACACCTCAATCGGCCAGCTGTACACGCGCTCTCCGTACCGCTTCACAAGGTGCGACAGAGTCGTTGTGACAAGCGTCGTCCAGTCCGCGTACTCGGTCGGAGGCGTCGTGTTGCCCTTCCAGTAAAAGATGGTATTGTCGCCCGAAGCCATCGCCTTAGGCATAAAACCGAGCTCCAGAAAGGGCTCGATACCCCGCGCAAGATAGGCGTCCATCACACGGTCAAGATATGTAAAGTTGTACTCCACCGTCTCCTTGCCGGTTTTCCAGTCCCTGCGCTTCTGGTAAATGGCCATATCGTCCGTAAAAAGTCCGTGTCCGCGAATATGTTTGAATCCGATGATGTCCTGCACAAAGGACAGCTCCTTCAGGTATTCCTCCGTAAGCGCCAACCCCATGCGGCCCGTGCCGACACAGAAATCGACATTATTGTGAAACGCAACATTTTCCGCGCCGTTTATTGTAATTTTCGTAACTTTTCCCATCCTGTTTTCCTCCCGGGATAATATAGCTCTATTATACCCGAATTCGCTCCTCCGCACAAGAAAAAACCCTGTCCGAAGACAGGGCTTTTTATCATTCGTTTCGCTTCTCAATGTAGTACGGTATCGTCACATCAACAACCAGTCCGAGGTCGTCCGCATTGTCGAACTCCACGGCAACCACCTTGTCGTAATCGTTGTAAATCATGGGGTCGACAAAGCTGTATCTCGTCGGCCGCAGTCCGTAGGCGTTGTCGATATAAATTGTTGTTCCGTAGTCGCGGAAAATGATGCTCTCAAGCTGCACCTCCCCGCCTTCCGTGAACGGCCAGAACATCAGGTAATAGCGACGCCCGGTCGTCTTATCGCGGAACTCCAAAAATGCATTTTCCTCGTATTCCGCGGCTTCCTCGGCATCGGCGCCCTCATACTCGACGCCGGACTTCTTCAGAATCTCCGCAGCTTCCGACCATGTCATTGTCTTGATTCCCTTTGCTAACACCGGAATCGTCGCATTGTAAAGGTCGGTGTGGTACGCTGCACAGTCCGGAATCCTGCGCTGAATCGAGCCGTCGTAACCGCCGATCCACTCCGGCGCAAACAGCTCGGGATAATCCTCAACATTGATTTGAACCTTGATTTCGCCTGCGGCTATCGCCGCAATCTCGCCCTCATCAAACCAGATTTCCAGACCCTTGTCCGTTGCTACCCAGGAAATCGTCTCCCCGCGGAACAAACCGGCAATCCGGTCCTTCCAGTTTTCATCAAGCATCGCGTCGGTATAATTCTTGCTTTCCTCAATCTTCCGGATTACAAGGTCGCGCAGGGCGTCATAATCCCTCACCATCTGCCAGAGGATAAGCGATTTTCCGGTCTTCGTGCTGAAATTCCAGCCTCTTCGCCTGTAATTCGGATGGGCTCCGCCGAGATAAGAATAACTCACGCGGCTGAAGCTGAACACCAGCGAATCCGCTCTTCCGATTTTGGCCTCTCCGATGCTGAACCACCGGGAGACATCCTCTCCGCTTTCAATTGCCGCGGAGGCCGTCGTATCGATGAACGATGTGTACTCGCCGGCAGCGATATAAGCCTCTCCGTCAATCGCTTCCGCAAGTCCGCCGTAGCCCGGTTCCACGATATAAATAAACTGCTGATGCGCCCCTGCATTCGGGTCGTCCTCATCCATCTCCGTGCGGTACCAGGAAACGTTACCGATGACATACGCAGGTCCTGTCTCTGCGGCAACGACCGGAAGCGAAGGTCCCTCCGTCGGTGTCGGTGTCGGCGTCGCCGTCGGCTCCTCGGTAGGGGTAGGCGTAGCCTCCTCAGTAGGCGTGGGGGCATCCGGTTCGCCCGTAGGCGTCACCTTTTCGGTCGGCTTTCCGGTAACCTCCTCCGTAGGCTTCCTGTCCCTTTCGATATCTCTGGTTGTCGGCTTATCGTCGCAACCTGCAAGCAATGTTACAACCATGGCAAATACCATGACAATCGTCAAAACGCGCTTCATATCTCATCCTCTTTTTCCGTTTTTTCGGGGTTCCGCCCGTCCATTATACTCCCGCACCGGGGATTGCGCAAGCCGGTCTCTATCGAATCGTCTCGAGGCGAATCGTGTTGGTGTTGCCGGACTGACCGCTCGTCTGGCCGCCCGTAAGCACTACATTGTCGCCCTTTTGCAGTCCGAAGACATCCTTTGCGTGCCGCAGCGCATGGTAAAACATGACATCCACGGAGTTGAACTCCTCGCTCAGAACCGGCGTCACGCCCCAGCTTAAGTTGAGCTTTCGCCACGCCTTCTCCGATGTCGTCATTCCGATGATATCGACCGGACACCGGAAACGGCTCACCATACGGACCGTATTTCCGGAGAGGGAGCTTATCACGATTCCCTTTGCTTTCGTGTCAATCGCCATGGCGCATGTCGCATGCGAAACCGCGTCGATGTTGCTCTTCAAAACATATTCCATGTTCGCAAAGCGCTTCGCGTAATCGATGTTTTTCTCGGTGTACTCCGCAATCTCCGCCATGTTTTTCACCGCGTCGACGGGGTACCGACCTGCCGCCGACTCGCCCGAGAGCATCACGGCCGAGGAACCGTCGTACACGGCGTTGGCGACATCGGAAATCTCCGCTCTCGTCGGGCGCGGATTGTGAATCATCGACTCCAGCATTTCCGTCGCCGTAATGACGCGCTTGCCGAGCATCCGGCATTTTTTAATCAGATATTTCTGAATCGCCGGCACTTCCACAAACGGAATTTCCACGCCGAGGTCTCCTCGTGCAACCATGATTCCGTCCGCAATCTCGCAGATTTCATCGATGTGATCGACGCCGGAACGGTTCTCGATCTTCGCGATAATATCGATGTTCCCGCCGCCGTTCTCGTTCAGGAACTGCCGCATGGCCCCGATATCCTCCTTCGTGGAGACGAAGGACGCCGCAACGAAGTCGACATCATTTTCAATGCCGAAGAGAAGGTCCTCGCGATCCTGCTTGCTGAGGAATTCGCCCTTCAAAACATGCCCCGGAAAATTCATGCTCTTCCGGTCGGAAATCTCGCCTCCGGAAATCACACGACATACGGCGTCGTCGCCCGAAAGCTCCTCCACCTCAAACACAAGAAGCCCGTTGTTCACCAGAATGCGGTCGCCGACGGAAAGCTCGTGAATGAGGTCTTTGTAAGTGACCGAGACCTTCGTCTCGTCGCCCTCAACCTCCGCCACGGTAAATGTGAACTTCGCTCCCTCAACGAGCGTTGCCTTCTTGTTCTTAAATGTCTTAATACGGTACTCCGGCCCCTTGGTGTCGAGCATGATGGCGAGCGGATAGTTCAGCTTCTCCCGCACGCTCTTGATCAATTCAATTTTCCGACGGTGCTCCTCATGCGTTCCGTGCGAAAAATTAAGCCTCGCCACGTTCATCCCCGCCTTACACATCTCGGTGAGCGTGGTCTCATTCTCACTGGCCGGACCGATGGTACAAATAATCTTCGTCTTTCTCATAATGTCTGCCTGCTTTCTCTTTACAAAAATGCGCAAACCCTTTTCCCACTGTAACACTATCTGTTATTGTACCACTTTTCATTTGCCTGTGCAATGCCGCACTGTAAAGCGCAAAAAACACCGCCCGCAAGCTTGCTTGCAAGCAGCTGCATTTTCCCTCCCGATGAACGCGCACCTCGAAAACGCTGTCGCGTTTTCTCGGTCGCGGCATTCGTTGAATGCCGCGACATTAGCGCATAAAAGTACAGCCGCTTGCAAGCATGGCTTGCAGCGGCTGCATTTTCCCTAAGCATGGCTTGCAGCGGCTGCATTTTCCCTCCCGATGAACGCGCACCTCGAAAATGCTGGCGCATTTTCTCGGTCGCGGCATTCGTTGAATGCCGCGACTTTAGCGCATAAAAGTACAGCTGCTTGCAAGCAAGCTTGCAGCGGCTGCATTTTACTATGATGAACGCGCACCTCGAAAATGCTGACGCATTTTCTCGGTCGCGGCATTCGTTGAATGCCGCGACATTAGCGCATAAAAGTACAGCCGCTTGCAAGCATGGCTTGCAGCGGCTGCATTTTATGCGCTATGCGCATTCATCTCATTTTTACGCGGATGTTTACTCGATGATCGAAGCAACACGGCCCGAACCAACGGTACGGCCACCCTCACGGATAGCGAAGGTAAGACCCTGCTCCATAGCGATCGGGTGAATGAGCTCGATGGTCATCTCTACGTTATCACCAGGCATGCACATCTCGGTACCAGCCGGGAGCTCGCAAACACCGGTAACGTCCGTTGTACGGAAGTAGAACTGAGGACGATAGTTGTTGAAGAAAGGCGTATGACGGCCACCCTCGTCCTTAGTAAGAACGTACACCTGAGCGGTGAACTTCTTGTGGCACTTTACACTGCCGGGCTTAGCCAAAACCTGGCCACGCTCGATCTCGGTTCTCTGAACACCACGAAGGAGAGCACCGATGTTATCACCGGCCTGAGCCTCATCAAGAAGCTTACGGAACATCTCGATACCGGTAACAACCGTCTTACGGGTCTCTTCCTTGATACCGATGATCTCAACTTCCTCGTTAAGGTGAAGGGTACCACGCTCTACACGGCCGGTAGCAACCGTACCACGACCGGTAATGGTGAATACGTCCTCAACAGGCATAAGGAAAGGCTTGTCGGTCTCACGCTGAGGATCCGGAATGTAGGAATCAACCGTATCCATGAGCTCCATGATCTTGTCGCCCCACTCGCTGCTCGGATCTTCGAGAGCCTTGAGAGCGGAACCCTTAACGATCGGGCAACCCGTGAAATCGTACTCTTCAAGCTGCTCGGTGATCTCCATCTCAACGAGCTCAAGGAGCTCAGGATCATCAACCATATCGCACTTGTTCATGAATACTACGATGTAAGGAACGCCTACCTGACGGGAGAGAAGGATGTGCTCCTTCGTCTGAGCCATAACACCGTCGGTTGCAGCAACTACGAGGATAGCGCCGTCCATCTGAGCAGCACCGGTAATCATGTTCTTAACGTAGTCAGCATGGCCGGGGCAGTCAACGTGAGCGTAGTGACGCTTCTCGGTCTGATACTCAACATGTGCGGTGGAAATGGTTATACCACGAGCTCTCTCCTCGGGAGCCTTGTCGATGTTCTCGAAGTCAACCTTCGCATTACCCGGAACGCGCTCTGCCAAAACCTTGGTGATAGCAGCGGTAAGGGTGGTCTTACCATGGTCAACGTGACCGATGGTACCGATATTGCAATGTGCCTTGGTTCTTTCAAACTTAGCTTTTGCCATCTTGAAAATCCTCCTAAGAAAAATTGTCTTGTTTTTGTTGTTCTCATAGGCTCACGGCGGAGCCGGAGCCCGACATACGCCCATTATATTTCAAAACAGGCATAATTTCAAGCACTTTTTACAAATGTCCCGGATTAGCGCTTGTTCACTGCTCCGCGGTCACTGAGCACCTTCTCCTGAACGCTCTTCGGTACCTTCTGATAGGACTGGAAGAACATGGAATATGCTCCACGACCCTGCGTCTTCGAACGAAGAGTCGTTGCGTAACCGAACATTTCCGAAAGCGGTACGGAGCAACGGATCAGCTTCGTTCCGTTGACATCCTCGGTTCCCTCGATCTGACCGCGGCGGGAGCTTACATCACCCATAACGTCGCCCATATAATCCTCGGGAACGGTAACCTCAACTCTCATGATGGGCTCGAGGAGCACAGGCTCACCCTTGCGCATTGCATCCTTGAATGCCATGGAACCGGCAACCTTGAATGCCATTTCATTCGAGTCTACTTCGTGGTAGGAACCGTCGTAGCAGTTCGCCTTGATACCGAGTACCGGATATCCGCCGAGGATACCGGCCTTCATAGCATCCTGGATACCGGCGTCAACCGCAGGGATGTACTCCTTCGGGATGGAACCGCCGACCGTCGAGTTAACGAACTCGTAGGTCTGCTCGGCATTGGCATCCATCGGGCTGAAAATAACCTTGCAGTGACCGTACTGACCGGAACCACCGGACTGCTTCTTGTATTTGCTGTCGACGTCGACTTCCTTGGTGATGGTCTCCTTGTAAGCAACCTGAGGAGCGCCTACATTTGCCTCAACCTTGAACTCACGGAGAAGACGGTCAACAATAATCTCCAAATGGAGCTCGCCCATACCGGCAATCAGAGTCTGACCGGTCTCCTCGTTCGTGGAAACGCGGAATGTCGGGTCTTCCTCGGCAAGCTTAGCGAGAGCCTCGCCCATCTTGTCCTGGCCGGCCTTCGTCTTAGGCTCGATAGCAACCTCGATAACGGGCTCTGGGAACTCCATCGACTCGAGAATAACCGGATGGCTCTCGTCGCAGATGGTATCACCGGTCGTTGTAATCTTGAAACCTACGGCAGCAGCGATATCGCCGGAGTAAACCTTGTCAAGCTCCTGGCGCTTGTTCGCATGCATCTGCAGGATACGGCCGACACGCTCCTTCTTGTTCTTCGTCGCGTTGAGCACATAGGAACCGGAGTTCATCGTGCCCGAGTATACGCGGAAGTAAGCAAGCTTACCTACGAAGGGGTCGGTCATAATCTTGAACGCGAGAGCCGCGAAAGGCTCCTCGTCCGAAGACTTTCTCGTAACTTCGTTGCCGTCCTCGTCAACACCCTTGATGTCCGGGATGTCGGTAGGAGCGGGAAGATACTCGATGACAGCATCCAGAAGCTTCTGAACGCCCTTGTTGCGGTATGCGGAGCCGCACAGAACGGGGATGATCTCCGTCGTGATGGTAGCCGCACGGAGCGCCTTCTTCAGAGCCGGAACCTCCGGAACATTACCCTCAAGGTACTGCTCCAAAAGCTCGTCGTCCGTCTCGCAGATGGCTTCCACCATCTTCTCGCGGTACTCCTCCGCCTGGTCCTTCATATCGTCCGGGATATCCGTAATCTCTACGGCATCACCCTTTGCATCGGTATAATAGTAAGCCTTCATCTCCATCAGATCGATGATACCCTTAAAGGTGTCCTCCTTGCCGATCGGCAGCTGAAGGGCAACCGGGTTCTTCCCGAGGCGGGACTCAATCATCGAAATAACATTGAAGAAGTTTGCACCGGAGATATCCATCTTATTTACAAATGCGATTCTCGGTACATTGTATTTGTCTGCCTGACGCCAAACTGTCTCAGACTGCGGCTCAACACCGCCCTTTGCACAGAACACACCGACGGCACTGTCGAGTACGCGGAGCGAACGCTCTACCTCGACGGTGAAGTCCACGTGACCGGGAGTATCGATGATGTTGATACGATGCTCCAGCTCGCCGGGCTTCGGCTTGTTGTTCTCCTCAAGAGTCCAATGGCAGGTCGTTGCGGCAGAAGTGATCGTGATACCGCGCTCCTGCTCCTGCTCCATCCAGTCCATGGTAGCAGTACCTTCGTGCGTGTCACCGATCTTGTAGTTAACACCTGTGTAGTACAGGATACGCTCTGTGAGAGTCGTCTTACCGGCATCGATGTGAGCCATGATACCGATGTTACGGGTTCTCTCAAGCGGATATTCTCTTCCAGCCAAGGATTTGTCCTCCTAAAAATTCTAAGCGACGGCGGGCCGAATTACCAACGGTAATGGGAGAACGCCTTGTTCGCCTCTGCCATCTTGTGCATATCTTCTTTTCTCTTAACTGCGTTTCCGGTGTTGTTGGACGCGTCAAGAATCTCGTTCGCAAGACGATCGATCATGGTCTTCTCACTTCTCTTGCGCGAGAACATTGTCAGCCAGCGAAGAGCAAGAGCCTGTCTTCTCTCCGGTCTGACCTCAACCGGCACCTGGTAGGTAGCACCGCCGATACGGCGAGCCTTAACCTCGAGCATGGGCATAAGGTTGTTCATGGCAGCCTCGAAGACTTCCATCGCTTCCTTGCCGCTCTTGGCATTTACCTGCTCAAATGCGCCGTAAACGATCTTCTGTGCGGTTCCCTTCTTGCCGTCAAGCATGACATTGTTGATCAGCTTGGTAACGATCTTGCTGTTGTAGATCGGATCCGCCAGAACGTCTCTTTTTTGAATATGTCCTTTACGTGGCACGTTACTTCCCTCCTTAATTATTCCCGAAAACAAACGCTTTCGGTAGGATTAATTCTACGGTACTCACATTACTGTGTTCATGCACTCGGTCATGTATTTTCACTCGCATCTGCAACCACAAAACTCTGCGACAGGAACGCTTTCGCGTCCTTACGGAAAATTCAGCCTAGCATTTTAGTAATGAAATTGTCCTTTGAAACGATTTCGAATAGCTTCGAAATTACTTCTTTGCGTCCTTCGGACGCTTTGCGCCGTACTTGGAGCGAGCCTGGCGTCTCTTAGCAACACCGGCCGTATCCAGCGTACCGCGGATGATATGATAACGGGTACCGGGAAGGTCCTTTACACGACCGCCGCGGATCAGCACAACGCTGTGCTCCTGAAGGTTATGTCCCTCACCGGGAATGTAGCTCGTAACCTCCATACCGTTACTGAGACGAACTCTGGCAATCTTACGAAGAGCCGAGTTCGGCTTCTTAGGGGTTGTGGTACGAACCGCCGTGCACACACCTCTCTTCTGCGGCGAAGAAGCATTCGTCGCCTTCTTCTTCAGAGCGTTGAAGCCCTTCTGCAGAGCGGGTGCCGTGGACTTGCTTGCGCTTACTTCACGACCCTTGCGTACTAACTGGTTAAATGTAGGCATCCTATTACCTCCTGTTCAGATTCTTTGGTTTGTTCTTCCGAACTTGTGGTTGCATGTGCAGGAAATCTGCATAAAGAAAAACCTGCTGTTTTCGGGCACACAAACAAAGGTGCCCAAAAACGCAAGTTAGATTATAGTAAACCTCTTGTCGAATGTCAAGCGTATTTTTCGGAAAATGCACGGTTTCCGCCGGATTCGACAAACGAGACGCCTCCGCGGGGGAGGCGTCGTTTGTTTATTTGCAGTTTCGCCGGATGGCTTCGAGCGTCAGACCGGTGTGATAGAAGTCCTTCACTGTGCAGCCGGCTCTTCCGCCGCCGGCGCATGCACAGGCACACGCACATGCGCAGGAGTGTGCGCAGGCGCAGGCGCAGGAACTGTGGGCGCAGCCGCCGCCTGAGCGGTGGGAATTGCCGGAGGAGCGCTTCGGCGCAGGTATGGTTACCACATTGACGCGGACATAGGTATTGGGGGACGAGGAATACCGGTAGAGACCGTTTGTTCTCTTCGCGCGCACTGCCGTCTCCTCCGCCGGGATGTCCGACTCCTCAATTCTCTCTTCCTTCTTTATAAAGCTGGCGCCGCAGTATTCACAGTTGTCCCGGCCCTCCGGACGGGGCGCGCCGCACCCCGGACACGACGGATGGTACTCGATTCGCGTGCGGAGAATTTTCTTGGTCTCGCCAGCGCCGAAGCCGGAGCTCTGTGTATACTTGTTTGCGGCGGATACAACCCCGCCGATGATGATAAAAATGAAGCCGAAGAACAGGATTATTGCGATAAAGGCTCCGAATCCGTCATCCCCGGAGCGCTCGCCGTACCCGAGGTCGTAACTGTAGGAGTCAACCCCGGTATCGCTTCCGCTGTCGTCGTAGTTGGAGGCGTCGGACCCGCCGAACTCCTTCGTCGAATCAAAGGCGAATGCGTCGTTTCGGTACGAAACCTGAACCTTAAAGCGCTCGCCCTTTTCCAGCGGCTTCGTCCAAACGCAGTAGCCGTCCTCAATCTCGCAGGCGGGGCTCCATGCCTCCGCCTTGTCGCAGTTCCAGCGAACGGTCAGATTTCCGATGCGGATATCGTCAAACCAGCCGGGCGTAAAATAGTACACCGTCTCGCCCTCGGTGAGGCCGTTCATGTCGTACATGTAATCCTGAACCAGCGAAAAATCGATGTTCACAACCTCTCCCTTATAATAATCGCGGTCGAGGTCGATGCGAAGCCAGGTGCCTCCGCTCATCATATCGGAGATGTTCGCGACCGCGTCGCCGGAGGCGGTGACCGAAAGGTAATGGCGGTTGGGAATGCCGATTTTCACCCACGAGAGCGGCCCCTCCGAATCGGAATCGAGCACTTCCCACGCGATGTGGTACTGCATCGTCAGCGTTCCGTCCTCGTTGACATCCACCGTGATTTCATACTCGCGGATGTAATCCAGATCGCCCGACGCGCCGGCCCGTTTCGCCGAGGCAAAGGTGAATGCAGCAATGCAGAGCAGGGCGACGCAAAGTGCAGCGAGACGGTATTTTCCGAAAAAGCGTTTCCTATTCATTTCCGTTTTCCCCCTTCTTCGTCCGCAGCGGGCAGGTGCCCGTCATCTCCGCCGAAAAATCGCGCCTCTTCCGGCATGCTTCGCTGTTCCAGATGGATTCCCACGAGTCGCTGAGAATGTTTCCGAGTACTGCGTCCGAGAGCCAGCTCTGGCACGGAACCGCATTGCCGCCCGGCGTGATTGCCATATTGCTTAAGCATGCGCCGCAGGTCGGCGTCGTGAGACCGAGTTCGCTGCAGTATTCATCCTCAACCCAGCCGGGCGAGGTGAAACTGATTTCCATCGCATTTTCCGCGCAAAATGCAGCCGCATCGCGGAGCACTTTCTTAATCTCCTCCGTGGTCAGCTGAAGATTTTCCGACTCCTCTTTTCGCGCGTTGCCCGTGGTAATCAGACCCGAACAGGTCACGAAGGTGACGCCGAGCTCATGCAGATACGAAAGCGTCGAAACAAAGTCGCGGTTCAGGGTGCAGAGCGGCGTGTTGACGCTCACGCTCAGCCCCGCAGCCAGCGCGTTGCGGATTCCCGCAGCCGTATCGTCGAAGCGCTTCGCGCCGACAAGCCGGTTGTGAATCTCTGCGTCGCTCGAATAAAAGGTGATCTGCACACTGTCGAGCTCCGCCTTGCGAAGGCTCGCGCAATACTCGGGCGTGAGTTTGATTCCGTTGGTGTTCAGGCGGGTGATAAACCATCTCGCATATCCGATCAGCTCCGCAAGGTCGTCGCGCATCGTCGGCTCGCCGCCGGTAAATGTCACCTGCGGGATACCGATTTCCCTGCAGCGGTCGAGAATCTTCTTCCACTCCTCCGTGCCGAGCTCCGCCTCCGAGGACTGCTCCTGGCCTGCGGCGTAGCAATGGACACACTGCTGGTTGCAGTGCCATTTTCCGTCTCTTGTCATCGCGCTCACCATCAGGTCCATGCGATGCGGCGCGCGCATAAACGGCGCATAGTCCCCGAGGCTCATCCATGCAATCTCCTCGGTGACCTCCTCCCCGCAGGCAATCTGCCGAAAGGTGTTCATAATCCGAAACGCATCCTTGCGGAAGCGCTTCTTCCGGACGAAGGGATAGATTTTGCTCATGGTGCGGGCAGTGCCGTCGAGAATCTTCGCAACATCCTCCTCCGTGACCTCGCGGCCGCTGTACACATTGATCTGCTCAATCAGCTCCGTAAGCAAAATGCTCCAGCCGACATTGAGCGGAACGATATGCTGTCCGTTGAGGATGACTACGCTCGCGCCGATCTCCCCGTCCGAAATCTCCGGCGGGACCAGATGAATCCGCACGACGCCCGGCCCCTCGGGATTGAGTGTCGTGTGGTGAACCTCCGTAAAATGCTGCTCCGCGTACCTGCGCACGCGCTTTGACTGTTTCATGCTCTTCCTCCCGAATAACGCTGTTTCGCTGTTCCTCCGCTGCGGAAAGCCTTCCGGCAACTGCCGCCGGCAGGATTGTCTCTCATGATTCCGCCGCCGAAAGCCATTCGCCGATCAACCCCGAAAGGCCTTCGTAGGTGGCGATTTCATTGGCCGCGCGCCGCAGACCCGCCGAGCCGCGCCGCCCCGAAAAATACCACGCCACATGGCTTCGCATCTCCTTCATCGCGATGCTCTCGCCCTTGAATTCGCACGCCATGCGCGCATGCCGAAGCACGGTTTCGCACAGCTCCCGGTCCGTCGGTTTGGGCAGAACCGTCCCGTCCGCAAGGTACGCTTTGCACTGCGCGAAAATCCACGGATTCCCACGCGCCGCGCGCGCAATCATCACGCCGTCGCAACCGGTCTCGAGCAGCATTTTCCGCGCGTCCTCCGCGCTCGCCACATCGCCGCTTCCGACCACCGGTACGGAAACCGCCTCCTTCACGCGCCGGATGCAGCCCCAGTCCGATTTGCCGGCGTAATACTCTTCGCGAAGCCGGCCGTGCACGGCAATCATCGCCGCTCCGCCGTCCTCCGCGGCCTTCGCAACCTCGACGGCCTGCTCGCGCCCGAAGCCCTTGCGGATTTTCACCGTGACGGGCTTTCGCTGCGACTTAACCATCGCGGACACGATTTTGTAAACCAGCGCGGGATCCTTCATCAGCGCCGAGCCCTCGCCGTTGTTTACCACCTTCGGCACCGGACAACCCATGTTGACATCGACGAAGGCGAACGGTTTATCCTCCAAGACCTTCGCCTGCTCCGAGAGAATCGCCGGGTCGGCTCCGAAGAGCTGCAGCCCGATCGGCGCCTCGCCGGGGTCGGTCGCGATCAATTCCGCGGTGTTCGGATTCCGGTACATCACGCCCTTGGCGCTGACCATCTCCGTATATAAAAGTCCCGCCCCCTGCTCTTTGCAAAGGAGGCGGAACGGCATGTCCGTCACGCCTGCCATCGGTCCGAGTAAGAGCGGTACTTTCACCTCCGTCTCTCCGATAAAAAAGCCCACGAAGCTATCCTTTCCGAGCGTGCGCTACCGGCGCCGCTTCTGTTTCTCATAGATAATCTGCAGACCGCGAAGCGTCAGATCCGCGTCGTAGACGTCAATGCTGTCGGTCTCCGCGGAGATAATGCGCCCGAGTCCGCCGGTCGCAATCACCTTCATCTGCGCAAGCCCCGCAGCCTCCTTCACCTTGCGAATCATATACTCCGTCTGCCCGATGCAGCCGTAAATCAGTCCTGCCTGCATGCTGGTTACGGTGTCCGTCGCGAGGATGGTCGAGGGCATCTCAATACCGATCTCCGGCAGCTTGGCGGCCTCGTTCCACAAGGCGTTCGCGCAGATGCGAATGCCGGGGCTCGTGATGCCGCAGGAAAGCGTTCCGTCCGCAAGCACGAGATCGTAGGTCGTCGCGGTTCCGAAGTCAATCACCATAATCGGCGTCTTCTCCGGACGGCCGTAAAGCTCATACCCGGCGACCGCATCCACCACACGGTCCGCGCCCATCTCGAGCGGGTTGGCCATGTTGATGCGGATTCCGGTCTTCATGCCGGCGCCGACCGTGATCGGCGTATGGTGAAGATACTTGATCACGCCGGAGTTCAGAGAGTGCATGATTCCGGGCACAACGGACGCCACGATGACGCCGCAGAGCTGCTCCGGCATCACATCGCGCTCCGCCAGAAGATTTTTAATCCAGATGCCGAACTCGTCCGAAGTCCGGGGAAGCTTTGTCGTCATGCGGAAGGTTCCGATAATCTCGCTCCCGCGGAAAATGCCGAATGTCAGATTGGTGTTTCCGACATCGATTGCCAGCAGATAATTGTTCGCTGTCTCTTTCATCTCATTCCTCCGTCTCCCCGTCATCCTCGTCGCCCTCAAGCCCGAGGAAAAATACTTTTACATACATCTCAAGCGCTTCCAGAAGGTCGCGCTTCTCCTCGCGCAGCCGCTTTACCTCGAGACCGCTTCCGATGTCGTCGTACATCATGTCGCCCTCACGCGCTGTCGTGTGCAGCTCAAGCTCGCCGTTCTCGTCGAACTCGAGCGTCAAAACGCCGCCGACCTTCTCCGTGAACAGCACGCACATGATTTTGAGTTCCTTCTGAACCTCCGAAGGAAGCCCTTTGAAATCGTCGTTCAGATAATATTTCTTCTCGTAGGCATTGCTGCCGCACAAGACAATCCTGTCCTGGTACATTTTCCGTCCTCCGCGCTATCCATTCTACCGCAGTAGAATGGTTGTTTTTTCAGCTGTTTGCACTCTGTGAACCGCTGCCGCTTAGGCACGGTTGCCCGGCCACGGCTCCTCGGAGAGCGTCGCGTACATCACGGCCTTGATTGTGTGCATGCGGTTCTCCGCCTCGTCGAACACCTTGCTGTACGGAGACTCGAACACCTCGTCCGTAACTTCCATCTCGTTGATTCCGAAGCGCTCGCTGATGGCGCGCCCGATCTCCGTGTTGAGGTCGTGGAAACTCGGCAGGCAGTGAAGGAAAATCGCGCCGTCCGCCGCACGCTTCATGCAGTCCATCGTCACGCGGTAAGGAAGGAGGTCGTTAATGCGCTCCTCCCAGATTTCGTCGGGCTCGCCCATCGACACCCAGACATCGGTCGAGATGACATCCGCGCCGGTCGTTCCGCTGACAACATCCTCCGTGAAGGTGAGCGTCGCGCCGGATTCTGCGGCGTATCCGCGGCAAATCTCGATAAGCTCCGCGTTCGGCCAGTACTTCTTCGGCGCACAGCATGTAAAATGAAGTCCCATCTTCGAGCAGGCAATCATCAGCGAGTTGCCGGTGTTGTAACGCGCGTCGCCCATGTAGGTGAGGCGGATTCCCGCAAGATGTCCGAAGTAATCGCGGATTGTGAGAAGGTCCGCGAGCATCTGTGTCGGATGGTATTCGTTGGTCAGACCGTTCCACACCGGAACGCCCGAATAGCGGGCGAGATCCTCCACTATCTCCTGCCCGAAGCCGCGGTACTCGATGCCGTCGAACATGCGGCCGAGAACACGGGCGGTATCAGCGATGCTCTCCTTCTTGCCAATCTGCGAAGCCTTCGGATCGAGATAGGTCGCGCCCATGCCGAGATCGTAGGCCGCCACCTCGAACGAGCAGCGTGTTCTCGTGCTTGTCTTCTCAAAGATAAGCGCGATGTTCTTGCCCTCGCATCCGCTCACACGCACGCGCTTTCTCTTGCAATCGCGAAGCCAGTCCGCGATGTCGAGAAACTCCGCGATCTGATCCGGCGTAAAATCCTTCAGTGTCAAAAACGACTGTCCCTTGATATTCATAGCAATTCACCTCCGACTCTGTTTCTTTCCGCAGATGCCTGCGGTTATTTTCCGTTTTTTATAATTTGAAAAACCGTTCCTCCCGCAGAGCTCCCACGAAAGGTTCCGAAGCCTGCGCCCCGAAAAACCGCATCACGCCCGATAGGTCTCGCGCGGTCCGAGGTAAGGCATTCTCTCCGTGTCCGAAACGCGGCGCAACACGAATTTCTGCATCACCATCCACGGGTCGACGGCCTTCACCGCAAGCTCGTTTAAGCCTCGTCGCAGGCGAACGGTCCGCTTCGCGGTTCGCGCGTTGTTCAGCACATCTTCGCACCATGCGCGATTAAAGCAGTCCCCGCCGCGGTAGCCCTCCGGAATCGTGTTCCAGACATCCCAGGCCGAGCCGTTTACGGCGAAGCCGCACCGGACATTTTCCCCGATGGTATACGGGTTGCCCGGGGAGAGAATCATCGAAAGCATATAGTCCTCTTCCTCCGGAACAAAGACGCGGAACCGAAGTGTCGGCGCCTCGCCGTCCAAAGCATACGACGCGGTGAACGGGAAACATTTTACGGCATCGCCCGCGCGTCCGGCCGCTTTCAAAATCATATACCGCGCGTCTCCTGCAGCCGTAAACTCCGCATGCGAAGCATCGATGCTCAGGCGGCGGTTGTCATCCGCAATCCAGGTTCCCGCGGGAACCGTCTCCCCGGTCTTCGCAAACCACGCAGGCTCCTTCGGCGCCTCGCGGTCCTCCGCTGTCAAAGTGATGTCGCAAAGCTGCAGGCGGTTCTCCGCGTCTGCCGCAAACTGCCGGAAGCTTCCCGTGCCCGGGACATACCGGCCGTCGGCGACCTCCGCAAGGCGATGCACCTCCGGCGCCTGCGAGCCCTCGTCGTTCCAGTTTACAAAAGTCAGATGCTTGCTGCTCATCATGCCGGACCATTTTCCGTGCGCCACCGCGTGGTACCGCAGCTGCAGGAACTCGTCCTCCGCGATGCGCTTTTCCGTGAAATCCGCCCACCGGTCGGCCGCAGCGTCGCCGCCTGCCAAAAGCGCCTCGTTGATTGCAGCGCCGATCTGCATCTGCAGCACATTCATCGACGCCGTCGCCGGAAAATAAACCAGCTCGAAGAAGGCGTCCCTGTATTTCTCATCTGCCGCGTAAAGAAGTCGCTCCGCCGTGTCGCGAACCTCGGCGGCGTGCGCGAGCATCCATGCGGCTTCCTTTTCCTCGCGGATTGCATACACGGAAGGATTTAACGCCTCGGGACGACGGATGCCGTTGATTGCGGTGTATGCGGAGAGCACCATCTGCGTGTCCGCAAGATCTCTCTCCCGCGTCTCCGCCGCAAACGCCCCGCCAAACTGCTGCTCCGTCCACGCCGCAAGATACCGTCCGGTCTCGTTCGGGTGGTTCACGCCGTACCGGTCGTAATCGTACGCAAGGTCCATAAAATAGGAAAGCGGCAGCTCCTGCGGCTTCAAATCGCCGACATTGACGACCCACAGATCCCGGATGCCGCACTCATATGCCTGCGTCATCTGCTCCCAGATCTTCGGGAGCGGCGTCGAGTTCACCCACTCATACGAAATCGGGCCGCCGTGGTAATCAAAATGGTAATACATGCCGAACCCGCCGCGGTGCGCCTTCATCGCCTCCGTCGGGAGTGTTCGCATGTTGCCGTAGTTGTCTTCGCACAGAAGGAGAATGACATCCTCAAGCTCCTCCCATCCGAGCATTCCGGGTTCGGTCGCGGAACCGTAGTAGTACGCTTCCACTTCCTTATACAATGCAAGCATCTGCGGAACCTTCGAAAGATCGGGGTTCACATGCTTTGCAATCAGTTTTCGCTGTTCGACAATGATATCCTTGAGGAGGTTGATATTTTCCGTCAGCGTCGCATCCGGTCCGAGCATCGAGGAGTCCCGCTCCCCGCGCATTCCGATGGTGATGATCGACGCGAGATGACCGCTCCGCTTAAGGCCGTCCTCCCAGTACCGCAGAAGTCCTTCGCGGTTGGTGTAGTAGTTCCACGCGCTTCCGTACGGCGTGTCGTCGCCCTTCACAAGATCCCACTCCTCGCTCGCGCGCAGGCAGGGCTCGTGATGCGAGGTTCCCATGACCACGCCGAGCTCATCGGCGAGCTCCGCGCTCGCAAGCCCCGGTCCGTCCAGCGGAAACGACGAGGACCACATCGCCGGCCACAGATAGTTTCCGTTCAGGCGCAGCAGCAGGAGAAACACCTGCTCATACATCTTCGCGGTAAAGCCGCCGTAATGCTTCGTCGTCCAGGTTCCGAACGACGGCCATTCGTCGTTAATGAAAAATCCGCGGTATTTTACCGAGGGCTCCCTCGAAATTCCGAACACCGCTGCCGGAACAGACACCTCTTCGCGGTGCACCGGCGGCACATCCGCCCACCAGATCCACGGCGAGACGCCGATTTCCCGGCTGATGCGGAACATTCCGTAGATTGTGCCGAGCTTGTCGCTTCCGCAGACAACAAGCGTGTCATCTCCTTCGTCCGGCCAGTTCTCTCTTCGGAAAATGCGGTACACTTCGCGCTTTCCCGAAATCTCCGAACACTCCCCAAGCTCGTCCGCCAAGCGCGACGCTCCGAGCGTCATAACCGCAATCCTTCGGCGTCCGCCTCCGTTGCTTCCGATTTCCGCCGGCGTTCCGCAGGCCGGGGTCTTCCCCGTCACCGCGGCGATATCCCGTGCAAACACCTTCGCAACGCGCTTTACGCCCGCGAGTGCGCATTCCTCATAGACAATGTCTGCGGAAATGCCGTCACCGACGAGCAACCAGTCTGTTTCACCCATAGTCCGTACCCCTTGCGTATATACTTTCGAAGCGCCGATTGCGCCCCGTCAACCGGGTTCGTCCCGGTCAATATTCAACCTTCCAAAGCGTCAGCCCGTGCGCCGGCGCAGTGGGCCCCGCAGCCTCGCGGTCCCGCGCTTCGAGAATCCGAAGCATATCCTCCGGTTTGCGCTTTCCCTCGCCGACCTCAAGCAGAGTTCCGACCAGAATGCGCACCATGTTTTGCAAAAAACCGTTGCCGGTGAAGGAGAGCAGCAGCCCCTCGTACTCCGCCTCGCCGAGCGTCTCCGTCACCTCGTCGATTGTTATCGACTGAATCGTCCGCACGCAGGATTTCTTAAAATGCCGGTTTCCGCAGAAGCTCGTAAAATCGTGCTCCCCGCAGAGCAGCTCCGCCGCCTTTCGCATCGCCCCGACATCGAGCGTCTCCGGAAGATACAGAAGCTCCCTCCGCGAGAATACCGGCCGGAGATACCCCGTGCAAATCCGGTAGCGGTAGGTCTTCGATTTTGCGTTGAGCCGTGCATGAAAGCGGGCGTCCGCAATCGCGGCGTCGGTCACGGCGATGTCCTTCGGAAGATAACGGTTCATGAGCTCGAGAATCTTCCCCGGACCGTACGGCGTGCTGACCGTAAAATTGGCGACCTGTCCGACGGCGTGAACCCCGGCGTCCGTGCGTCCGGAACCGTTCACTTCAATCGGCTGTTCGAACAACTTGGAGAGCATCTCCTCAAGCCGCCCCTGAATCGTATTTTCGGTATTTCCCTGCTTCTGCCAGCCGTCGTACCGGCTGCCGTCATACTGCAGGGTAACCCGTATATTTTTACTGCTCATAATTCACTCTCTGTGCAAAAATCCGGAAAATCACGCGGGCGGATATCACTCCGCATTTCCGCCGTTTCCGCCGTCCTGGCCGCCGCCCTGGTTCGGGTCCTCACTGCTTTGACCGCCCTGGTTGCCCTGACCCTGATTGGGATCTTCGCCGCCCTGGCTGCCCTGACCCTGATTGGGGTCTTCGCCGCCCTGGCTGCCCTGGCCCTGATTGGGGTCTTCGCCGCCCTGGTTACCCTGGCCCTGATTGGGATCTTCGCCGCCCTGGCTGCCCTGACCCTGATTCGGGTCTTCGCCGCCCTGGTTGCCCTGGCCCTGGTTCGGGTCCTCGCCGCCCTGGCCGCCCTGGCCCTGGTTCGGGTCCTCGCCGCCCTGGCCGCCCTGACCCTGATTCGGGTCTTCGCCGCCCTGGTTACCCTGGCCCTGATTGGGATCTTCGCCGCCCTGGCCGCCGTTCGGATCCGGCGTCGGAGATGCACCGTCCGGAATCTTCGTCAGCTCCGGAGTAACCGTGTCCGTCGGAACCGGAATATCCGTGGGCGTCAAATCGGGATCCACCGTCGGCGTCGGCGTGTCAGTCGGCGTTACGGTCGTCACCTGCATCGGCGTCGGCGTCGCCGTCGCGCGTCCCTGCTCGGAATCCGGCTGCTTGTAGCCCGGAGTCGGCGTCAGTCCGACCGTAGGCGTTGCCGTCGCTTCCGGCGAGGGCGTCAGCGTCTCCGTCGGTGTCGCTATGGGTGCGTAGAACATGGTCGGCGAGGCAGCCGGCGTCGGTGTCGTTGCCGCCTTTTCGCCGCCCTCCGGAATCATCACAATCATAATCAAAAATACCGTGAGCACCAGCGCGAGACCCGCGATTATCGCGACCGTCCGGCTTCGGAAAATCCACGGCGAATTGTCGTCTTCATCGCGCAAAATGCGGCTTGCCCACGCGCTGATTCGCTCCTTCCAGACCGCTGCCGCGCTCTTTGCGCCGGAAGGTTTCCGCCTTGCGGTACCGGTCTTTCGGGCAACGCGGCCGGGAATCGGCCTCGTCTCGCTCAGCTCATCGATTGCATCCGAATCGCCTTCCCCGGAGTCCTCTCCGTATGTCTCCTCATAATTCTCATCGTAACCGTCATCTTCGATGTCGTCCTCTTCCGACATCCCGGAGGCATCCTCCGACTCTTCGGCCAGCTCCTTCCGGCGCTGCTCCGTGTCATCGTATTCGTGCTCTGCTATCTCCTCCGGATTCTCATCCAAAATGTCATCGATTGATGCCATGTTTTCCTCCTGTATCGCACCGTACCCCGCCTTCCGCGGCGAAAGGGAACACTTTTGCATAATATCACAGATTAAGAGTATACCACATTTTCCGCATCAACACAAGAAAAACAAATCCCCGGCGACGATGCGCCGCACGCTCCGGACCGCCCTGTTTTTCTGTGTAAAAAATATGAATTTACTTGCTACTTCGCCCGCGTGACGATATAATTACGGAAGTTAAGAAAGGAGTCGTCCGTATGCGCTATCAGAACCCCTACGCGGACCGGAGCAAGCGGCATGAGATTAAGACCGTTCTCACCTATCCGCAATATATGGAACTCCGCACAAGAGTCGCGGGAATTCTGACGCCGGACCCGAACATGCCGGGGCCGGAGGGTTATCGGATTCAGAGTGTCTACTTCGATACGCTGAAGCACGACTCTTATTACGAGAAGGACAGCGGCGTGCAGCACCGCAACAAGTACCGCATCCGCGCCTATAACGGCGACGATTCCTATCTCGTTCTGGAGAACAAGGAAAAGATTGACGACCGCATCTGCAAATCTTCCGCGGTCATCACGAGAGCCGATTACGACGCTGTCCTCGCCGGGGATTACACGGCGCTCGACCGCTACGACAATCCGCTCTGCCGCGAAGTTTCCGCGCTACACCGGACGGACGGTCTGCGGCCGGAGGTGATTATCGAGTATCAGCGCGAGGCGTACATCCACCCGCTCTCGATGGTTCGCGTAACCTTTGACAGCCTCGTGAGCGCCGGCGCCAACACTCTCGACATGTTCGACGAAGCGCTTGTCACGCGCCCGCTGTTCCCGCAGCGCGAGGTGATTCTCGAAGTCAAATACGGGGATTTCTATCCGATGTACCTTCGACAGCTTCTTCAGAACAACGGCATCAGGCTGGCGGTTTCGAAGTTTGTTCTCGGCTGCGATTTCCTTCGGGACAATTACATTGTGCTGCAATAAACATAGTTTTCTTCTTTGAATTATCGAAAAGGAGCCGTTCCTCATGACTGAATACATTGATGAAATCAAGAAACTGATGGGCCAGGCCGATTCCCTGAGCACAATCACCGCCGCGCAGATTATCGCGTGTCTCACCTTCACGCTTCTGTGTGCCGCAATCATCTACTGCACCTACCGCTTCTTCTACCGCGGCGCGTGCTACAGCGAGAATTTTGCGATTCTCCTTGTGATGGTTGCCGTCATCACGGCGATGATTATCCTGACCATATCCTCAAGCCTTTCGCTCTCACTCGGAACCATCGGCGCATTGAGCATCATTCGTTTCCGTTCCGCAATCAAGGATCCGCTCGATGTCGGTTTCCTCTTCTGGTCCGTCGTCGTCGGTCTGACAACCGGCGCGGGCATGGTTCCCTTTGCGGTCATCGGCTCCCTGTTCATCGCCTTCCTCTACATCGCGATGACGCTGCTTCGCACCTCCCGCGGCTCCTATCTTCTGGTAGTTCGCTACACGGACAAGGCGGCGGATGAGGTTTCCAAAATTATTGACGAACTCGGCGGTCGTCTTAAGAACAAGACGGTCTATAAGGAAGAAACCGAGCTCACCGTACAGATTCGCTTCCGCGGCGCCGATACGCCGTTCATGGATGAACTGCGCGGAATCGACGGCGTCTCGAACACCGTCCTTGTTGAATTTACTGGAGAATAACTCGGAGGAACGCACGCAAAATGAAACGCAAGTCTGACAAAAAAACCGCGATTATTGCACTCGCATCCATTGCCGCAATCGGAATTCTGATTGCGGTTATTTCTGTACTCTCGAAGAGCAAAAAGCCCGGCGGTGACACCGCTGGAACACCGACGCCGACTTCGGGCGCCGCTGAGACCCCGACGCCCACGGAAAGCGTTCCGAACGGCGATCCGACGCCGACGCCGATACACCACGACTACTCCGGCGAGACGATTGAGTTTACGAACGACATGCCCGACATCGTCTTCTCGCATGCGGGCAACTTCTATAAGACGAACCTCGAGGTTCGCCTGTACTCCCGCTTCAAGGGTGATTTGTATTACACTCTGGACGGAACCCATCCGACGAAGGAATCGACGAAGTACGACCCCTCGCAGGGCATTTTGCTTGCGGCCAACAAGGGCAACATTCCGAAGTTCTGGTCGCTCCGCGTGGCGGCATTTTACGAGGACGGAACGAAGTCCGCGGAGTTTGTTCACACCTACATCCTCGGTTCGCATGTCGACTCCCGCTACCAGACCATGGTCTTCGCAATCAACGGCGACCCGGCGGAGCTGACCGACGAGCCAGACGGCATTCTCTACGGCGAGAACTATGAAAACCGCGGCCGCGAGAGCGAGCGCGCCGTCTACCTTGAGGTGATTGAGCCCAACGGAACGCTTGTGACGGAGCAGAACTGCGGCGTCCGCGTCTACGGTGCATATTCGCGCCGCAACTCGCAGAAGTCGATGAAATTTTACGCGCGCAAGCTCTACAGTCCCGAGAGCGGAACCTTCTACCTGAACTGTCTCGACCTGACGACCGCCGACGGCTCGGCGACGCAGGTTGTCCGGTATGACAAATTCGTGCTTCGCGCGAGCGGCAACGACTACCGCTTTGCATTCGTCCGCGACGAGCTCAACCAGATGCTCGCGGAGGATGCGGGCTTCGTCGAGCACGAAAATGTGTGTCCCGCAGTCTGCTACATCAACGGCGAGTACTTCGGTTTCTTCTGGGTACACTCGTCCTACTGCGACACATATCTTAAGAACAAATACGGTGACACCCCCGCGAAGCAGGCTGCCAAAGCCGCGGGCGCGGAGGAATACACCGAGGGCGAGTTCGTTGTTCTCGAGGGCGGCGATGCCTTCAAGAAGACCGAGGAGGGCGACGACTTCAACAACACCTGGGCGACTGCCTATGACGCGGACTACTACCGATTTGCCTATGGCAATCTCACCGACGACAAGCTTTACCGCGAACTGCAGGGCTGGATGGATGTCGAGGATTACCTCTCCTACATGGCGTACAACATTTATCTCTGCAACAAAGACTGGCCGCACAACAACTACAAATGCTTCCGCTATGTTCCGGCGGAGGGTGAATCGCTCGGCACCGGCGCCTACGACGGCCGCTGGCGCTATCTGCTCCACGACATCGACTACACCTATGGGCTTTACGACCAGCAGGAGGTTCTGGCAACCTACGATACGCTCCGCGCCGTTCTGACGGAAGGCAGCGACCGTTATGCGCCGCTTCTCGCCGCGCTCCTCGCCCGCCCGGATTGTCTGGAGTATTTCGTGAAGGCTTCGCTCGATTTTGCGAACGGCGCCCTCTCCTTCGCAAGCGTCAGCGAGACACTTGCGAAGATTTCGGAGAATCGCGCCTCGGAGATGACATACTACTACAACTTCATCGCATCGCTCGGCGCTGAGGACGCCGCATGGGTCAACGAGAGTCAGCTGCAGGGACAGCTCCAGACCATCCTTGATTTTGCGCAGGCCCGTCCCACACGCGCGATGTCGCACTTAAAGAGCCGCTTCCTGCTCGGCTCCTCCTACACGCTCGACATCCCCGCCTCGAACGAGGCTTTGATTCGGATTAACTCGTACACGCTTCCCGCCGGCAAACGGTTCTCGGGAATGTACTTCACCGACTTTGCGACCGAGGTGAGCGCAACCGTTCGCGACGGCTTCCTCTTCGACTACTGGGAGGTCAACGGACAGAAGCGCACCCAGCAGAAGCTTACGCTCACGGAGCGCGACATCAGCAACGGTCAGATTTCCGTTGTGCTTCACGTGAAGGAAAATCCTGCTTCCGGCGTTGTTATCGAGACCATCCGCGCCCGCGGCGAGGATTATCTGGTGCTTCGGAATTTCGGTCAGGCTGACACCGATGTTTCCGGTTACCGTCTCACGGACGGCGGCGAATCCGCCGACGGCACGCCGAAGGTGTTCTCGCTTCCCGCGGGCTCTGTCATCCCTGCGGGCGGCACGCTTCGCATCGACTGTGTGAAGACGAACGAGGACGGCACCCCCGGTGACGACGAGGGAGGCAAACTCTGCCCGTTCCGCCTTTCGAAGGGCGACACGCTGACGCTTTCCGACGCGTCGGGCCGCAAGCTCCAGACCGTCGCAATTCCGAATCTTCACAGCGGCTTCGTATACCGCCGCAACGCATTTACCGGCGAATTCCGCGAGGAACGCGAATAATTCGTCTTGACTTTGACCGGCAAGTCGTCGTACAATGAAAACCGCTTTTTGAGGAAGCTACGGGTAACCGCGCTTCCTCAATGCTTTGTCTGAGCGACGATAATTCATTGATATAGAAGGAGTTCAATTCATGGAATCTTTCGAGAATCAAACCGTAACGGCATCGGAAGCCGCAGAGTCCGACGCGTCGCCGACCGCCATCCGTCATGCGGAAAATAAGATGGGCACGATGCCCATCCCGCGTCTTCTCGTCAGCATGTCGCTCCCGATGGTGGTGTCCATGCTCGTACAGGCGCTCTACAACGTCGTGGACAGCATCTTCGTATCCAAATACGATCAGGCTGCCATGACCGCGGTGACGCTTGCATTTCCCGCGCAGACGCTCCTGATTGCTTCGGCCGTCGGCACGGGCGTCGGTATCAACGCGCTTCTCTCCTACAGCCTCGGCAAAAAGGACCGGACGGGCGTAAACAACGCCGCGTCCCACGGCATTTTCCTCTATGCGATTTACGCCGTTGTCTTCTGCATCCTCGGCTTTACGCTCGCGGGTCCGTTCATCCGCTCGCAGTTCACGAAGCGGGATTTTGCGGAAAATTACGACCTCACGATGAAGACCATCCGCTACGGAAAAGACTACCTCTCCATCGTCATGGGCTGCTCCGCGGGTATGTTCTTCCAGGTTCTGCTCGAGCGGCTTCTGCAGTCGACCGGCAAGACCATCTACTCGATGATCACACAGGGAACCGGCGCCATCATCAATATTTTCCTTGACTATGCGCTTGTGTTCGGCCACTTCGGACTTCCCCGCATGGGCGTCAAGGGTGCCGCAGTCGCAACCGTCATCGGACAGTGCGTCGCCGCCCTTATCGGCCTGTATTTCAACCTTCGCAAAAACAAAGAGGTCAGCCTCTCGATGCGCGGCTTCCGCCTTCATGCAGCGACGCTTCGCAACATTTACAAGGTGGCCTTCCCGAGCATTCTCATGCAGGCGATTGCGTCGGTAATCACCTTCATCCTGAACAAGCTCCTGATCGGCTTTACCACCGACGCCGTCACGGTGTTCGGAATCTATTTCAAGATTCAGAGTTTCATCTTCATGCCGGTGTTCGGTTTCAACAGCGGCATGGTTCCGATTCTCGCATACAATTACGGCGCGCGCAGGAAAAAGCGTATGCTTGAGACGCTTCGCCTGAGCTACTTTATCGCCGCCGGCATCATGCTTGTCGGAACGATTCTCTTCTGGACGATTCCTGAGCAGCTCCTGGCGCTCTTCAGCGAGGACGCCGAATCCCTGGAGACGCTCGTGACCTACGGCAAACCGGCGTTCCACTACATCAGTCTGCACTTTATCGCGGCGTCCTTCTCAATCATCACAATCTCCGTCTTCCAGGCGCTCGGAAACGGCCTGTACGCAACGATTGTGTCCGTCTGCCGTCAGGTTGTCATTCTCCTGCCGGTCGCATGGTTCATGGCCAAGGTCGTAAAACGCCTCGAGTTTGTGTGGCTCTCCTACCCGATCGCCGAGGCTGCCTCCGCCCTGATGTGCGCATTTTTCCTCATCCGGATCTACCGGAAGCAGATTTCTTCGCTTCCGGACTGACGGTTTTTTGCGGCGCTCCCGCCGGGAATTCCCGCGCAGGTTTCGAAAAATGCAAAACTTTTTCGCTTTTTTCCGAAAAGCATCTTGACCTTACAGTGAACTGCAATGATATAAAGTGCTCGAAAGGAGGTAACAGGTATGACAATCAAGGCATTTGCCGCGCTCTGTGACTGCAATCCTCAGACGCTCCGGTACTATGACAGCGTAGGCCTCTTAAAGCCGGCAGAGGTCGACTCCTGGACAGGATATCGGTACTACAACGAAGATCAGGCTGTAATCTTTGTGAAAATCCGCAATCTTCAGAAGGCCGGATTTTCCATCGATGAAATCAAAGAGCTGTTGAACAGGGATGACCTCGCAATCGCACAGGCATTTGACGATAAGATCGCCGCTGCCGAAGCCCACCTGCGGGAAATCAAAACCATCCGCGCGTCGTACCTGACCGATATGAGCACAATCAAAGAAAAAATCAACGAAACCAGAAACCGGATTATTGCCGACATCAAATCGTATAACCCCGAGGAGGAATTCGGAATGGAGCGCACCGACTACGAGGCGATGCTTACGGAAATCGAGAAGTGCATGCAGGAAGCCGCGGAATATTCCGAACAGATTCCCTCCTTCGGCAACGCCTTCGGAAATATCCTCGAGTACGCTTCCGAGGCTGCCCCGGAGACGCCCGACTTTCGCACCGACCCGGCGTTTACGGTGGTTTTCGAAAAGCACGGCTGGAGCCGTGTGAAGGATTTCCTTCCGGAGTTCGCTTCGCAGGAGAGCGGCGAGTACGGCCTTGATTTCCATGTGACCGAGGACAAATATGCGCACGCCATCGCGTTCTCCAACACGATTCTCTCGCTTCTTCTCGCCGCCAACGAGGGCAAGAACCGCACCTTCCGCTGCAACATCGCGCTGACGGCGGACGGCGCAAACCATTTCCGGCTGCTCAAGAAGATGTTTTAAGGCCGGAACGGATTTGCTTTGAAACAATCCCGACATATACAAAAGGGGGCTGTCGATTGACAGCCCCTTCGTTTTTTCACTTGATTGCCGACCCCTCCGCGGCGTTCATTGCGCGGGCGCAGCGGGGCGCTTCATAGAGCTTCCCGTGCACAAAGTAGTTGTAGGAGCGGCATCCGCCTGCACAGAAGGCCCCGAGCTCACAGGCAGCGCAGGCGCCGGTCAGCATGCCCGCATCGAACTTCCGATTGTATGCGAAAGCGTCCGGGTCCTCCCAGATTTCGCGCAGCGTCCGCTCGCGAAGATTTCCCTCCGTAAAATGCGGATCATACATCGACTCGCACCCGCGCACATTGCCGACGCTGTCGATTCCGACCGCCGTGATTCCGGCGCGGCATCCCGCAAAATACGCTTTTCCGCTCATGTTTCCGCGGATGCTTCCCTCACCGGGCGAAAAATAACCGATGTTGTCCGCAATCCCCAGCAGAAACGGCGCCTGCCGCATGCGGCTCTCGACAAAGCCGATTACCTCCCGCGGGTCAAACGCAATGTCGATTCCGCCGTTCGCGGCGTTGCCCATCGGCGAACAGGCCTGCAGCTGCCACGCAAAGATTCCGCTGTCAAGAAGCGTCTCGTACAAAGCCGGGAGCGTTTTGACATTTTCCGCATTCAAAGTACTGATGACCGACACGGGAATACCGCTCTTTGAAAGCTTCGCAATCGCCGCGACAGCGCGGTCATAGCTGCCCTCCTGGCGGTATTTGTCATGCACCTCACGCGGGCCGTCCAGGGAGACCGAGACCGACTCGATATTGAGTTTTTTAAGCTCCTGCACCAGCGCATCCTCAAACAGAAAACCGTTCGTTATAATGTTGACGCGGATTCCGTTTCCGGCGAGCCGCCCGACAATCTCCTTCCAGTCCTTTCGCATGAAAACTTCGCCGCCGATCATCGAGACGCGCTCACAGCCGAGCTCCGCCAGCTGGTCCGCGACCGAGAAGCACTCCGCCGCAGTGAGCTCCGCATCCCGCGCCCTGCCGCCTGCCGAACCGCAGTAGCGGCACGAAAAACAACATGCGAGCGTAATCTCCCATACGCAGTGCTTTAACCGGAAGCTCATATTGTCACCGCTCCCCCGCGATTCACGGGAGTCCCGCAGTTCGGGCAGAAGCGATAGGTCGGCGCGAGCTTTTCCCCGCAGTTGTGGCAATAATTCTGCACTGCCAGCGTCGGCGTCGGAGTCTCCGGCTCCGCGTTTCTCCGATTCCGCATGTCCGCCGGTCCTGCATACACAAACATCATCGACGGCCGGTTCACCGCCTCCCCGTCTCTTTTCGCCGCAAAATAAGCGGGCCCGGCATAGACGCATTTCATGCCGCGCTCGGGCATTCCGTCGCCCTCCGGCGCCTCATTTTCCGGGTATTTCCGGTTTTTGCAATCCTCAAAATCCTCCATGATTTTTCCTTCCTTCCGCACACATTTTCCGCGAAAAACCAACTGCCTTTCCCGCAGCTTCGCGGCCCCGCGGGACACCTTTATCATACCACACATTTTCCGTGCGGACAATGGCTCCGCACATCGCGGCGGCAAACTCCCGCCGGAATTTATTTTCATGCTCTGCAGGGGGCTTCGCCGCTGTTTTTTATTGACAGCGATTTTCGGATAAAGTATAATGGTCGTAATGGCGGTTAACGCCAAATAAGAGAAAGGTTTGGTACTTAGAATGAACAATATTCCTGTAGTAAAACTCGGTATTGTTGCCGTAAGCCGTGACTGCTTCCCGATCGTTCTTTCCGAGAAGAGACGCGCTGCTATCAAGGCTGCTTACAAGGGTGACCTCTATGAGTGTCCCGTAACTGTGGAGAATGAGCTCGATATGCTCAAGGCTGTTGACGATGTTAAGAAGGCAGAGTGCAATGCGCTCGTTGTTTTCCTCGGCAACTTCGGTCCTGAGACTCCCGAGACTTTGATTGCCAAGAACTTCGACGGCCCTGTAATGTTTGTTGCAGCTGCCGAGGGCGACGGCGATATGATTAACGGCCGCGGCGATGCTTACTGCGGTATGCTGAACTGCTCCTACAACCTCGGAATGCGCCACCTCAAGGGCTATATTCCGGAGTATCCGGTAGGAACCGCTGATGACATTGCGAAGATGATCGCTGACTTCGTTCCGATCGCTCGCGCTATCATCGGTGTTAAGAATCTCAAGATTATTACCTTCGGACCTCGTCCGCAGGACTTCTTCGCCTGCAACGCTCCGATCAAGGGGCTCTACGAGCTCGGCATTGAGGTTGAGGAGAACTCCGAGCTTGACCTCTTCGTAGCTTACAAGGCACATGAGAACGATCCCCGTATCCCGGCTGTCTGCGAGGACATGGCTAAGGAAATGGGCGAAGGCAAGTACTATCCTGAGATGAGCGCACGCATGGCACAGTTCGAGCTTACGCTCCTTGACTGGGCTGAGCAGCACAAGGGCGCACGCAAGTATGTGGCATTTGCCGACAAGTGCTGGCCTGCTTTCCCGGAGACCTTCGGTTTCGAGCCTTGCTATGTAAACAGCCGTCTCGCAAGCCGCGGTATCCCGGTATCCTGCGAGGTTGATATCTACGGCGCACTCTCCGAGTACATCGGCGCTTGCGTAACCGGCGATGCAATCACACTCCTTGACATCAACAACTCCGTTCCTCAGTACATCTACGACGAGGACATCAAGGGCAAGTATGATTACAAGCTTACCGATACATTCATGGGCTTCCACTGCGGTAACACCCCGTCCTGCAAGATGTGCAGCGACCGTGCAATCAAGTATCAGCTCATCCAGCACCGTCTCCTTGAGCCGGCCGGCAGCGATCCTGATTTCACGAGAGGCACCCTTGAGGGCGACATCGCTGCAAGCGACATCACCTTCTATCGTCTGCAGTGCAACAGCGACGGAGAGCTTGTTTCCTATATCGCTGAGGGCGAGATCCTCGATGTACCTACCCGTTCCTTCGGCGGTATCGCAATCTTCGCCATCAAGGAGATGGGACGCTTCTATCGTCACGTGCTCATCCAGAAGAGATATCCTCACCACGGTGCGGTAGCATTCGGTCACTGCGGCAAGGCTCTGTTCGAGGTATTCAAGTTCCTCGGCATCAAGGACATTGCTTACAACCAGCCGAAGTCGCTTCCTTACCCGACCGAGAATCCCTGGGCTTAAGGATTGCACCGTATTTAACGGTTGACTTCAAAAGGCGGAACCGATTCGGTTCCGCCTTTTTTGCTCTTTTTTCCGTATTGTTTGTTGTTTTCCGCCGGGTTCCGTCGCAGGTGTCACTGCTGTCCTTCCTTGAACATCCGCATCATCTCGTTCGTAAGGCTCAGATTGTTCGGCTGCAAAATGATGTCCTCGCGGCGCACCCACTCTGCGTACTTCAGTTCATTTTCGTCCATATGAATCTCGCCGTCGCCGTCCGCGTCGCAATAGAAACCGACAAGCACATCCTGAGCCATGCCCCAGGGCTGTGACTTGTAGTAGCGGATGTTGCGAACGCGCACGCCCGTTTCCTCCATCACCTCGCGGGCGACCGTCTCCTCGAGCGTCTCGCCGATCTCCGTAAAGCCGGCGACAAGCGCATTATGTCCGAAGCCGCGGCGATATTTTGTAAGCAAAATGCTGTCGCCCTTCGTCACGCCGACAATCACCGCGGGATTGATGCGCGGATAAATTGTATTGCCGCATGCAGGGCAGACAAGAGCCCGCTCGGTCGCGCTGTGGGCAAGCGCCCCGCCGCAGCGCCCGCAGAAGCGGTTGTCCCGGTACCAGCGCCACAAATGAAACGCGGTAAATGCCGCATAAACTTCCTTGCCGATGCACAGATCGCGAAGCTCCCGCAGCGTCCGAAACGCATAACCGTCCTTTTGCAGTCCCGCTGCAACCGATGCGGAATCGCTCTCCCCGCAACCGTCAGCCGGTACGGAACCATTCCCGCAGACATCCTCCGCCGCCAGAAAGTACCGCCGCTCATCGAGCGAAAACAGGTATACGGCGCTGTCAATCAGCTCAGCCGCTGCCGCTCCCTCCGGAAAATGAACCTCGCCGCCGTCGGTGTTTACAAGCAGCTTTCCGTCTCCGTCCGTAATCACCAGCGCGTCAGACGGCGCCATTTTACATGCCTCAAAGCGGTTGACAAGTCTGCTCGGAAAAATATCCTGTATCATACCAATCCTCGATTAATTCCTGAAATACGGCTTTCACCGTCGTCACTGCGGAAGACCGCCGAACATATTGACCGCCGCGACAAGCTCATCGTCGGTGAGAACCGTCACGCGGCCGCCCTCGTACTCCGCATCCACCCAGTCTTTGATGGCGTGAACAAGGGGATCGTTTTTGCCGATTTTCTTATCGCCCGTGAGATGGTAATACGAGTCAATCCAGTGCGCGATGCCGGCAAGTCCCGAAGTGTTCGAGACCGCGCAGACAACCGGGCGGTTTAAGAATTTTTCGGTATCGAAAATATTGTAAATTTCCTCGTTTTTAAGAAGGCCGTCCGCATGAATTCCGGCGCGCGTCACATTGAAATTGCGGCCGACGAAAGGCGTGCGGTCCGGAATGTGATAGCCGAGTTCCTTCTCGTAGTACTCGGCAAGCTCGGTGATTACGGTCGTCTCCATGCCGTTTAAGTCGCCCTTGAGCTGCGCATATTCAAACACCATCGCCTCAAGAGGCGTGTTGCCCGTGCGCTCGCCGATGCCGAACAGCGAAGTATTGACGCCGGAGCAGCCGTACAGCCATGCCGTTGTGGAGTTCGAAACCGCCTTGTAGAAGTCGTTGTGGCCGTGCCACTCGAGAAGCTCGTGCGGAACGCCGGCGTGGGTGTGCAGCGCGTAGATGATGCCCTGCACCGAGCGGGGAATAACCGCACCCGGGAAGTTGACGCCGTACCCCATCGTGTCGCAGGCGCGAATCTTGATCGGAATTTTGTATTGCTCCATGAGCTTCATCAGTTCCACGCAGAACGGCACCACATAGCCGTAAATGTCGGCGCGGGTGATGTCCTCAAGGTGGCAGCGCGGCGAGATGCCTGCCTCCAGGCAGTCGCGGACAACGCTTAAATAGTGGTCCATCGCCTGACGGCGCGTCATTCGGAGTTTCAGGAAAATGTGATAGTCCGAGCAGCTTACGAGAATACCGGTCTCCTTGAGCCCGATCTCCTTCACAAGCTTGAAATCCTCCTTGCTTGCGCGAATCCAGCTTGTAATCTCCGGAAACTGATAGCCGCGCTCCATACAGCGGTATACGGCGTCGCGATCCTTCTTGCTGTAGAGAAAGAACTCGCAGGCGCGAATCATGCCGTTCGGGCCGCCGAGACGGTGCAGGTAATCGTAGATTGTCACAATCTGCTCAGTCGTATAAGGCGCGCGGGACTGCTGCCCGTCGCGGAATGTCGTGTCGGTTATCCAAATCTGCTTCGGCATATTGTGCGGAACGATGCGGTCGTTAAACGGAATCTTCGGAATCTCCTTATACGGGAACATGTTCCGGAAGACATTCGGCTTCTTCACATCGTCCAGAATATACATATGCTCTTCAATCTGCAGAAGGTTGTTCTTCTCGTTCATCGTCACGGGACGGTTGGTAAAGCAATCCTCCCCCATCTCCCCGAGGATTGTCATTTCGTCTTTCATCTCGGCCATACACAGTGCCTCCTTTTAAGCGCATTTGCATAAGTGTATACAATTATACCGGATATGTCAAGACGGAAATTTACATTTTCCGCAAAATTACTTTCCATAAAAAGCGGTCGGGAATCAAATTTTCCGGCTCTTCAAAAAACTTCCCGGTTCCTTTCGCTTCCCCTTCTCCATCCCCCGCGTATGTATGCTATAATAAGATGTTGAGGAATGCGACCGTAGCTCCGCATTCCGTTTGTTTCGGAGGTCCGACATGTTTGAAAGCAAAAGAGGAAGCGTAAAAAGCGGTATTACGAACTTCAGCATATGTATCGTCGCTTCCCTGATTTACTGTCTCGGCGTAAACTTCTTCATTTTACCCGGCGGGTTGTATTCCGGCGGGTTTACCGGTATTGCGCAGCTTCTCTCGCTTCTGGCGGAGGGGACGCGCCTCGAGCCCTACAACATCCGGGGTATTTTGTATTTCATTCTGAACATTCCGCTCGTCATCATCGGCTGGCGCGCACTCGGCAGCAAACCGATGTTTAAAGCCGGCTTCACCATCATTTTGGAGAGCGCCCTCATGTCTCTTCTTCCGATCCCGAAGGAGCCGATTATCACGGACGCACTCACAAACACCATTGTCGGCGGCTTCTTTGAAGGCATCGGCAGCGGGCTTCTCTATGTCGGCTTCGGCTCAAGCGGCGGAACCGACATCATCGGCATCGTCATGAGCCTTAAGTACCGCTCCCTGAGCGTCGGCAAAGTTTCTCTCGCCGTCAATATCGTTGTATACGCGGTCTGCGCGATTGTCTTCAACCCGACCGTCGCCGTATACTCCGTCATCGCGGCTTTTTGCAGTTCCCTGATTATCGACCGGATTCACCTGCAAAACCGCGCCGTAACCGTCGATATTTTCACCAACAGAGACCGCGAGATCGGCGATTGGATTCGCGACAATCTCGACCGCAGCGCCACCGTCTTCACCGGGACGGGCGCATATTCCGGCGCCGAGCGGAAGCTGCTCATAAGCGTCATGTCGGAGTACGAATACCACCGCTTAAAGCATGCGCTTCCCGAGCTCGACCCCACGGCCTTTGCCAATGTCTATCCTTCCACCGCCGTGCTCGGAGAATTCGAGAAACGACTGTCATAGCGGCGGAAGCTTCTCTTCAAGGCCAATCAAATACAGCGGTTTCCGCAACTCTGCGGTCACCGCTGTTTTTTATTCCCGCTCAAACGACGCAGGCAGTATTTTCCATGTGATAAATCAATGGCACCGGCTCGCGTAACCGCGGAGCAGATACTGCAGAAGGAAGAGCTTCTGCCGCTCCTCGGCGCTCGTACTCTCGCGCTTTCGGATTGCCTCAAGCTTGCGGATGCAGGCGTATCGGTCGTAATCGCCGAGCTCCTCCATGCCCTCCGGCACCGGCTCCATCGATACAAAAGCAAGCAACCGCAGAAGAACTTTTTCATTTACCGCCGGATTCGCAGACTCGTCCGCGGCGACACCGGTATCCCCGGCGGCGCCCTCTTCCCCCAGAAGGCACACCGTGTCCAATATTATTTTCTTTATCTCTGCGGTGGTATAATCCTCGCCCATCGCACAGACGAGCGTCGCATCATCCTCGCCGATATTTTCAAGATACAATTCCATCGCGTCCATGGTTTCACCGTCCTTTGCCAAATTGTTTAACGCCGCAAAGGATGTCCCGGACCGGTCTGCCGGTTCAAAATCTCCTGCGCCATCTGCTGATTGAGAAGTTCCTGCCCCAACCGCTGCTGGTCGGCTATCTCCATCGCCATTCTCTGCTGTTCCAGCATCTGCTGCTGTATCACAAGCTGTTGCTGCTCCAGAAACTGACGCTCCTGCAGCTGCCGCTGCATGATTTGCTGCTGTCTGCGCTGATCCGCCAGCTGTTCCTCATAGACATCCGCAAAATAGGGGTTGTACTGCACGGACATATCGTCGATATGGTCCATCTCCGGATTCGGCTCAACGGACGCGCCCGGAATGTTCTGCTGCATATTCGGCATCGCACCGGGCATCATGGTTCCCGGCATGCCCTGCTGCGGAACCACAATCACCTCCGGCTTAAATGCGCCGCGGTAACATTTGCGGATTCCCTTGAGGGAGAGCAGCAGGAAGAAGACGGAAACAAACATTCCGATGTAATCGCGATCGTGCCAATAATCCTTGCTGACGGACAACACCCCGATCATAAAAAGGACCAATAAAAAGAAGAAAAAGGCATAAATGACCCGCTTCATACTTCCTCCGAGCACACCTAAGAAAACGGGGCTGCCTGCGGCAGCCCCATACTTTTCCGAACATTGAGTACGCAAACAACCGATGATTATTTCTTCATCAGGAATCTTCCGATTGCAATCAGGATGCAGGTACCGAGAACACCGCCGATGATGTTGCCGATGATACCGTGGAAGCTGATTCCGATGATGCTGAACAACCAGCTACCGAGAGCTCCGCCGACGATACCGAGAATGATATTGACAATCAAACCCTGGTTCTTCGAGCCCATGAACTGACCTGCCAACCAACCGCAGAGACCACCGATCGCCAAAGAAATAAGAATATGCATAGAGCACCTCCGTATGGTTTATAAATGGTTTTTGCTGCTCCGACCGTCGCGCGCCGGTCGCTGTCTTCCGGGGCTTTTCCCCTTGAACTGAGGATATCTTACCACATATTTTTCGAAAATACAATACCTCCGGACGCAAAAAGGTAAATTTAATTTAACATCAATGTTTTATTAATGAACCGTTAATCTCCCGGCAAACCCCGCCGAAAGCGCTGCATCTACAGCCGGAACCGCAACTCCCACGCAACGCAGAATACCGCGAGCGCCGCCGTAAACACCGCGGCGACCATCCGGGCTCTGCTTCGGAACAGTTTTCCCACGGGAGGTCGCACCAGCCGCAAAAACAATGTGGCCAGAAGGCCGAACATCGCG
The DNA here is from genome assembly GCA_902798585.1 of uncultured Lachnospiraceae bacterium. GTDB lineage: Bacteria > Bacillota > Clostridia > Lachnospirales > Lachnospiraceae > ISDg. The sequence continues at coordinate 177,629 of CADBXF010000016.1, forward strand.
CTGCTCACGCCCGAGATGCGCCCCTGAAACTGCAGCGGCCAGTTCTCGTATGTCCAAAGCGATTCGTGCAGAAAATACTCTATCGCGTAGGAGCTCGCAAGCTCAATGGCCGTGGCAATCAACGCACTTCCGAAGAAGAGGAGGAAAATGTTCTTTCGCTCCCGAAAGATGCCCAAAAGCAGCAGTATCCCGAAACCGTAAATCGGGCACATCGGGAGATGAAGAACGCCCCGGTCCTGATAATGATGAAACATTACATACACGCAGCCAATCTCGTAGAGCCATCCAAGGAAAGCCGCAAGCATAAACAAAAGGAGGTATTCGGTTATGGCGGAAAATGCCTTCTTCACAGCGCCGAATCCTCCTTTTCTTTTCTCCTATCCTGCCTGCTGTACGCTGCACGGTTTCCGCGCGAATGCATCCTGCAGGCGTCATTTTTCGCAGATATCCTGCGCATCACATCTTTCGGAATGTAAACTCCTTAAGCGTGAACAACTCTCTTCCCGCGAACATCTCCGGGAACCACCCTCCTGCTGTGCTCTCCGCGACGAAGAACACAGCGTGACGCCCGGTCACCGCCTGCACATTCGCCTCGTACACTCCGTCCGCAAGGCCGATATCGACGACGCCGATCTCGGGGCCGTCCGGCGCATCGATACGGACATGGACCTTTGCAAAAATCCCGCGCCCGCCCGTGCGAAGCAGCAGCTGCATCGTCCTGCTCGAAAAATCTTCGCCGAAGTCAAAATACTTATAGCCGAGGACACACCCGTGCGTGATGTTGACTACGCTGCGGGTGAAAGGGTCATTTTCCGTGACAAAGCAGCCGCCCGTAAGGTAGCACGCGAGCTCCGCCGGCGTGATATCGAAGGGATTGAGCGACTCCTGGAAACCGAGGGAGGTCATCTCCACCTCGGGGATGGTGCCGTCCGGCAAAATCTCAATTTTCTCCACACATCCGCGCCGCGACATAATCGTATTATTGGTCATGCGGTGATAGAAAATATACCATTGATCTTTGATCTTACAAATCGAACCGTGGTTGTTGCCGGCCGGATAGTTGATGCCGTTGTCGACAATCGTTCCGCGAATCGTATACGGTCCGAGAGGCTTGTCGGAGGTCGCGTACATCAGCCGGCTGCCGCGCCGCGGCGAATAAAGCAGATAGTAGGTGTCGCCGATTTTGCGGGGCGAGCACGCCTCGTAAAAATCCTCCGGCTTCTGCCCCGGAGGCAGGATATCCTCGACAAAGGTATCATCCTTCGTGTCGACCATCGTGTCCGCGTCAAGCTCCACGCCGAACGACCGCTCAAAGCCGCAGTACACATACACGCGGCCGTCGTCGTCAACCAGCACGCCCGGGTCCACAAACCACCCGTCGCCGTAGCCCACCTCATGCGGTGTCTTCGGCTCGCCGTGGCGGTATTGATCAATCAGCACAAACGGTCCCTCCGGGCGGTCGCTCACCGCAACGCATCCGTGCGCGCCCATAATGTATGCGTAAAGATAGTATTTTCCGTCTTTCTCCACCACATCCGGCGCAAACAGATAACCGTCCGTCCACGCTGCGGTGTCGCTTTCGTGGTCGGTGTCATCCGCCGTGTGGAAAATATGCCCGTGGCATGTCCAGCGGTTCAAATCATCGACGGACGCGGACCAGCACAAAAGCTTATGGTCGCAAAATGCATCCGAAGCCGCCTGATCATGGCTTCCGTACACATACACGCGATTGCCGAACACTCGCGGCTCTCCGTCCGGGATATACTCCCACAACGGTAAATAAGGATTGGGCATAGAAACCTCCTGCTGCAATTACCGATAATCTCCGACGACGAGCCCGCCGGACGGACGCAAAATCACTCCTCCCCGGATTCCTCTTTCGAAGAAGCGGATTTGTACGGTTCTGTATAACGAATCCGGGGCTCCTTTGCGTGCGGCGCCAAGTCGTTTATGCGGCGCATATGACTGATGTCCTCGCAAAGAGTCACAAACATCGTAAGGAGAAACGCCGCGAGAACGATTCCGAGTTCTTCGATTGCAAAAAGAACAAGGCAGTGAAAAAAGCCGTAAACCTCCTCCCGGAGCTCCGTCAGTTCCGTCACACTATCTCGGTATATCAGCGACGGACATATCCAGAGAATTGCCACATAGGCCATCAACACAAAGGCCAGAATCTTAATCAGCTTGCGAGCGGTGTCATGAGAAACCTCAAACATTTTACATACCCCCATAAATAATAATCGGTTTACATCCGCAACAACAGTTCTTCTTCCACGACCGCTCCGCCGCGGATATAGCGGCGCGGTACGCGCTTGCTGACTGCGCAGGTGAGTTCGTAGGGAATCGTGCCTGCGAGCCGTGCCATCGTCTCGATGGGATTGTGCGGTCCGAAGATTTCAATCTCGGAACCGATTCCGACACCCGGCTTATCGGTCAAATCAATCATGCACATGTCCATGCAGATTTTGCCGCGCTGCGGCGCAGGACCGTCCGCCGTCATCAGACTGCAGCGATTGGAAAGGCAACGGAAAAAACCGTCCGCATAGCCGTACGGAAGCACGCCGATTCGCTCTGTCTTGTCGGTCTTGTAGATTCCTCCGTAGCTGACGGCCGTACCGGCAGGGTAAATTTTGATTGTGGAGACATTGGTCTTAAGAGCCATAACCGGCTTAAGTCCGAGCTCCGCCGCAAAATCCCCGTAGCCGTACAAAAGGAGTCCCGGCCTTACCATGTCAAGATAACTTTCCGGATAGCGCGCCACCGCCCCGGTATTGGCGCAGTGGCGAAGTTTAAACTTCCGCCCCGATTGTTCCTCCACCCCGCGGATGACATCCGTAAAGAGCTTCAGCTGGTGCTCCGTATAGGCCCGCGCATCCTCGCCCGGCTCGTCGGAAACCGCAAAATGCGTAAAGATTCCCTCGGCGTCGAGTCCCGGCATGGAAACCGCTTCGCATATGCCTTCTACTCCTGTAGAAAACATATCTCCGTCGCACAGATATCCAAGCCTCGACATGCCGGTATCCACTTTGATATGGATTCGCAATGTCCCCCCGAGACGCGTCGCCTCCTCCGAGTACTCCACCGCCTTGGCTTTGCATGTCACAGCCTGGGTGATGTCATACTGCAGAAGCCTCTCGACCTGCTCCTTCGGCGTATGTCCGAGAATCAAAACGGGCATCGTGATACCGTTTACGCGAAGCTCCATCGCCTCATCGATGCTGCTGACCGCGAGATAATCCGCCCCTTCCTGCTGGAGGGTTCTGGCCACCACAACCGCACCGTGCCCGTACGCATCCGCCTTGACGACCCCCAGAAAGCGCACACGCTTTCTGCCTGACAGAATCTTCCATATCTCTGCCTCGCTGTTATGGCTTTCTTGCATTCCCGCATTGGAATGCCGTGCCATTTGACATATTGTACCACACAGCGCGTCGTTCTGCAACGGTTCGCGATTTTGCATTGACAAATAATGTCTTTCATTGTTTACTAAAAAAAAGAGGAAAACTCGTATGAAACGCGACCACAGAGGAACAATCATATTCGAGCGGGAACCGGTGCCCGTCGCCATCGCGCAGCTCGCGCTTCCGACTATCGTCGGACAGATTATTCTGGTGATTTACAATATGGCGGACACATTTTTCATGGGTCTGACCGGAAGCGACGCCAAAATCGCATCCGTCACGGTTTGCCTGCCCGCGTTTATGTTTCTTTCTGCGATCGCCAACCTGTTCGGAGTGGGCGGCGCCGGAGAGGCAGCCCGCTGTTTGGGAAGCGATGACAGAAAGGGCGCAGGGGAAGCCTGCGCTTTTTCCTTTTGGAACTGCGCTTTTCTAACCCTGATCTATATCGTTTCCGCAATTCTGCTCCGCCATCCGTTCCTGTCCGCGCTCGGCGGCGCCGACCCTGAGGTTCACCATTACGCAACGGGATATCTTCTCATCACCGTGGGGCTCGGCGGACTCGGAACCGCGATGAACATGGTTACCGCACACCTCTTCCGAAGCGAGGGGCGAAGCCTTGATGCAAGCATCGGCATTGTGAGCGGAAGCCTTCTCAATATCGCTCTCGACCCGGTCTTTATGTTTGTGCTTCTTCCCAAGGGACAGGAGGTGCTCGGCGCTGCCATCGCCACCGCTGTCTCCAACTGGATTGCCCTGTTTATCATGATAGCTCTGCAGGTACGCCGCCGGAGCAATTCAGTGCTCTCCTTTCGTCTTCCGCACAATCCCGACCGCACAATGATACGACGAATCTTCGGAACCGGTCTTCCGGCCTGCATCATGACGCTGTTTGAAAACATTTCCTACGCCTGCCTCGACCGCCTGATGATGGCCAACGGCACCGCCGCCCAGGCAGGTCTCGGCATCGCCAAAAAGATCAACATGCTCGCTCACGCCACCGTGCGCGGCCTGACCCAGGGCGTTCTTCCGCTGATTGCCTTCAACTATTCTTCCAAAAACTACCGCAGAATGAAGCAGGTCATCCGCGACACCGTTCTGGTCTCCCTGGCAATCGGCCTCAGCTGTATGGCCGCCTGCCTTCTCGCCGCCCGACCTCTGGTCGGTTTCTTCGTCAAGCCCGGCGACTCCCTGAATCTCGGAATGCGCTTCCTTCGCATCCTCTGCATCGGGGCCCCCTTCTCGGCCGTCGCCTACACTTTCATCTCCTTCTTCCAGGCGGTCGGCCGCTGGCAGAGCGCCTTCGTCCTGGCCGTGCTTCGCAAGGGCTTTTTGGACATCCCTCTCATGTTTCTCTTCTGCCTTATCAACCCGTTGACAGGCATCGCCGCCGCCACGCCGACAGCCGACATTGTCTGCTGCCTGACCGCCTTCTTCCTCTATCAACTGTACCATTACAGAAACCTGCGGGAAGTTGAGAAAAAGGCGTAGGCCGGCGGGGCTGGCGGGAATAGTTTGCGGGCTGAAGGAATGTTCTACCGCCCGGCGCCGCTTTTGGGTCCTTTGGGCTGTAATTTTACCCGTCTATGCTTTACGAGAGCGATTTCAGAAGCTTGTTTTTTGAATCTCTACGGACCGAAAGTCAAAAACGAGTCGCCGGTCCGTAAACATACCTATATCATGTAGCGGCATGAAGCTTCTTTTTTGCACAATTACACGACTTGGAAATTGTTGACGTTCTTTTTCATTGACTTAAACTATTAGTCAGACTAAAGCATCTTCGAAGCTATTTGAAAACAAGGTACAAAGAATAGTTCTACCGCCCGGGAGACCTAAATTGTCTCCCGGGCGGTAGAATCTCTCAAAGCAAGTAGTGCAGACCGGTAAAACAGCTCGAACCAGGACAAACTCGCCCCAATTTTTAACGAATTTTCCCGAAAGCAGCCAAAACTCGCCCCAGCCTTTACAAACTTATCCCCGATCCACCCCCGGCTGACCCGAATTCACCTAAAACTGCCCGGAATTTCTCCAGACTTTGCTTCAAAAGCAGCTTTCCGGGAGTTTATCGTTTTTCAAAATTTCAGGTGAAATTATCGGCGTTGTTTTCAAAATGTTTACAATTTATTTGTTTTCTCGACAAACTCTGCTAATATTTGTACGATATAATGCAGTCAGAAAGAGAGAGGGAGCAATCCTGATCGAAGAAACAGCCTATTCAAATTTTCATATAATATCAGCCCGGTAAGGCAACACTTACTCGGGCTTCTCCTCTTTTTAGGGGATCTTTTTTTGCGAAGCGAGCAGTGCGCTGCTCTTCCGAATTTTGCACCCCAAAATATGGTGAATGTTTCAAATTGTTTACAAAATGTTGTTTTTCCCGACAAACTCTGCTCATATTTGTGCGATATAATGCAATCAGAAAAGAACAAAGCCTATTCAAATTTTCATATAATATTGGCCCGGTAAGGCAACACTTACTCGGGCTTCTCCTCTTTTTAGGGACAAAATTATCGCCCGGGCCAAAGCCCGGGCGTTTTTCGTTCGCAAATTATATTCCCCCAACCGGCACTTCTCCGACCAGGCGCTTCTCACTTCTTCGCTGATCGGGTTTTTCTTGCTTCTTCCCCTGACAGGCTTTTCGCCTCACGGTCAACCGTCTTCTTGCTTTCCGGATCTCATCGCCCTGCATTTCTTCTCCGATCCGGTCCTTCTCACTCCTCCCGGCGCTTGCGGCGCGGAGGAAGCTTGGTGTCGATTACCATTTGCACGCGGTTAAAATAGTTCAGCTTCGAACCCGAGGAGTCGGTCTCGATTACGGTCAACAGTGCGTCCGGAAATTCGCGGCGGATGTTTGGATAGACGCCGCGACCGGCGCATACATTCGGAAGGCAGCCGAACGGCGCATTGCACAAAATCTTGCGAACGCCGTGGCGAATGAGGTCCACGGCCTCCGCGCCCATAAGCCAGCCGTCGGCATTGATAAGATTGTGCGACACATACGGGCGGGAATGTTCGTCCATCACCTCGTAGCGCCCCGGGACATGAAAGCCGCACCGGTGCATCGCGACAAGCATGTCGGTCTGAACATGCGTCATCAACTTCTTGACGGCCTCGAAGCCGACGCGCTCCGGGCCCCATTTTGCGGGCTTATGCGAGTCGATATAGTAGAGCATGTACCACGAGAGCCCGCCCACAATCGCCTCGCAGCCGTGCTCTTCGAGGTAGGAAACCAGATTCCAGTTTCCCAAAGCGCAGTATTTGGCGTAAAATTCTGCCACGATTCCGATCTTCTGGCGCTTCTCGCCGGTTCGCTCAATCGCGCGGAACGACTCCGCAATCCGCTTAAAATTTTTCCGCATGTGGCGAAGCGTCAGATGCCGCCCGAGCCGGATGTCCTTCGCAAGCTCGCGATACCAGCGGCGTCGCAGCGCCTCCGTCTCGCCGGGGTGCGCCTCGTAAGGCCGCGTCTGGTTTGCAAGAAGCATCAGAATATCGCCGTAAAACATGCCGAACAGTCCGCGAATCGCAGTGTCCGTCGTGATTTTCAGGGAGATGTCATTGCACACATGGCGCACATTAATGGTAACCATGTGCGTATCGGTAAATCCTGCCTGCTGAAGCGACTTTTCCATCATTCCGATGTAGCACGCCCCGCGGCATGCATCGCCCGCCGTCGGAATCAGCACCGAAGTTTTCTTCGGGTCGTACCGGCCGCTTTGGAGTGCACGCATAATCTGGCCCGCCATCAGCACATACGGATAGCAAATGTCATAATTTGAATATTTAAGCCCCTCCTCGCGAACCGCGAACTCGTCGCTTTCCGTGAGCGGAACAATCGCTTTTCCCTTCGACCAGAACATGTATTTAAGAAGCGGAAAATGCTCGTCCAGCGTCGCCGGAAGAAGAATTGTATGTTCTTCCGTATTTTTCAAAATCTTATACATCCTGCCTGACCCCCGATACCTCCCGGGGCAGCAATCGCCCCGCAATCCTTTCCGTATATCTTACCCTGTGCGCACAAAAAAGTCAATGTCAGCGGTTCTTAGGTTTTGACTTTTGAGCCCTCCGGTAGTATAATAATCGAGATGGAGAACCGGCGCGAAAGCTCCCGTAAACGGCGGAAAGACAGCCAAAATGACATGCAAAACGACGGGCGGATACAGCGGCCGGCAACCCGAGGATTTACTTACACAGGAGGAACGGTACAATGGGCAAAGTAGTCATTATGGATCATCCGCTTTTGCAGCACAAGATCGGCATTATGCGGAGAAAAGAAACATCGACGAAGGATTTTCGCGAACTGGTAAATGAGGTCGCGATGCTGATATATTACGAGGCAAGCCGGGATCTTCCGCTTGCGGACAAGGTGATTGAGACGCCTCTTTGCAAGACGACGGTCAAGGAGATTGCAGGCAAGAAGCTGTGCGTAGTTCCGATTTTGCGCGCCGGCATCGGTCTGTGCGACGGTATTCTTCGCATGAACCCGAGCGCGAAGGTCGGTCACATCGGCCTCTACCGCGACGAGGAGACGCTCGAGCCTCATGAGTACTTCTGCAAGATGCCGCACGACGCTTCGGAGCGCGACATTTTCGTAGTCGACCCGATGCTCGCCACCGGCGGTTCCGCGATTGCGGCCATCGATATGCTTAAGAGGCGCGGCATCAAGCGCATCCGCTTCCTTTGCCTGATTGCTGCTCCCGAGGGTCTTGCCGCTTTACAGAAGGCACATCCCGAAGTTGACATCTACATCGGCGCGATGGACGATTGCCTCAACGAAAATGGCTACATTCTTCCGGGTCTGGGCGACGCCGGCGACCGCATTTTCGGCACGAAATAACCCGCCCGCACAACCGATAATCCACAGCAAAACTGCCCCGTCTCCCTCGCGGAGGCGGGGTTTTTGTCTCTCTCGCGGGGGCGGGGGTCTGTTTCTTCGCGCCCCGTCGAACCGCTTCTCCGAAAAAACAGCCCACGCGGAAAATATATACCATTTTCCGGCAACTCCGCTTGGGTTATTATGGTCACATACGAATCCTGTGCAGGCTTGCGGCCTGTTCCGCAAAATGGAGGCGCCCATGAAGACACTCTGGAAACTTACCAAAGAAGCTGCCCGCTACAAAGGGCTTTATCTGATTGCGATTTTCTCAACATTTGCGCTGACGGTCATCAACCTGACGGCGCCGAAGATACTCTCGAAAATGACCGGCATCGTCAGCACGGGTGTGGATCAAGCGGCATTGACATCCATTCGGTATCTCGCTCTCGCGCTTCTTCTGCTCTATCTTCTGCGCGTGCTGTTCCGTTTTCTCGCCAACTACCTTGCGCACCGTGCGGCATGGTATCTTGTGGGAGACCTCCGAAGCCGGCTTTACGACAAACTTCAAAGCCTCGACCTCGCTTTTTTCCACGACAAACAGACCGGCGATCTGATGAGCCGCGTCGTCAACGACACGCGGGATTTTGAGCTTCTCTATGCGCATATGATTCCCGATCTCATCACCAATTTCGTGACCTTCGCGGGAGTGCTGATTATCCTTCTCACAATCAACTGGAAACTCGCGCTCATCACCTGTGCGCCGATTCCGTTGATTCTCGTCTCCGGCGTCATCTTCGCCAAGGTCGTCCGCCCCTTCTTCCGCGCCTCGCAGAAGACGATGGGCGAGTTGAATGCACAGCTGCAGGACAGCCTCTCGGGTCTTCACGAGATTCAGGCGTTCGGGCAGGAGGCGTACGAGGGCGAGCGCGTCCGTCAAAAAAGCTTCGAGCAGGTGAAGGCAATGCTCCGGGCGCTGCGCGCAAGCGCCATTTTCCATCCCTGCGTCGAGCTTCTGTCGGCGGCGGGAACGGTTCTTGTAGTCTTCTTCGGAGGTTATCTCGCCTATCGGAGCCAGCTCTCCGTGGCGGACATCGTCGCCTTTCTTCTGTACCTCGGCCTCTTCTATGCGCCGATTTCCGGGCTTGCAAACCTGCTGGAGAATCTTCAGCAGTCTCTGGCGGGCGCCGAGCGTGTGACGGTGATTTTGGAGACTCCCTCGGCCATCACCGATGCGGAGGACGCCGAACCGCTCACCGATGTCAGGGGTGCCGTTGCATTTGACCATGTGAGCTTCGACTACGGCAACGATATCCCTGTCCTCAAGGACATTTCCTTCTCCTGCGAACCCGGCATGATGGTCGCGCTGGTCGGGCCGACGGGTGTCGGTAAGACGACAGCAACACAGCTGATTTCCCGATTCTACGATCCGGTTGAGGGGCGCATCCTGATTGACGGCCGCGACATCCGCAAGGCAACTCTGGCAAGCCTCCGCCACAACATCTCGCCCGTGCTGCAGGACACCTTCCTCTTCAACGGTTCGATTGCGGAAAATATCGGCTACGCCAAGCCCGGCGCCTCCCCGGAGGAAATCGAGGCTGCGGCCAAGGCCGCCTACATACACGACGATATTCTCGCGATGCCGGACGGCTATGAGACGCAGGTCGGCGAACGCGGTCTCCGCCTCTCCGGCGGCCAGAAGCAGCGTGTCGCAATCGCCCGTGCAATCCTTCGCAACTCGCCGATTATCATTCTCGACGAGGCAACCGCCTCCGTCGATGTACAGACCGAGCGCCACATTCAGGCAGCCATCAACCGGCTCGCCGGAGCGCGCACAATTATTGCGATTGCGCATCGCCTCTCCACGATTCAGAATGCCGACCTCATCCTCGTCATACGCGACGGCGAGATTGTCGAGCGCGGCAATCACGCGGAGCTTATGGCTCACAGGGGACACTACTATAATCTCCAACAGGCGCAGGAAGTCGGCGTGATTGTGGAGTAATCGCAAAGCGAAAGACGCACAAACCCCCGGGGTTCGGGCAAGCCGGACTCCGGGGGTATTTTTCTTATACTGCGCTGCCATGCGGCGCCTCTCTGATTCAGCGGATTACTCAGTTACATGTACCGAGTAATTGTAATACGGCTCGACGCCTCCGTTTTCCTTCACAAGCCAGATGGTGAGAATCGCGGGATGGTACGAAGCGCTTGTGATTTCAAACTTTTTGTTATACTTCTCCCGAAGCAACGCATCCAAAGCTTCAACACCGGTCTTTGCGAAGGATTCACCCTCCATGTAGACAATTTCAAGCTCGGTGACATTCATCGCATCATATACCGTCTTGTTGAAATCGGGATCCTTAAGCGCAGCAACCAGGAAATTCCAAAACTCCTCGAAAGCCGACCAGTCGGCATCGATTCTTCCCGCGAGATAATCCTCCGACCAGAGTCGGTCGTATGCGAGGATACGGCGGGCATCCGTACGGCCGGCATAATTGTTGCCGATTTCCTCGAACTGCTTCAGGCCGTTCGGAATGGAAATTTCCGTGCTTCCGACATCGCTCACGGTAAAAGTTGCTTCCGCAGTCCTATTATCCGGAAGCGAAAAAACAAGTCTAATATATCCGATCCGGTCATCCTCATAGCTGACTTCCAGATTCAGTTTTTCCGCATAGGTGAAGAGTTCCCAGAAACCCGTTCCCATGAAGCCGTAGAAACCGTTGCTGTTGCCGGAAAGCGAGCCCACCATGTTTCCGAGCAGCATCGAAGGAATCGAAAATGTGTCTTTGCCGTCCGCCGTGCGCTGATATCCGAGCACCTCCGCCAAAACCGTATCGCTGCTGTATGCGGCAAGAAGCTCCGGCAATCTCTTCTCCGGAATCCACTCCTTCGGCCAGTCCGGAATCACATAGGCAATCAACTGTGTAAATTCTCTGAGGAAGTTGCCGTCCGGCGTGCACAATGCGTTCACGCAGCCGTACATGTACTTCGCGTCATCATCGGAAATCGGAAGCACCTTATAATTCATCTTCGAATCCCACCAGGTCTCTCCGTACACGCCGCCGTCCTTCTTAATGCGCGCATACTGCTGTGTCTTCGAAGCATCCGAGTAGGTGACATCGCTGAAGAGAAGGTATGCGTCCTTCTCGACGACAATCTTATCCTTCTCTACATACTCTCTCTCCTCGTCGCCGTTGTTGCCGGATGCGTGGAAGACAACCGTAACGCTTCCCTTGGAAAATGACTGTTTGATTGCCGACGAGATTCTCTCAAACACGGAGCCCTCCGGCACACTCGGCGCTTCCGTCGGAGTCGGTGTTCCGGTCTCCTTCGGAACTGCGGATGTAGGCGCCTTCGTCGGTTCCTTCTCCTCGTTCGACCCTCCGCCGCATGCCGTCAGCGCCATTACCATAGCCAAAACCAATACTGCTTTTAATAATCGTCTCATATCTTAACCCCCTTGTAACAAGCAGTTTTTAAAAGTATACCACAGGGAATTGCCGCGCGTCAATATGATTTACGTGTATTTTCGCCGAAAAGTTGTTTTTCCTGCGAACCTGCGCAACCTATGCTTGATTTCGCTCCGGTTTTACAACCGCGCCGGCTTCATTTTCCGCATAAAAAAGGCGCCCTCCGAGGAGGACGCCCTGGTTTTCCGTTCAATATGCCGAAGCGAAAGCGCGGATACTCTTACTCAACGGAGAAGGAGTATACGGTGCAGAAGTCGTACGGCTCGCCGGCCTGGAAAATGCTGGTCGGGAACGACGGGATATTGCAGGAGTTCGGATAGAACTGCGTCTCGAAGCAGACGCCTGCGCGCTTTTCGTAAGCGACGCCGCCCTTGCCCTTGTTCGGGTCACCGGCGGGATTGATGAAGTTGCCGGTATAAAGCTGCATGCCCGGAAGATCGGTGTAAACCTCCATCTTGCGGCCGCTCTTTCTGTCGTAGAGGGATGCAACCAGCTCCATCTCATCGTCCTCGATATCGAGGTCGAGCACATAGTTGTGGTCGTAACCGCCCGCAATCTTGAGGCACTCCATGTCGGCGTTGATATCGCGTCCGATCGGCTTCGCTGTCTGGAAATCCATCGCCGTACCGGTGATGTCCATAACCTCGCCCGTAGGAATCAGGAGCTTATCCGTAGGAGTAATCTGGTGGCTGTTAATCCACACCTCCTGGTCGAGGATATCGCCGCTCGCCTGTCCTGCAAGGTTGAAGTACGAATGGTTCGTAAGGTTGATTACCGTGTCCTTGTCGCTCACCGCAAAATACTCGATGGCAAGGTCATTGTCGTTCGTAAGGGTGTAGGTAACCGTCAGATCCAGGTTGCCCGGGAAGCCCTGCTCTCCGTCGGGAGAAAGGCGGGAGAATTCAACGCTCACGCTCTCCTCATCGACATAGGTCTCCGCTTCGTAGAAGTACTTGTTGTAGCTCTTCGGACCGCTGTGAAGGTTGTTGACGCCGTTGTCATTTTTCGCAAGCTCGTAGGTCTTGCCGCCGACGGTGAACTGCGCGCCGCCGATGCGGTTCGCGTGTCTTCCGATGAAGGAACCGTAGCCGGGACCGTTGTCCTCGTAGCCGGTCACCGAGTCGTAACCGAGCGCCACATCCTCCAGGTTGCCGTCACGATCCGGAACAAAAATGTTCACGATTACCGCGCCGAAGTCGGAAACCGTAACCTTCATACCGTTCTTGTTCTCCATTGTATACAGCGTCGCTTCCTTGCCGTCCTTCGTCGTACCGAACCCCGTTTTCGTAATGTTCATTGATTCTCTCCTTTGTGCGTTTTGATTCCGCCGAAGCGTTGCGCACATCTACCCCAATAATAACAAAAGCGATTCCGTTTGTCACGCACAGAATCGCTTTTCTCTCATAAGTCGGTTGTTATTTTCGCGGAAGCCGGCGCCCCTTAAAAAAAGTCTTTATTTGTTGCGGAAAATCCGTCATCCGGCAGAACATTCCGACCCCCCGTCACTGGAATTTGGCATCGCGGAGCGTGCAGTACATATTGTCGCCCTCCATATAGGTGTCAAACCATCCGACCACACAGATGTCGGCACCGACATCCGGGTAATCATCCGGAAAGACATACTCGTCCGTGAGCACAAACTCGATGCCCTGCGCGCAGCAGGCCGATGCGTCCTGCACGAAGCACGCAAAATAATACTGCTCCGTGGACGGCTCGTAGGCGATGTTCATGGTCCCGGCCATCTTGATGGTCTTGCCCATGTAGCTGTCCGGATCGCACATGATATCGTAGACCTGCGAATACACCAGTGTGGAAGACATCTGCGTCAGGTCGATGTCGATTGCGGAAGGATCCACCGGCGCGGAGGTGATATACGGCTTCGGTGTGCCTGTGGGCGTCGTCTCCGCGCCCTCCGTCGGTGCAGGGGATGCATTTCCCGAGTTCACGATGTCCGAGAGAACATCCTCGATGCCGCCGGAAGTCCCGTTCTTATGGCTTGCGCCCGCGTCATTTTTCCCGCATCCGACAAGCGCCGAAATCATCACTAAACACAATGCTATACATACGCTTCGTTTCATGCCCGAATTCCTCCTTTGACAGCGCCGACGAGACTGCATACGGCAAATGCCGCCGCGTCCACCGCCACGATTGTCGAACCCACCGGCGTCCCCGCCAGAATGGCTGTAAGTATTCCCGCAAGCGCACAGACGACCGAAAGCACCGCAGAGAAGATTGTGACGGTTTTAAAGCTCCGAAACAGACGCATTGCCGACAATGCCGGAAAAATCACAAGCGCCGAAATCAGAAGCGACCCTACGAAGTTCATGGCCATCACGATGATGACTGCGATGACAACCGCAATCAGCAGGTTGTATGCACCGGCCCTCGTGCCTGTCGCCTTCGCAAAATCCTCGTCGAAGGTCACTGCGAAGATCTTGTTGTAGAACAATATGAAAACGACAACCACGATGACGGAAAGAATCACGCAGAGCCACACATCCGAATCGCGGAGCGTGAGAATCGATGTCGAGCCGAACAATGTCGAGCACACATCTCCCGTCAGGTTTGCGGAGGTGGAGTAGAGGTTCATCAAAAGATAGCCGAAGGCCAGCGAAGCCACCGAGATCATGGCAATGGCAGCGTCCCCCTTGATTTTGGCATTCTGCCCGGTCCGAAGCAGCAGAATTGCGCTCAGTATCGTGACCGGCAGAATCAGCCACATCTGGTGCGTCAGATTCAAAACCGCAGCGACGGACATCGCGCCGAACGCCACATGCGACAATCCGTCACCGATGTACGAAAAACGCTTGAGCACAAGCGTTACGCCCAAAAGAGAGGCGCACAGGGCAATCAATATGCCGACGATCAGCGCGTGCTGAACCGGCGCGAACCGAAGATACAACGACAGCTTGTCAAACCATTCACCGATCATTGCGCATCACCGCCTTCCTTTGTGTCGAGGAAGAATTTTCCGAGATCGCTCTTCAGATACTCCTCTTTCGTTCCGTAGAAGACCGTGTTGCCGATATGAAGAATGTGGCTCGCGTACGCAGCCGCTGCAGCGATATCGTGGGTGATCATGATGATGGTGATGCCCTCGCGGTTCAACTGCGCAATCATCTCATACATCTCCGCCGTCACCTTCGGGTCGAGGCCGGAGACCGGCTCGTCCAGAAGAAGTACCTTTCGGGTCGCACACAGCGCCCGCGCCAAAAGCACGCGCTGCTGCTGTCCGCCGGAGAGCTCGCGGTAGCACCGCTTTGCGAGGTCCCCGATGCGAAGGCGTTTCAAATTCTCCTCGGCAAGCGCCTTATCCTCGCGGCTGTAAAACGGCCGCAGACCGCGTCTTGCCTGGCATCCGGAAAGGACAATCTCGAGCACCGATGCCGGAAAATCCTTCTGCACCATCGTTTGTTGCGGTAAATATCCAATCTCATTTTTCTTAAGGCCGTCACCGGTCAGAATCGTGCCGCCGACGGGCGCCTGCAAATGCAGTAATGTCTTCATCAATGTGCTCTTGCCCGAGCCGTTTTCGCCGACAATACAGAGGTAATCCCCCTGATTTACGACAAAATTGAGGTCAGCCACGATGGTTCTGTTGTCGTAGCCGAGGGACAGATTCCGAACGGTGAGTAACGCCATTGTAAGCCTCCTACTTTAGTGCATCCGTAAGGACCGAAAGATTCGCCTCCATAACGGAGAGATAGGTCGCGCCCTTCTTCACATCCTCCGATGTGGTGGACTGCAGCGAATTGAGCTGCAAAATCTTCTGATTTTTCGCCTGTGTGTTTGCAACGATTGTCTCCGCGATCTTGTGGTTTGCCCCCTCGATGGTCATAACCGCGGGCAGGCTGAGCTCATCCACCTTCCCGGTTAAGAACTTGATTGTCTCAAAGCTTGCCTCGGTCTCCGCCGAGCATCCGACAAATGCCGCATAATATTTCAATCCGTAGTCATCCGTCAGATAGCGGAACGGAAAACGGTCCCCGAAGAGAAGCGTCCTGTTCGTCGCTCCCGCAACCGCCGTCTTATAGCGCTCATCCAGCGCGCGAAGCTTACCGACATACGCCTCGGTGTTCTTCCGGTAGGCTTCCGCGTTCGCGCTGTCGAGCTTCTCCACCGCCTGAGAGATTGCCTTTACAAGCGTCTCCGCATTGCGCAGCGAGAGCCATACATGCTCGTCGTACTCAACCTCGCCATCCTCGTGCTCATGGTCGTGATCGTGCTCCTCACGGTCGCCGTCCTCATGGTCATGGTCATCGTCATGGTCGCCGTCGTCATGGTCGTGATCGTGGTCATGCTCGTGCTCCATGCCCTCCACAATCTCCTCTTCCTTGACCTTGTCGCCGAGAACCTCGAGAAGATTGATGACAATCATATTCTTGTTGGTCGCCTGCGCCAGCGCATCCCTGACCCAGCCGTCCGACTCGCCGCCCACATAGATAAAAAGGTCGCAGGAGGCAACTTTCATAATATCATCCACTGTGGGCTGATAGCTGTGAAGGTCGACGCCGTTGTCAAGAAGCATGACAACATCCGCCCCCGCGGGATTTTCCCCGAGGACGTTTAAAACCCAGTCGTATTCCGGAAAAATGGTGGTGACAATGTGAAGCTTACCGTCGTCCTTCTTCTCACCCGAGCACGCGGTAAAGCAGCAGACCGTCAGAGCGACGGTCAGAATGATCGCAAGAATTTTCTTCATGATATAAAACCTCCGTAGTATGAAAAACACATAGCTGTTTCGAAGGCGCAAAAGGGCGCACTTCGACCGGAGGCCGTTTCAACATTCAATCCGCACCTTGCGGGAAACCGGGGTCTCCCACGGGCGTTCGCGCACGATGGCAACCGCTGCCGTCACCAAAGCGACAACGGGAACAAACACCGCAACGACAACGGCTGTTCCCCGTCCGATTTGGGACAGAATCCGCTCGCACATCGCAATGCAGGCGCACACGGGGCAATCCTCATCCCCGCAGCAGTCATGGTCCGCCTCGATTGCGATAAAGAACGAGGAGCACAACACAACAACCGCCAACAGAAAAACTGTGACGGCGGATATCATTTTCCGTTGTCCGTTTACCTTCGGCAAATGCATCGACTGCTCCTCCTTTCGCGAATCTGAGAACCGTTCCCGATTATAACACCGACGAGCGGCGTCGTCAAGGAAAATGGGAACAAGTTTCATTTTTTCTACACAAAAAAGCAGGCGGAACAGGGTCCGCCTGCCGTGTACTCGATTTTCTGTCGCCTTCCCCCGGCCTAACGAACCGCGTCCGCAAGCTCCGAAACGCTCACCGCACGCTGCGTGCCTTCGGCCATATCCTTGAGCATTACCGTGCCGGATGCCGCCTCGTCCTCGCCGATAATCGCGGCGTAGGGAACACCAATCTTCGCGGCGTATTTCATCTTCTGCTTCATGCCCTTGTTCTGATAGTAGACATCCGCGGGAATTCCGGCATCGCGAATCGCCGAAGCCGCTGTCAGCGCCGCGCCGAGCTGTACATCGCTCATCGGAATGACAAGGCAGCGCGCAAGGCATGCGCCCGTCTGCGGAATCAGGCCGTTCTCCTTCAGCTGGTAGAACAGTCGCGTCAGGCCGATGCTGATGCCGATACCCGGAAGCTTCTGATCCGTATAGTACTCCGCAAGGCTGTCGTAACGGCCGCCGGAGCACACGCTTCCCATGCTCGGATAATCGTTGAGCATCGTCTCAAACACCGTTCCCGTGTAGTAATCAAGGCCTCTCGCAATCGTGAGATCGATGATAAATGCGCTCTCCTCCACGCCGAAGCGGCGAAGATACGAAACAACCGTCGCGAGCTCCTCGACGCCCTGGCGGTAGAGCTCATTTTCCG
>CADBXF010000016.1:195202-222033 GCA_902798585.1 uncultured Lachnospiraceae bacterium
TCCGCCACGCCGAAATTGATGAGCTCCTCCGTGACCGCATCGCGCCCGATTTTCTCAAGCTTGTCAATCGTGCGGAGGATGTCGCCGATCTTGTCGGCATAGCCGAGCGATTCAAAATATCCGTTCAGCACCTTGCGGTTGTTCATGCGAATCGTGAACGCGCCGAATGCGAGCTCCTTGAACACACGGTAAATGACCGCGGGCATCTCGGCATCGTACACGATGTCGAGGGAATCGACGCCGATCACATCGATGTCGCACTGATAAAACTCGCGGAAACGACCCTTCTGCGGGCGCTCGCCGCGGAACACCTTGCTCATTTGATAGCGCTTGAAGGGGAAGGACAGCTCGTTGCTGTGCTGCGCCACATAGCGCGCAAGCGGCACGGTCAGGTCAAAGCGAAGCGCCATGTCCGTGTCACCCTTCTGGAAGCGGTAAATCTGCTTCTCCGTTTCGCCGCCGGCCTTCGCAAGAAGGACCTCCGACAGCTCGATGGTCGCCGTGTCAAGCGGAAGAAAACCATAGCGCTCATACACGCGGCGAATCGTGTCGTACATGCGGTTGAACGCAATCTGATCCTCCGGCAGCAATTCCATAAAACCGGGCATAATTCTCGGTTGAACTTTGTCTTTACTCATATTAAAACCTCCGTCCTGCGGTTCTTTTCTCACCTGCTTGTTTTCTCTTTTCCGGTTGTCTATGCATGTAATCCGCGGTCACCCGCGTGCGGCGGCTCGCCCGGCTGCGACGAGAGCAGCGCCGCATTGGCCTGAGCGCGGTTAATCATATCGCGCACGCCCGCAAACTCATTGCTGTATACGACCGAGAGAAAGGCGAGAAATACCTTCATGTCGTAGTCCTTCACATCGTCAATCATCATCTCAATCGCGGTGTCAATCGAGAAGGCCGAGCGGTATCTGCGGTTGCTCACAAGCGCCGCGAAGACATCGCACACACGCAAAATGCGCGCCCCGTACGGGATTTCCTCCCCCTCGAGATGATTCGGATAGCCGGTTCCGTCGAAGTTCTCGTGGTGGTTCGCAATGAAGGAGATTACCTCCTCGGAGTACGCCCCCTCCTTGCGGAGCACATCGATTCCGAGCGCCGGATGCATGCGGACATATTTGGAGCGCTCAACCGCCATGATGTCATCCCGGTGACCGTAAATGACATCCGCAAGCTCAAGCTTTCCGATATCGTGAAGCATGCCCGCCACTGCAATCTCACGGCAAAACGCCTCGTCCTCGCCGAGCGCCTTCGCCACGAGCGCCGCAATCGCGCTCACAATCTCACCGTGCGCACAAAAATCCTGCAAATCCGCCTCGCCCGGGAGCTGCGTCCCCATCCGGCTGATTAATTGTCTCTCGCGTTCCAAATCCATCGTTTCCGTAATCCTTATCCTGCCGCGTGCTCTGCGCAACGCTTCTGTCGTATTTCAGCCGCGCATTTTCCGCGCAGCGTTTCATTCTGTCTGTTATGCTCGCCGGATCGCGCTGTCCCGTGTGCTCTGAATGCCTCACAGCACGCCGGTGCAGTCCGCGAAAAATGCCTTCTTCCTCTCGATCATCTCGTCGATCCGATCGATGTAATCCGTGAGGCTCTTCACATTTTCCACGCGCTCGATGCGGTCCTCGTCATGAAAGACAAACTTCGACATCGCACCCGCACCGGCTGCGAGAATCGTCTGCTTCTCCTCCATGATGAGAATATTGTAAATCCCTTCCCGACCGTGCCTTGCGTAGCCGACATTTTCCAGATTGTCGGCCATGTTCTTCTGGCGGTACAGGTAGTAGGGCTGATACTCATGCTCTTTGCAAAATGCCACGCTCTCCGCAAGCATCTGCGGAACATCGTGCGCATCCATGCCCTCGTAGAGCTCCTTCTGCGTCGTCAAACGGGCCGCCCGCTTTCTCGCAAGCGTATGCACCGTGAGCGAATCCGGATTGAGCTCCGCAATCTGCGAGAGGGTGCTTCGCACATCCTCCGGGCCCTCGCCCGTCAGCCCGATGATGATATCCATGTTGATGTTGTCGTGACCTGCGCGCCGTGCGGCTTTCATCGCATCGACAACCTGCTGCACGGTATGACGCCGCCCGATCAGATCGAGCGTCCGCTGCTGCATGGACTGCGGGTTGATGCTGATTCGCGTCACCCCGTACTCTTTAAGAAGCTCCAGTTTGCGGTTCGTGATACTGTCCGGCCGTCCGGCCTCCACCGTATATTCGATGACATCCTGCATCGGCAGGGTGTCGCGAACCGCAATCAGCAATCGCTCCAGCTGCTCTGCAGAAAGCGATGTCGGCGTGCCGCCTCCGATATATACCGTCTGCAGCTTCTTCTCCGGAAGACAACCGCCGATATATACAAGCTCCTTCGTAAGAGCGTCGAGATAAGCGTCCGTCAATTTTCCGAACCGCTCTAACGGGTAGGAGGTAAACGAACAATAATGGCATGTCGTCGGGCAGAACGGAATTCCGATATAAATGCTGTATCCGTCGCGGTAGTTCATCCCCGTGAGAATCTCAAGTTCGCGCTCCGCCACGCGGAAGCTCGTCGCAATCTTCTCATCGCTCACGAGGTACTCCTCAGCGAGGCGTCCGCGAATCACCTCGCGGTCCTCCCCAAGCGAAAGAGCCTCATACACGGGCTTTGTGGGGCGAACGCCCGTGAGAATTCCCCACGGAAGCGTCACTCCCGTGTCCGCAGTGAGAATCCGGTAAATCTCCCGCGCAACGCAGTTTCGGTACGCCTTGCGCTCCGGATTCACACCGTCCGCATCCGCGGCGCCGATGCGCTCTCCCTTGCGGTATACGCGAATTCGGTACCAGTCATTCATCAAAATGCAGGAGAAACTGTAGTCATACGCGGCGTTGGCGGACAGCAAAAAAGTCGGCTCCTCGCGGCACAAATCCCGCATCGGCTCCTCCTCCGCCTCGTAACGATTCACTTCAAATTCGCTGTGCGGCAGGAACGCGCGAATCAGCGGGCGCAGTTCCTGCTCATAGTCCCGCCCGTACAGGTTCAGTTCAATCAACCCGTCCATCCGCACTCCTTCCTCGCGTTGCAAGCAATATCATTCTACCATTGTAGAACTTAGATTATTCTGTGTTTTTCTGGCCAACCGAAGCTCAGTCTTTCACCTTCGGCTTCCCGTTATCCTTCTTCTTTGAAAGCAGCGGCGTCATTCCTTTGGTCTGCCCCTTCTCCCAGGTGAAGATGTTGTACCGCTTCTCATAACCGATGTTGGTCGCCGGCCCGTGTCCGGGAAAGACGAGCGTCGCCTCCGGAAGGCGGTACAGCTGCTCCCGGATGGAAGCAAGCAATACTTTTGCGTCGCCGGTCGGAAGATCGGTGCGCCCGACACTCTCGATAAAAAGCGTATCCCCGGAGAACAGGACGCTCTCCGTCGGGAAGAAAAAGCACATTCCGTCATCCGTGTGTCCCGGCGTCGCGAGACATGTAATCGGGAACCCGGCATATTCAATCAGTTCCTCGTGCTCCGCATAACGGCTCACGCGGAAATTCATCTGTGTCTCCGTAAAATACTCACCGAACCCGCCCGGCATCACATTGTTGGAATCGGCGAGAAACTCCTTCGCCGCCTGTGAAGCCACCACCGGGATATCGTAGACCGACAGAAGCTCGCGAACTGCGCCGACATGGTCGAAATGGCAATGCGTAAGCAAAATCGCCGCCGGAAGCATTCCGGTCTCGCGAATCTCCGCCCGAATCTCATCCGGATCCGCACCCGGATCGACGATGAGAAGCTGTTGCGTCTCGGGATTGCCGATGAGATAGCAGTTTGTCTCCAAAGGTCCGACATGAATCGTCTTGATTGTCCGCATAGTACCTCCCAAACCTTACCGCAGCCTTCTTTCGCCGCCGAAAACCTCAAGCCTCCTCAGCCGGAAGTCCGCTCGACATCCACCACGAAATCAATCTGGCGAATGCGGTTCATCATCGCATTGAGCTGCGCCGTGCTGTGCACCTCGAAAGTCACAAGAATCGTGCTGATGTCGTTCTTGCCCGGGCGAACGGTTGTCGAATTGATGCTTAAGTTGTTTTCATTCAGGATGCGGATGACCTCAAGGAGTGTCTCCGTCTTGTGCGAGTTGTTGGCGAAAATGCGCACCTCGGCGTTGTATGAGCGCTCCGTGAGCGTCTCCTCGGCGGGAGTCTCCCAGGTTGCGTCAATCAGGCGCTGCTTATCCTCCTCCGAGAGATGCTGCATATTCACGCAGTCCGCGCGGTGGACGGAGATTCCGCGTCCTCTTGTGACAAAGCCGATAATCTTATCGCCGGGCACCGGTGCGCAGCACTTCGAAAAATGCACCGACAGATCGTTCGCACCCTGCACGATAATTCCGCCGCCCTGCCGGTTTCCGGAGGGCTGCTTATGCTGTTCCTCAGAGAGAAGCGTCTCAACCTGTTCCTCCGCGCTCATATCGTGAAGACGGGCCTTGTTCCACTCCTCGTAGAGCTTATTGACAACCTGGCTTTCCTTCAGGGTCCCGTGGCCGATAGCGGCCGTCAGGGAATCCCAGTCGCGGAAGCCGTATTTTACGAGGGCGGCCTCCTGATACTCCGGCTTGGAAATCTCCGGAAGATTGATGCCCTTCGCCTTCGCATAGGTAATCATGGCGTTCTTGCCGCGGATGATGTTGTCATCCTTGAGCTCCGCCTTGAACCATTGATTAATCTTATTTCGCGCCTGCGCGCTCTTGACGATTTTGAGCCAGTCACGGCTCGGTCCCTTCGCATTCGGCGATGTGATAATCTCCACGCGGTCGCCGTTCTGAATCTCGTAATCGATGGTTACCAGCCGGTCGTTGACACGGGCGCCGATCATCTTGTTGCCGACCGCGCTGTGGATGCTGTACGCAAAATCCACCGTGTTCGACCCGACCGGAAGCGTCTTCACCTCGCCCGTCGGCGTGAAGCAATACACGCTGTCGTTAAAGAGGTTGAAGTCATCCTTTAAGCTGTTCAAAAACTCCTTGTTGTCCGACACATCGCGCTGCCACTCAAGAATCTGGCGAAGCCATGCCAGCTTCTCATCCTCGGCGTTGTCCACGCGCTTGCCGCTCTGCGACTCCTTATATTTCCAGTGTGCGGCAATACCGTACTCAGCGATACGGTGCATCTCCTCGGTACGGATCTGAATCTCCACCGGCGTGCCGCCCGGGCCGATCAGTGTCGTGTGAAGCGATTGATAATTGTTGGCCTTGGGCATCGCAATGTAGTCCTTGAAACGCCCCGGCACCGGCTTATACATGTCGTGCAGAATACCGAGCGCGGCATAGCAGTCCTTGACGCTCTCGACAATGATTCGCACGGCGAACAAGTCGTAAATCTGCTCGATGGTCTTGTTCTGGTTGACCATTTTGCGATAAATGCTGAAGAAGTGCTTCGCGCGCCCGTCGATCTCAGCGTGAATGCCGGCCTCCTCCATCTTCTTTCCGACCTCATCGGAAATCTTCTGCACAAAAGCCTCGCGGTCCGCACGCGTCGCGCGAATGTCCTCCGAGAGCTGTTTGTACACATCGGGCTTTAAGTATTTTAAGGACAGGTCGTCCAGTTCCTTCTTGATCTTGCTGATACCGAGACGATGCGCAAGCGGCGAATAAATCTCCATGGTCTCGCGCGATTTCTCAATCTGCTTCTCCGACGATTGATACTGCATCGTGCGCATATTGTGCAACCGGTCGGCAAGCTTGATTACGATGACGCGGATATCCTTCGCCATCGCGATGAACATTTTCCGAAGGTTCTCTGCCTGAACCTCGATCTTATCCTGGGAATAATTGAGCTGTGTCAGCTTCGTGACGCCGTCCACCAGAAGCGTTACTTCCGGTCCGAACAGACGCGTGAGCTCCGCCTCGGTGATGGTCGTGTCCTCGACGACATCGTGCAGGATTCCCGCCACGATTGTCTCCTTGTCCATCTCCAGCTCGGCCAGAATAATGGCCACCGACAGCGGATGAATGATATACGGCTCACCGCTCTTGCGCTTCTGGTTGCCGTGCGCATCCAGCGCCAGCCGGTAGGCGCGCTCAATAATGGAGAGATCCGTCGTCGGGCGATACAGACGAATGGTCTCGATCAATTTTCGGTACAGTACATCCGGATCCGTAAAATCCTCCGTCATCCCGATGCGCGAATCCGCCTTTTCCGTTGTTTTGTCGTCGGTGAATACTTCCGGTATCATCTTCTCGTCTTCCATAACGGTCCCTCCTTTCCGCCGTATTGACGGGTATAAACACTACACCCACTATAAATTTGGATTATACCATTTTCCGCATTCAGATACAAGAAAAAATTCAAGCGCCCCCGAGGATTCCCCCGGGAGCGCATTGCAGTCCTGCCTTCTGTTCGCCGTCCGCACCGGGCGGCCGTCAAAGCGAATCAGTTGATTTCGATATCCCAGCTGCCGTCTCCATTGTCTTTGGTGACGGTGATTTTAAAATCAGAGCGCTTAAGCGAAGGATCGGTGGGGTCCTCAAAGTTCGAGTAGTACATCAGCTCAACCTTCTCTCCCTCCTTGAGGATGTTCTCCATCAAAGCTCCCGCACGCAGCTCGGTATCAGGCGATCTGCGGACATTCATCGGCGACTGATCAATCCGCCAGATTGTAACGCCGACGCGGTCGCGTCTCCCGGCTGCCCAGGCGACTTTCTCCCGGTTCCATGTTGTAACCGGCTCGGAGAGCGCTGCATCGAAGCCTTCGGCATCGCGCGCTTCAATCAGGAAATACTGGTTCGGATCCTCGGTCGGAATCAGCAGCGGGCTGTATTTTCCGGTGGAGGCCGAATACAACCGGTAGCTGCCCTTGCCCGCATACATCGTCGCATCGCACCATCCGTACATCAGGTTGTAGTACGGATTCACATGGGTCACATTGTAAGGATCCTCCTCCCGGGTATGGATTCCCTGGCTCATAAGATCGTTATAAAAACCACCGTATTGATAGATGTCATGTGCCCCGAAGAGATGCGTCAGCTCATGACAGATCGTGCCGTAGGAGGATGTCTCATTGAGGTGGGCATACAGGCAAAACTTGTCAAAGGTGTTGCAGATCGGGGTGAAATCAACGCTTTCCATGTTTATCGTCGGAAAAACAACCATCAGCGTCGGCCCGGTATAGTACTCCTTCTCGCGCTCATTGGGGGCATAATCCCAAGCGTCGACAAGGATATCGAAAAAATTCTTGCCATTGATGTCGGAGCAGGCAAAATCATCGATCTTCAAGCCCTGCTTCTCCAGCTGGGACATGCACTGAGCAACATCATACGAGAAATCAAAGAACGGATACTCCGGGTGTACAAACTGTTCATACGAATAGTCTTTGTCCATATGGAAGGTGTATACGCCGGTGGTATTGTCGCCCAAAAGAATCGGCGTGAAGAAGCATTTGCCGCCCGAAATCTCGCGGAAGTAATCGTTCACGCTTGCCGTTCCGTCCGCGACGGTTCCCGTGCCGAACACATAGTCGCTCCACTTCTTCTCGGTCGTCTCGTCGTATTCATACTCCGAGTTCTTGTAGTCCATCAAAAGAATTAAAAGCGGTCTCGAGGAGGTCTGCGTCGCAAAATCCGGGAATACAACCTCCGTTTTTGTCCGCAGTTCATCCATCGAATATACCGGTGCTTCAACATAGGGATTCACCGTCGGCGTAGGCGTGTCGGTCGGTGTAGCCGCATTTTCCGTCGGGGTCGGCGCATCGGTCTTGTTCCCGCCCGGTCTGCATCCGCTTAAGCAAAGCACAAGCACCACCAAAACCAGCAATCGTTTTTTCATGTTCGCTACCTCTTTCCTCAGAGTCTTGTGTATTAGTCCGGATATAAAAGATGAGTCAGGCAACCTCTGTCTGACTCATCTGATTGTTCCTGTCACTCCGGTCAACCGACCTCTGCCGGTTGTGTCCGGATTATTTTACCTCGACGGTCCAGTTGCGATCGTCAGCGATTTTGCCGAGCTGAATGCCGGTGATGGTGTCATAGAGCTTCTGGCTTACAGGGCCGATGCCGCCGTCGCCGATCTGGAACACTTCGTTCTCGAAGCGGAGATGGCTTACCGGGCTGATAACCGCTGCGGTACCGGAACCGAAGCACTCCTCGAGAGCGCCCGTGCGGCCTGCCTCAACAAGCTCGTCGACGGAGATTCTGCGCTCCTCAACCGGAAGACCCCAGCTCTTGCAAACCTCGATTACCGAATTTCTCGTAACACCGGGAAGGATGGAACCGTTCAGCATAGGCGTAACGATGGTGCCGTTGATCTTGAAGAAGATGTTCATGGCGCCGACTTCCTCGATGTACTTTCTCTCGCGGCCGTCAAGCCACAATACCTGCGAATATCCCTCGTCGTGAGCCTTCACCTGTGCAGCGAGCGACGCAACATAGTTGCCGCCGGTCTTCGCCTCACCGATACCGCCCTTGACGGCGCGGACATATTCGTCCTCAATCCAGATCTTAACCGGGTTCAGACCTTCTGCATAGTACGGGCCGACCGGCGAAAGAATAACGATGAAAAGGTAGGTGTCCGAAACACGAACGCCGAGGAACGGATCCGTAGCGATCATGAAAGGACGAATGTAAAGGGAAGTGCCGGGCTTTGTGGGGATCCAGTCCTGATCCACCTTAACGACTGCCTTGCAGGCCTCCACAAAATCTTCCTCGGGAATCTGCGGCATGCAGAGACGCTTATTGGAGTTGTTCGCACGCTCCGCGTTCTTGAAAGGGCGGAACAGAAGCACTCTACCGTCGTCCGTGCGGTATGCCTTCATACCCTCGAACATTTCCTGGCCGTAATGGAAAACCATTGCGGAAGGCTCGAGGCTGATCTCACCGTAGGGAACGATGCGCGGGTTGAACCAACCCTTGCCGGTCTCATAGTTCATCACGAACATATGGTCCGTGAAGATGGTGCCGAAGCGGAGCGGGTCATCTGCCGCCGGCTTAGCTTTGGGGCTCTTCGTGAGCTCATACTTGATGTCCAACATATTCTCACTCTCCTATCCGGTCTCTTCCGGGACCTGAAAACTTGTAGATAATAATAGTCCCATTTTCCGGAAAATGCAATAAAAAATGTACGCTTTCCCCCGAAAAAGTTGTTCTTCCCCGGTTTGTATGATACAATCACGGGAGGATAGCAAAAGAAACGGAGGGATTCCGATGAAATGTATCGTAGCCGTCGACAGCAACTGGGCAATCGGCAAAAATAATCAACTGCTTGTAAGCATTCCCGCTGACATGCGGTTTTTCAAAGAACAGACGATGGGCAAGGTTGTCATCATGGGCCGCGCCACACTCGAAAGCTTTCCCGGCGGCAAGCCCCTTAAGGGCCGCGTGAACATCGTGGTCACCAGGGACCCCCGGTATTATGCGCCGGATGCGGTCATTGTTCACAGTGTGGAGGAGGCCGCCGCGGTCGCTTCCCGCTACCCCGCGGACGATGTTTATGTCATCGGCGGAGCCAGCATTTACCGCCAGTTCCTGCCTTTATGCGACACCGCCTATGTGACGAAGATTGATTACGCCTACGATGCGGATACCTATTTTCCGAACCTTGACGACGCCCCCGACTGGGAGCTCACCGAGGAGAGCGACGAGCAGACCTACTATGATCTGACGTACGCGTTTACGACGTACAACCGGATCGCGGAGGATCCCGTGGAGGAGTAATGTCTTCCGTTTACGGCGGAAATGCCTCACCCCAGATCCTTAAGCCACATGGCGACGGCGGCGTCGCTTGGCATGCGCCAGTCGCCGCGGGGCGACAGCGAAGCCGAACCGACCTTCGGACCGTCGGGCATGCAGCTTCTCTTAAACTGCTGCGAGAAAAATCTGCGGAAGAAGTTCCGCGCGGCTGTCTTTACTTCCTCTTCGGTCAGTTCCGGGTATGCGCACAGCGCGTAGGCTACGGACCTTGCGGGCTCGAAGCCGTAGCGCAGGGTGTAATACAAAAAGAAATCGTTCAGGTCGTATTTTCCGATCTTTTCCTCTGTCTTTTGGGCGAAGGCTCCGTCCGCGCTGGGGGTGAGCTCCGGCGTAATCGGCGTGTCGCAGATGGAGAGAAGCGTCTCCCGAAGCTCGCTGTCGCCGCACAGTTCCGCGTAGGAGCTGCAGATGAAGCGCACCAGCGTCTTCGGCACCGATGCGTTAACCGCATACATCGACATATGGTCCCCGTTGTAGGTACACCACCCGAGCGCCAGTTCCGACAGGTCCCCGGTTCCCACAACGAGGCCGTTTTTTTGGTTTGCGGCATCCATCAGAATATAGGTCCGCATTCTCGCCTGAGCGTTCTCGTAGGTGACATCCCCCTCTCCCTGGTAGGTCTTCTCGTGACCGAGCTGCGAGAGGTGCAGTTCCACGCCCTCCTTGATCGGTATCTCACAGGCCTCGTCCGCCAGCAGCTTCATCAGCCTCACGGCATTCTCGTAGGTTCGGCCCGAGGTGTTCCCCTCATTCGGCATGGTGTACGCTGTGATGCGGATGTCCGGCACCAGCTTCTTAGCCTCCGCGCATACGATGAGCGCGAGAGTCGAGTCCAGGCCTCCCGACACGCCGATCACCAGATTTTTGATTCCGGTTGCCCGGACTCTTGTGGCAAGTCCGTTGCTCTGGATCTGCAGGATCCTTCTGCACCTGGCGTCCCGCTTGTTCCCGTCGGCAGGCACAAAGGGATTCCGCGCCACCGGGTACCTCTGGGCCTTCATGATCTCCGCCATCTCCCCGATCTCTGTCTCCGACTTGCCCACCGTCGGCATGCTCACGAAAACTTTTCGGTACTTTTCCGCGCCGACAGTCCCGAAGGTGTTCTGCCGCCTTCGGTCATGCAGGATGCATGAAAGGTCCAGAAGCGCTGTCTCTGTCCTTGCTCCGGACGGGAAAATGCTCTCCCGAAGCATCGACCCGCTCTGGGCGATCATGGCATGTCCGGAAAATACGAGGTCCGTGCTGCTCTCCCCGATCCCCGAGGACACATACACATAGCCGCAGTAGCATGCGCCGCTCTGCTGCCGCACGAGGTGCGAGCGGTACTCTTCCTTCCCGATAATCTCGTCGGACGCCGACAGATTGGCGATGATCACGGCTCCCGCGAGAGCGGCATGGGTGCTGGGCTTGTCCGGGACCCAAAGGTCCTCGCACAGCTCCACCCCGAGCACGGCTCCGGAGTCCTCGTCCCCGCACAGGATGTCGGTTCCGAAGGGCACCTCCTGTCCTCCGATCCGGACCGTCGCTCCCCGAAGGTCCCTGCCGGAGGCAAACCATCGGGCCTCATAGAACTCCGAATAGTTGGGCAGGAACGTCTTGGGAACCAGCGCCGCAATCCGCCCTTGGGAGAGCACCGCTCCGCAGTTGTAGAGGCTGTTCTCCCACCGGATGGGAACGCCCACAACCGCCGTGACCGCCCTTCTCTCCGTCGCCTCGGTCAGGCGCACAAGCGCCTCCTCCGACTTGCGGAGCAACAGGTCGCTCTGAAACAGATCCGCGCAGGTGTACCCCGTGAGGGTGAGTTCCGGGAACACCAAAAGCCCGCTGTCGCTTTGCTCCCGGAGCGCAGCGATCACCTGTTCCGTATTGAACTCCACATCTCCGACCCGCAGCTGCGGAACCACCGCCGCGACCTTGATCAATTGATTTTTCATACCGTTACCGACTCCTTGGCTGTTTTTACTGTTTTTACTGTTCTTCCGTCTTCGTCCCACAGGTGATCAGCAGATGCTCCTCGGACACATCGTTGTAAACCTCGCATTTTCCGTCTGAGACATCGTACACGTGAACGATCCCCGCCGCCGCAGGATCCGGTGAAAACTCCGCCGTGATGTCCCTAAACCCTGCCAGCTTCTCCGGCCGGTAATGGATCGTCTTCTCATCGTGGAACACCGCGGTGTACAGGATCTCCGCCTCAACAAGATCCTGGAAGATATGGCTTCCGTAGGAGAGCTCCGGGTTGTACCCGGCCTTCGACTCCTCGGTCTCGCAAATGATGTCGAACTCGCTTATGTCGGAAAATGCCGTCGGAACACCCAGCTCCGGCGAGCTTGTGCCGACCCTTCCCGGAACGATCAGCATCATATGTTTCCCGGAATCTCGGTAGGACCAGTTGATCTTCCCGATCAGCTTCGCCACATGGTTTTTCTCCTTGTAGGGCATGTTGTAATACCCGACCGGGTCGACCCAGACAATGATGTCCAGTTCGGACGCCTTCGAGATGCCCATGGAAGCGCCCCTGCTCTCGAGAAGGATACTCTCCGCAGGGATATCCTTCGGCACCGTCGTGCCGGTCTTGCCCTTCTGCACCTGCAGCGGGCGGCACTGCAGCAGGTCCACGGAGTACTCCCCATTTTCCGAGAGATTGATCGTGAACTCCGTGTCCACGGGATACTCGTACTCATCCTGGATGCACCGGAGCATCCGCCGCATCTGATCCATCAGCGTCGCGTTGGCCACCAGCCCCTTGCAGGAGATGAACTTCACGTCCCGGTTCCTGCCCATCTCTCGGAGCCTCCGCTCGGCGTCGTAGTCGTGCTCCAACAGTATCTTCTCCAGATACCTCGGAATGTCCGGCGCCAACTCATCGTAGGTTCGCTTCCGGAGCGTGTGCTCCGACATATCAATGACCTCCGCCTTGCCCTGGGAAAACTTGTGCTTGTCCGCGGAGGAGGAATAGGAGGTCTTCTCCGGCATATCAAGGTTCACAACTCTCGGGTACGACCCCTCCGTCCGGTCCACGGCCGAGGTGCCGAGCCCCATGACCAGCCGCAGCATTCCCGCCGTCGGGTCGCTGTCCTTCATGATCCGGTACGGGCTGTAGGAGTATCCGACGCCGGCCGCGCAGGGCATGTAATTGAGTCCGTAGTAGGACCCCGACACGCGCTGTATGAGAAGCGCCATCTGCTCGTCCCTCCTGTCGAGCCCGCGCCGCTTTCGGTAGTCGAGTGCGGAGAGCCCCATCGTGCTGGCGTACACAATCTTCACCGCGTTGTCAAACTCCGCAAGCCGCTCCTCGAGGGTTCCGCGGTTTGCGCAGAAGACGGATTCGTATTTGCCGGCAAATGCGTTGCCGAAGCCGTCCTCCAGAATACTGCTCGAGCGGATGATGTACGGATCCTGCCCGTAGTACTCGATGATCCTCGTAAACTGCTCCTTCATCGCGTCCGAGAAGCTGCCGTTCATCAGCTTCTCCGCGAACTCCTGTGCAAGGGTAAAATACCCCTCCTCCGTCCGCTGCCGCACGCGCATGTCCCAAAGATTGTTGTCCACGATGTAGGTGTAATACAGGTCCGACCCCACATAAAAGGAATCGTGGGGCTCCAGCACCTCGCTGATGTCCGGCTCACGGTTTCGGATGATCGCGCGGGCAAGAAGCATTCCGCAGGCCTTGCCGCCGATCATTCCCGTCCCCACCATATGGTCGCGCACCGCAAAATAATCCTCCGGCGTAAAATGTCTTTTCACCATCTCGCGCATTTTCTCGTCGCGGGTCATCATGATGTTGCACATCCGTGAGCAGCTTTCCGTGACATCCAGCCCGGCCTCGTGCTGCAGTTTCGTGCGGTTGAAGAACCGGTCCCACGAGTCGGAGTACTGCTCCTCGGCGGACCGCTGCGCCCGCCCTAATGTCTGGTAGAAGCGGGATGAGATCACGCCGTCGAGGATCGGGCGGAAAGCGCCGGTCGCGGGATCGTAGGTGTGCGGCAGGAACATGGTGTCGGAGTTTCGGTTCCACACCTTCTCCGGCCGGACATAGACATTTTTCGTATCCGAGTACACGTCGAAGAACAACTGCGTCGTGTTCAGGATCTTGTTGATGGCCTGCACGGAATGTTTTCCCCGGATGATCGGGAAGAAGGCCACCGTGTCGAGGATAAACAGAAACGGACATGTCACGCGGAAGAAATTGCCCATCATCAGGTCCGTGGCCCACGCGGTCTGCAGCTCCGAGAGGCAGTCAAACACGTAAAATGCATCCTTTCCCTCCCGCTCGATCAGGTTGTGGATATCCATCGTAAAATTCTCAAAGCGGTGGTTTAAGGGCACCTCGATGGTCTTGATCTCCGGGCAGTCCTCAAGAAGCGGCTCGTGGCTTGCGAACCGGAAGTAGATGATGTTTCGCTTGTCCTCCTTGGCCTGCCGGATGTACGGTTTCATGAAGAGCTTAAACTCCGAGAGTTCCGATACGCGCCATACCACATTGTCTCCCAGACGGATATAATCAAGCGCCTCGTCCATCTCCGGAATTCCGCTTTTTACCTTGTCAAATGCTGCCACGATAACCTCCTTCCCGCCCGCCCTTCAGCGGGGTCTCCTTCTATTCTGCCGCGCAGACGGATCTGCTGTCACATCCTCTGAAACGAGAAAAAGGCGCTCCACCCTCTTCGGGTGAAACGCCTTTGCTTCACATACTTATAATACCATTCCGTCCTCGAAAAATCAAGAGGCCGCTTGCGCGGCCCCTCCGCCTCTTAATGATAAACGAATTGCTCCGCGCTTCGCGCTCCCGCAATTCTACAAGCACTCGCACTCTCGCGCTGCTTCGCATCGCTCCCTGCTCGTACTTGTCATTCGCTCCATCATTTTTCGTGAACCCTTAGAAATCTGCGCAACTGCTTCACATCGCTGTTCCACGGGCACCATGGCATCGATGAAAACGCAACACAATAAGCTGAAGTCCAAACAAGAACGCTTCCGTAAAGGCTGTTTATTCTCGAAACAATAACGCCGATAACTATAGTAACAATACTGAAGGCAATTCCGGCGAGGAAGAAAAAAGCCATGTGGCGGCGACCTTTGGTTCGTAGTTGATCCTCGCAGAAGGAAACCCCGGATCCAAAGAAGGGATTCAATGATACGGACACTCTTCCTGCCTTAACAGCAAACAAATCATCCCCTATCTGAAAGCTCTTCACCTTAACGCCTATCATCAAGGCGGCAACAGCATGCCCTGCTTCATGAACAAATATACATACATATACGAGGAGATACATTTCTCCCAAATGATTCACAATCATTTTTGATTCCACCTGTAAAGCATCCTATAATAACGGCGGGTTACACATTTCATAAATACAAAAGCAATCGATGTACCGGCAATCAACAGTATGGAAAAAAAACAGTTCGCCTGACGGAGCGGAAGATTCCGCGTTCGCACAATATTCCACACAAAGAACCCAATTACCGGTACAATCAGCGGATATCTGCAACAAGCTTTCTCGACCGAACCTCTCAACAGAACTTCCTCGGAAATACCGTAGTCCCTACATGTAAGTATTTTTGTTGTCTGTGAGAGAAAATAAGCCATCATAAGCGCAATCGTTGTGAAAATGGCTGTCCCCATCAAAGGCACCAGCACCGGGAACATATCCCAAACATATCGTATTCCCTGTGCCTCGGCATAAAGATGCAGTATTTCATCCGACATAACATATACATCATGGTCAAACAGAGATTGAAACTCTGTCGTATCAAGAAACTCCATACTGTTTCGGCGGTCTTTCATCACTACATACGCCGCGATGCATGAGTATCCGTTCTTGCTCAACTTCGAAGCAGTCTGCGACCATTTTGCTTTTTCAAAAGGAATTTCAATCGCTCCCGGCTCCATGATACACGCATTTGGAGCAATCTGAAACTCCCCATATGTGTTTAAGACACACGCGGTATTGTTTGGATAATAATCCTTGAAATATTGATCCATAACCCTATACTTCATACCTTCTTTGGCATCATAGTATTCCAAGGGGTAGACCTCATATAGCTCAGACGACACAAGGTCTATTGATGTTTCAACTTGATAAAACCGCGTCTTCTGTTTCTGCTCCATTTCTTTAAGATTTCGAAGCATTTCCGATAAATCCACCGTACGCAACATGTCTACGTTTTCCGCCAAAACCCCTCCATAGGGGACAGCCTCAAATGCAGCCCAACTGGAGTTCGGCTGAAACAACAATAACTGGTGAGCCGGCATCATATTATCCGGAACCCCTGTTATTTTGCAATACCGCTCCAAACCGTATCCCAGCGCTGCGCAAAGAACAAGTATCGAAAATACCGTCCAGAAGTTGACCGGTAGCAATCTACGGATAAATTCGAGTTGTTGATCAGTGTCATCGGCGGTAACAACACCCGAGCCAACTGTTTCGGAGCTTTTGGAAATGCTTTTTCGTTTTTTCTCCTCGTCATTCCTGTTCCCACTGTTATCCTTTACTATACGAATCTCACTGTTTTTCAACTCGTACACGACATCTGCTGCCTTCTCAACCCTATCGTCGTGCGTCACAATCAGAAATGTTTTCTTCTCACAAAGACCCGTAACAAGCTTTATGAGATGCTCCACCATCTCATAATCCAGATCGTTTGTCGGTTCGTCCATCACAATCAGTTCTGCATCACTGAGCAGACATCTCAGTGCGCAAACCATTCGGGCCTCACCCCCACTAAGCCGGGACACTTCTTTCGAAAGAAGGTTTTCAAATCCCATACACTTTATGATTCCGCGGATTTTTTCAAGCCTTTCTACATGAGTCGACATGGCTATATTTTCAAGTACTCCGACTGACAAAATCAGTGTCTCCCGACTCTGATTCATGCAGCATATCCGAACGCCCTCGTTCTCAGAATCTGTCACTATCCTCCGCAGAAGCAAACTTTTTCCGCAACCGTTTTTCCCCCGTATAACAGTAATCCCGTGATTCGGCACAGTCAGTTTTCCTGCTTCAACCAGGTTTTGCCCTCGGACATGTACCTCCTTATAGTTCAATTCCATATTGTTTTCCTGCCTTCCGTCTGCCAAGCAAAAAGCTTACCCAAACAGCCGTAATGCATCCTCCCCATGCAAGCAAGACTGTCACCGATGTCCACAAAACATACCGCGAAACCGTTGCGGCTATAATCTCAATCAAGCAAAAAATTGCTGTCACCGTTGTTTTTAATACTCTCTCATAACCGCGTAACATTCTTCGTTTGTCAATATAATAATTCCCCGCATCCCATAACACACCGACATTGTA
Organism: uncultured Lachnospiraceae bacterium; assembly: GCA_902798585.1. Taxonomy (GTDB): domain Bacteria; phylum Bacillota; class Clostridia; order Lachnospirales; family Lachnospiraceae; genus ISDg. Next base: position 212,217 of record CADBXF010000016.1, read on the forward strand.
TCCGAAGACACCTCGGCACAACCCCAGTAATATTCCTCCCATCAAGACGGCAACAAACGCATTATAGACGGATTCTTGAATTCCGCACTCAACAATCTTTCTCTCACGCATCACAATTTCCACGGATCTCGAATAATGACTGTGTTCTGGATAATGCGCATGAAGATAATCCACTATTTTTTTCTCTTTATCCGGTGAAACTTGCATGAATATATGACGAACGATTTCCTTCTTCGCCTCGTTTTCCGTGTATTGCAGAATGCTGGTCTTCAGTCGTTCTTTTTCAGAAATCACATATTCATTGTAATCGTCCTTCCGAAAAAGGTAAAAGCCATACTGCATCCCCTCCTCATAGGATATCATTTCCGCAGTGCACCCTGTAATTCCGACCACCCGCATTCTGCGTACATCGAACTCTCCGGGTAATTGAACTTCGATTTCCCGTCCGATAACCTCTTCCATTGTTTCTTCAGTGTAGCCCATACAATTCTTAAGCATGTGTACTGACACCGCGATTTCGCCTGCGTTATCCTTCGGCTGTCTGCCGGCCCGCAGTGTCAATTGCGAATAGCACATATTCGCTACATTTCCTGCTACTTCATCCGGAATTGCAAGCACAAACAGTTCCTGCTGGGGTCGATATGCAAACTCCGATTCCGCTTTTTCGGTCTCTCCTCCGTGTTCCACCTCTTCCATCAACCAGAAGCGGTTCCACCATGACGCGCATTCCATCCACAAATTCAGTACACCGGTCTGTTCGGCAATTTGAGGGATGTCGGCAGCAGAAACCGATCTTTCCGCCTCCACGGAAATTCCCTCTAACTTATCATATTTTTTAATCCACCCATCTTCTTCCGACGAATAAAAAGAATAGATAAAGCCCGGGCGGAAAGTAACCTCACCGACAGACGCCTCCAGATTCGCTTCGGTTTTCCAAAGCAAAAGAACTGTAAAAACCACAGCGAAAAGAAGAAGCGTCAGCAGCGCATAGTTCCGCGCAAACAACCGAAACCACCATCCGTTTCCGGGTCCGACACCGACACCGTCCTCCGAATGATTCTTTTCTTTTATTACAAGGCTTTTTTCTGCTTCATGTGAAAGTGTTTTCTCGTCTTTTACAGCCCGGATGCCTTCCCCGTCAAATAAATAACGAGTCGTTTCATTGGAAAATTTCAGTCTGGAATCATGCGTAACTAAAATAACGCACCGGCTTTGGGCTTCCTCTAAAAGAACCTGCCTGATTGTTTCTGTCGATTGATCATCCAAATAATTACTCGGTTCGTCAAAAAAAAGATAGTTCGACGGTTTTAGTAAGCAACAGGCGACGGCTGCCTTCATCTGCTCTCCTCCCGAAAGCCTATCAAACCGCATCTGAAGCTCCGTTTCTTCGAGCCCCAATCGGTGCAATACCTGTTTTATCATCTCATCACTGATTGACGGATTTCCTTTTTTTATGTAATCCCGCACAGAGATTCTAACAGGCATAATCTTTTGCGGGCAATATGAAAAAAGTCGGAAACGGTTACCGTGTAGCAGTTCTTCTTCAGCCGGATTATCTGTTTCCGATATGTCCCCGAATATCAATTTTTCGAGAAGTGTTGTCTTGCCGCAACCGTTAGGACCCTCTATCGTATATAGCCCCTGTCTTCCGAATTCAAGAAAGATGTTCTTTATTTGAATCGAAGAATTTCGAATTTCAGCGTTCGTAACCGTTATCATATTCACAATAGCGCGGATGCCTTGTATAGACATCCGCGCTTCCTTCCATATAATTTCTTACTCCGCCAATACGAGCCAATCAAAATCTGTTCTGTGGTCTAGGCTTGTCTTCTTTTCAAATATTACCTTGTACCACATGTTGTTTTCTGCATTTGTAACAAGATAATATGCTCCTCGATAGTTTCCGGGTTTCAAAACATGACTTCTCGTATGCAAAACCTTTTCATCGTCGTCTTTTACGGTTATATCGTATGTTGTATAACAATAAGGAGAAGCTACATCTCTGACATCTTCAAAACAATATTTTATTACCCCTTTTCTCAAACATGGATCACCAATGAACATAGGCTCTTGAGCAGGAAACATCACAAACACTTCCGACATCGACTTCGCATTTGTGGCATACCGATTATTCGTATCATTAAGCCTTGTGAATGTTGCAGCAAGCACAGCTGTCACAACTGCTCCTATAATTGCCGCAATTATCGTGATAGCACCTATTCCTCTTGCTTTACCAAATCTCATACTTGTTCTCCTTTACACTTTGTACTCTATTGATAAATTCTTATATGAAAATACTGCTAACTACAGGATAACCCTAACATTTCTTAACATGTAAGTCAACATTCTATTGACAAACGACATCTTTTTTTGATGAACAACACTCTCGCGCTGCTTCGCACCGCTCCCTGCTCGTACTTTGTCAAGGAATACCTACGATGATAAACGAATTGCTTCGCGCTTCGCGCTCCCGCAATTCTACAACCAAAACAGGCGGAAACAGTATTTCAACCGTTTCCGCCTTGCTTTATTTACTCAGGCAACGGGACGTCCCATTCATCTTCAATGAGCCCCGCCTTATCCCAAAACGCTTCCGCCCGCTTGTTCCAAAAAAGCAGATGGAACAAGACTGCGCCTGCGAAATTCAAAATGACATCATCGATGTCCATGCTTCCGCGGCCGGTGATAAACTGCAGGAATTCCACCATGCAGAGTCCGAGCAATGTGAAAGCACAGAAGTCTCTTCGCTCCCGAAGGATTTCAAAAAAGAACGGAGCGACCGCTCCCATCGGAGCAAACAGCAGGAAATTCCCGAGCAGGTTTTCAATCACAACGGAAATGTTGACCGTCCCGTCGGAATACGCCCGAAAATACGCCCGAATCGTGCGAAACGGAACCAGGGAATACGACTGAATCCCGGCGTTTCTGCGTGTCACATCGACGCTCCCAAACAGCACCGCAATAAGGCATACGCCGTACACAGCGGTTGCAATCGCTAAAAGCACCCGAAAGGTCCGCGCCCTTTTCTCGAAGGGCGTTCCGAGAAGCCAAAACACCGCTCCCAAAAAAGCACTGACCGTTATGATAAGAACCGCCTTCACCAACCCTATCTGATCAAAATGATACGCCGGCACAATCATGGTTTCCAGGAAAAGATATGTAAAAAGAATACAAATCCCCAAAAACGGCAGGGAAACAATTCTGAATTTGTTCACCGCAACTACCCCACACTTATCATACTTACCATACTTACAATGATAACGAATTGCTCCGCGCTAGACGGCTACGGGAATTACGGCCTTCCAGTCGTTGTACTCGTAGTCCGTGAGGGCGACGTCGTTCTTGGTGAAGGCGTAGAAATCCTTGATTTCCGGATTGAGCCAGAACTTTGGCGCCGGATGCGTCGGCTGCGCGATCAGATCCTCGATGAGCGGCACATGACGGTCGTAGATGTGCGCGTCCGCGATCACATGGACGAACTCGCCGACCTGCATGTCACAGACCTGGGCAATCATGTGGGTGAGAACCGCGTACTGGCATACATTCCATGCATTTGCCGCAAGAATGTCGTTGGAGCGCTGGTTCAGGATTGTGTTGAGAATAAGCTTCCCGCCGTCTTTCGGCGCCGTCACATTAAATGTCATGCTGTAGGCACACGGATAGAGGTTCATCTCGTGAAGATCCTGATGCACATAGATGTTGGTGAGAATCCGGCGCGAAAACGGCGTGTGCTTTAAGTCGTAAATCACGCGGTCGACCTGGTCGAACAGGCCCTCTTTATATTGGTGCTTAACGCCCATCTGGTAGCCGTAGGCCTTGCCGATGGAACCGTCCGCGTCCGCCCATGAATCCCAGATGTGAAGCCCCATGTCATTTACATTGTTGCTCTTCTTCTGCCAAATCCACAGAAGCTCTTCGGTGGCCGACTTAATCGGCGTCTTGCGGATTGTGAGCGCCGGAAATTCCTTCGAAAGGTCATACCGGTTCACAACGCCGAACTTCTTGATTGTATAGGCCTGCGCGCCGTCCTCCCAGTGCGGACGCACCGCCTCGCCGCGCGTGTCCGTACCGTTGGTAAGAACATCCCGACACATATTGATAAATACATCATCTGCGTAACTCATCCTGCTCCTCCGTTTCTGCTCTTCCCGCGGAAAATGCGCCCCGTCCGGCCGCACTCCGCACCTGCAAAAGCTCATATTTGCGATACGGACCGGTTCGTGCTCCGAGCCGGTCCGTTTCTTTGTCATAACTCATTTGGTTTTCGTACAGGCTGATCTGCCCTGCAGTGAACTCCGCTTCGGAAAATTATTTGTCGGAGTGTTCGTTCACATAGCGGCGGATGTTGGAAGCATTCGCGTACTTCTCAACCTTGTCCCCGCCGAGGACAACCAATGTCGGTGCCTGCATGATGCCGTACTTCATCGCGAGATCGCTGTTCTCTTCGGCATCAACAACCGTGTAATCCACACCGGTGAGGAATTCCTTCGCGAGCTTGCAGTTCGGGCACTTCTGCGTCGTGAAGAGAAGAAGCTGTCCCTTCTCGTCCGTAACTGCCTGAAGCTCCTCCTCTGCAGCTGCTGATTCTACCATAGTAGAACTTACATCCTCCGCCTTCTCGAGGTCTGCTGCCGTGACCGTAGCGCTGGCTGTACTCATCATCGGTGCAATGTTCGAAACATTGTACTCGAGACGGTCTGCATACTCCTGAAGTTTGCCCTGATTCCAGTTCTGTACCGGACGATAGTATCCGGTGATTCGGCTGTAAACCTCTGTCTTCTTGCCGCAGATCGGGCACTCCTTCACCTCACCGGTGAGATATCCGTGCTCGGAGCATACGGAGTATGTCGGGGACATCGTGTAGTACGGAAGCTCGTAGTTCTCGGCAATCGTGCGAACCAGCTTCGCTGCCGCCTGCCAATCCGGAAGCTTCTCACCGAGGAAGCAGTGGAATACGGTTCCGGAGGTGTACAGGGTCTGCAGCTTATCCTGAATGTCCAGCGCGGTAAATACATCGTCGGTATAACCGACCGGAAGATGCGAGCTGTTCGTGTAATACGGAGTCTCGCCCGGCTTGCCTGCCGTAATGATGTCGGGATACTGCTTCTTGTCGTGCATCGCAAGACGGTAGGTCGTGGACTCTGCCGGCGTTGCCTCGAGGTTGTACAGATCGCCGTACATTTCCTGGTAATCGCTCAGGCGGTCGCGCATATGATTGAGCACCTGCTTGGTGAACTCCTGCGTCTCCGGGCTGGTCATGTCCTTGCCGATCCATTTTGCATTGAGGCCTGCCTCGTTCATACCGATCAGACCGATCGTCGAAAAATGGTTCTCGAAGGTTCCGAGATATCTCTTCGTGTACGGATACAATCCCTCATTCAAAAGCTTCGTGATGACGGTTCTCTTAACCTTGAGCGAGCGGGCTGCGATGTCCATCATGCGGTCCAGACGCTTGTAGAAGTCCGCCTCGTCGGCTGCGAGGTATGCGATACGCGGCATATTGATTGTAACAACGCCGATACTTCCGGTGCTCTCACCCGACCCGAAGAAACCGCCGGTCTTCTTGCGAAGCTCACGCAGGTCGAGGCGCAGACGGCAACACATGGAGCGCACATCGCTCGGCTGCATATCGCTGTTGATATAGTTGCTGAAGTAAGGCGTGCCGTACTTCGCGGTCATCTCGAAGAGAAGACGGTTATTTTCCGTATCGGACCAGTCGAAATCCTTCGTGATGGAGTAGGTCGGAATCGGGTACTGGAAGCCGCGGCCGTTGGCGTCGCCCTCCACCATGGTCTCGATAAATGCCTTGTTGACCATGTCCATTTCCTTCTTACAATCCTTGTAGCAGAAGTCCATCTCCTCGCCGCCGATCAGACACGGAAGCTCTGCCATATCGGCCGGAACCGTCCAGTCGAGGGTGATGTTCGAGAACGGCGCCTGCGTGCCCCAGCGGCTTGGCGTGTTTACACCGTATACGAAACTCTGGATGCACTGCTTAACTTCTTTCTGGGTCAGGTTGTCGATCTTAACAAACGGAGCCAGATATGTGTCGAAGGAAGAGAATGCCTGAGCGCCTGCCCACTCGTTCTGCATGATACCTAAGAAATTGACCATCTGGTTGCAGAGTGTGGAGAGGTGGCCTGCCGGAGCGGATGTGATCTTACCGACTACGCCGCCGAGGCCTTCCTGGATGAGCTGCTTGAGGGACCATCCTGCGCAGTAACCTGTCAGCATGGAAAGGTCGTGGATGTGGATCTCGGCTTTTCTGTGTGCTTCCGCGATCTCTTCGTCATAGATCTCAGAGAGCCAGTAGTTTGCCGTGATGGCACCGGAGTTGGAAAGGATGAGACCGCCTACGCTGTATGTAACGGTGGAGTTCTCTTTTACACGCCAGTCGTTGATCTGCAGATAGTTATCAACGATGTCCTTATAGTTGAGCATCGCATTTCTGACGTTACGGACCTTCTCACGATTTTTTCTGTAAAGGATATAAGCCTTTGCAACATTTGTTACATGCGATAAATGCTTTCTCGATAGCTGCGCTGATCTTCGTTACGTTAAAATCTACTACTACTCCGTCTCTCTTTGATACCCGATACATATAGCCCGCTCCTCCAAATATTGTTTTTGCGAAGGTCTTTGCGATAACCTTTTCGCCACCCCTTAACGGTTGATATATCAACGATACCACTACAGGCTAAAAAGTCAATATCTTGTGAGTGAGAAAATGCCCAAACACAAGATATTGTATGTTACGTTTTCATTACGTATTTGATTTTTTCGTCAGACCCCACGAAGATCTGCTTCTTTTACACTCGATTTTACGATTTCCAGGAAGGATTGCATCTGTTCCTTCGAACAGGCTTCCAATCCACTGAATTTTACCGTCTCTCTATCCACAAAACCCTGCAGATAGTAGCGGTCTGCTCCCGAGATCCACCCTGCGATCGCCTTCATGGACTCCTCGTCGTGGAACTGTCTGACCACGGTCGTGCGGAATTCATAGGGCACTTTCCCCTCCAAAAGGAACTCCACGCTTTCTTTGACCTTGGATATATCAAAATCCGGAAGGCCGATGGTAACTCCGTATTTTTCCGGGCTGTTCTTAATATCCATCGCGACATAGTCGACCAGGCCGGAAGAAACGAGCTCCTTAAGCCGGTCCGGATGATTTCCGTTCGTGTCGAGCTTGATCTTAAAACCCATTTCCCGGATCTTTTGCATCACGGGCGCAATGTCACGGCGAAGAAGCGGCTCGCCGCCGGTAAATACCACGCCGTCGAGAAGTCCTTTCCGCTTAGAGAGAAAATCATATAGCTCATTTTCATCCATGACTTCCGGGGCATTCATATCCAAAAGCTCCGAGTTGTGGCAAAAGGGGCATCTCATGTCGCAACCGCCCAGGAATACCGTACATGCCACCTGTCCCGGAAAGTCCAGAAGAGTCATTTTCATTAATCCGTGTATCTTCATTTTCGCACCTTTTTCCTCTGATCTACGGACAATTTTATCATATTTGCCTAAATACAAGTGTGAAAAACGTGTGTTCGTTATTGAAATTGCCTGTCAGCCGTGTATAATGAAAATAGTTATTGTATTTTTATATTTGGGTACAAGGTGGTAGGTATGTCAAATTTTTTCGATGCATTGACCGGTAAATCAGATGGGAAATTTACCCGTCCGGCGGTCGAATTATCAGGAGCAGGCGGTTCCCTCGGGAACATGCCGGAAGATCCGGAAGAAAAGAAAGGCCGCAAGTTCTTCGCTGCGGATGCCAAGAATTCATCGGCAGCGCAGCTGGCAAGAGAACGTGCCGCTGCTGCAAAAGCTCAGATCGAGTACCGCAAGCAGATGGAAGAAGAGCGCAAGGCCAAGGAAGCCGCTGCAAAGGCTGAGGAAGAAAACAAAGAGTCAGCCGTTGTCGTTCAGAACACAAGAACGGTCCGTTCTTTCCAGGAAGCGACAAGCGGGATCCGCGTTCCGAACCCGACACCGCAAGGCCGTCCGGGAACTATCGTACGAAATAACGAGATGGAGAATGTAAATCCGGAAGCGCTGAGAAGATCTTTCAACAGAAATAAATCTTCTGCAACGATCGCCGCGGAAAAAGCACAGCTCGAGTTCAACCAGGCGAAGACCCGCGAGGCACGTGCCGTTCAGGAAGCAACCGATGCAGCCGCTAAAGCCGAGGAAGCAAGAAATGCCGTAGCAAAATCCGGCGAACTTCTCGAAGCTGCCGTTAAGGCCGAGAACGAAGCTGCCGAGGCAGCCAAGACCGCTGAGGAAGAGTACCTCGCAGCCATGGAGGCCGCCAAAGATGCACAGGCAGCCGCTAACGAAGCTGAGCAGGTCGCAAGAGCCGCCATGAAGAAGGCAAATGAGGCAGTAAGATTCGCTTCTCAGAAGAAGACCGAGCAGGATGCGAAGTTCACGGCAAGAAGAGCCCGTGAAGAAGCAAGAAAAGCTGCCGAGGAATCCGAGAAGGAAGCTAAGAATGCCGCAACTCATGCCGAGGAACTCGTAAAGTCAACCGAGAAGAAGGCCGAGGAAGCTAAACAGCAGACCAAGAAGGCTGAGGAGATCTACGAGATCGCCAATAAGAGAAAACTCGAAGAAGACGAGAGAGTCGCTGCCGAGAAAGCCGAAGAAGCTGCCAAGATCGCTGCCGCGAAGGCAAGAGAAAAGGCAGAAGCTGCCGCCAAGCGTGCTGAAGAAGCCATGGCCGCTGCAAGAAAAGCTGAAGAAGAAGCAAAACTTGCTCTTCAGATGGCTGAGGAAGAAGCAAAGAAGGCAGAAGAGCTTGCCAAGAAGAAGGCAGAGTTTACTCAGGCTCCGGTCGCTGCTACAGGAACAGACGACTGATCTTATCCTGACATCTGAATTTGTAAACCGAAGGGGCATCCTGATGGATGCCCCTTTTTTAACTTTGTTACAAATGCCCTTTACTCAATGCTTTTCAGGGATTCGGTCATGTCGATCCGGCGGATCTTTCCTCGCATCAGAAGGTCGACAAGAAGCGAGAACAGCATGACCAGCAGAAGCGAGTAAATGTAGCTTTTCGGCAATATCAGGATCTTATAGGCCACGATGTCCATCTTGATCTGCGAGATGACGAATCGATGAAGGAAAATGCCCATCGGTATCCCGAAGACAAATCCGAACAGACATAGGATAAAGTTTTCGCGGAATACATAACTTCCCGTCTCTCCCCGCTTAAAGCCGAGGACCTTCAGGGTCGCGATCTCGCGGGTCCTTTCGGAGATGTTGATGTTGTTGAGGTTAAACAGCACGATAAACGCCAGAAGTGCGGCGCACACGATGACGAGGATCACCACATAGTTCATCTTCTCCATCGTTTCCGAGAAGTTTTTCCTGCCCTCGGCCATGATGTTCCATGCCTGGATGTTCTCGGAAGATCCGATCGCCGAGCCGTATTCATAGGACTTTTCGTCCGGCACGCGGACGAGCGCGCTGTTCGGTTCGTATTCTTCTCCAAAAACACTTTCATAGGTGTCTTTGCTCATGATGGCGTAGTGATATGTGTAATTATCGAATATGTAGCCGATCTTTCCGCTGACCGTTCTTCCCTCTTCTCCGTATTCGAGCGTGATCATATCCCCGACGGAAAGGGAATTACTCTCGGCAAGTTTGAGGCTGATACCGATCTCGCCGGTTTTCGGAAGCGAATACTTGGTATTGCCCTTATGCGGATCAACAAACTTCGTGAACTCCGGATCGTCCGCGACAAAAAGCTCGACGTCACGGATGGCGGTCTTGCTCGTGTGCTTCAGCCTTTCGGTCCTAATCAGGATCTTCT